>JBHJGO010000001.1:0-13171 GCA_050331715.1 Microcoleaceae cyanobacterium
GTAGATACCGAACATAGAGATTGATATCGCAGTTGGCGGTTGAGGGTTTACTGAGGATTCGCAAGCTTTTTTGAGAAATTACAAAGGACTTATACCTTCAACCCACATTATGGCTCTCTTGTCAATGCGTAAGTCCTGATCAGTTATGAGGAAAGCTATGGAGGGGTTTGGGGACTTCGTCTCCAAGTAGGGGCTTTGTCCCCCTCCACCCCATTCTTAGCAATCACTTTTGATTGCTAATGCGGTTTACGAAACCAATCGGTGATCCGTATCACCCTTATCAGAAATCAACTTAACCCTCAAAGGATTCCGCTGTAACCGATTCGGCTTCATTGGATGGTGCTGGAGCCTACCACTCGGCAAATTCTTCTTCGAAGGATTGATTGAAAATTGCAGCCCGAATTCGCTGGGTAAACCGGATCAGTTCGGTGAGATTGTGAATCGCAATCAGCGTGTAGGCGAGGATTTCCTTGGCCCTAACCAAGTGAGAAAGATAGGCGCGACTAAAATTTCGGCAGGTGTAGCAGGGACACTCTGTATCCAACGGTTGAAAATCTTCGCGGAACTGAGCATTTTTGAGATTCCAGCGCTTACCCCGGATTAGAACTGTTCCATGGCGGGCAAATCGGGTAGGAATTACACAGTCAAACAGATCAACCCCAGCAGCAATGGCCTGGGCAATTTCTCGATGGGTTCCGACCCCCATCAGGTAACGGGGTTTTGACTCCGGTAGCCAGGGAGTCGTCACCTGAACAATTTTTTCAATCAGTTCTACGGGTTCCCCAACGCTCACACCCCCAATCGCGTAACCCGGCAGGTCAAGCGGAGTCAACTGCTGCGCTGCGGCCTCTCGCAAATCGGGATAAACCCCACCCTGAATAATCCCAAATAGGGCCTGGTCAGGACGTTGATGGGCCTGAATACAGCGTTCTAGCCAGCGATAAGTCCGCTCAGTTGCCTTCCAAACGTGCTCTCGACTGGCAGGGTAGGGAGGACATTCATCAAAGGCCATGATCACATCGGCCCCAAGTTCATTCTGAATTTGGATTGACCGTTCGGGTGTCAGGTTGATCATCCGACCGTCGTGGGGAGATCGAAACTCAACTCCATTCTCGCTAATGGTTCGGATCTCGCTTAAGCTAAAAACTTGAAATCCACCAGAGTCCGTCAAGATTGGCCCGTCCCAGGCCATAAATCGATGTAATCCACCTGCCGCTGCAACGATTCGTTCTCCGGGCTGGAGATGCAGATGGTAAGTGTTGGCCAGAATCATCTGTGCCCCAGCGTCTGATAACTGGGCTGGTGTTACGGTTTTAACATTGGCCAATGTCCCCACTGGCATGAAACGGGGCGTTTCCACATCGCCATGGGGGGTAGAAAATAAACCAGCACGGGCCTGGGTCTGTTGGCAGCGAGCTTGAACTTGAAACGAAAAGTTTTGGGGCATTCTAGAGAGAGCAATCGTCGTCCAGTTGCGCTTCCCAACTGCCCGACAGAACTTGATCCATCATCGCATCCAATGCCGCTGCATTCAAATTACGAGCTAGTTGCTCCTGCAAGGGATTAGACAAAGGAACAAGCCTCAATAGCCTTCCTTCCTGAACCAGGTCGAAACAGGTTTCCCGCTCAGGGGAAACATTGAGTTCAAGATAGTCAAAGCTACTAACATTCAAATAAAGTGTAGAGTTTGCAACCAGGGTTGCCTGATGAGGATGATTAAAAACCTCTAGGATGTACCCCTCACCCTCACCATAAACCTGTCCATCTTGAATGTGCAAATAATGAACTCGACTCAAATCAGCGAGTAATTTCTGCATATCCTGCTTATTAACCACGACGCCCGTGTCAACGATACACGGGGCAGATGCACAATAGTCTAGTTGGTCGTAACTCATGGAACCGAAAACCTCTAGCCTAACTGAAACCCGATTAAAACACTGACAAAATCCGGTCGATGCCTCGAAACACTGGCATTGGTTGGGACTGTTGTTACCCCTAGTGTATACGAATTCTGAAAGAAGTGTGACAGTGAACAAGTGCTTAGAACCTCGGCGGAATCGGGAAACCCCATCTCATCAAGTATTTTTTTGTACTAGGTTGTTCTCCGTGATGGGTGTAATAAAGTGAGCAAGTTACGATGGGTAGAGATTTTAATGTATTCTTCAGCGAATGCTTCCTGCGGTCATTTAATAACAATTGCTACATTGTTTTTTTACGTCAAGCTTCTTGAACATGGGTAAACCCCTCCTACCGTATCTAAAATCTCGACGCTAAGGTGTAATCATGGGACAATAATCCCCTCGAAATTTCATAATCCTCGACTTCCCATTCAACTGGGTTGAGAGTCGCTGTAAGCTATTGAGCATGAGCCATTCGTTGCAACGATTTCTACAACAACAAGGGAGTGCGATCGCTGCTGCAATCGCGTTCTATACCTGTTTGCCCGTCCCCACTACCTGGACACTGGAGTTTAGAGGGATCGCTCGTTTAGCTCCTCTTATTGGTTTCATCATCGGCGGATTACTCGGTCTGATGGATTTGAGCTTGCAATTGCTGGGATGCCCTACCCTAACCCGTTCTGCGCTGGTCGTAATCGGTGGCATTGGTATTACAGGGGGACTTCACCTGGATGGGGCCATGGATACTGCTGACGGTCTTGCCGTTACCGATCCCCACAGACGACTGGAGGTGATGTCCGATAGCGTCACCGGAGCCTTCGGAGCAATGGCTGCTGTGGCAATTCTTTTGCTAAAAACAGCAGCTTTGACGGATTTAGAAACAAGCCGTTGGTTGGTTTTGATCGCCGTTGCAGGCTGGGGACGTTGGGGACAGTTGGTGGCGATCGCCCGCTATCCCTATCTAAAGGCCCAGGGGAAGGGCGCATTTCACAAAGATTCGGTTTACTCTGCTTGGGATTTGTTGCCAGGAGCACTTCTCCTGCTTGGTCTTAGCGGTCTACAGGTTGTGCTCAATCCTACCCAATGGTTGATGGCGATTGGCATGGCTCTGGGGGGAATAGCGATTGCAATTCTGTCTGGTGCTTGGTTCAATGCCCGACTTGGCGGACATACTGGAGATACCTATGGCGCAGTCGTGGAATGGACAGAGGCACTGTTACTCTGTTTGGTTGTTTCGTTACAGGGAATTGAGTAGCCAAAACCCACTATAAGTCATGCCAGAATCGTCGGGCTGAACCAGGAGAAAATGCAGACCCCCCACAGTAGATTTGCGCTGTTTATAGGTTTGGGCGGCGGCAGCCATTTCCGCATCTTCAAAGGTGACCAAAACCCAGCGATCCGCCAGTCCCGCCTCTAAAATTAATCCATCTGGCTCCCCCGCAATATAGTTCAATGCAGCGGGTTGAACTTCCTGCAACCATTGGGCGAGTCGTAGGGATTGCCGACCGCCATTGATAATAATTCCTGGAATGATCGCGGTTGATGCTACCCCACGATTCAAGGGCAGTAGATCCTCTGGCATGACCAAAAACGGCATCGGGCGATCTGTAAACGCCTCGACCAATTCTCCAGCAGACAATGCGGCAAACTGCCACTGGTCGCCCCATAGATTTTCAGGTAAAGGCACAGGCGGTGGACTGTCCAGAGCAATTGGATCAAAAATTTCACCTGTATAGCTGTCCATCTGGGGATAAACCCGCCTCCGTTCCTGAAGCCATTGCTTCAGGGCCAGGGTTCGGCGACAGGGCTGAACTGTGAGATTCAAGGCTTGACCCGCTGTTTGAACCAGGCTCAAGGTTTGCGGTCGAAACACCCAAATTACATCCGGAGCCTGAGATTGGGTTTGAATTGCCTGCTGAATTTGCGCGACTAACCAATCGCTACTAACCTCCGATTGCGGACAAAACGCAATCCATTCCAAAGCGCGATCTGCATCACAGATCAATAACTCCCACAGATCTTGTCCAGCGCTATTTCGGAGAGGACGTCGGTAAAGGTCTATTTGCCAAATTAATCTTGTCATTGGTCATTGGTTATTGGTCATTGGTTTTGCTGGGAGAGTGCGGTATTCTACTGATCTCGATGTCTGTTGTTTGCATCGTCATTCCCCTGTAGGCGGAAATCCGGCAATCCATCCTCCTTACTTGGGAAAACTTTTACAAAAATCACTTAGAACCAGTACAGGACTTCTCCGTTGGCTTGGCGTTCAATTCTAATTTCGTGTTCCAGGGCTTTGCGATCTAGAAATTGCTGAGCAACTTGGGGATTGACCTGGGTGTAGTGAACGAAGTGAGTCAGGGCGATGGGTCGATGATATTGTTGCACGAGATAGAGAAAGACACTTTCCAACCGCCGTTCCCGTCAACTCCTGGATTCAAGTCCTGATTAGTATACTAAATTCTGTAGTCCTTTCATACCCAGGAGTACACCACCAGCCACAGCAGGAGTGCCTAGAAGTAAGTCTCCGATTACTACGACCCAGGAGATGTCCCTGGTCTCATCGGAATTCACTAATTCAGTTGCCGCTGTCAGCAAAAACCCAATCCCGATCGGGATCAGTAAACTCGCAGCAACCAGCTTCACCAATGGCATAACCACTCAGGTTTATTGCAATGCAACTTAAGAATAGCGCTTTAGGTATCAGCTATCAGTAGTCAGCTAATAGGTATCGATCATCCGCCGATCATCCATGGCCAACATTTTGGACAGTTATCAGCGAACGGCTTCGACTAACCTTGAGAAGTAGAATCGAGTACTGGTCATGCTGGAGCGCCCAACTGAGAAACCATGCTTTTCTAGCGCTTGAACGACATCAATCTCACGATGTTGATAGGCACGAGTGGCTTTGCTCGGCCCAGGGAAAAATTCTCCAATTCGTTTCAATATCGTTAGAAAAAAGGTTTTCGGAGCGAAACTTAGAATCAATCGGTTTTCAGCTAGGGTTGCCAGGTGACCCACCATGTCTTCTAGTTTGTCCTGGGGGTAGTGAATCAGCACATCCAGGCAGATAACGGTGTGGTAGCGCCCTGCTAAATGCTCTAAATCCTGAGTTGTGAAGCTGATATTATCCGTATTTGTTAGTTCCTGCTGCGCTCGGCTCTGGGCTTCGACCACCATCTTTTCAGAAATGTCGCTGGCAAAAACCCTGGCTCCCGCTGTAGCTAAGGGAATACTCAGACTACCAACGCCGCATCCGGCATCACAGATGGAAAGGTCAGATAGATTGCCATCTGCTTGCAACCAGGTCAGCACTTTATCAACGGTCTGTTGATGGCCCTGGCGAATATCACGCTGCACTTTGCTGACATCATCGCCTGTGCCATAGATGCGGCTCCAGCGATCAAATCCTGTAGAGTTAAAGTACTCTCGAACAATTGTTTTGTCGTCTGTCTGATTACCTGTAACGCTCATCCTGTAACGCTCATAAGTTGACTCCAGTCTGGAATTTCAACTTACCATGATTACGGACGAGCAATCATCAGAATCTCGCTGTAACGTTGAGGACATCTGTGAATCATTTACTTCGCCTCTCTCGCTGGATCGACCGTTGGAATGAAGTGTTGGGTCGTTGTGTTGCCTGGCTAGCTCTGGTCATGGTAGCGGTGGGAGCCTGGAATGTGGTGGGTCGTTATCTGGGTCGCTCCCTGGGTCAAAACCTGAGTTCCAACGCTCTGATTGAAGCCCAATGGTATCTATTTGATATCATTTTTCTCCTGGGAGCTGCTTACACCCTGAAATACAACCAACACGTTCGAGTGGACGTGATCCAGAGCCGCTTAAACCCTAGAAAAAGAGCAATGCTTGACCTGATTGGTACGCTGCTCTTTCTGATCCCATTCTGTGCGATGGTGATTTTCTACTCCTGGCAGAGTGTACTCAATTCCTGGCAGGTCTTGGAAACATCACCAGACCCAGGCGGTTTACCGCGATATCCGATCAAAACATTGATCATCGTGAGTTTTGTTCTACTAATAATTCAAGGGATTTCCGAAGCGATCAAAAATCTGGCGATCGCCCGTGGAATTCTACAACCTCAAAATCCTGCCGATGAACGCTGAGTGGTTAAGTCTTGTTATGTTCCTGGGGACATTGGTGTGCTTGTCCCTGGGCTATCCAGTGGCCTTCTCCCTGGGTGGTGTTGCGCTGATTTTTACCTTGATCGGGACAGCTTTGGGAGTGTTTGACCCTATTCTCTGGTCGGCCATGCCGCAACAGATCTTTGGCAGCATGAAAAATTTCACGCTGTTGGCGATTCCCTACTTCATTTTCCTGGGTTCAATGCTGGAGAAATCAGGAATCGCTGAAGATCTGCTGGAAACCATGGGAATCCTCTTCGGTCGTCTACGGGGGGGATTAGCAATCGCAGTAATCCTGGTCGGGGCTCTACTGGCAGCAACTACAGGGGTTGTGGCGGCAACGGTGATTGCCATGGGCTTAATTTCCCTGCCAACAATGCTGCGCTACGGTTACAACCAGGAATTGGCCAGTGGGGTGATCGTCGCTTCCGGGACATTGGGTCAGATTATTCCGCCGAGCGTGGTTCTGGTCGTTTTAGGGGATCAACTCGGCGTCTCGGTCGGCGATTTATTTATTGGCTCGATTATTCCCGGTTTATTAATGACCGGAGCGTTCCTGGTTCATGTTCTGGTGACTGCTGCAATTCGGCCCGATGTTGCTCCAGCTCTGCCCCAGGAAATTCTAGAAGCACCGGGATTGGGCCAGCGAGTTCTGCGGGTGTTGATTCCGCCGTTGGTTTTGATCTTTCTCATTCTTGGTAGCATTTTCTTCGGGATTGCAACGCCCACGGAAGCGGGAGCAATTGGCTGTGTAGGGGCGATTCTGCTGGCTGCGATTAATCGTCAGCTAAGCTGGAAAAATTTGAGGCAGGTTTGTGAGGCCACCCTGAAAACCACCACTATGGTGATGTTCATTTTGATTGGCTCACGGGCATTTAGCCTGGTGTTTCGGGGTCTGGGAGGGGATGATCTGGTTCGCTCAGCCCTGACGAATCTACCGGGGGGTCAAGTGGGATTTCTGATCGCAACCATGCTGTTGCTGTTTATCCTGGGCTTCTTTATCGACTTCTTTGAAATTGCTTTTATCGCTATTCCGTTACTGGCTCCGGTTGCTGAAAGTTTTGGGATGAATCTGGTCTGGTTCGGTGTGATTTTAGGTGCAAATTTACAAACCTCATTTCTCACACCACCCTTTTGATTTGCGCTGTTCTATCTGCGTGGCGTCGCCCCACCAGAAATCAGCACAGGTGAAATTTATCGCGGGGCGATCCCGTTTATTATCCTGCAGTTGATTGTTTTACTGCTGATTATTCTATTCCCCGGTCTCGTCAACTTTTTGTTGCAGTTTGCATGACCGAGCTAGATCTGAAAGCGATAGCAATGAAGCCGAAAACTTAATATTTCCGTTCCTGCGGTCTAAATTGAGTAATCTTCACCGGACGGTAGGAAATATCAACCCCCGCCGCAGAATAATAGGCCAGGGTATGTTTTAGGAAATTCGGATCGTCCCGTTGGGTGTAATCCTCTCGGCTGTGGGCACCTCGGCTTTCTCGTCGTTGAAAAGCTGAGGTCAGGATCATTTGACCCACCACCATTAAACTTCTCAATTCCAGCGCTTCGATAATTTCCGTATTCCACAATTTGCCCCGATCATCCAGACAGATCGACTGGTACTGTTGCAAGAGTTGCTGAATCTTGTCCAAACCCTCCTGCATGATGGCTTCAGTTCGGAACACCCCACAGTGTTCGCTCATCACATCCTGGAACTCCTGCCGCACCTGATGAATCCGAATCCCCTCTGTTCGGGCTAGCAATGCTTGAATCTGCTGACTGGCGTCCTGGAGATAGCGCTGCTGATCAATTTCTGGCAACTTCCGGCTCTGAACATACTGGGCAATGGCTGCCCCGGTTCTGCGGCCATAGACAACGCATTCCAGTAGAGAATTACTGCCCAGGCGATTTGCGCCATGCACTGACACACAGGCTGACTCTCCCGCTGCAAACAGACCCGCTGCTAAATCATCTTGAGGCGATGCCGGGTTATCGGGATCAAACCGATAATCTGTAGGTAAACTTGGCCCTACAATCACCTGTCCGTCCACATTAGTCGGAATGCCACCCATGGAATAATGGGCTGTGGGTCGAATCGGCATCGGTTGCTCAACGGCATCGATGCCAACCAGGCGATGGGCTTCTTCCCAGCAGAAAGGAACCCGACTCATAATTTTCTCCCGACCCATATGCCGCAGATCCAGGTAGACAAAGGGGCCACCGGCACTGCCATCAGGGTGAATCCCTCGACCCGCTCGAATTTCTAAGGTAATCGCCCGTGAGGTAATATCCCGTGGGGCCAATTCCATCTTGTTGGGGGCGTAGTTGGCCATGAAGCGATCGCCCTCACTGTTGATCAAATAGGCTCCCTCTCCCCGCACTGCTTCAGAAATTAACACCCCAATCGGATACAGTCCTGTGGGATGGAACTGAACAAATTCCATGTCTTGCAGGGGAATTCCGGCTGAAGCGCACATGGCCAGACCATCTCCCGTTGAGGCGTAGTCGTTAGAAGTCGTGTTGAACACCCGACCGTAGCCACCAGTCGCCAGCATCACCACCTTGGCTCGCATCACCACAATTTCTCCGGTCTGGATGTGATACATCACCAATCCCTTAGCCTGGCCCTCCTCGAAAATCAAGCGCATGACATACCATTCGTCGTAGATCTGCACCACGTAGCGTCGCAGATTATTCACCAGCTCATGGAGAATTGCATGGCCCGTTTTGTCCGCAGCGTAACAGGTGCGATTATGGGAATGTCCTCCAAAGGCGCGTTGGGCAATGCGGCCATTGTCTAAGCGGGAAAACAGAACCCCCATGTGTTCCAGATCAATAATGGTTTCTGGAGCCTCCTGGGTCAGGATTTCCACCGCATCCTGATCGGCCAGGTAGTCTGAGCCTTTAACCGTATCGAAGGCGTGGGCCTTCCAATTGTCCTCTGGATCAACATTTTTCAAGCTAGCCGCGATTCCCCCCTGGGCAGCAACAGAGTGGGAGCGAATCGGATGGGTTTTGGCAATCACTGCAATACTAAGGCTAGGATCCTGGCGGGCAATTTCCACCGCAGCGCGGCTTCCTGCTAAGCCGCCCCCTACAATGACAACATCATGTTCTAACATTACGTTTCGAGTCTGATTGAGTTCTCCTTCTCCTCTATGGTGCAACAAAATTCTTCCAGGAACCCGTAGAATAGCGAAAAACTTGTTAAATCTAGAATTTTTCTGGAAAAGATTGCTCCGCTAGCAGATATTCTATCGGCGCTGAAGATACCGACATTGCAACCACCAGTCAAAACTTTGCTGCTGTATCTTCTCGTCGTCTAGGAAGTCGTATTGATCAATCTTCTGACCATTTGAGGGATGCTCTAGGCTTATTGCATTAGGGAAAGGGTCTCTTTGGTAGCCGGGTAAAGAAACCCGATCACCAGTCTTGAAATGACACTTATTCTTGCTATTTTTGTCCAGGGCCATCATCGTGGTTTCCTCGGTGAAAAGTTATGCGAATCAGACAAAGGTCAGGGAAGCTCTTTCTCAAGGCTGATTAACTTTTTTATACGCTAAACAAGAGAGTTCTCATGACGATGTCTTCCCGCTATCAATTTTGTCACCCTGGCATTCAATAGAAAGTTCAGAGAGACCATTTGTTCCTTGAGTAATCTGATGGGAAATATTCTCAATGGCTAGCCGTACTGATTTGAATGACCCTGAAGCACTCTTGCACTCTGTTTAACAGAGTTGATATTTGATTATCTGAAATCGTTCAACAGCCAAAACGGAAGAGTGAATTTCCGGGGAGGTTTGAGCCAATTGAGAAACTGACCTCATCAGAGGCTATAGATTTGCTAGAGATACGCCAGACAAAATAGTTAACGATCTGTTCGTGGCAGTGACCTGTCCTAATGAGTGAGGTGGCCATGTAAAAAATTTGATAGGATTCACAAAGTAACTCTGAATCTTCCGCACCATGCAATCCATCTTACTCATGAAGATTGGTCTTTTGTCGATTGGAGCAGTTCTGATTGGTATCTTTTTAAAGCCAATTAATTCTGTATCTTTTGTTACTTCTAATCAGACAACTGTCGAAATTTCCCAAAGTAAAGCAGAATTCTCTCCAGACCAACAGGTGATTGTGGATGCATTGAAGCAGGCAAATGTGGTTTATCTCGGTGAAACCCATAATCGGCTGGATGATCACCAGGCCCAGTTTCAAATTATTCAAGCGCTACACCAGTCAAATCCGAAACTGGTTGTTGCTATGGAAATGTTTCAGAGACCCTTTCAACCTATTCTTGATCGATATCTAGCGGGAGAAATTACCGAGCAAGAGTTAATTGAGCAGAGCCAGTATGAACAACGTTGGGGATTTCCCTGGGAATACTACGCCGATATCGTTCGATTTGCCCAGGAGAATAATTTGCCCCTAATTGCTGCCAATACCCCAACAGAAGTCACTCGAAAAGTTGCCCGATCCGGCCTGAAGAGTCTCACCGATTCGGATCAGCGGTATATTCCTCCGGTGGATGAAGTCAAAACGGATAATGCAGACTATCGCCAGATGGTATTAGACGTTTTTCAGCTCCACGCTCACCATGGTTCGGGCCAGTCTACAGGCCATTCCCAGGCAGACAAGTCGAATAATGCTGAGGCAGATCCCCGATTCGAGAACTTTTTTGCGGCCCAAGTGCTCTGGGACGAAACAATGGCGGATTCCATTGTTAATTTCCTGAAAGATAATCCAGGTTATCAAGTTGTTGTCATCGTTGGTCAGGGTCATGTGGTCTATGACTATGGGATTCCAAGCCGAGTCGAACGGCGATTATCTGAACAGAACCTAACCCAGGCTTCCGTTCTGTTTCAATCTCCCGACGAATCCCCAACTGAGGAGCCAGAAATTGCTGATTTTATCTGGAAACATTAAACATTAAACATTAAACATTAAACATTAAACATTAAACATTAAACATTAAACATTAAACATTAAACATTAAACACTACACCCAACGTTCAATTCGTTCCTTTGACTAAAGTCTGTGCAAGTTTCACCGCTGCCTCAACGGTGGAGACCTCCCCCTCAACCTGAGCCAACTGGATCGCTTCCAGCAGTTCACCGATTTGGGGGCTGGGAGAGAGATTCAGCGCTTGCATCAATGTTTTGCCCGTGAGTAACGGAGTGGGATGGGCGACAGGATCATCTGGTTTCAAGTATCGATCAACTAGAGGAGTGAGCTGCTGAATTGATATTCCCCCTGATATAGCAACGACTGCTAGAGCAGGAAATAGATCCTGGGTATGTTTAAACAGAAGATATTGCTGACTCAGACTCATCTCGGCTGGAGCAGTTTGCTGAATGGATTGCCACCCCTTGAGCAGAGATAGGGCGCTCTGGATTTCTACCTTGCTGTATTTCAGATCGCTTAACTCTTGCTTGGCACTCTCTAAATCTGAACTCAGGAGCATCGCCAGCTTTGCAATTGCCAAACGGGAGGTTTTCAGACTGTCTCGCAGCGGACTGTGAAGTTCTGCTGTTAATGAGGGTCTGGCTTGAATTAATCCTGCTGCCACCGAATCGATCTGAGAAAGTGTAGAAAAATGCGGTTCAGCCCCAGGAAAGAAGATTGAGAGTAATCCATCCGTCCAAGCCTGCTGAATCCACTGCACTCCCGCAGGTAGGGCTAGAAGATAGTTCAATTCTGTGCAAATCCGCTCTGACGCTACCTGGGACAATTGGGACGCAAGCTGCTGTAAACATTGATGGGTTTCAGACTCAAGTTGGAACTCTAGTTGGGCCGCCTGACGATAGGCCCGCAGTAAGCGTAACGGATCATCCTCCAGGTTTTTGACAGAAATTTTGCGAATCAGCTGTTGGTTCAAATCCGCTTGACCCTGAAATGGATCAACAACTTCCTGGGTGAAGGGATTGTAGGCGATCGCATTAATCGTATAGTCTCGCCGTTTGAGATCTTCTGTAATCGTTTCTCCTTCCATCTGGGCAAAATCGACGGTTGCACCGGAGAAGACAACCCTGGCAATTTGTCGCTCCGCATCCAATAACACAAATCCAGCCCGATATTGACTGGCAATTTCGCGGGCTGTTTTTACCGCCTGTTCGGATAGGACAAAATCCAGATCTAGATATTCGGCCTGACGACCTAGAAAACCATCTCGCACCGCTCCCCCAACGAGATAACTTGACCGAGGTAATCGCTCCAGGGCAAAGGGCCAATTTTCCAAATCAAGCTTTAATTGGGACGGTCGTGTCATGCTCACAGAATTCAAAGCCTTACGCTACATTAACAGAAAGGGCATTGAGGAAAAAAATATGTGCATTTGTGTAAATTGCCATTATGTTGATCGCTGCATCACTTACCATGCAGTTGAAACGCAGCACCAAGAGCCTCATTTGACAGAGTCACCTACCTTTGAGCCTAACGAGCCTTCAATTAACGTTAATATTCGTACCGAGGCTGAAACGATTGAGATGGAATGGGACGTCGTTGGTTGTGACAGTTTTAAGGAAGAAATGGGCAAGTGGTCAAAGCTGCGTCCAGGAGAGTTGGTTCCAACTTAATTGCTTTAAACTACCTGTGAATTCTCAAAATTCGAGTCATTGCTGCTTCTACATCCAATTCCACGAACCGATCTACTGCCTGATAAACCCAATATACTGACAGTTTGGGATCAGAGCTGGTTTTCTGAAATCCAAGGGCCAGTGCCAGTTCTGTGTAGCTAGGATGAATTACCAGACTATACATATCCCAGAGGTTGGGAAAATCCTGGCGCATCTTTTTCAGGGTTTGTTGAGCATCTTGGAGAAATAGAACCTCAGCTTGTTGTCGATAGGCCGAGTCAATCATCCAGCTCCGAACGAAAACGGATCGGCACGTTTCATCCCCTGGTAATGCGATTTCAAACGGATCAATCTCGGTGACCTGAGTCAGGTGTAATCCCTGACTGGGCGGGGCGAAGAACTTAATCTCTGATGCTTGCTGGGTGGGATAGAGGGCCAGGACTTACGCATTGACAAGAGAGCCATAATGTGGGTTGAAGGTATAAGTCCTTTGTAATTTCTCAAAAAAGCTTGCGAATCCTCAGTAAACCCTCAACCGCCAACTGCGATATCAATCTCTATGTTCGGTATCTACTG
>JBHJGO010000002.1:0-45980 GCA_050331715.1 Microcoleaceae cyanobacterium
CTCGCAGGAGTCGCTTCCCAATCTTCCCTGGGAATCTTTACTTCACTAATTTCCAGCCACTCTTCGTTCATGACTTCACGTTAGCAGAGTTTCCCACCTTGTTTCTGCCTGCTTTGCTCAACCCCCTGAATTGTTACCTCACCGCCCATGTATGCCGTACGTCAGATGTCTTATCCCGCAAAAGTATGTAAAATCGTTGGGTCGATTTTGAGGTGCATCGGTAATGTCGTATTTTGGACATGAATTTCCGGTTGTGAGGCAGGCAGAATCCATAATTCCTTTCACTACATGGAGTAGCCTGACAGAAAATGTTTCGCTCGATGTGCGAAACTGAATCATGTAGAAACTAACCATACTAGTTTTTACCTTAGAAAAGCAGTTTGTGAGATTTTGAAACCGCGTAGCAGACTGTCTTAGCTTCTGATTATTTCAACAGTAATGAGCCACAATCTTTTTGATTTTTTGCCCCTAAATGATTCAATGAGGTGTAATTTACTATGTCCAGTTCTACCATATCCAGTTCCAAATCAACCGTTGTTATCATTGATAATTCAGTCAAGGATATCCACTTCCTTCTAGGAGCGATTCAACCTGGAGCCGAGGTCATTCACTTAGATTCACAGTCTGACGGCATCGAACAAATTACTCAGACAATTTCACAGTTTGACACGGTTCAATCCCTTCATATTCTGACCCACGGTAATGCTGGCTGCTTAACTTTAGGGAATACACAGCTCTGCCTTAATAACCTGAAAAGCTATGCGCCACATTTACGGCGATGGCAGACGGCGCTGACAATAGATGCAGATTTATTTTTATATGCCTGCCAGGTTGCGCTCGGCAAGGGAATCCAGTTTGTTCAACGATTGGCGCAGTTGACCCAAACCAACGTTGCGGCTTCGCGCAAGCTACTGGGTAATCCTGCTCTACTAGGTCATGGAACCCTTGATACTTATATCGGTGCAGTCGAAACTTCACCTGTTTTCTCGCCTGAAATTCTGAGTGCATATCCCCACGTCTTGGTGCGGCTGATTGAAGAAGATTTTTCAGATGAGGAGCTCACAATTCAGCCTCTTACCGACGAACTGCGTTGGATTTTTGGGACACGTCAGAGTGTGGGTAACTCTGATGATTTGGAAAGTCCTTTTCTGACTGCACGGGAAGAGCGAGAGCTGCAACCAAATGGAATTCCAGGGGTTCCTTCTAGTTTTTCAGTCGATGCTCCTGGTACAGGAGCATTGCGATTAACATCCAACGTCAATGATGAAACGGGTTTTGTCATCTACGACTTCCCGCTGCGGTCAGACGCGGGTTTGGTCGTTGAGTTTGATTTTCATGCTTACAATACGACCACAGATCGGGCGGCGGACGGGTTTAGCTTTTTCCTGATTGATGGTGAAGCTTCCCCTCAGACTAGTGGTGGCTTTGGTGGCTCCCTGGGATATGCCCCTAGAACAGATAGAGGCATTCCTGGTCTAACAGGAGGGTATTTGGGAATTGGATTTGACGAATTCGGTAACTTTGCTAATCCAATTGAAGGTCGAGAAGGCGGGCTAGAGCGTACTCCCAATGCAATCACTCTGCGAGGCAGTGAGGCTGGAAACTATTCTTTTCTGACGACGACAGGGACGCTAGATTTCGATCTAGGTGTGCCTGGGACAACAAATCGAGAAGATGCACGCCGCAGCGTCAGAATTGAAATCAGTCAGGCCGGTGTGCTGACAATCTTCATTGATACAGACCTGGATCAAGATATTGAAGACAATGAAGTCGTGATCGAGAATTTTGATGTTCTCGCTGAAAATGATGGTGTTCTTCCTGAAAGTATCAAATTTGGTTTTGCCGCCTCAACCGGCCTCTTCAACAATATTCACGAAATTAGTAACCTTCAAGTTGACACGATTGCCGAGCCGCCTGTTCTAGATCTGAACAGCGAGGAGCAGGGGGTCAATTTTGACACGGTTTTTACCGAGGGAGAAGCAGCGGTTGTCATTGCTAATCAAACCAACATTACCGATGGAGACGACGATCAAATGGCTGGAGCAACAATTGTTCTAACCAACCCCTTAAACGGCTCTGAGGAAGGTTTGAGTTTTACCAACGATGCTCAAAGCTTGATCAATAGCCTAGGTCTAGTCGTGACAGGTACCGGGACTGATCAGGTAGAAATCGAAGGATTGTCCCCAATCGAAAACTACGAAGCGATTATCGATGGCATTCTCTACAACAATCTGTCTGAGACACTCGACCCGACGCCTCGCGTCATCACCTCGGTTGTCAGAGATGAATTGTTCCTGGGGTTTGATAGTAATGTTGCGACCACAACTGTAGAAATCCTTGAGATTCCGGAAAACTTGCCCCCTGAGACGGACGACGTCAACAACCCTGCCATTCGTAATGATGTAACGCGAGTCTCCCTATTACCCTTGAGTGGAACCGATCCAGATGGGGTCGTCGAGGGATTTCGGATTACTAATTTACCGATTGAGGGAACGTTGTTTTTAGGGGGAAACGCTATTACTCAAACCACGGATATTATTCCAGTCAATCAAGCTGGATCACTAGAATTTACCCCTGGCCGAGATTCCACTGGCGTGACAACCTTTGAGTACGTAGCAATTGACGACGAAGCAGTAGAAGACCCGACACCAGCTACCTTCAGCATTCCAATCACAGAGGGCAATATTCCCCCTGAAACCCAAAGTGTTATTACCGATCCGATCCGAGTAACGGCTACCCTTGCACCATTAAATCCCCTGCAGGGAACTGATATAGATGGTGAAGTGGAGGGATTTCGGATTACCCAGCTTCCAGGACGGGGCACTCTATTTCTGGATCAAGAGCCTGTTGCTCCCGATCAAGTGGTTGCTGCTGACCAAGCAGATGAACTGACCTTCACGCCGGATACAAACCAATTATCTGAGAATATCTCTTTCCAGTATGCGGCGATTGATAATGACGGGGCGGAAGATCCGAGACCTGCCAGCTATATCATTCCTATCATTGACAATTTGCCTCCAATTGCTGAACCTATTCTGCTGGAAACAGTTGATTTGGGGGCGATTCAAGTCCCCATTGAGCCAGCACCGAGTGGCATCGATTTAGATGGTACGGTCGTCAATTTCAGTCTGACCGCACTTTCTCCAGACGGTCAGCTTTTTTTCGAAGGGCAACCCGTCAATAACGTAAACCAAGTCCAGAATGTCGACATTGACCAGGCCACTGAGCTGAGTTTTACTCCCGCTTCGGATTTTTTAGGAACTACGACTCTCAGATATACCGTTACAGATAATGAAGGGGCAAGATCCCTAAATCGGGCGGTGATTGCGATTCCTGTCAGTGATGGTTCAAATAACCTATCCCCCATTGTGGAAAATGTTGTTCTTGATCCCATTCGCAATGACGCCACTGAAGTCGAAATTCCACCATTGGTTGGGGAGGATCCGGACGGGCAGATTGACTTCTTTTCAATTACTCGGATTTCTTCCAATGGCGAGTTTTTCCTGGATGGAGAACTGGTGACTGACCTGGCTCAGGTCACAAACCTTACCCCTGAAGCAGCCAGTCAGCTCGCCTTCACGCCGAATCCCGATTTTGTTGGAACCGCCAGCTCGTCCTATATTGCAATCGATAACGATGGAGCCGAGAGTACAAATGCTGCGCTGATCGTTGTCTCCGTCAATCCGCGCAATCAACCTCCAACGACCAGTGATCTGGTGGCCGCTCAGATTCCCAATGACTCGATTCAGGCAGAAATTCCAAATTTGGAAGGGTTTGATGTGGACGGGGAAGTGGTCGGATTTCAGATTACTCAGCTTCCAGAAAGCGTAGCCGGACGACTCGTCCTCGATGGGGTGGAGATTTCCACACTGGATCAACTCCCGGAACAGCTCACCCTAGAGGAAGTCGAGGATTTAACCTTTAATCCTGATGCCGACTTCACGGGGAATACTTTTCTAGAGTACGTCGCAGTTGATAATGAGGGCGCGGTTGATCCGGATTCAGCGACATTAACTTTACCCATCATTGACACCGACAACCTGCCACCGACTGCCCAAGCCGTTATTTTCCGATTTATCAACTTAGATGAAGCCAATATTAGATTGGATCCGCTCGTAGCCACTGACATAGATGGAACAGTAGAGAGTTTCAGTCTCACTCAACTGCCTACTCCAGCAATGGGACAGCTCTTTTTGGGGGATGGGACTACAATTAACGATCTGGATCAGGCTAGCAATCTTTCCCTTGAGGCAGCAGCAGAACTAGAATTCACGCCAAATCCTGACTTTTCCGGTTTGGCCGCAACCTTTGAATTTACCGCCACGGATAATTTGGGTGCAACTGGGCCCGTTCCAGCCACCTACACAATTCCGATTGAACCGAATATTGCCGATACCTTTAACCAACCCCCCGTCACGGATAATTTGCGGAACCCTGCCATCCCAGAGAATTCAATTCAGGCGTCTTTGATCCCGCTGAGTGCGACTGATCCAGATGGAGAGGTTGTTAGTTTCAGAATTACGGATCTGCCGGAGAATGGTCAACTGTTCCTGGAAGATGAAGCCATTACCAGCACGACGACGCTGATTCCAGTGGATCAGGCTGGAGATTTGACCTTTACTTCTGAACGCAACTTTTCAGGATTTGCCGATTTTCGGTATGCTGCCATCGATGACGAAGGTGAGGAAGATTCAACACCAGCAATTTTCATTATTCCGCATACTGCGATTGATGACGAAACCGAAGAAGATCCGACGCCGCCAATTGTCGTCCCTCCAACGCCACCCGAGATGATTGATCGAGAAGCAGATTTACCAGATCTTTGCGAGATTTGTGCTACACCTCCTGAGATTTCAGGAATTAATCTGCCGGACGTTCCCTTTGTAGAAGTTCTGCAACCGAATGAGACTATTGATAGCACCATAGCGGGGACAGCAGGAAATGACATTCTCGTTGGATCAGAGCTGAATGAGGAAATTTCAGGCTTGGCAGGGAATGATCTAGTCGTCGCCGGGAGGGGCAATGACAATCTATTTGGTAATGAAGACACTGATTTACTTGATGGGGGACGGGGAGAAGACTTTGCCGATGGTGGATTGGGCAATGATGTAATCTTTGGCTGGTTTGACAGCGACAAATTGATCGGGTCTGCCGGAGATGACACTCTTTTTGGTGGCACTAATGATCTGACCAATCCAGAGACCGACGGGCAGGATTCCTTGAAAGGAGGTTTGGGAAATGATTTCTTGCAGGGCAATCAGGGAGATGACCAATTGGAGGGTGGCCCTGGGGATGATAGTCTCTACGGCGGTAAGGACGATGATCGGGTCGATGGTGATCTGGGTCGAGATACCCTATTCGGCAATCTGGGTCAGGATACATTAATCGGCGATCCAGGATTTGAAGTGGGAAATACAGCCCAAGAAGCAGATATTCTATTCGGCAATCGTGATAATGACCTACTTCATGGCGGCCCTGGGGCAGACACAGTCTTTGGTGGCCGAGAAGATGACTTTGCCTATGGTGGTCGGGGCGAAGACATTGTTGCAGGTAATCGAGGTAACGATACTTTGCTTGGCGATCTGGGTGACGATATTCTACTGGGAGACTCAGCAGAATTGGAAGCAATCACCGTAGGGGGTCAAGACTTGCTGGCAGGTGGCTTCGGCAATGATACGCTCTCCGGAAACCACGGGAATGATACCTTGCTCGGTGGGGAAGGTCAGGATCAAATGTTTGGGGGTGAAGCGGATGATTTGATGTTTGGGGAGCTGGGAAATGACGCATTACAGGGCGGCGCTGGCAATGACACCCTCTGTGGAAATGAGGGTGAGGATACGCTGATTGGGGATTTGGGAACAGATGAATCCGTTGGGAGTGGCGGATCGCAAGATATTCTCTGCGGCGGGGCCGGTGATGACCAGATCTTTGGTAACGGGGGAGAGGATTACCTCTGCGGCGATTTGGGCAACGATTTACTGCATGGAGGTCAGGACGACGACACGCTAATGGGGGGCGAGGGGAATGATGAACTTCATGGGGATGACGGGAATGACACCTTAGTTGGAGGAAACGGTCAAGATCAATTTGTTCTGAGTCCAGAGCGAGGCTCGGATGTAATTACAGATTTCACCCAAGGGGAGGATTTGATCGTTCTAGATGGTGTGACCTTTGATCAGTTGACCTTGGAGCAGTCTCCAGAGGGAACACTCGTGAGGTTCGGCGAAGATATTTTGGCAACCCTTGAAGGAGTTGAATCTGACCTGCTCACCTTGGAAGATTTCACAACTCTTGCTACAGCATAGCTTCAGAACTTCCTAATACCGCAGGGCTTCCTGCTGGGCAACCTCAGCGTTGCGGCGGTAGAGGGCAGCTCGATTCTGGGCCGTTGCAGAACGGGGATAGGCATCTGAAACCTCTGACATCAAATCTGCGGCCCGTTGCCACTTATCTGCGATTGACTCCCATTCTTCGGGCCACTGGGCAAATTTACCATCCTCTACCGCCTCCTGAGCCAGCCGTACCGCTTCAGCAAAGTTTGCCTCATCCAGCTGGAGAATCCGATCTTTTTCAGGATTGGGGGGAGAGTCTGGGCTGGAATTTTCAGAATTCAAGTTATTGGAATCTGAATTTGGAGTTGATCTGGGGTTTGAATCAAGCCTTTGAGTTGATGAGGAATTTGAGCGGACAGGATTTCCAGAGTTGGGTTCAGAAACTGAAGAAGTTTGAGAGAACTGAGAGTTTAGTGATTTCGGTTGTGGAGGACTTAAAGCTTGATATCCAGCAAAGCTAATCAGTCCCAAAATTGAACTTAGGGCAACACCCAAAACCAATCCCCGTTGAAACTGATGATGCTGACGTAGTTCCGGCGTTAGCGCTAATTCCTGAGTTGATTGCCGAGAGTGGCTGGAGAGTTGGTGCGATTGATGGGGTTGCTCCAGGAAAATATTATCTTGCCAGCAGCTCGGTAAATGGTTCTCGGAATTATTATCAGAATTGTTATCAGAATTCTGCTCGGAAGACCTGCCCTCTAGAAAACCATTCTCACCGAACCAAACCAGTGGCTGATCCTGTGCTGCCCGTCCATAGATCCGGATCTGTCGGATCAAATCCGGTGTTAGGGAAGTAAAGATTGATTGGATACGGGGTAAAAGAACTTCTCGTTCAGGAGGCTCTTTTGCATCTATTTCACAGAGCAAGTGCAGGACGCCATTCTGCAAAACAGCCCGAACTTGCAGGCCCATTTCGGTGAACTCCTGCCGCAGAATTTGTAGAATGGCCGCGACCTTACCCTGACGTGCTTGCCAGGTGATGTCGTCAGGAAAATCAAGCATAGGGAATCTATTCAATCACCTGTCTTGAAAAAGTCTCCTAACTTCTGGGTCATGGTTTCGACCAATCCTGAACCCGATTGAGACGGAGTACCACCAAATTCAGCCTCCACCCGCTGAACTACGTCCGGTGGTAGATTCAAAAGCTGAACCAGTTTTTGATAGGCCACCGCTTCCTCCTGATTTATCGCAGGTTCCCCTGGAGTGCGGGAGCTGGACTTGATCACCTCGTAGCCCAATTTGAGAACTAATTCCCGTTCTTCCGGGGTTTCCAACTTGGGAATGGATTCCTCCATCGGAACATTTTGCACCATGTATTCTCGCAATTCCTGGCGTAATTGTTCCTGCTGAGTTCCTGTGACAAATAAGCGGGTAAATTCGTTCAGCATTACTTCAATTTCTTCCTCTGCTAGATGGCCATCAGACCAGGCCATGGAAGAAACCACACGCAGCAGATTCATCTGACGCGGAGTAATGGAGGGTGGCGGGGGAGTTTGCATCAGTTAAAGATACTCCTAGAACCTAGAGGGGATATCCGTTATCTTCTCATACTGAGCGGTAGGCACACCCTAGCCATCCTGTAAAGTTTCGTTTCTGTTCCGGAGTAGGCGCTTCCACAGAAACCAATTTATAACTTTTGGGTTGGGGCTGAGCCAGAGTAATCGAGTAGGTTTGGAGTTGATCCTGATGAAATACCGTCAACTCAACCGTATCCCCTGGACAAAAATCTTTTAATCGCTCCAGTAAACGTTCTGCGGTTACACGATAGCCATTTAGTGCCAATAGTTCATCATCGGGATCAATTCCGGCTTGCCCTGCTGGACTATCTGCCGCCACGAATCGAATTTTTTCCTTCCCACCCTCTGAAACGACTCTGCAACCCAAATAGGGGGCTTCATCCATTTCCGACTTAACTTGCAAGCCAAAGGGTTCTAGATGTTGATTGTAGGGCAGTTCCTCAGTGCCATGAATGTAGCGCTGGAAGAATCCCTCCAAGCTGATTCCTGCCACCGATTCAATCACCTGTTGCAGTTGAGCGGGCGTGTAACCGATCTCTGATTTACCAAATTGCTGCCACATCCGCCGCATTACGTCATCCAGCGATCGCTGATTATCATGACGTGCCCGAATCTGTAGATCTAGCAACCAGGCCACCACTTCCCCCTTGAGATAGTAGGACACCTGATTGTTATCGCTGTGGGCCTCGCGGCGATATAGCTTAATCCAGGCATCCCAACTTGATTCACTTAGAGGCTGCACTCTACGGCCCGGTATCGATTGGAGCCGGGTAATATTGGCCGAGAGGTTCTTTAGAAATGTAGCCAGGTCAAACAATCCCGCCCGAAAGGGAATTACCCCATCGTAGAAACTGGTCGCTCCCTCACAAAACCACAGAGAGGGAGTGTAATTTTCCTGTTGGTAATCAAATTTTTCCAGTGCCTGGGGCCGGATCCGCTTGACATTCCAGAGATGGAAAAATTCATGGGCCTCTAACTGAAGAAATCGGTTGTATTTTTCCTTGGCTCGAATCCCAAATCGAGGATAGTTGAGGGAGCAGGAATCCTTATGTTCCAGTCCGCCAAACCCCCGATCCGACAAATGCAGCAAGAATAGGTAGCGATCGTAGGGTAACCCACCAAATATTCTGGCTTCCTGGGCAATCAGTTTCTCCGTGTCAGTAATCACCCGTTCAGGATTCAGGTTTCCTTTTCCCCAAACCACCCATTGATGGGGCTTTCCCTCGACTTCAAACTCGTAACATTGATGAACGCCAATCTCCACCGGACTATCTACGAGCGTATCAAAGTCTTGGGCCAGGAAAGTATGAGGCTGGTCTGGCACTTGGGGTAAAGTTGTGGCCACTTTCCACGAGTCAGGAGCAACGATCTCAATCTGAAGTGGACAATGCTCACAGCCCGGAATGAAGAAAAATAGAGCTGCGCCATTGAAATAACCGTGGGTTGTATCCAGATGATTCGTACGAACCGTTAAATCATTGGCAAAAATCCGATAGCTGACATGAATGGATTGCAACATGTCAGTCCTCAAGGCATTCATCTCGGATGCTTCAGAGTCTAGCTGAATTTGCCAGTGATTCTTGCCCAGTTTCCCCCAAGGAAGATTTCTGCCCTGTTGATCTGTTACCTGGAAATCCTGGAGATGACGAGCATATTCCCGCACCAAATAGGAACCCGGTGTCCACACTGGCATCTTCAAGTTCAACAGCCGTGAGGGGGGAATCGTTTCAGATAATTGTTTTTGATTAATTCTCAGGTACACCTCAAAGAGGTGTGTCTCCGGCTGAGACATACTGACCTGATAATGAAGTAAAGTATCGTGTCCCACAAGAAATTATTGACTGGCCAAATGGTTCAGGTGCTTGAGATTGTTAAGATGCATTACATCCTGATCTTTGTCAATACCTAACCAACCCTTGCTGATTAGCTTTTCGAGAATTTTGCTGACATCTTCTGCGCTAATATCCGTCACATCAGCCAAGTCCTGGGGTTGAATATTAAAGATATCAGCTCCCTTTTCTGTAGACTGACCGTAGTTCTCCGCCAGCTCGACTAATGTATGGGCTAATTTCACGGCTGGAGGGCGATGACGGAGTTGGGAGCGTTGATTGGTTTGCCGTAGCCGCCGCACCATTAGTTGCAGCATTCGGTGGTGCAGTTGCGGATCTTTGAACAGGGTTTGAATGAATCGCTGGGCAGAAACACTAATCAGGCGCACAGGAGAGAGGGCAATCACATCATTTGAGCGAGGAGACTCGTCTAGAATCGCCATCTCGCCAAAGAAGTCACCTCGACCCAAAATTGCCAGAGTCGCCGCAGTTTCACCGGACAGTCGCCGCACCTTGACCCAACCTGAAACGATGAAGTAAACCGCATTCCCCCAAGCATCCTCCATAATCACTGCTCGACTGGCAGGATAATCATGTTTGTCTACAACGGATAATAACCATTCCAACGTTTCTGGACTTGACCCTTTGAATAGGGGAAAAAGCTCGCTGAAAGCTTCAGTCTGCATGAGAGTTCGCTATAACTAAGAATCAGATCAGGATATGCACTATTCGTATCACTGCAGGAGACATTCTGTGCATCTGCAAAAAACGATAGAATGCTTAAAACCTTAACACCGTCAGGTATTTCATAGAAGGTAATTTTAATTATAGGCGAGGTGATTCCTTTTTCGAGTCTTTGCTGATGTCAATTGGATCATTCTACTCTGGAGAACTGCTCTAGAACCTGACCCAAACCAGCTATCGAGAGAATCTAGGACAGTATGGCCCATCCTAGACGAATGTATATCCTGTACCGCTCCGCCAGCAACAGAGGCTTTACCGTCCTTGAGCAACGAATAGCCCATTCCTGGATTCGATTCCTACACCTGCGATGTCCTCAGCGTCAGCATTCGATGATTTAGAGGTCTAGAATGGGAGGACGTTTCCTCGGAGAAAGCGTAAACTGAAGGATAGTTATGTTCCGACAGGAGTACCAACTTTCAATTAAGCTGAATGATGGCTTTGAACTGTTACTAACCAGCTAACTACCCAAGTTTTTTGGCCCAAAAGTTATGTCTGCGTCTTCTACCAATCCCGTTAAGGGTGAACTAACCCCGGTGACCGTTGTGGATCACAATGCAGGGGATTCCGCTTTCCCGACCCATAGTGGCAGTGCAATTGTTTCTGCTGGGAATAATAGTAATTTTTCAGCATTCTTGGCCCCACTAACTCGCAGTCGCTTTGTCGAAGTGGTAAAGGATGTAGAGGAAAAGTTACAAACCGTCAATCAAACCCTGTCCATGTTGGAGAATCTCCTGGATGCCCAGGGGTTTGAGGTGATCCTGAATGAGATGTTATGCTCCATCACCCTCAAAACAGGGGAACTCCTGAATGCAGACCGCAGCACAATTTGGCTCCTCGACGATGAAAAGGACGAACTTTGGTCAATTGTAGCTAAGAGCGCAGATGGTCAACCGCTAGAGCTGAGAATCCCGAAGGACGCAGGAATTTCGGGGGAAGTTGCCACCCGCAAGCAAATGGTCAATATCCCCTACGATTTTTACGATGACCCCCGCTCAGAGGCCGCCAAGCGCTTTGACCAAAAGACGGGCTATCGCACCTACTCCATGTTGGCAATGCCCCTTCTGGATGATGAGGAAAATTTGGTTGCAGTTGTCCAGCTCCTGAATAAACTGAAGCTGGGTTACGAGTCTGCGGCACCTCTGGAGGAAAAAGTTGACCGGGTGGGCTTTGTGGAGCAGGATGTTCAGCTCTTCGAGGAATTTGCCCCATCGATTCGTTTAATTCTGGAATCTTCCAAATCGTTCTACTCGGCCACACAACGGCAACGAGCAGCTTCGGCCCTGATGAATGCGGTAGGCTCCCTCAGCAAGTGTAGTCTGGATTTGGAAGAGACCCTGAAGAACGTGATGGATCAGGCCAAGGAACTGATGAGTGCGGATCGCAGTACCCTCTGGCTGCTGGATGAAGAAAAGGGAGAACTCTGGACAAAAATTCCCATCAATGGGGAACCGACTGAAATTCGGATTCCTTCAACTGCGGGCTTCGCAGGGATTGTGGCTCAAAGTGGTAACCCCCTGCAAATTCCCTTCGATGTCTACGATGATGAACGCTCCACAAAGGCGAAGGAAACGGATCGAAAAACCGGATATCGTACCTGTAGTTTGCTGTGTATGCCCGTATTTAACTCCAACGATGAGCTAATTGGCGTTACCCAACTCATTAACAAAAAGAAACAGGGCGACCATCCTGCATACAATCCCGAAGATTGGCCCAATGCTCCTGAGTGTTGGAGGGCGAGTTTCAACCGAAACGATCAAGAGTTCATGAAAGCCTTCAATATTCAAGCGGGGGTTGCGCTGCAAAATGCCAAACTCTTTCAGCAGGTCAAGGAACAGGAACAACGCCAAAAGGATATTCTCCGCAGTTTGACCAACGGAGTAATCTCAACCGATAAAAATGGCCATATTATTGCTACCAATGAATGCGCCATCGAACTCTTAGGCTTGGATCCCAGCAGTTTAACGGAAGAATGCCGGGTTCCCGACTTGATCCATCTGAAGGATAGCAATTTCGCAGGATGGTTTGAAGCGGCCCTGAACCCCACTGACCCGAAGGATCGACAGCAGTATTATCCGGATCAGGTTTTGTTATCCGGAGCCTCTGAGGAACCTTCTAGTATTAACCTTTCCATCAATTCCATGGCAGATGTGGATGACCCAGACAAGGTTAGTGGCGTGTTAGTAGTAATGGAGGACATCAGCGGGGAGAAGGAAGTCAAGAACCTGATTTACCGTTACATGACGCCGGAAGTGGCGGAGCAGTTATTGGCTAGCGGGGATATTGGCCTGGGCGGCAAGCGGAAGAATGTTACCGTCCTGTTCAGCGATATTCGTAGTTATACGACTTTGACTGAAAAGCTGCAGGCGGAAGAAGTCGTCGCCATGCTGAACGAATACTTTGAAGAGATGGTGGACACGGTGCTGAAGTATAAAGGAACCTTAGACAAGTACATTGGGGATGCTTTGATGGCAGTGTTTGGTTCCCCTGCGCCATTGGAGAATCACCCCTGGATGGCTATGCAGGCGGCGATTGAGATGCGTCACCGTCTAGAGGGCTTTAATGCCCTCCGTGTTGCCAAGGGATTAATTCCGATCAAAATTGGCATGGGACTCCACTCCGATGAAGTAGTCAGCGGCAACATTGGCTCAAGTAAGCGAATGGAACTGACCTCGATTGGAGATGGGGTTAATTTGGCCTCGCGTTTAGAAGGGGCTAGCAAGCAGTATGGGACAGATTTAATTATTAGCGAAGATACGTATCAACGCTATGCTGATCGTTTGATTGTGCAGGAGTTAGACCGGATCACGGTTAAGGGCAAGAGTAAACCCGTCACGATTTACGAATTGGTGGGGATTCGAGAGGGAGAGTTGGCCCGACCGATTCCCGACATCAAGCAACAGATTATGGAACATTATTCTCGGGGACGGGAATATTACCTGAAATCTTCCACAGAAAAGCTGTTAGACGCAGATATTACTTCAGTGCTTGAGGACTTGGCCCAATGCTCAGAGAATAGTCTCCAAAAGCTCTCCTACACCGAGGAACAGTTTCTACCAAGAATGCTGATGGAACTGTCTCTGGATCAGCTATCTAAAATTTTAGATCCTGACACTCAAGATCAGTTGGAAATCGCAGAATTTAAGGGATTACCCCAGGAAGAGGCTGAGAAGGTTGCGACCCAAAAGGTTCATGATCTCTCTTCCAAGGATGTTCGACGACTGCTAACGTTAAAGCTTAAACAGTTCACAGTTAATTCCGATCAAGCCCAGCGGCTTGAGGATGTAGTTCAGGATATGTCAATGACGCAGTTGCGTAAGGCAATTGATCTAGCCAAGAAAAAATTCACTGCTAAATCAAAAGAAGCGTTTAGGAGAGCTAAGCGAGAGTTTCTGCGAATCTTGGACAAAGACCTTGACCCCAAGCTCAAGGCTGCTAAATTACACGTTGATCGGTGTATGCTGTATGAGACGACAGGGTTTCCGAGTGAAACGTGGGATGGAGTATGGAAATTAACTGAGAAGTAGGAATTGAGATAGGACTATGATGCGGCTAGATTTGCAATCCTCAGATCTTCGGTGGGTTGAGCAGGTTCGGAACCTATTGATTGACGTTGCACGGGCCTCGCTGGCTGATATCCCAAAACTTCCCGAAGATGTTGCAACTCGTGCGTTGCCTCTAGCTCAAAAAGCTCAGGAAATGCAGAATCGAAGCCCAAACGCGTCTATACCCTTCAATTGGCAAGGGGAACATCAGGAATGGATGGAAAATGTTCGCCAACTGTTGTTAGAGCTCTCCCGCCTAGCCCTGTCTGAATTTCCTCGATTACCCGATAATATTGCTCAGCGGGCTTTAAGCTTAGCCGAGACTGCCCAAGATATTGGAGACGCCGCTGAAGAATTAAACCTGGAAACAGACCTGAACTCCTCAGAAGTGAACTATTCTGAAGTTGTCAATCCCGATACAACCCTGTCACAACTTCGAAGTCAATTGAAGCAGGTTCATAGCCAAGTGCATAATGCTGCTGACCCCCGCTGGCAGCACCTATTTGCAGCCTTGGATATTGTTGAAGAGTTCTATCGCCAACTTAGCTGACCAAGTCCTTTGGCCGTTTTAACTTGGCCGTTTTAACTTGGCCGTCTTAACAATACAAAATTCTTCACCCAACCGGGTGATTTTTTTTGACCCAACTGCATGAAGTGCCAAAGCACGACCTTTTTATAGGCTAAGGGTAGTTTCAAAGGAAGCCAATGCCAGTTCAAGAATTCATTGTCAGTATTACCCGTCAAGGTGAATTTAGTGTTGTTCAGGTTGAGAGCATTAGCTTTAGGAACTTCACTCAATTCTTTGCGCTGATGACTCAGTACTATGAGTTGGATATCAGAAAAACTTTGTTGATTGAAAAAATCCTGAATGACTACTATTTAATTAATTTTTCTTTAGAAGCAGGTCGGGCCGTAGACCCTCACTACAGATACCTTGGCCCAGCAGTAAAGTAGGTGCAAAAAATCGGGTTTTTTCCGGTAATGACTGAGATTAACTTGAAGGAAATATTAAGTGTGTTGTAACAAATAGGAGGTTCTAACCAATGATTGCAGGTGGCCAAAGACAATTTGCCAAAGTAATTCCGGTAACTGTAAAAGATCAGGATATAGAAACAATAAGTGACGCAGGAAAGATGACTAAAGTTCAAACAACAAACGAAAAAAAGCTGGTAGCAGAAATCCAGAACTTTATCGACAAGCAAGATAAAAATCATGCGAGTAATCAGTCCGCTAGCCACGTTCTGATTACACTAAGCCTTGTTTTTTCAACCCTCAGTGCAGCTTCCGGTATTTTAATGGAGGAAGAGGGGGGTAAAATTGCAGCCCTGTTTGCCTCTGGTGCAGTTGCAGTTCAATCCTGTTTAGCATCCTTTCCCGTCAGTCAAAAAGCGGCTCGCTATCGTGCGGTTACAACTAAAGCAGAGAACCTGAGAATGGATTTGGAATATCAACATAAGAACTTTACTGATGTTCTAGATGAGTTCCAAGAGTTACGTGAAAAGGCCGCCGATTGCACCGTTTTGGCAAAGCAACAGACACAGCCCGTTCAGGAAGCTAAGCAGCCTCAGCTCAAGTCAGTTGCTTAAATAGTGTCAACTTAGCGAAGCTTCATACTGATCGTGAGCCCCAATCCAAAACCAGTAATAGTCGTCACCTTTCTTCAAGGCTAATGCACGATAGCCAGCACTGATACGAGCAGACCACAGATTCTTGCCTAACTTTTTTGAAATGTAGAGATGGATGCATCGAATTTTCCTGCCAAAGCTGATAAGCTTTTCGCGCCTGCTCTCTCAACTCTGGAGATAATTTGGCATATGCTTTCCCAAAAGTCAGGCGTTGGGAAGGACTTCATTAAGATCTCTCACCTCGTTATCTAAAATGTCTCTTTCTGCTCTAGCAATCAATTTGTCCAACTTACCTAATAGTAAATCAGCTTCTATCTGGCGATCCCATTGTTCGTCTAAGTAATTCTGAAACCAGGTCATGAGTTGACGAGCTTCATATTCTGACAAATGCTGGATCGCAATTTCAATTTCTTGCAAAGTCATCTTACTTGGCTTCTATTCAAGGAAAGTATTCTATCAATGATTAGTTTATCACAATTTCAATTTCAATTTCAATTTTTCTGGGAGTTATATCTCTTTACTTTGAGTGTATACTTCCCCACCATTTTCTATTAAAAAACCATAATGAAAACAAGAATAAGAATAGCAGTAATCCGGGAAGCACTCGCGATAAAAGTGTAGAAATATCATGCATCAGCCTCCAAAATGGAAGCCGATTTAACTAGTGTTTAGAAACTGTAGAAAGAGTAAACGAAATGGGAAGAGGTTACCCCTGAAACTTCGCATCTAACCTACCCTGATATATCAATCATAATGAAGCCTACAGAGTTGGGCTACATAATTCCGGGGATTATCCAAAAGTTTTCAGATGAGTCGGGCCAAACAATGATCCGACAAGCTAAACAGAAACTTTAGCCGTAATCCAGTCTGAGATTTCTTGCCGGAGCCATTGCAATTCTTCGGGTTGTAGCTGTTGCCCGAACTGAATGGTATTGCGTTGGGAAAAGAGGAACATTCGGGGTTTGTGGATGGCAATTTCCAGAGCGGGATGGATGCGACCTCTAGAATCCTTGGTTTGAACCAGGTTGACTTGCTGAATTTTCTTCAATTTGACCTTTCTTTGTCTCGGCAATCCAGTGGACTTCCAGCAAATTTCAACAGTTTCCTCATCCAGCAATAAACGTACTTTCTCAAAATAATTCAGACCCGAATTCAGGAGTAGAATCAATCCAGTAATTCCAATAGGGACTCCTAGCATTAGCAGCATAAGCGGTAGGTACAATAGGGTTTGTGCAGTACTAATGCCTATTCGGTTTAAGGGTAACGGCAACGCCCAGAGGGAAAGGGCGGATAGTGCTAAAACGCTAGCAATTTGTAATTTGACCAGACGTGGGACGTTCTGAAATCGCCGTTTCAAATCAACCGCCAACTGCAATACATTCCGCTGTAGAGGTTGAGAATATTCAACAGATAGCCGTGAGGGGAGTTCAATCACCAAACTCTCCTTCGACTTAGTTAAACGGATTCCAGTATGGGTCGGTGAATGAATCAAGCTTGATCCCGCATTCAAGGCAATTAGAGCTTGTTGGGCCGATTGAAATCGATTGTCTACTGAAGGTTTTATTAACTTTTCTAGCCACCGAACAAATTGAGGCTCTAGTTGATAGGGTGCTTTTTCCTCGAACTGGATTTGAAAATCTTTTTGGGGTAGTTCCGCCGGAGGAATTCCAGTCAAAAGATGAATTAAAGTGGTTCCCAGAGCATACAAATCAGAGGCCGGAACAGTGTCTCCCCCAAACTGTTCAATCGGTGTATAGCCATAGGTTCCTACAACTGTGAATGTTGCACCCGGTAACCTGGGCTGCATTTGAACACAACCAAAGTCAATTAAATAAATCTGATTATCATTGCCCCAAATTTAGTTGCTGGGTTTGAGATATCGGTGCAGAATCGGCGGTGTTAATTGATGTAGATATTGCAGAATATCTAAAACTTCTTGGGCAATCCATTGCAACTGTTGTTGAGTAAAACGGTGTTGCTTTTCCAGCTTTTGTTTGAGAGACACCCCTGGTACGTATTCGGTGACAAGACTAAACCATTGATTGAAGCTTTTCAGGGCAAAATAATCTCGATACTTGGCAATCCGAGGATGGTTCAATTCCTGCAAAACCTGGGCTTCTCGCTCCAGCAGTTTCAAGTCATCCCATTCCATCGAACCACTAAGGGCCAAAAGTTTCAATACCACCTGATCCTGAAACATCAAGTCCTCTGCTAGCCAGGTGTGGCGAACCGTGTCGCTATTCAACGGCTGCTTGAGGCGGAAGCGAGTATTGAGAACGGTTCCAGGGGAAAGCATGAATCGAACATTTGATGTCTATCCCCTATTCTAACGGGATTTCAGGATGATGACTCACTCAGCAAGATTTGAACCCGCTCACCCCAATCCAGTAAGAGCTGCGCTTGGGCACTATCTTGATTGGCGGCAATTTCCACCCAACCGTGGGAACCAATTAAGGCCACCAGATGTCCTGGCTGCACATCGCTGTAGGTTTGGCCACTGGGAATAATTCTAGAAACAGTTGCAATTCCGTCAATTTCACCATTGGAACCATGGGAAGATTTCTCCTTTTTTTCCTTCTTCTTTTTCTTTTTTTCTTTCTTTTCCGTTTCCTCTTCGGTGAGTTCACTAATCGCCACAAACCAGGTTCGATGCTCAACGTATTCCCCTGGAATATTGGTAATCAAATTACCGAATTGATCGACATACTGAACGCACCCCTCCAAACCGGATTCCGTGAAACGATGTTCTGGCCAGTTTAAGTTAATCAATGTTGTTGGATCAATCGGATGTCCCAATTGTTCTAAGGGTGCGCCCGTTGCAATATGGGCCGCAGCAGGCGCAAAGATATCCCGACCATGAAATGTGCGACTAGGGTTAGGGAGCCGCCAGTATTCTGGGTTTGTCAGTTCAATAGCTGTAATGGCCTCGTAGCCCTTTTGCCGAACAATGGTTTCCACAATGCCGCTACATAACCCATTATCTGGCCCTACAAAATATCCCCCTGGAAACCGCAACGCAACGCCTCGGCGCTGCGTGCCCACACCCGGATCAACGACTCCCAAGTGAACCGTGCTATCCGGAAAATAAGGAAATGCACTCATAAGACAAAATCGACCTGCTGCAATATTCTGGGGAGGAATCTGGTGAGTCAGGTCAATAATCTGGGATTCGGGGCAAATTTGAGTGATCACTCCTTTCATCAAACCCACATAAATGTCACTAATCCCGAAATCAGTGAGTAAAGTAATGATTGGAGCTTGCATGAACGGCATCATAGGCTGCAAGTTAAACCGGATAGGCGTACAACAGGAGTTGGAAAAATGGGATCACAATGGGAAAACTTTCTAAATAACCTGGGAGAATGGCATGGCTCTTTTACCCAGTTCTCGCCCACTGGAGAATTGGTTAAGCATACACCCAGCATTCTCTGTCTAGAGGGCCTAGACCAGAACAAATCGTTGAAGCTGACCCTCCGTCGTTTCCCAGAGGGTGATCTGCCGAGCAATGATACTACCACAAAACCCCCAGTTGATGAGCTAGTCCGCCAATATCAAGCACTGGGTAAGGATATTCTATTTTTTGACAACGGGGCCTTTTGTCAAGGCACGATTCAAATCGCTCCCCTAAGTCAATCCGGTGCAGAGTTTGGCTTCATTGAGGCGGATCGACGGTTGCGTTTGGTGGAACTCTTCGATCCCGATGGCAATCTAAAAAGCCTTACTTTGATCCGAGAACAACGGGCCGGAACCCAAGCGGCTGAATCACCAATGCTAACCGTTGAACAGTTGCTAGGAATCTGGGAAGGAGAAGCCACAACCATCTACCCAGATCAGCGTTCTCCTGAAACTTACAGAACGCAAATGCAATTGCACCGAGTGGGGACTCAAAGATTACACCAAAAGCTCACCTTCGACTCCCAAACCCTGGAATCTGAAGCTAAAATTCTATCGGGATCCCAGGGCGAAATTCTGAAGTTTCAAACAGGTAACTATCAAGTAATCTTCCTCCCCGGTGGGGCATCGGCCACTGTTCCCAAAAAGGTTCAACTCCGAACGGCGTATCTCTTTGAAGCAGGCTGGTTAGTTCATCCCCAGGAACGACAACGATTAATCCGACAGTTCAACGACAAGGGAGAATGGGAGAGCGTAACTCTTGTTAAGGAAAAGAAAGTGGATTCATAGGCAGGTGACTGGAGCAATCATTATTTCAAATAATGTGAATGTCATAATGAGACGAGTATCAGATGCGACCCGGCAAGCGCTACCGAATGTCTCCTGGCAAGAAATCAACAGCATGCGGAATCGGTTGGTGCATGAATATGATGATGTTAACCTCAATATTGTCTGGGATATGGTTCAGTTTGAGATACCCCCTTTAACTGAAGAACTGAAATCGCAGGTTCCTCCAGAGTCTTGAATGTAATTGCTCTTGTAGGGCGGGCAAATCGAGATTGTCTGTTAATCCAATTTTAGATCGATCACAATTTGCCCCCCTGACCCCTGAAAACTCTGCATACAGAAACTCAAATTAATTGCAAATCAAGAACCGATTATCAATGGCTCCAATTTGCCCGTCTGAGGTTTGAACCTCGGAATAATATCCCGCAGTCCGAATGAACTCGACAACTGAGCCATCGGGAACAGTGTCAATCACAGTTTGAAAGTCAGTAGACCGGAAATTGACCGGATCGCCATCTAGCGTTCTAACTCGCAGGGTGCGGGTAAATTCGGTTGACCCGTGGTGGCTGTACTTGAGATATCGTGCAGCAACCCAACCGGTCTTCCCCCCTGGAAGGGTAACTTCTGCCCAGTCCCCTGAGCGATCTGCAACATTCATCATTACCTCAGTTCCGCGAGGAATCTCACCGATAATTTTTCCGGGGGCATCCGGCGCACTGGGTTGATCCCGTAGATTGAGTTCTCCCTCCTCGGTATCCACTAATCGAAAGGATGTGCGGCAGTAAGGGTCAATCGTATTCGGTGCAGCGGTTGCGGATAAACCAGGGAAGGTAGCAACAGACATAGCAGCGTAGGCAACGACCCCAACACATTTGAATACTCTCTTCATAAAACGGAATTCACTCCTGACATGACAGTCTAACGAAATTGCTCATGTCTTAAACTTCAAGCCCAACCACCCTGGATTCCGGAGGATATTGCACCACAAACTGATAATTGACTTCAGTTTCTCCCATCGTCTTCAATTACAAGATCCATTCAAGCAATCCCATTTCTCCCAGTTCGATTTTTGGACGGGCCTGAAGCAGCCGAATCTTGACCTGCTCATTGCGGCTGACGGGAAGTTGCTCCTGCACCTTAATCTGACGCGGTTGATTCTGGAGATTTTTCAGCAGAATTCTGTAGGCGTAGGTGATAACTCGCTGACCTCCAATAATTTTCTTGTCAACCTGACGTTCAATCAAATGTCGCTCAATCGTGATCCCTTCGTCGATGCCAAGATTGATTAAAAATTCCTGACCGGGGACAATATTGTTCAAGTGGGTGACTCCAACAAAAACGTTCTCTCGGAAAACGTTGGCTTTTCCCGGCAGTAGCGTCACTCCTGAAGTGGGGTTGACAATGCGAGTTTGTAAGTAGGCGAAGCTGACCAACTTCGGTATGGCGACGTACTGGGGAGAACTGGGATAGTCGTCTTCAAACACATTGACAGTATGGGGATTACCGTCACTGGGAATATTACCTTTCCCTCTCAAACTAAAAGTGACAACATTTCCCTCTCGCCCAATCGATGCCTTCGATGATTGAGCTGGAACCGTCCCCCCTGTGCCAGATTCACTCGCAGCTGTCGCCATACCAAACTCATCTGATAGTTCGGCTGTTTCCCCAAATGTTCCTGTCGGTGCGGGAGCGCCCAAAGCCCTGGAACGGAGCATAATCGGAGCTGGTTGGGGTGTAAACAAATCGATATACCAGGGATCTAAGCGGGGGGGCAAAGTTCCCAATCCGGGCTTAGCCGTTGACAGGGTCAGTCGAATATCTTGCCAGTCTTCACCAGTCGTTTGAATCACCTCAGCCAGATAGGTGAGATGCAGGCGATCGCACTGGGAAGCGACTCGAAAATCATACAACGGTCGCCAACTCGCTTGACTGATAGTGTAGGACACTTCCAGTTCAAATTCGCTGGGCCTGCCGGAGTTTCCGGCTGGGCAGGCGATAGCAATCACCAGATCAAAGCTTTCCGCTGGTTGAATCTGCTGGAGTCGCTGCAGGGCTTTGCGCTGAGCATTTATCCGCTGTTCTAGTTCCTCCTGCTGGATTTCGTAGTCAATGATCGATGCTGAGTATTCCCGATATCGCTTGCCCAGAAAATGGAGCAACTTACCAGTTTTTTCCAGATCCGTCTCTTCGGTTGCCAGGCTCTCAGCGAAGGGAGACGTCGCCTGTTCCCCGATGCGGTTGATAAAACTTTGCTGCAACTGAGCCGCATCAGTCCTGGCTTGGAGCTGACGCTTTTCAGTCTCTAGTTGATCGATTTGGGCTTGAATTTCAGCGACCTGTTCATTGATCGATTGAATCGTAAAAATCTTCTCAGTCCGCAAACTCAGGAGTTGAACTGGACTGCTGCCTTGTCCTCTAGCGCGTACAGACTCCGGCTGCAATAGCGTCGGCAATCCAGTGATCACCAGCTCCGACTCCTCACCGGACAGCTGAGTACGACCCCTGCGAGTAATGCGGGCATGGTTGGTATAGACCGTAACGGCTGTAATCTGAGTGTCTACGGTATACCGTTGCTCCATGAATTAAGTCCTCTTCAGTACAAGGGCGCAATGTTCGCCAAGTCTAGAATCTTAGGAATTAAATCTTCTCGCTTGACTGCCATTAAATGTACCCCTCGACAGAGCTGTCTGGCAACCTGCACCTGTTCCGCCGCGATTTGCAGCCCCTCCTCCAGTGGATGTTCCGCCTGCTCCAAGCGCTGAATGGTTGAGTCAGGAATATTCACCCCTGGAACGTACTTGTTAATGAATCGAGCATTTTTGGCTGATTTCAACAAAAAGACCCCCGCAAGGATGGGCTGATCCACCCCTGCGGCAATTTCTGTCATGAACTTGTCTAAACGATCAAAATCTGTGACCAATTGACTTTGAAAAAACTGTGCTCCTGCCTTGAGCTTACGTTCAAAGCGGCTTTTTAAGCCAGATAAACTTGGAGACTGAGGATCAACCGCTGCCCCGACAAACAGATCCGTTGCGCCGTGGGTCAAAGCCTTATCATTCCAATTCATTCCCTGGTTGAGCTTTTGAATCGCTTTGAGTAATCGAACTGACTCAAAATCGAATACGGATTTTGCATCGGGATGGTCGCCTGCTTTGACCGGATCACCTGTCAACGCCAGAATATTTCGCACGCCCAGAGCGTCGGCTCCCAACAGATCAGCTTGGAGGCCAATGCGGTTGCGATCGCGGCAGGCCATCTGACAAATGGGTTCGATGCCATGGTTTCTCAGCATGATTGAAGCAGCGAAGGAACTCATTCCCAGAACAGCCCGACTACCATCGGTAATATTCACAGCATGAACTCGACCTTTGAGATTCTCGGCCATCTGAATCATGTGGGTCGGATCGGCTCCTTTTGGAGGGGCGATCTCGGCGGTAATCACAAATTCACTAGGATTTAAGCAGGCAGCACGAAACAAACTCATCGAAATTCAAGATTATTCAAAGACAACACAAACCGAGCATCTGGAGAACGGCGACAAACCCCATGGTTTCCCATGACTGTTTTCCCAAGACATGAGAACCCCATTAGATCTCAAGGTAACTGATGTCCAGGGCAATCTAAAAGATGCTGCCAGGATAAATTTTGACCAGAACAGTTTCAGCAGATTCTGAAGGGGTAGATATGACAGACTACCTGCTTGAGATTGAGAGCTAAAGCCAATTTTTAAGCCACGAAACTGCCAGACGCGGTGCCCGTTCTATAGCCCGACCAGGTTCTAGCCTATCGAATCCCTGAGTAATTGTCGGTGTTCGGCGCGGGCAATGGCAGCATAGGTTTTACTAAAAGAATCGGGATTCACGGAAATTGAGGTGATGCCCCATTGAACCAGGTAATCGATCAGTTCCGGATAAAGAACAGGAGCATCACCGCAGATCGAGCAGGTAATATTTAAATCACGGGCCGTTTCAATCAATTGTTGCAAAAATCTCAGGCAGGCTGGATGTTGCTCATTCAGATAAGCAACAGGACTTTGATTCCGGTCAATTCCGAGGAGAAATTGTGTGAGATCATTGGTGCCAATTGCGATTCCCTGGAGACCCGCTTTAACGTAATCCGGCAGGAGAAATAGAACCGATGGCACTTCCGCCATAAGCCACACTTGAAAGCGCGGATTACTATTCAGTCCGGTTGGGTCAATCCGTCGAGCGTAGGCGGAAAACTCTTCTACGGATCGAACAAAGGGTAAGACCAAATGGATATTCGTCTCACCCAGTTGATGTAGTCGGGATAATACCGCTAACTCCAGATCGAACAGGGTTACAACCCGTTGAGGATTCAGCAAGGGATTTTGACTGAGGACCTGTAATTCTGGTTGTGGCTCCGTTGCCTCTGCTGACCAAAAAGGTCGGGTTATCTGATGAAATTCCCGTAGATCCAGCGCCCGATAGAATAAAGGTTTTGACTTCAAGGGTGTCGTAATCTGCTGGAGACCTTGCACCATGCGTTCAATAAATTGGGTGTGATGTTCAGGCTGTAGCCATTGCCTGAAGTCCCAGGACTGGGGCCGTAGTTTAGGGGATGGAGGTGGTTTTCCCTTTGCAGTGGCAGGTGTATCTTCTAAAAAAAGAATCTCCAGAGCAATAAATTCAGAACGTAGAATCCCCACCCCATCAATGGGCAAATTTTGTAATCGTTGTACTGAACTAGATTGGCTCAAATTAACCATTAAACGGGTTGCAATTGGAGACTCAAAAGTGTGACCTTTGGGAGAGTTTACAGGCATATTGCGGGGGATCTCTGACGAATCTTCTAATGGGTGTGTTGAAAAATCTTCTGGAGAATTCAAGGCAGAATTGAGATAAACTTCGCCTTGGTTGCCATTCACCCAAATCTCAATGCCAGAAGTCAGTTGTTGAGTAATACCTTGAACGCCTAATACTGCCGGAATTCCCAACTCACGGGCTAAAATCGCTCCATGCCCAGTGATCCCACCCCGTTCAGTTACCAGACCACTGGCAAATTTCAACAACGGAATCCATTCCATAGTTAGCTCCGGGATGACCAAAACTGTACCGGGAACGAAGCTCACCTGATGAGCCACAGATGTCTCCTTTGGGAGGTCAGTTATTATTGCATCCTCTATTTCAAAAGTTGAATTTGGAAGGGTTCCCTCTGCATTGGTTCCATTAATAACGCATGCAGGAGCTAGTACAATTCCAGCAGAGGCAGCAACGCCTCGCCAAATTGAGTGTTGCTCTGAATCGGGTGTAAATTTGGGAACGATATCTGTTGGAGCCACTGGTAGAGAAAAAGGCAGGAATCGTTTGAAATAAAACTGATTTGTTCCATTGGTCGAGGTACAGAATGTCCAGTCCAATCTCCACTGCCCTGGCATTTTTGTGAGAATTGTTTGAGTCAATTGGATGAGGATGTCGATTGATTCATGACTTAGAATGGGAACAGAGACTTGAGCCTCTGGCAGTAGCGTGACTTGAATGGGTGATTCAGCGTCAGGTGGCCTGTATTGACCCGGAATGGAGTTGATATCCTCGGTTTGAGGAGATCGATCTAGTTGAGCCGCTACAGGTACAGGGTCTGAACAGTCAGCAGGAATTAGCTTCAGTTGGTAGGCAATGGTTTGAAGTCGGGATATATCCCGATGATCAGTTACAGGGGACGAACCTTGATAGTGTGAACCCTGATGTTGTGGGGGTTCGGAGGGTTCGGGGTGAATGGGTGGAGTAATTTGAAACTGCTCAACTTGGGCTGAAGTTTGATAGAGAGAATATCCTAAGCCTCTTGTGGCCTGAATTGTCCAAAGTTTTGGCTCTGTTCGTAGAGAACCTGATGCAATGGTTGGAAATAGGGGCTGAATTAGGATGTGAGGTTGCAGTTGATGAATTTGAACCTTGCACCGTTGCCAGTAAAATAGGCTTCTAGCCCGAAAGAGTTCGGCCCAGATCTGCTTCAACGCTGAAGCCATCGCATCAATTTTTGTCCAGCAAGCAGGCAGTTCAAACAATCCCAGAACGTCTAGCTGGTGGGGAGACAAATCAAGATCAAATTGCAGGGCATCGGTTTCAAACACCCGAAGCGTTGCCCTCAACTGAGATAGTAAATCTTCCGGTAAAGGCGTTGCTAGAATTTGCTGTCGAATTCGATAGGCAATGGACTGAAGTTGCAGGGAATTGTCAACATCTACGTAAAGTGACGATTCAGGAAAGTCAACCAACAACGGTTCTAGCCAATCAATCGATTCTAGAAAACTCCAGAAGGGTTTTGCTGTCAGAACGATACCGGGTAAAACGGGTTGACGGTAATGGAGCAAGCAACTTAGGGAGTAGGCGGTCTCTCCGACATCTGCTCGGTTCGCGGCTTGAATTTGATGGAGCCAGTAAAGATCGTCCATTGCTGGTGAAGTTGTTGCTCTACAGGTTGTCAGATTCCTGTTTCGGTGACGCACCCAGGTAGACTTCAATCACACGAGGATCGGCTTGCACTTGACCCATTGATCCCTCACAGAGAACACTGCCCTCATGCAGAACTGTCACCTGTCGGGCAATCTGACGAACAAACTCCATATCGTGTTCGATCACAATAATAGAATGACTTTCTGCTAAAGACAGTAGCAAATCACCTGTTTTTTCAGTTTCTTCATCGGTCAAGCCCGCCACCGGCTCATCAACCAGCAACAGATCCGGAGACTGAGCTACTAACATGCCAATTTCCAACCACTGCTTCTCCCCATGGGACAACAGGGCAGCGGACATATCGGCCTTATGTCCCAGACCAATGGTTTCTAGAAGCCCACTCACGGTACGACGTTCGGCATTCGGTGTTTTTTGAAACAGGGCTGCCCAAACGCCTTTGTGCTGATTGCAGGATAAACCTAAGTTTTCCCGTGGTGTGAGATTGAGATAGACCCGAGGGGTTTGAAATTTTCGCCCAATTCCCAGTTGGGCAATTTTGTGTTCCGGTCGATTGCGTAGGGATTTCCCCTTGAAATAAGCTTCTCCTTCAGTGGGCTGTACTTTTCCCGTGATCACATCCAGAAATGTTGTTTTCCCCGCACCGTTCGGGCCAATAATCACGCGCAACTCGCCCATATCCATATTGAAATTCAGGTTATTCAGCGCTTTGAAACCATCAAAACTAACGGTGACATCTTTGATCTCCAGGATTTTTTCGGTCATTGTCAGAGAGCTTACCTACCGCAATTAATCCTTATAAAGTAACATGCCCTAATTTCCCAGGCTCAAAACCTATAGCAATCACAAATGATTTGTGAAATCGGAGTGAAGGGGGCGGTGCCTGCTTGGGGACATAGTCCTCAAACCCCTTTACTGTTTTCGTGATTGATTGAGGACTGCTATATGGACGTTATTGACTCAATTTTCCCATGCAGGAGGGAATCCAGTCAGTCATCAACGCGACCAAGGAGATTCTTTCAACAAATCCACGCTAGCAGTCCTGGGTTTTTCTTTTCCAATTCGATGCTGACGGCACAAACTGACCCCGATACCAACTGGCCAAAGTTCCAGGCGCAATGCCCAATCGGTATCCTAGAATAACCAGTTGATTAACCAATGTTGTGCGGCAAACGCCAAGTTGCTGCCAGCGTCGCCCCGAGGTGCGCACCGCAACTGGTGCAATCCCAATTCGACCCCGCTGCTTCAGTTGACGGATCAGCTCGAAGTCCTCCATCAGAGGTAAGTCTGGAAACCCGCCAATGTGTTGAAAGATATTGGCCCTGAGAAAAATTGCCTGATCACCATAGGGCATTTGTAGCCAGTGCGATCGCCACCTGACCCCCCGTTCCACCCAGCGAATTCCCGACATGGAAGCCAGAATCTTCAGTTCAAATGCACCTGCTACCACCTGAGATTGAGCTAGAACTTGATGTATCCATCGCTGATAATTTTCCGGCAACTGAGTATCAGCATGGAGAAACAGCAAAATCTCCCCCGTCGCAAAGGCAGCTCCATAGTTCATTTGGTGGGCGCGGCCTCGATGGGTTCTGAGCAATTGAATCGCTTCAGGAGAGTGCCAGCAATAGTTGATAATCCTTTCAAGGGTTCCATCCGTACTGCCCCCATCCACAATAATGACTTCAGTATCATCAGTAACCATTGCACGAGAAATCGTATCAACGATCGAAGCGACTTCATTTAGAACAGGGATGATCACGGAGATTTTACGATCTGGCATCGGCAGAAACGGCAACTCGAATATTTGTAGAATTGATTTGACAGGACGAATTAATTCCTGTCAGTATTTATCTTGACCGTTCGGACTGAGAAGCATGCTAGGCTGACCTGAGAAATCAATTAGAAAATCAGGATTCTACTCATTGCAAGAACTTCAAGAGAACTTCAAATCCTCCGGTAAATCTGATAAATCTTCAGGGCGATCAATATCCGTCAGCTGAGATAGCTGCGCCCAATCTAACTGAAGTTGCTGACAAATTTCCACGGTCTGCTGAAAAACCCGTTCCGTTCCCCAATCAATGCCCTGAAATAGTTGTGGAACTGACTGTTTCAATCCAACTAGATAATATCCTCCATCTCTAGCAGGGCCAAGGACAACGTCGTACCGCTGTAGCTGTTCAAACGCCTGAGTCAAAATTTCAACCGTAACACTGGGACAATCAGTGCCAATTGCCACGGCCCGTGCTTGACCCTGGGCAAATGCAGTCGAGAAGGCTCCGATTAACCGTTCTCCCAAATCTCCTATGCCCTGAAGGGTATAGGTCAAATCCTGACCTAACCAGTTCTGCATCTGTTCCAGGCTACTACCTGTGTAGCGAATATCGATTGAGAGGGGAGGAGTAGAATATCCAGACAACTGTTGAGCGGTGGCCAGGATACTCTCAGCCATCTGCCGGTGAAGATTCGCTGCTCCCTCAGCTCCCAAAGCGGGAATCAACCGGGTTTTCGTGTGTCCGGGTTCAGGATAGCGAGTGAAGATGAAGAGTTTTTCCATCCCTATTTTGAAATGAAATGAACCCAGAAGTTCCCATCAGGAATACAAACTCGCTGGATCAGTCGATAGGAATAACTCAAATAGGCCCCACTCAGGTCAGTGCGATACCCCGTGGGAAACCATTCTCCGTAGGGATCATGCACAATGAAGCCGTATTCGTCATAGCCCACCACCACGATGATATGACCAAAGGAAGTGAAGTAGCCGTGAATTACAGCGGGATTATCGCTAGCAACCCATTCCTGCACATCTTCAATCAGAGCCTTTTCCGTAAAATAGTCCCGCATGCCATAATCTCGGACAATCTGGGCTAGATCATAGGGATTATGACGGCTATAGCCTCGACTGAGGGCATATTCGTATAATTCGTCTTCAAATTGACCGTATCCAGTTTGACGATCAACGCCCAGGTACTCCAAACACATAGCAATTGATGTCACATTACACGCCCCGGTTGGGTTGTACCAGTTGTCAATCTGGGACTTGTAGGGAACACCGCTAATTCGATAGCTCCTGGGACGGGGTTTGGGAAAGCTGATTTGACCGTTGAAGTAGATCTCTGCATGTTCCTGCCAGACGTAGACCATGGATCGTCCGCCGAAGTCGCCTTCCCGCAGGGCAATTCTCAGGTGGCCCCGGATAGGGTCGTAGGTGAGAATGTTATATTCTGCACCGGCGGGGATTGAAAATTTCTCTGAATCGTTGAGTTGAGCCGAAGAAATTGGACTGAATTTAAAAACGGTACTCTTGGTGGTCTTCAGAATTAATGTGGGTTTAGGCAGATCTGTAGGTTTGGTCTCAATCAACTTCTCCGCTGTTTCTGCCCCAAGGTAGCCGGGTTCGTGGCAATCCATCAATTTCTGGAACTGATGTAATGCCGCAGTTGACTTGGGGCCAAAAATCCCGTCAGCGGGGGGGTCAAGCAAACCGAGGTTGATTAGACGAATCTGAATCTGACGACTCAGCTCAAAGTCATTGTCGATTTGTTTAACGTCGTACTTGATGTCGGTTCCGATGAAGTCCTGTAGCCGCATGCGATCTTCGGGAGGAGAGGGCATTAAATCCTCTCGATCCGTTTCTAGCAGCTTTTCTGCTGTTTCTGCATCGAGATACCCCAGTTGACTACAGTTGGTTAATTCCTGAAACTCTCGAAATGCTGCCCTGGATTGGGGGCCAAAAATGCCATCCACAGGTGGTGCCAATAACCCTAGATTAATCAGCAACATTTGGGTCTGACGACTTAGCTCGTCGTCATTGTCAACCTGCTGCATATCGTACTTCAGAGTCGTTCCTTGAAAATCCTGTAGTCTCATATCAATCTAATGAATAGTTGCTGAACAGGGACAGATAGGGCTTAATCATAAAATTTCACTGCCATTATCTCCCTTAGAGGGATCTGCGTTCAACTTTTTTCGGTTCTCAGGGGTTTAGCCCTCAACTCTCAGGTTGCAGCTCTGTCAGACTGTCGGTTTTGGTTAAATCCGATCAAACCAGATCGTGTCTAAATAATGAACGCGTGCAAAGGGACTTAGGGCCGCTAGAACCTGTTGACCATAGCTGCGATGCAGAACTCGACCATCGAAGAGGGCAACAACTCCCTGGGTTTCCCGAACTGGGGCAATTGCTCGCTGGAGTTGATTCAATGCAGTTGGCAAAAGATAGAGCCGAAACCAATCCTGACGTTGCTGTTTATAGTGACTCACCTGTCCAGCTACCAGAGGATTTTCCAGAGAGGGTAGGGGAAGGGTGGCGATCGCTAGTAGATGGGGACAGGGCAGTTTCCCCTGCATCGATTGCCAAAATTGCCAGCCCGTTACCAGGATGCTGTCTGCTGCCAAGTCAAGGGTTTCAACCTTAACCCTGGAACCAAATTCAGCCGCGAGTGACGCTCCCATCTGAGCCTTCAAAGGCAGATCATCAATCAGCAATACGGTTAACTGATTAGAATTGGAAGCTCCGGTACTTGTCCAGAGCAGGGTACGAATGGCTTCCATCAGAGCGGCATGGAACCGAGGAGTATTCGGCAAGGGAAGTCCTGAAGGCAGATAGAGCTGGATCAGTTGATTTTGGCGATCCGGCGAAAACTTAACGCAGGTTACATCTTCCAGGCCGATATTGTGACGGTAGATCGGGGCACTTTTCTCCAGATCCAGTGCCCCGCCGACGAGCACAACCGGTTGGCGTGCCCAGATGTGTTGTAGGGTTTCCGTCATCTCCAGTGGGCTGCAATACAGGGAAAAGGAACCCTGAGAACGATGAATGTCAACCCAGCGCAACTGATTGGCCCTGTGCCAATGTTGCCAGAACTGTTCCCAGGCTTCACTCTGGGACTCCGGTAAATGATGACCGTTTCGGTTGAGATTGAAGCAATCTTCGTATAATTGCTGCAAGATTTCCTGTTCTACCCCATCCAACAAATGGCAGTTGTAAGGATTTGGAGGATGTTGGAAAACTTGCCGGGTCAGACGGGCCTGAGCAGAGCGAATTGTTTCCGCCTGAGTGGGCCGAGTCTGAATTAAATCATGCCAATCTCTAGATTGCAGACAAACCGTTAATTTTTGGTGAATCCAGGCTTCTAAATCATCGGCGCTGTCAATCAGGGTTGGAATGTGAGCCGGAAACTCCGAGTCCTGCTGCAATTGATGATCCAACCAGGCTTCAGGAGAGGTCAGGAAGACCCCTCGAAATTCTGACCCTGGCCAGTGTTCACCCCGCTGAACCCGTTTATCAATGGAACGATAGGGCGGGTAATTTTGTAAACAGTGACAAACCTGGCGAATCTCTGATTGGAGCAGTACATCTAGAATCTCATCCGGCGCAACCAGGATCACCGCCTTGGGCCAGGTGAGGAGGGGAACTAGATAACTGAGCCGATAGGAATGATGCAGATTTCGCGGAGAAATGCCCGTTTGAACCAATGCACTTCGACCCAGGCGCAAGGCCCGAGCGACCAGCCGTGTCATCGTTAGATGGTGGGGCCACTGAGGTTGACCGGGAAATTCCTGGGAACGCAACACCTGCTGCAGGAGTTGGTGAGCTTCAACCTCAATCAATCGTTGCACTCTAGCCACCACTATTCGACGGGATCGAAACCGCTAATAAAATCAATCACCTGCTGTGGCGTAGGCAACTCACTTGAGCCAACCTGATTCAACTTTATTAAAGAATTTGTGTCCTGGGAAGCCTGAGAAGCGGTGGTTTCTTGGTACGGTGAGTGGTTGCGAATGACGAGAGCAATCTGGCTAGAATTGGTCAAAATTGTGCGACTGTGGCGCTGCAAGAAGGTTTGGTAGGATTCTGAACGCAGGGAGCGAATTTCACCTTTCAAATCATTCAGGATTTGAATCACATCACTCATTGCCTGCATGACCTTGATCTGACCTCGTTGGTTTCTGTCCAATCGACTTTGAATTTGACGCACTAAGTGAATAATATTCTTCTGCGTTTGCTTAGAGTCTTCAAAGGGAAACACGGCCACGCAAGCGATGGCGAACAGATTGACCTCATCTTGAACTTCAAAGGTCAGGATTGTCCGATCCAATTTGATTTCAATGCTGGGCGGATTGGCAAAGACCGAATAGGTTTGGGAAATGCGATGGTAAACTGTCGCTAGAACCAAGTTGGACTCCATGTTCAAAGGTGAATTAATCATCAGTTGAACCATCGGAGGGGTACGGCTAAAGAACTGCTTCAAGGTTTCGGGAGTGAATTTGTAGACCTTGGAGCGATCGCCATTGGGACTCAGATCAATCCATTCACAGCTCACATTCTCCGCCACTAGATTAAATCGAGGAATTCCGTATAGTTTTGCCCCTGTTAACGTCGCCCCAAAAATGTCTACCCCAATCCAAGTCGCTTGAATCAGGCTGGTCTGAGTTAAATCCGTATGAACTAGACTAGCCTTTTCCAAACTGGCCTGACCCAGGTTGGCCCCGGACAGATTTGCGCCACTCAAATTTGCACCAAGGAGATTCGCGCCCGACAAGTTGGCTCCCCGTAAATCTGCCCATCTGAGATTGGCATAGCTTAAGTCTGCTCCCCGCAGGTTGGCATAGGTCAAATTCGCCTGGCGGAGTTCCGCATGGCTGAAGTCGGACTTTGGCAGGTCAACCTTGACCAGATTTGATCGCCGCAGATCGGCATGCTTGAAGTTGACGGCCCATCCCCAAACTTCCCGCAGGTTGGCCCCACTTAAGTTAGCAGAGTTAAATGTCGCCAGTCGGAGTTGAGCCTCTCGCATGTCAGCACTACTGAGCTCCGCCCGGCTGAAATCCGCTTGACTGAGATTGCTCCGAATCAACTCTGCTCGAATGGCAAAAACTTCAACTAGATTCGCAGAACTCAGATCAGCCTGAATCAAATTTGTGACATTCAAGGTGGCTTTGTGAAGCACAGCTTCCCCTAGATTTGCACCACTCAGGCGAGCCACGTTGAGGTTGGCATGACTCAGGTTTGCTTTACTCAAGTTGGCCGTATCCAAATTTGCCACGCTAAAAATGCCATGGCTCAAGTCAGACTCACTCAGATCAATCCGGCTGAGGTTCGCTTCACTCAGATCAACTCCTGCAAAGCTCCGTTCACCGTCTTTGTATCTCTTGACCAGGTCGTATACCTTTATCAGGTCTTGTTCTGACATAAGAGCTGCTTAGCCTTAGGATTTAACTGCCCCAACTATTCCGTTGGACCTTAGCCTGTATTTGGTAGGAACCCCTGTAATCCTTCAAAGAAGCTGAGTGCTTACCATGACAATTTCCCTCCCAATTATCCTAGATGATAGGGCAGCTTTGCAAAAGCTTGGGCCTGAAATGCATTCACGATACAATAATGTTTTATGTGCCCATTGACTCAGCTTGATACCCTCAGACTTGTTATCTTATCTCTCCAAAGCAACTTCTCAAAGGTTGATCAGATCTAAAGTAAGAACACAAACCGTGTTATGACCAATTTTTCTAGTGCAGTCAACGATATACGGAATGGATTAATCCAGGCGTACTGCAATTGCTCAGAGCTAGAGCAGGAGATCGTTCAGCTTTTTTCACTAATCTATGAATCGGCCAGCCGCAGTATGTTCGTCAAGTGCTGCATTGCACTTCGGCTGCAAAATGAAGCAGGAAAGCGGGTTGACGCCAATACCGTCAAGGCCAAGATTGATCATCTTCTTGATCTTGATCTACTGATCCAGGGTGAGAAATCCAATGAAGTCAGGTGCAATCCACTGTTGCCGGAGGTTGCTACCCGCGACGTCGTCAAGTCCGAAGAGAAGTTCATGAACTATATCGAGGCCATTGACAAATACTTTCCTATTCCACTGCGTTGGAAGAATGGGCCTCGAAAATTCTCTGGGGAACAGCAGTTGATCCGGGAGGTACGGATTGGTTTCTATGCCCAAGACATGGAGCATATTGATCGACAATTTATTGATTACTACAAATACAGTTACTCCCAAGAGGAAGTGCTGTCCTTCAGCGATATTTTCAAGCTGGTCTGTACTAATCCCTTCGATGCAGAGTGGTTTCGTAGCCTCGATCCAGAGATATTTGAATCGGGTTTGACGAATCTTTTGATTGATGCCTACATAAATTGTGAACCTGCGGCAGAGCTTCTGAAGCTGGCGGAAGAGGACTACATCGATCCAACGGGTTTTCGCTCAGAGATGATGCAATTGGCGATGGTCGAGCAATATTTGATGCGAGGTGATATCTCAGCAGCTCAAACGTCTCTTTTGCGGGATGAATTTACACAGGCCCCCGAATGGGCGGGAATCTGTCGGGGATGGCTGCTGTTTACCCTAGGGGACTTTGCTGGATCCATTACCGAATACTCCCAAGCCCTCAAAGCAGTTCAGAAACGAACAAGCCAGCGTAATATCTATTTCACCAATATGGGTGGGATATTTTTCATTTTCGCTCTACTGAAAGAGGGCTCTCCCAAAAGTCTGAAAGATGCAGAAAAATACACCAGCTTTGTTGCAGGTCTTCCAGAACAGACGCTGCACGACACCCATGCTCGCCTACGCAGTTTGGTGAAACTTCAGCGGGGGGAAGTCGATCAGCGGGAGGTGATCCTGGATGGAGGGATTTATCCCTACGACATGACCTACGCCATTGAGACCTTAACCCATGCTCTGTGTCTCTACTGGGCCGATGCAGAAGTGGCCAAAAAAACGTTACCTGGGATTCTGTCGCCTTTTTGTGAAGCGGCTGAAGCAGCGGAGTATTACTGGCTAGCCTGGGAAATTGCTGAATTGCTGGCCCGTGTTCAGTCCAAAACCTACACCTCAAGAGCGATCAAACTCAGTCAATGCTTGAAGCTACCCCTGCAGGCAGCAACATCGACAACTCCTTCAAAATCAGCAGGGACAAAGTTGTTGCAGGGATCAACTGAGGCTGAAGCAGAGTGCCAGAACTCGCAACCCGCATCAGATCCGGTGACGTTAATGCCCCTGGTGGAGTTGTTGAAGCCGAAACAAGCGTGGGAGTTTCGTCTAGATGCCTTGGTCAATCTAGGAGCCCCGGTTGTAAAGGCAACCAGCACTGAACTTCAACAAATGCGCCTGGCCTGGTTGATCAAGTTTTCGGAGACACGGGCCAACTGTTCCATCCAGCCCCGTGAACAAAAGATCACCAAGAGTGGAGACTGGAGCAAGGGCCGTCCGATTGCGTTGAAGCGGCTGAAACAGCCAGATGACTTCGGTTATCTGATTCCCCAGGATCATCAGGTCTGCACTCAAATTGAGCGGGAGTATGCCTACTACGGCGACTCTTCCTATGTATTCAATGAATGCGCCATTGCCTCTCTGGGCGGCCATCCCCATGTATTTTGGGAAGATTCCCCCAGCACGCGGGTTGAGATTGTCTCGGGTGAACCACAACTCTTGATCAAGAAAAATCAAAAACAGCAGCAACTCACCTTGAAATTTGCTAAGAAACTGCCGTCGCAGAGCAACATCATGGTGATCAAGGAAACCCCGACCCGCCTGAAGGTGGTTGAGATTCGCTCTGAGCATCGTCAGATTGCTGAAATTCTCGGTCAGGGCAACCAACTTAAAGTTCCCCTCTCGTCTGAACAGCAGGTTCTTGCTGCCATCAATGCGGTGTCTCGTCTCGTCACCGTTCAGTCGGATATTGGGGGTGAAATGGCCAATGCGGAGGAAGTTCCTGCCGATAACACGCCCCATTTACATCTGCTTCCGGCGGGTGAGGGCCTTAAAGTGGCGGTGCGGACTCGTCCCTTTGCCGCAGTAGGGCCATACTATGCGCCAGGAACTGGCGGTTCAACGGTGATTGCAGAAATCGACGGAAAGCGGCTGCAAACCACCCGTGATTTAAAACAGGAAAAGCAGCAGGCCAATGTCGCAATTTCTGCCTGTCCGACGCTGTCCATTTATGAAGAAGAGGCGGGAGAATGGCAAATTGATAATCCAGAACATTGTTTGGAACTGTTAACGGAACTGCACGAACTGGACGATGAAGCAGTCAAGGTAGAGTGGCCCGAAGGGGAAACGATGCGAATTACCCACCGAGCGGATTTGAGCAATTTCCAGCTATCGATTCGTCAACAAAAGGATTGGTTTGCGGCGGAGGGAGAGCTGAAACTGAATGAAGATCTGGTCTTGAGTATGGGCCAGTTAATGGAGTTATTGCAGAAAACCCCAGGCCGTTTTATTCAGTTGGAAGACGGTCAATTTCTCGCTTTAACTCAGACCTTCCGTAAACGCCTGGAGGACTTACAGGCGTTTTCTGAAAAGCAAGGGGATGGAGTGCGGTTTCATCCCTTGACCGCTGTGGCCCTGGAAGAATTTGTTGATCAAGTGGGCAAAGTCAAAACCGATAAACACTGGAAGGAACATGCCAAACGACTGAAGGAAATGCGAGAGTTTCAGCCTCAGTTGCCCTCTACCTTTCAGGCAGAATTGCGCGATTACCAAAAAGATGGATTTGACTGGCTAGCCCGTCTGGCTCATTGGGGAGTGGGAGCTTGTCTAGCAGATGACATGGGACTGGGAAAAACCATTCAAGCCCTGGCCGTCATTCTCACCCGTGCACCCCAGGGGCCAACTCTAGTGATTGCGCCCACCTCAGTCGGTTTGAACTGGGCCAGTGAAGCCCAGCGATTTGCTCCAACCCTGAATATTGTTCAATTCGGCAGTGGGGATCGGCAGGAAACCCTGGATCAACTGCAACCGCTTGATCTGTTCATCTGCACCTATGGATTATTGCAGCAGGAAGATGTCGCAGCGATGCTAGCCCAAGTAGAATGGCAAACCATTGTGCTGGACGAAGCCCAGGCGATTAAGAACTCCGCCACGAAGCGATCGCAGGCCGCCATGAAGTTACAGGGAGGATTCAAGATCATTACCACTGGAACCCCGATTGAAAACCATCTGGGAGAACTCTGGAATCTGTTCCGGTTTATTAATCCAGGATTATTGGGTTCCCAGGAAAAGTTCAATCAAAACTTCGCCTATCCGATTGAACGATATCAAGACCCGATTGCCAAGAATCAATTGAAGCGACTAATTCAGCCCTTCATGCTGCGGCGGACGAAAAATCAGGTGCTGCAAGAATTGCCTTCGCGTACCGAAATTTTGCTGCAAGTTGAACTCAGTACCGAGGAAATGGCGCTGTATGAAGCAACGCGACGACAGGCGATAGAAAAGTTATCGAACAGTGATGCCACTGCTGGAGCGAAACATTTACAAGTTTTAGCAGAGATTACTCGGTTGCGGCGACTGTGTTGCAATCCCGAATTAGTGATGCCGGATGCGGGGGTTTCCAGTGCCAAGTTACAACTCTTTGGGGAAGTTTTGGAAGAGTTACTGTCAAACCATCATAAATCTCTAGTCTTCAGTCAATTCGTCGATCATTTGCAGATTATCAAGAACCATCTGGAGCAGAAACAGATTTCCTACCAATACCTCGACGGCAGCACCCCCGCCAAGGAACGAAAAAAACGGGTAGATGCATTCCAGTCGGGCGAGGGGGATGTCTTCCTGATTAGCTTGAAAGCCGGAGGAACCGGATTAAACCTGACGGCTGCCGATTACGTGATTCACATGGATCCCTGGTGGAATCCGGCTGTGGAAGATCAAGCCTCGGATCGTGCCCACCGCATTGGCCAACAACGCCCCGTAACAATTTATCGACTAGTGTCCAAAAATACGATTGAAGAAAAGATCGTGGACTTGCATCAACAGAAGCGGGATCTGGCCGATAGTTTGTTAGAAGTGGCTGATGTCAGTGGCAAGATTTCTACGGATGAGTTGTTGCGGTTGATTAGCGCAGGTTAGCAGAGCAAAAAGGACTCCAGATTCAAACAACAAAGAGCTAATAACCAGTAACTAATGACCCATGACCGACACTCACTGCAATTGTGATTTTCGAGCCACAAATATCCCCCGCCACACCTTCTGAAGCCAGTGCTGAAATCCATCAACATAGGTGAACCAGACGGGCACGACTACCAAAGTCAACAGGGTTGCTGTGGTCATACCACCGATGACCGCGATCGCCATCGGGCTACGAGTTTGAGAGCCTGCACCCAGTTCCAAAGCAATTGGGGTCATGCCTGCAATTGTTGACAGAGTAGTCATAATAATCGGTCGCAGTCGGGAGGTTCCAGCATCCACCACTGCTCGAAATTGAGGCATTCCCTCCTTTTCGTTGGATAGGGAACAATCAACTAATAGAATGGCGTTTTTGGTTACCAGTCCCATTAGCAGTACGACCCCGATTAGAGCATAAAGTCCCAACTCTTTCTGGGTAACCATTAAGGCGAGTAATGCTCCACCCAAGGACAATGGCAGAGCCATGAGAATCGTCACTGGCATTAGAAAATTGTTGTATAACAGCACCAAAATTGCATAAATTCCAAGCACTGCGAGACTCAGCGCCCCAATAAATCGACCAAAAATCTCTACCATGATTTCGGCACTACCATCGGGCTGTTGCCTCACGTCGGGTGGAAGTGGATTCATTGCGGGCAATGCTCTAGTTTCAGAAACGGCCTGACCAAGTGAAAGCCCTTGCAGATTTGCGTCTAGGGAAACCTGGCGGGCTCGATCAAATCGATTGATGGTAGCCGGGCCACTGCCAATTGTAATGTCAGCCACTGCTGCCAGGGGTACTAATTCTCCAGTTTGGCTCGGAACCTGTAGGTTGCGAATTTGGTCAAAGTCGTTGCGAAACTTTTCTGCCAACTGGACTCGGATGGGAATCTGGCGATCCGGCAGATCAAATTTAGCGAGATCGGATTCGTTATCACCCAAGGTTGCTAATCGGGCGGTCTGGGCAATGGATTGTACTGAAACGCCCAAGTCCCCGGCTCGTTCTGGATCTGGCCTGATTAGAATCTCTGGCTTCACCAGGCTAGCACTCGAACTGACCTCAACAAATCCCGGCAATTCCCGCATTTGTTTTTCCAGTTGATTTGCGGTCTGGGTCAGAACTTCTGGATTCTCACTGGTCAGAACAATCGCTAGGTCTTTATTACTACCGCCAGCCCCTTGAGATTGAAAACTCACCCGTGCTCCTGGGATCTGGCTAAATCGCGGACGCATTTGCTCCTGAAATTCCTTGAGAGAAACCTGACGTTCCTCACGAGGAAGCAGATTAACATACAGCTTTCCCTGGTTAATTTCCCCTTCACCGTTGCCGCCTAAGATCTCTAGGACGTTTGCTACTAAGGGATTCCCTTCTAGAATGTTGGTGGTTTGTTGTGAAACCTGTTCTAATTCGGACAGGGTAGAGCCAGGAGGGAGTTCTAGCTGGACGATACTGAATCCTGTATCTGGATCGCTAAATAATCCCTTGGGAATCAGTGGCACAAGTTGTAAACTCGCCAGGAAAAACGCAATAGCAATTCCCAAAGTAAACAATCGATGCCGCAAGGCCCAACGTAGTAAGTACTGATAGGGATGTGGGCGCTTTGATGGAATGATTCCGTTGGAGTCAGCGTCCGATGCGGGAGATGAACATTGCTTTGGTCGCAGTAATCTTGCCCCTAGCAGTGGAGTCATGGTGGTTGCGACCAGGGTCGAGAACATCGTAGAGACTGCCACCGTTACCCCAAATGGCTTAAAAAACTGGCCTGGAATACCTCCCATGAAAGCAACGGGTAGAAATACGGCCACAATCGTTGCTGTTGTTGCAATAATTGCTAAACCAATCTCTGCTGCTGCGTCCAGGGAAGCCTGAAACGGTTTTTTTCCCTGCTGAACGTGCTGATCAATATTCTCTGTCATACAGATCGCATCATCCACCAGATTCCCCATGGCCAGAGCCAGGGCCAGGGTTGTCATACCGTTCAGGGTGTAACCCAGAATGTTCATCACCAGGAAAGTTGGCAGAATTGAAAGGGGAAGGGCAACGGCTGTGATTAACGTTGGCCGCCAATCCCGCAAAAAGCAGCCAACTACAATGACAGTAAGGACAGAACCCAGAACCAACGCCTCAATGGAAGCCCGATAGGAATCTCTGACTGAGGTTGCCCGAGTGAAAATAAGCTGTAAATCGACGTCTGAAGGCAAAGTTTTTTCAAGCTGGGCGACAGCATCGCGGACACCTTCCTCGACAGTGACCAAGGTGCTGCCTGTACTTCTCAAGACAGAAAAGGCAACTACAGGCTGAGCTTCGGCTTCTGGTTGAGTTGTTTGCAGGGCCCCCTGGAGATTTTGCGAGTCATCTGAAGTATCATCTGAAACGTTTTGGTTTGCCTGAAAATCAGTGTATTGAGCCACCTGTCGAACTTCTGCAAATCCATCTGTAACTGTTCCAATACTGGATAAAGGAACAGATTCTCCACCCGGTAGAAAAATCGGATAATCTTGCAAATCTTCAACGGTTTCTGCGCTGCCGAGCGTCCGAATGCTCTTTTCCGATCCAGCAGATTCAGAGCGACCCCCCGGTAAGTTGGCATTAAACGCCCGAATCTGATCATTCACCTGAGTTGCAGTGATGCCAAGACTTTCCAAACGATCTGGGTTCAGCTCCACTCGAACCTCACGATCAACGCCTCCCTCTCGATTAATCTGGGCCACTCCCGGCACGTTCAGCAATGCTCGACTAATCACCCGATCCACTAGATCGCTCAGTTCCTCAGTGGATCGTTGACTAGAGGTGACAGCATAGGTCATGATCGACCCTCCCGAAAATCGCAGCCGTTGCACGATGGGATCGTTCGCATCCTGGGGCAAGTCCTGACGAATTTGGGAAATTGAATTCCGCACGTCATTGGTGGCCCGATCACTATCAGTTCCCAGCACAAAACTCACTGTTGTAGTTGACGAGCCATCCCGCACAACAGAGGTCAGTTCATCAATATTCCCCAGACCTGCAATCGCATCCTCAACCTTTTTGGTGACTTGAGTTTCCAACTCAACGGGGCCTGCACCCGGCTGAGTTACCGTAACCGTCACCGCTGGAATATCAATATTGGGCGTATCTTCAATTCCCAGTTGATTGAGAGAAAACCAACCTGTAAAACTCAAAATCAAAAATAAAACCAGAGTGGGAATTGGCTTTCTAATTGACCAATCTGAAAGAGAGAATCTAGACATAAAAATAAATGACTAAGGGCTAACAACAACATTGACTTTGTCACCATCTTTGAGATAGCCCGCTCCTGAGACGACGACGCGATCGCCTTGCTCCAGTCCCTGTCGAATCTCGGCGGTTGCCTGGGAGAGGTCTCCTTCAAATTGGCCTGTGATTTCTCCCACAACGACAGGAGTTGCTATAACGGTTTCGTCTGGCTGCAGTCGATAGACGATGCTTGTACCGTCGGCCTGCGGTAGGACGGCTTGAGCCGGAACCGCTAATCCTTGGGTGCTAGCAGTTGTGATAGCGGCCCGCAGGAACATTCCAGGTCTCAGGACGGAATTCGGCAGGGCATTAATCGGAGGCAGGTCAACTTTGACAGTGGCTTTGCGGCTATTGGGATCGATGAGGGGGGCAATTTCTCGTACGGTTCCTCGGATGTCCAAGTTGGGGTCGGCGTCCGAGGTAATCTGAACCGGCGCACCAACCCCTACCTGACTCAGTTGAGTTTCAGGAACTTCCGCCAACAGTTCAAGCTGGTTGTCCGCAATCAGGGTGTAGAGTTGCTCAGTACCATTAGTAACATCTCCAACACGAGCAAAGCGTTCGGCAACCACTCCATTGGCCGGAGCCCGAACTACGGTTTGTTCAAGCTGTGTCTGTAACTGCTGGAGTTGCGCTTGTTGACTACGAACCCCAGCTTGTCTGTCTCGCACATCGGCTGCGGCACTTAGAACACTTGTTGCTGCACTTTCAACCTGAGCTTGGGTACTTTGGACATCGGCCTGGGCAGCCTGTACCTCTGCCTGAGCAATATTGACCTGGGATTGGGCGACTCGAACCGCTTCCTTCGCACGATTCAGTTCCTGTTCAGCGCGATTCAAATCTTGTTGGGCTCGGTTTAAATCTTCCTGTTCCTGGGTGACTTCTGTATCCCGAATCTCTAAATCCTGACGACTGACAACCCCTTCCTCAACCAATGTCTGAGTTCGGGCCTGTTCCCGCCGGGCCTGTTCTAAGGCAGCCTGGGCTTGTTTGATGCCTGCTTCGGCCTGCTTAATTTCGGCTTCAGCCTGACTTACTGCTGCTTCTGCTTGAATCACTTCTGCCCGACTTCGTTCCAACTGGGCCTGACTCTGGCGGACAGTCGCGTTGCTTTGTTGCGTTCCTGTTTCGACTTCCCGCTGGTTAGCCTCGGATTGCTTGACCTGAGCCTCGGCCTGAAGCACTTGAGCCTGGGCCGATTCGATCTGAGCACGGGCCTGGGCAATTTGCGATTGCAATACTGAGTCATCCAGAATTGCCATTACCTGACCTGTCTGCACTGAATCTCCTTCTTTGACCAAGACCTGCTTAATCTGTAAGCCCGTGGTCTGGGGGAGAATCGGCAATAGATCATAGGCTTCAACCGTACCTGTAACCTGCAGCTTTCGAGTCACGGGGGCAGATTCAACGGCCGCAACGGTAACAGTCTGGGAAGCAGTGGGTTCAGCCGTTGCAATAGATGCAGGATTGGCTTCCTGAGATGCGCCCGTTCGGGCAGACTGTTGCCCAGAGAACTGTGTTGCAATCACTGTCCCCAGGATCCCTAGTCCCAACCCTAAAGCAATTCCTCGCCATCCGGTCAAAAGACCTCGGCGGACAGGGGATTGGTTAAAGTCTGCTTCAGCTTCGATACTATCTTTGAGGATCTCACTTGACAGTTCAGGGGCCTCCGGGTCAGATATTGTCAACTCTGAACCCTTAGCTTCAACTTCTGGAATCGTCTGTACAGTCTGCTCCGGGGGTGAAGTCCCGTTGACAAACTGCACATCATTCGACAAATTTCTATAACTCACAGATGTATACCTCCTGAACTGCATGTGCCCAAACTATTTTGAGTATTTATAAGAATTTCTTTAACTTTCTACATCTTAGCGCGAGAATGTTACGGATTGTATCAATCTGTTCATGATTTGAGACCAGTGCTGACAGCAAGGGGTTTCTGCATTGCGTTTAGACAACTTGAAGGTGCTGTGGGTAAACTCAACCAACAGTTTTGTTTGTAGCCCAATCCTAACATACACATATTTAAAGATTGGCAAGTTGGCGGTTTGGTTCAATGGATCGAATAAAGGAGTTTACCCCTTTTCATTGAACTCAGTTCACTGTGCCTTCTAGCAATCCCTTAAATATCCTGAGTTGCTGCTTTGGCCGCTTTTTGATCAACCAAGACCAATAGCACCAAACCCATAATAAAAAATGCAACTACTGAGAGAATTGCAGTTTGAGCTGTTCCTGTGAGTTGGCGAATCAGAGCAAATAGCAATGGCCCGATAATTGCTGATCCTTTGTTAAATACAGAATAGAATCCATAGAATTCTGCCGCTGCCTGTTTTGGAATCATGGAGCCGTAGAACGAGCGGCTTAGGGCCTGGGAACCCCCTAAAACCAAGCCGACAATCCCACCCAAAATAAAGTATTCTCTCGGCGTAGTAAGAAAGTAAACATAAAGCACAACCCCCGACCAACCCAAGAGACTGAAAATTAGAGCGTGCTTGGTGGAAAATATCTCAGCCAATCGACTAAAAATCAAGGCCCCCACAACACTCACAAACTGAATCATCAGGAACGTCACCATCAAAACATTGGTCGAAAACCCTAATTCTTCTGCGCCATAGATGGTTGACATTGCAATCATGGTTTGGATGCCGTTGCTATAGATCATATAGGCAATCAAAAACAGCAAAACGGGCCGAAACAATCGAACTTTACGCAGGACAACCCAATTTCTGACTACGCCCACTCTGAGATAGGCCAGTCCTTTGGGGAGATGCTGATACTCAGCGGGCAAAGGTTCAACGGACGGGGTTTCCTGCAAGTGAGTAAAGGTAACCCAGGCAAACCCAGCCCACCACAAACCTGCGGTTAAAATCGCTAGCTTTGCTGCCAGTTCAGAGGAAATCCCCAGGGATTCATGGACTGCAATTAGTCCCAACGAAAAAGCAAACTGCAATCCCCCCCCAACATATCCATAGGCAAAACCCTGACCAGACACCCGATCCATCTGGTCTTCCGTGGCGATATGCGGCAGGAAGGCATCATAGAAAATATTGGCACTGATAAACCCAATCTGAGCAATCACAAAACAGATCAAAATAGGCCAAACATCCCCTGCCCCGAAGAAAAATAGGCAACAGGTTGCGAGACTCCCCAGATAGCAAAATGTCATCAAAAAGCGCTTCTTGGAGGCCGAGAAATCTGCAACTGCTCCAATCACAGGGGCAATTAGGAGTACAACAAAGGCCGAAAAACTGACGGCAAATCCCCAAAGAGTTGTAGCACTGTAGGTAATGCCTCCAAGTTTCAGGCCCGTCTCAGGCATGACGACTGAAGCAAAGTAAATCGGTAAGACAGAAGTGGCGACTGTGGTGACATAGGCTGAATTCGCCCAGTCGTACATGGCCCAGCCAAAAATTTGCTTTTTGTTATTTAGCATGCTGACTCTTAATTTTGACACTTGCTGAAAAAAGAATAGCAACACTATTGACAAACCAGAATAGATGCGACTACTATCTAAAAATGTGACTAATTCAAATTTGATCAGTCAAGGCTACCCAATCCTCGGTAGCTCAGTGGTAGAGCGGTCGGCTGTTAACCGATTTGTCGTATGTTCGAATCCTACCCGGGTAGTTTTAGTAAAAGTGCGAGTATGGAGGTGTCGGAGTGATTTACGTCACTTCCACCTGCTTCATTTTGAGGAGTCTTTCCAAGAAGTCCCCTGAATAAATTAACCTCAACAGGTTACAGTAGTTTGCAATCGCATCAACCAGCGTGCAAAACGCTGTGACTATTACGGGGTTAGTTTACAGACCTGGAAGTGCCCGATCAAGACATCTTGATCCTATGTCTTGGATTAGAAGTTTTATCTAGACTAGTAGATTCATTGCGGCTTGGTTCCAGAGACGGACAGATTAACTCCGGATTGGAAAATATGATATTCTCCAAGTGTTTTCACTTGAATTCTGCTAAACCATCTCTCTTAGAGTTATTAATGAAACGCAAATATTTGTTTTTGTCTGGAATTGCTTTTCTCCTCAGTACGGCATTTATCGGAACTGCAGTAGCACGTGAGCTAACCCAAGAGGAAGAAGAAGTTGTTTGTAGGTTGGATGAAGTTGTCCAGGAAGCAGATCGGGATGGCTATGAGTTGGCATTCTGGCCTGTTGTTCGCACTGGCCCAGCACAGGTGAGTGCACCACTCAGCGTGCTTCTTGATCCATCAATTGAGTACGTTTTTGTAGGCTACTGCGACGAAAATTGCAGTGATGTCGATGTGAGTATCAATACCCTGGCAGGAGAAGAACTCAAGTCTGAGTCAGATGCTCTCTCTGTTTTACCCTTTGAACCTCCGTATACGGAGACCTACGAACTACGCCTGAAAATGGCGGACTGTTCAGCAGAGGGAGGTTGTACTTACGGCATCGGTATCCTAGCCCCCGAAGGCGTGAGCGTCCCTAATGCCTCCAGGCTGCCAGAGGAATTGGCTCAGTTTAAGCTTTGTGATTAGTCTCCTTATTCGCGTAATCAAGTGCAAGTAAAAATACTCAGAATTATTGGATAAGGGGGTGTCATCCGGGTCGTGCTAGGAGGTCAGTATAAATGTGGGAGGAAAGTCCGAGTAGATGAAGGATTTTTTCCTGAAGTGGGGT
>JBHJGO010000003.1:0-32463 GCA_050331715.1 Microcoleaceae cyanobacterium
ATAAAATATATTAATAAAAAATTTTTTTTTTATTTGGTGTTTTTGGTTTCATGCCCCCCTTCTTGGGGACTTTGTCCCAAACCCCTCCATAGTACTTATCATGATTGATTCAGGATTGCTATATGTACTGATAAACTAGTTGAAAGAAAAATAATGATCAATGTGACTGCTCGTAAATTTCCCCCTTCAGTCGAGCCCATTGGTGTGAATGTTGCGCCCTAGATTTGTAAAGTTGATTTGTAAAGTTGATCAGTGTCAATCTATCCCTGATATCAAAGGGGGTTTACTGTTTCGGAGGTCAATACCCCCTCAGGTTTTTAAGCCGTCATGTGATAACCTTTACAAAATCTTGACACTTAGTATGTTTTCATTCACTAGATGTGATGTCAAACTAGTATTACCAAAACTCGTTAGCTGAACTCCTTGCTACAGTTGATGTTTGCTTGGATTCTCTAATATTTACTAAATTAAGCACTGCAAATCTGTAATCTGACAGCCCAGATGAAAACGGATCGGCGGAAAACGAGCGTAATATCTACATTTAAGGAGGAATAATGACTGGAACCTTTAGAGGAAACTTTAGCAAGAAGTCTTTAACCAAAGGAAACTTGGCCGCCTTTGGTACAGTAATTCTGTCTATTGGTGGAATTGCAGTTACAAGACCCGCTCAGGCAGTGGACTTTGGCGAAGTGGATTTTCCCGAAGGAGAAATTTCTTTCGCAGATTTTGTTGTTTCCTATGACCGAGGGCCAGATAATGGGGACTACAGCTTTGCTCCCCTGGAAGCGTTTGACAATCCGGAAACGGCGGTCGGCATCCCTAATTCCGTTACAGATAGAGATGCTGAAAGAGATGGTGACTTCAGCCAACGGAGTGATGTTTCCCTTGGTGAAGGCGGTACATTAGTCCTGCGGTTCGCAGATAACTTTTTGACTCGCAGTGGTGATGATTCTGAGGATCTTTGGGTCTTTGAAGCTGGGACTGTGGTGGAAGGTGTCCTAGTTGAAATCAGTGAAGATGGCGACAACTTCTTCTCTGTCGGTCAGATTGGTGGTACTCAAGTGGGCGGCATTGATATTGATGCCTTCGATATCGATCCGGAGATTGAACTCTTTTCCTTCGTCCGCCTAACAGATGACGGTAGCAACGTCTACGATGGTGGCTGGGCCGGAGCGGATATTGATTCGGTGGGTGCAATTTCTACAATTGCCGCAGCAGATATCCCTGAACCCTCAACAGTGTTGGGACTTCTGGCAATTGGTATTCTAGGCGCAGGAACTCAACTGAAGCGCAAGGGCTAAGAATTTTTTTTTCACGGTCAAGTAAACGAGTAACAATTCATTGAGCCATTCCAAGCTGGAATGGCTTTTCTTATCTCAAGGATGAATACACCAAGTCACGCCATTATTAACCTAGCGCTATTGGGCAGAAAAGCTGCTCCAGAAAATAATCTACTGATTGTTATTGGCGGCCTTCTACCGGATATTCCGATTTTTCTGTTCTATGCTTGGGCCAAACTGGTTGCTCGCCTGCCAGAATCAAGAATTTGGTCAGAGGCTTACTACTATCCCATAGTTCAGGATACGGTTGCGCTATTTCATTCAATTCCCCTCGTCATTTTGGGATGGGGAGTTGCAGTTTATTTTAAGCAGAGTTGGTTACAACTCTTCTGTTTGAGTTTGTTGCTACACGACCTGCTAGACTTACCCGTTCATAATGATGACGCCCATCGTCACTTTTTTCCCTTCAGTGATTATCGCTTCATCAGCCCTATTTCCTATTGGGACAGGAATCATCATGCCAGTGTCGTGGCCTTTGTTGAATGGATGTTTGTATTGCTCGCAACCGTAAGAAATTTTGGGCTGGTTCAATCTATGATCGGCAAGGGGTTAATGATACTGGTGAATATTGTCTATGGGTTAGGATACTTTGTATTTTTCAGATTCCTATCAGACTAACCTCCGAGCAGTTGCTCCAATGCCTGGCCAGGGTCAGCTTGCCTAATCAATGATTCGCCTATTAAAACTGCATTGGCTCCTGCTTGCTTGACAAAGTCTAAATCCGCCGCTGTGTGAATACCGGATTCACTTACAATCGCAATATCACGACTCTGAATCTGCTGCCGCCGAGCATCAAGTAACTGAGCAGTGGTGTTTAAATCAACCGAAAAGTCCTCTAAATTCCGATTGTTGATTCCAATTAAACTCACATCAGAAATTTCTAGAACTCGATCCAATTCCTCCAAAGAATGGACTTCAATCAGAGCGGTCATCCCCAGTTTCTTAATGATTTTGGTAAAGTATTGCAGGTCTTGATCGGCAAGAATTGCTGCAATCAGTAAAATAGCATCAGCTCCTTGGATTCTGGCCAGATAAATCTGATAGGGATAGACGATAAATTCCTTACATAAAAGAGGTAACTGAACCGCTGATCGGACTAGCCCCAAATTTTCAAAACTTCCCTGAAAAAACTTCTTGTCAGTCAGCACAGAAATACAACGGGCTCCATGCTGTTCGTAGGCCTGAGCGATGGCCACCGGATCAAAGTCTTCTCGCATCACCCCTTTACTGGGGGAAGCTTTTTTGATTTCAGCAATCACTGCTGGAGCGTTGCTTGTAGTTTTTAATGCCCCTAAAAAATCCCGGACGGGTGGTGCCGCTGGTAATTTTTTCTGTAGGTCTACCAGGGGAACCCGCTCCCGCAATTGGTCAACTTCGGTTTCTTTATACCAAACAATTTCCTCCAGGACATTCTGAGGTTTGGCATCAGATGTGACCACTTGGTAACGCAGGCTGAGGACATCAACGGCGGGACTGGGCACACGGCGACGAATTTCCATATTGACTTGATTTGTTAGAATTTCCCTGGCTGGTCAAGGTTGTTTGTCTGGACTCCCGCCGATGCGGGAATTAAGTTAGTGGGCCATAACCGCCCGTTTGAAGGCTTCATCCAACACTTCAGATAATGTCGGATGGGTGTGGATGGAGAATGCCAGATTCTGAACCGATTGACGCTGGGCGATCGCATTGGCAGCTTCTTGAATCAGATCAGAGGCATGGAGACCAAAGATATGAACCCCTAGGATTTCGCCATTGTCTTTGCGATAAATCACCTTGGCAATACCATCGGTTTCTCCTTCAGCAATCGCCTTGGAATTTCCCTTAAAGTATGTCCGAACCGTTGCAATCTCAAACCCTTCTGCACTGGCCAATTCCTTCGCCTGGGGTTCACTCAGTCCCACGTAGCTAATTTCAGGATGGGTAAAGGCGGCAGCCGGAATACTGCGATAGTCAACCGCTCGCGCTCGATCACAAATGGTTTCAACTACAGCTACACCCTGGGCAGAGGCCGCGTGGGCCAGCATCATTTTGCCTGTGACATCTCCAATTGCCCAAAGATGCGGCACAGGTTCGCCACCGGAGAGCACGGCCAAATGGTCATTCACAGGAATAAATCCCCGTCGATCCGTCTCAACACCAATATTCTCTAACCCTAGATTCTTGCTGAAGGGAATCCGGCCCGTTGCCACCAGGCAAGCGTCAACCTCTAGGACGTCCTCGATCTCCTTAGTCTTCGCATCAGCCAGTTCAATTAGGACAGGTGAACCAGGTGTTACCTTGAGAGCTAGCTTACTTGTATAGGTTTCAATGTCCCGAGGATTGATCAATACCCGTTGAGCAATTTTGGCAATGTCTGGGTCAAAGGTGGGCATCAGGTTATCCAGGGCTTCAATCATGGTGACTTCACAGCCCAGAGCGGTATAGATATCAGAAAATTCTAAGCCGATATACCCACTGCCAACAATTGCAATCCACTGGGGCAGCCAATCCAGCTTAATCGCTTCATCACTGGTGAATACCGTTTTGTGATCAATTTCAATTCCAGGGGGAACAAACGGAATAGAACCGGGAGCTAGAATAATTTCACGAGCTGTCAGAGTACGTTCACCATCAGCGGTTTCCACACTGACTTTCTGGGGTGCAGCTACCTTGCCCCAGCCATGAATCGTATCAACTCCAAGGCGTTTGAGGCTGTTGGTCAAATCGCCCCGCAGCTTGTCAACTGTGTTTCCTGCGTGGCTTGAGATGGTTTCTCGTTCAAAGCTGACCTGACCCAGTTGAATGCCCAACGTCTGCAAATGGTGTGTATTCCGTAATTCTCGCACCCGCCCAGATGCCGCCAACAGGGCCTTGGATGGAATACAGCCTCGATTTACACAGGTACCCCCCATGTCTGCCGCTTCAATAATTGCCGTCTTGAGACCACAGGCTACTGCATGAATTGCTGCCCCATGACCACCAACGCCAGCGCCAATGATGACCAGGTCATAGTCAAACTCGCTCACTCTAGCTCTCCTAGCGAAACCTATTAATGCTTCTAATTAAATACATTGTGAACCAGCGGGGGGGCATTCGACAAGCGCTGAAAATTAACGGGGATTCCCCTATTGACGCCTCAGAGTAATCCTGAGAACATCTGAGGTAAATTTCGTGAAATAAATTTCGTGGAAGTAAAGTCCGTGGAAGTAAAGTCCGTGGAGTAAAGTCCTGTGAAATGAGGTTGATAAATAACAACCCCAGAGCCTCCCACAGCAATTGACGAATCCCCTTAGTTCTGTTCAATGCATTGCCTTTATGGGTACAACAACACAAAAGCAGCAATTGATTCATGCGATAGAGACCAGAAATTTAGGTGTTATCCAGAACCTTCTAACGCTAGGAGCCAGCGTCGATTTTCCAGGGCAAACAGGGCATGATTGTCTGGTCGAGGCAGTTTGTCAAGGAAATTTAGAACTGGTGCGATTGTTACTGAGTCAAGGTGTGGAAACTCAAGGCTTAACCCCAGAGGGAGATACCCTGTTGATGCCAGCAATTGATTCCGGTCAACTTGAAGTGGTTCAGTGCCTACTTCATGGGGGTGCTGACGTAAATGCTGCCTCTGAAACGGGTGAAACAGCTCTCATGGTGGCAGCCGCCATTGGAGATCTCGCAATAACCTCCCTATTACTCGCTGCTGGGGCAAGCGTTCACGCGCAAAATCAGGATGGAGAAACCGCCCTTCACGTTGCAGTGGTTGAAGAACAAGGGGAAATGGTAGAACTATTGCTAGCTCACGGGGCTGACCCAACGGTAATCAACCTTTTGGGGGATTGCCCCCTAACTGTGGCACTACTGCAAGGATATGGAGAAATTGTGGCGCGATTACTGAACCACACGCCCATGGAGCAGGCTGCAATATTGAACCAAGTCAATGAACAGGGAACGACGGCCCTGATTTTGGCTGCTCAACAGGGACGGCAGGAAATGGTGCAACTATTGCTAAGCCACGGTGCAAATCCAGATGTGACAGATCAAACCGAATCAACCGCCCTAATGTGGGCTGCATCCAGGGGGCATGCATTAATTGTTCAATGCCTGACTCAGGCTGGTGCCAGCTTAAATTCGAAGAATCAGGGCGGGTGTACCGCCCTAATGCTCGCAAGCTTTAACCGACATTCAACAGTTGTTCAGCAACTTCAGCAGTCTGGAGCTATCGATTAAATAGATTTAATTAAATCTATCTGGCTGCTAGATCAGTTAAGTTGCTACTCGAATTTTCACCGACGCAAGAATGATGGTTAATTCTCGTTAAGAGGCAACCCGAGCTGCGGTTCGGGTGCGTCGTCGTCCCTTCGGAGCTGCCGGAGTTGAGGCAGGAGCCGATGAACCTGGAGCACTCTGCTCTGCTCCCTCTCCTGGTGTCTGAAACAACAGAACAAGCAGGGGGTTACTCTTTAACTCTCGACGGAGCAAACGCTGAATCGCAGTTTCAACCTGAGTTTTGGCCCCAGCCCAATCAATCTCCTGCTGACCCTTTTCAAAGGTGCGAGAGAATTCAGACCAGCGGTCATTCAAAGTATGCTGAACCGACTGGGTAATTTGAGCCTTCAGTTTCTCAGGCTCCAGGGAGGTTACAACGCCTTTCAGGTGAACTTCAGGTTGGGCCAGGAGCTTTCCATCTGTACCAACGGCAACTGCAACGGTCACCACTCCATCACCTGCAAGTTGTTGTCGCTCCTTCATGACATTGTCTTTCACAAAGCCGGAGCGAGATGCATCAACGGGTTCGATGCCAGACGGAACCTGACCTGCAATCCCAATTGAGTCCTCTGTGAGTTCGACAATATCACCGTTATCGATAATCACCATATTTTCAGCCGGAATTCCCATGCTCTGAGCCGTTTGAGAATGCTTTACCAACATTCGATGCTCGCCGTGAACCGGTACAAAGAATCGGGGTCGAGTCAGGGCCAGCATTAACTTGTGGTCTTCCTGGCAGCCATGGCCAGAAACATGAATTCCCTTATCCTTTCCGTAAACTACATTCGCACCCATTGTCATCAACTTATCGATCAAGTTGACCACCGCAATAGTGTTACCTGGAATGGGATTGGCGGAAAAGACCACGGTATCACCTGCCTTGATGCTGATTTGGCGATGGGCTCCGTTGGAGATTCGAGTTAGAGCAGAGAGAGGCTCTCCTTGGGAACCGGTGGTGAGAATCAGAACCTTGTCATCGGGCATGTTATTAATGGCCCCTAACGGCACAAACAGATCATCACGGCAGGTGACGTAACCCAGATTGCGAGCATGGGCAATCACGTTCAGCATGGAACGACCCACAACCGCAACCGAGCGTCCCAACTTCTGAGCTGCAGCCAGAATCAGGTTCAACCGATGAACGGAGGAGGCAAAGGTCGTTACCAGCAAACGTCCTGGTGCTCGAGCGAACACCCGCTCTAAATTCGGGGCCACAGACTGCTCGGATGGGGTGAATCCTGGAACCTCTGCATTGGTTGAATCGCTTAGCAGGCAGTGAACACCCTTCTCGCCGTACTCAGCTAGCCGCTGGAAGTCGAAATATTCTCCATCGACTGGGGTGTGGTCAACCTTGAAGTCTCCGGTATGAATCACAACCCCCACTGGAGTATTAATTGCCACCGTAAAGCTATCAGCGATGGAATGGGTATTCCGAATGTATTCCACCAAAAAGTTCTTCCCAATCCGAACAATCTCACGGGGACGAACAGAGCGCAACTCTGTGGAATCACTCACCCCTGCTTCTTCCAGCTTGCCCTGAAGCAGAGCCATAGCTAAACGGGGGCCATAGATCACAGGAATATCGAATTGCTTTAAATGGAAGGGGATGCCACCAATATGATCCTCATGACCGTGGGTGACAATCATTCCTTTGATGCGATCGCGGTTCTCCCGCAGATAGGTTACATCCGGCAGAACAATATTTACTCCGTGCATTCCATCCGTTGGAAAAGCAAGCCCCGCATCCAGCAGAATAATTTCATCCTGATATTCAAAGATGCAGGTGTTCTTACCAATTTCATGCAATCCCCCTAGAGGAATAATTTTGAGAGAATCCTGATTCAGAGACCTGCTCGAAGAAACTTTAGTCTTGATTACAGGCTTTGTTCCATTTTTAGTCATGTTGTTTGATTTACCTTTCTTCTAAAAAAATCTGGATTTTGGTTTGGTTCGATCACGATTAATCCCACAGACAAAGTCGATAAGACTTAAACCTTGTTTAAGGAAAAGAATAAAAAATTATGAAGATATGTATTAGCTTCAACTCGAGTCTTTCATACGAATCAATACTCAGTTAGGTCTGTTGTGAAAAACTTGCATTCTACGACTCCTGTGCCTGAAGAGAATCAGTCCCTCATGATCCTGGAACGAGCTCCAACGTCCAGGCCCTCAATTCTAGACTCAGGATCCTGAAGTCAGGTTCAATCGCTGTAAAATCGCCTTGAAATCCTGAACCAACTGAGGTTGGAAGCTGCACAAGGGTAAACGAGTCTGACCCACATCCCATCCTTGCAAACTTAAGGCCAACTTGACAGGAATTGGACTTGTTGTCACAAACAAAGCTCTAAACAATTCAAACAGCTCCAGGTGGATTTGGGTGGCAACCTGAACCTGCCCTGTCTCAAACGATTGAATCATCCGCTGTAGCCGATTTCCAACCAGGTGGCTGGCGACGCTGACAACGCCAATTGATCCAACAGCCAACATGGGTAGCGTTAACGAGTCATCTCCAGAGTAGATCCCAAACTCAGGTGATGTCAAGCGGCGAATCTGGCTGACCTGGTCTAAATCACCGCTAGCTTCCTTAATAGCAGTGATATTTGGCACTTCCGCCAGCCGTGCGACTGTCTCTGGTTCCAGATTACGACCTGTGCGTCCTGGAATGTTGTACAACATGATTGGCAAATCAGGTGTGGCCTGGGCCACTGCTTTGAAATGATGATACAGTCCTTCTTGCGGCGGCTTGTTGTAGTAGGGCACGACCTGGAGAGAGCCGTCAAGCCCCAAACTTGCTGCCTTTTCAGTTGCCGCGATTGCTTCCTGGGTTGAATTCGATCCAGTTCCTCCCATCACCTTGGCATTCCGAGAAGCTACAGCCCCTTTAATCACCTGAAACAGTTGGTACTCTTCTTCCCAAGTTAGAGCCGGAGATTCCCCCGTCGTACCACAAACCACCAGGGTGTCTGTCCCCTGCTCAATCAAGTGAACGGCAAGACGCTCTGCCATTCCATAGTTGACAGTGCCATCGGAGTTGAACGGCGTAACCATCGCCGTCAGGACACGACCAAAATTGCTCATAGGCTTCCCAAAATTTGCATCATAAACTGCTGATAAAATGCATCTGCAAAAAATTACTCAGAAAAATTAGAACGGTTAATTCTGGAGTCGCCTAGTTTGCCATGGCAAGGGATGGAACCACGACTCGATCCTGGGCAATCAATAATTCGGCAATCTGTACCGCATTCAGTGCAGCACCTTTGCGAACCTGATCACCACTCAACCACAGCTCCAAACCACAGGGATGGGAAATGTCTTGCCGGATGCGACCGACTAAAACATCATCCTGACCTGTCGCCTCGATTGGCATCGGGAAATGGCTACTCTGCCAGTCTTCGACTAACTTTACTCCAGCAGACTGACCTAGAATTTGCCTCACGGCATCTAGATTGACAGGTTGGTCAAACTCTAGATTAACGGCTTCAGAATGGGCCCGCAGTACGGGAACCCGAACACAGGTCGCCGAAATCCTCAGATCCTCTACTCCAAAGATCTTGCGGGTTTCATTCACCATCTTCATTTCTTCCTGACAGTAGCCCGCCTCATTCCAGGGAGAATTGTGAGGAAATAGGTTAAAAGCCAGTGGATAGGGGAAAATTTCAGCGCTAGGATCTTCTCCCGCCAGAATTGCCCGAGCTTGAGTTTCCACTTCCGCCATTGCCTTTGCCCCCGCCCCACTGGCAGACTGATAGGTTGAAACAATCATTCGCCGAATCGGTTGCAGTTGATAGAGGGGCCAAACAACCACGGCCATCAAGATTGTGGTGCAGTTGGGATTAGCAATCAATCCCTGATGTTGCAAAGCATCGTCTGGATTAACCTCTGGCACTATCAGGGGAACCGATGGCTCCATGCGAAAGGCACTGGAATTATCAATTACCACAGCTCCAGCTTCCACAGCCCTTGGACACCATTGCCTGGAGACTGAACCACCAGCAGAGGCTAGGACAATATCAACATCATTGAAAGCCCCTTCATCAACCGCTTCCACAGTGAGCGATTCGCCCTTGAAGATTAAAGACTTTCCACTGGAGCGAGCAGAGGCCAATAATTTCAGGCTTGAAATCGGAAACTGGCGGCTTTCCAACAACTCCAACAGCTCTGTGCCGACTGCTCCAGTAGCCCCTAAAATTGCGACTCGATAAGATTTTGACAACTCCACTCTCCTCCTAAAGCTAAAGAAAATTTAAAAAACACCTAGAGAAAAAATTTCAAATTTACGTCAGGAACCAAGTATGGCTTCACTTAAGCGTGGAAGTGATTGCTTAGACCCTGCCAGAAAATAAAGTCGAATGTAGCCTTCTATCACAATTCAGCATTGATCTTACTCCTGATCATACCTTGGCTGGGGTCATCTCGATCTGTCAGGAGCTAATTGAATCCATGTCCGAGGCCAAAGTGAACAATTTTGATAAAAGAGTGGGTTGGAACAAAATTCGGCTACAATGTGTAGTTCTACAAATTGTCACGACTATGAAAGTTACTCAGGAAAAGCTCCCCGCCAGTCAGATTGGTCTAGATATTGAAATCCCCGCAGAACTCTCTCAAAAGGCCTACGACCAGGTTGTTCGCAAATACGCTCAGACCGCCAATATTCCAGGCTTTCGTAAAGGCAAAGTTCCCCGCCATATCCTGGTTCAACGCCTGGGTGTGAATCGTATCAAAGCGGCGGCTCTGGAAAATCTAATGCAAGACCATCTTCCCAAGGCCATCGAACAGGAAGATATTTCAGCAATTGGCGAGATCGAGTTTCGAGGAGATATCGATGAACTGATTGATCAGTATAAACCCGGTGAGATTCTTACCATTCGTGCCAAGGTAGACGTCGAGCCTGAAGTTGAATTAGCAGAGTACCAGGGATGGCAACTTCAGGCTGAAGAAGTTAAGTACGATCCAAGCAATGTTGATCAGGTCTTAAAAGCAGAGCAGGTCAAGCTAGCAACTTTAATTCCCATCGAAGACCGGGCTGCTCAGGAAGGAGATGTGGCCTTCGTTGATTTTCAGGGATACTTTCCTGAGGAGGATGAATCTGAAGAGGCAGACGCGGCTGAGGGCGATGCAGATTTAGACGAGGACAAACTGGGCGAGGGAAGTGAAGATTATGAACCGGAAGTCGATGATCAGGGAAATCGGCTTGTGCTGATTTCTGGGGCAGGCGGAGAAAATTTTCAGGTCAAAATTGAGGAGGGTCAGTTTATTCCAGGCTTTGCAGAAGGCATCATTGGTATGCAGCCAGAAGAAACAAAATGGATCCATTTGACCTTCCCAGAAGACTATAGCGACGAGGATTTTGCAGGGGAGGATGTCATCTTTAAAATGACGTTAAATGAAATAAAGGAAGAGGAACTGCCTGAACTCGACGACGAATTTGCAGAAGAGATCAGTGATTTTGAAACCCTGGCAGAACTGCAAGAATCCCTGGAAAAGCGCTATCAGCAGGAAGCAGAGGACGCTACCAAGGACAACAAGGAAAAGGTTTTGATTGAGGCTCTGGTGCAGCAAGTTACTGTCGATTTGCCCGAAACCCTCATTTATCAGGAAGTCAATCAAATCCTCACTCAACAGGCAATCCAGTTGAGTGATATGGGTATCGATGTCAAGCGGATGCTCACTGGAGACTTACTAGAAAAGATGCGGGAAGAAGCTCGTCCTGGAGCTATTGACCGTCTCAAGCAATCTTTAGCAATTAAGGAGGTTGCTAAGCGAGAATCTATTGAGCCCAGTCCAGAGGAGATTCAAGAAGAAGAAACCAAAACCCTGGAGTTACTGGAAGGGAAAGAAGTTGATTCAGATCGTCTGCGAGAGTTCGTAACAGAAGAACTCACTAAGCGTAAGACATTCGAATGGCTGGAAGAACATTCCACCATTGAATTGGTTCCCGAAGGAACCTTAGAACAGCAGGATGAACTTTCCGAGGCTCAAGAAGAATCTGAGGCTCAAGGAGAGGTTGAAGTAGAAGTTGTTTCTGCTGAAGCGCAGTCCGACGAACTGAAGTCAGCGGCGACAGATGCCCCAACAGAGAACGATTCAGAGGAGTAAACAGGAACGGACTCCCTGGGCTAATCTAGCTTAGTCTGAGTCAGTCACCTCGGCACAGTTCTGTGGAGTTGAGGCATAATGGTAGACAGTTCGGTCAGTAGGCGAGAGGTTTCTTCTTCGCGATCAGCCCCCATGGGCTGAATCATAGGAGTCGAATCTCACTGGGTTCCGAATTCAGATAATAGGTTTGAGAATGGTATGAGTGTATCGAGTCAGTTTTTTCATCCACTTCAAAGTTTTCGGGAGTCATCCGTCTCAGCAACTCGCGCTGGGGACGTTTCTTCTGAAGTCATTTCAACAACGGCAATGATTCCAAGTGCAACCGTTCCCATCGTAATCGAGCAGTCTGGGATGGGCGAGAGAGCTTTTGACTTGTATTCTCGACTGTTGCGAGAACGGATTGTTTTCCTGGGAACGCAGGTCAACGATGAGATTGCCAATGCCATTAGCGCTCAGATGTTGTATCTGGAAGCCGAAGATCCCGAAAAGGATATTCAACTCTACATCAACTCTCCCGGCGGCTCAGTCACGGCTGGTATGGGAATCTACGATACGATGCAGCAAGTTCGTCCCGATGTTGTCACAATCTGCTACGGCTTGGCGGCCAGCATGGGTGCTTTCCTGCTGGCCTCTGGTGCGTCGGGTAAGCGCATGTCTCTTCCCAGCTCTCGGATTATGATTCACCAACCCCTAGGCGGTGCTCAGGGTCAAGCCGTAGACATTGAAATTCAGGCACGAGAAATTTTGCACCACAAACGTACCCTGAATGATTTGCTGGCGCACCACACGGGTCAGCCTCTAGAACGGATTGAGACAGATACAGATCGAGATTTCTTCATGTCAGCTATAGAGGCCAAGGAATATGGTCTAATAGATCAGGTGGTTTCTAAGGAAAATCTGCCTGTCCCAGGCGAATCAGTTTCCGCAACTTAGCACGAGGCACTTAGCGCGAGGCAACTATGTCCAAGTACGACTCCCATTTAAAATGCTCTTTTTGCGGCAAGTCCCAGGAACAAGTTCGGAAGTTAATTGCGGGGCCCGGTGTTTATATTTGCGACGAATGTGTCGAGCTGTGTAATGAAATTCTAGATGAGGAGCTGTTCGACTCAAGTTCTAGTCAACCTGCTACTGCTCCTCGTCCTCAGCCAACCCCCGCCGCAAAGCGTCGCTCTCGCCCTGGACGGCCTGGCCTGAGTCAGGTTCCTAAACCTCGTGAAATCAAAGCCTATCTGGACTTACATGTCATCGGTCAGGATGAGGCAAAGAAGGTTTTATCCGTTGCAGTCTACAACCATTACAAGCGTTTGGGATTTGTTCAGGGAAAGGGAACTCGTCCAGCGGCAGACGATAGTGTGGAGCTACAAAAGTCCAATATTTTGCTGATTGGCCCTACGGGTTGCGGAAAAACGTTGCTGGCTGAAACCCTAGCTAGAATGCTGGATGTTCCATTCGCTGTAGCGGATGCAACGACCTTGACCGAGGCAGGATACGTGGGAGAAGATGTCGAAAACATCCTGTTGCGTCTGCTACAGGTGTCTGACTTCGATATTGAAGAGGCACAGCGGGGAATTGTCTATATCGATGAAATTGACAAAGTGGCCCGCAAGAGCGAAAACCCTTCGATTACAAGAGACGTTTCAGGGGAAGGGGTTCAGCAGGCTCTCTTAAAAATGTTAGAGGGAACGGTTGCCAATGTCCCGCCCCAGGGAGGACGCAAGCATCCCTATCAGGATTGCATTCAAATCGATACTAGCAATATTTTATTCGTCTGCGGTGGGGCATTTGTCGGCTTGGATAAGGTGGTCGAACGCCGAACTGGTAAGAAGTCCATGGGCTTTGTTCAAGCTGGGGAGGAGCAGCCTCGGGAAAAGCGCTCAATTGATGCCCTGAAGCAAATGGAGCCAGAAGATTTAGTCAAGTTTGGTTTAATCCCAGAGCTGATTGGTCGAATTCCGATGCTGGCGGTTCTAGAGCCGCTAGACGAGAAAGCATTAGTCGCAATTTTGACGGAGCCGCGCAGTGCCCTGGTGAAGCAGTATCAGAAGCTGCTCCGCATGGACAATGTTCAGCTAGAGTTTGAACCAGAAGCGATTGAGGCGATCGCCAAGGAAGCTTACCGCCGCAAGACTGGAGCCAGAGCATTGCGAGGCATTGTGGAAGAGTTGATGCTGGATGTGATGTATGAGTTGCCCTCTCGCAAGGATGTGAAACGCTGTCGCATTACACAGGCAATGGTTGAGAAGCGCTCAACGGCAGAGTTGCTAATCCACCCTTCTTCTCTACCAAAGCCCGAATCCGCCTAGGTAGCCTGAGCCGTTACTGTGAGGCGGTGTATTACATTTCATCAATTCCCCTGCACGGGCGATCGCACTAGCTGAAATCGCTCTGTTTTTGATTCACCATTAGTTGGGAAGTGCCTCGATTGATCACGGGACTTTTGATGTGACGACTTGACATTTACAAGCTCAGTTTCTACAATTGGGAGACCTGCTTAACAAAAATACACATTTTAATCAGAATGCAGTCTGAGTCCGCTCGTCCGTTGTCTTTTCTGAACCCTATCCTGTTAATTTCTCCATTTTTCCTCTGGGGGACTGCAATGGTGGCGATGAAAGCTACGGTTCCCGATACCACACCCCTCTTCATTGCAGCTTTTCGCCTGATTCCAGCCGGGATTGTTCTGCTTCTCTTTACCACCTGGCAGGGAAGACCACAGCCCCAGAATTGGAAGGCGTGGCTGTGGATTTCTATTTTCGCGTTGGTGGATGGATCGCTATTTCAGGGATTTTTAGCGGAAGGATTGGCAAGAACAGGCGCAGGCTTGGGTTCAGTGATGATCGACTCTCAACCTTTAGCGGTTGCAATTCTGTCCCTGTGGCTCTTTCAGGAAAGAATCTACCTTGTGGGATTGGCTGGGTTAGCGGTTGGTATCTTGGGGATTAGTCTCATCGGTTTTCCTGACCAATTGATTCTAAACCTGTTTCATCCAGGAAACTCGGATTTGGCCCAAGATTTTACCCAGGGGGCGAGCCTGTTCTTTCAGAGCGGAGAATGGCTGATGTTCCTAGCGGCTCTATCAATGGCTATTGGAACGGTGTTGGTACGTTGGGTCTGTCGCTATGCTGATCCGGTCGTGGGAACGGCCTGGCATATGATTTTGGGTGGAATTCCTATCCTGGCACTATCTGCTGGATTTGAGTCTGAACAGTGGGTTCATCTAAATTTGTTAGATTGGGCTGCTTTGAACTACGCAGCACTCTTTGGAGGAACAATTGCCTATGGCCTGTTCTTTTACTTTGCGTCTTCCGGTTCTCTCACGAGTCTGAGTTCCCTAACATTTCTAACCCCTGTATTTGCTTTGCTATTTGGTAATCTCTTTCTGGCAGAGGTGTTGACTCCTGTGCAGTCAGTCGGTGTTGGATTAACGTTGGTCAGTATCTATCTTGTGAATCGCCGGGAGCAGTTGGCCGGGAAATTGCATCAACTGTTGCAGAGATAGAAATTTCAGCATGATCCTTTCTCTGCACATACTCTCAAGGTGTGACCTAAGAACTGGGTAGAGATGATGAATATCACCTCAATCAATCACCGTTCTTCACAGGGGAAACAAAATGACATCTATGACACATTGACATCCAGCAGTATGTCAGATCAGGATGTCTTTGTCGTCGGTGATGGCTACTCCGGATTAGGTTATGCCAGAATCACTGACTTTGACTTTATTAGCTTTGCCAACGAAACAGAATATGACCTAATTGATCTACAGGGCAGTTTCAATCCTGGCAATGTTACGCTCAACTTGGTTGGGGGAGATACTCAGATCACCAGTTCAACGGGGGATTCGTTGGCAGTCGTTGAGAACGTTGATCTGACGACCTTGCAGAATGTTCACTTGATTTAGAATCGCTGAATCTAGAATTGCAATTCTAGAGTCTTAACTTGGAGTAGGTTAGGCAATACGGGGCTTGAAGCAGCTCAAGCAGTATCTCATCTGTTTGCCCACCTTTTGAGGTCGGTTTGATGTTTCTTCAGACAGACGGCAGTAGCAATGCCAAAACGTTATACCTGAGAAGATCGAATTCTGAACTGGTCAGGAGAGTAACCAAAATGGCAGTCGATGATCTGAGAAAAAGCGATATGATGTCGCATTTGCTGGATGCACTGGAGGAAAAAAAAGATATTGGACACTATGGCCGTTTGGTTTTCGTAATGGTGGCACGGCACTTTCTGAGTCAGCAGGAAGTCATTCAATATCTTCAAAAAGATCACGATTTCAGTGAAGCTGATGCTAAAAGTCTCTATCAGCAGGTTACCGATAAAAACTACAGTCCACCACAGCGAGACAGCATTTTAGAATGGCAGCAAAGCCAGGACTTTACAATTTGTCCAAATGCTGACGATCCAGATGCTTGTAACGTTTATCAGGATCTGCAGTTTCCTAAAGAGGTCTATGAACAAATCTCGGCCTATTACGAAGAGAAACAGTCCTAGGATCAATTTTTATCCTGTGGGCATTAAATCAAGTCAAAGAATTGGGTGGTGGAGTCGCCCAATTTTTTGTTAGACTCGTTTCATCTTGGGCGGAAGCTGTATCCTTTCATCAAAGGAGTTGACTACAGGCGGAACAACTGCAAAATCCTAGAAAAGCAGTCATACTATTTGACGTAAAGGTCTGATATCTATACAGCATTTCTCTATGAATCTCCAAACCCAATTTCTTCACATTGTTGGAAGTGGGGCCAGCGCCTACATGATGGCTCGTAATATTCGAGATACCCAAACTCGCCCCAATCTTTTAGCTGGATTCCAAATGGCTGAGGCTGGATCGGTTCCATTTCTGGAAACGCTGCGCGATCGCGCCGCTACTGAAGGTGATACCTGGCTAGCAGAGCAATTGACTAACCACGCTCATGACGAACGCCGACATGGAAAGATCTTTGCTCAAGCTCTCAAGCGTTTGAACAAGCGGGCCATGACCCCGGAGGAACTGGCCGAAACTCGCAGGGATTCTTCAGAACAGCGTAGTCCATTCTTTGATGCCTTTTTCAAAGGCTATCCCTCAGAGGCTTTGAAGGCGGAAAAGATCGATTGGCTTGTCTTCATGGGCAGCACCTACATCCTGGAACTGGATGCAAGCAAGGACTTTGTGCGAATGGCCCATGCACTTCCAGCAGACAGCGTTGATACCGTCAATACCCGCAAAGGTATCCTGAGCATCGCCCAAGATGAAACACGTCACGCTGCCTACTTATATGAAGCGCTCCATCGACGCCTGCCTGCGATTGAGGCAATGAAAGTAATTGATCAGTGGCGACAGCGCAAGACTGACGCCCTATTGGCAATGACAGGAAACTTCATTCAACGTCAGGGGCAGATGCGATCCATGGTTCAAGATGCTGCCCCGAATCATTCTGAGGGTGACATTGAATGGTTAGAGCCTGAAGTGGCCTAGTGAGAGTCTGTCTAGTTGGTAATGGTCTAGTCAATGATTAACTACTAACCCAAGGATTGTCTAGCCAGTAACTAGCCCTCAGACTTGGCCTGTACAGGAGGTTTCTGTGGCTTCCAGGAAATTCCCAGACGCTTGAGATAGTCCCAGCCCCGTTGAGGCCAGACATGGTCGCGCCCCGTCTTCTGAGCAATCCACTCCGCAACCTTCGGGCCTGACCAGTTGCCGCCATCTGGGGCTGGGCCTTGTAGGGCCTGTTTTAGCTCCTGTTGCTGGGCTGCGCTCAGGAGTGAGCGGGCAACTGGAGGTTGTCGATCACGACTACGGTTTCTGACCGAGTTAGGGCCTTCCCGGTTATAACGTCGAATGATTTCCTTGGAATAATCGTAGTTCAGTCCAACAACCTCAGCAGATTGTTTGATTGTCCAACCATTGGCAACAAGTTGAATTAGATGCCAACGGCGAGCTTCCGTTGTATCTCTCGCCTGACGATAGCGAGCTTTCAGATCTTCCATGGAAAGATGGGCTTCGAGATGAGCTTTCGGTGGCATACCTACGTTTTATCCGGCACGTTACTTTATCTATCCTCTCTATTCCAGAGAATCCGGAGGTCATCAGAACTTTTAGTGAAATTTGTGGATGAAATTTACATGAGAAATTTTTCACACCACAGGCTGAACCTCTGACTAGGCTTTCGCAAGATTATGTTGGTTGCAAGATTATGTTGGTTTCCGCAAGACTACGAATTTGACTGGCTCTGTTTGGTAAACTCTTGTATTGGGAATTCAAAATGAGGGTTCAGCCATGACATCCATCCGAAAGTTGCATGAGCAATTAGTTAGTAAAGAACGATCAGCTCTAGAAATTGCTCAAGGGGCATTGGATCGAGTGGAACAGCTTGAACCAAAGGTGAATAGTTTTCTCTGCATTACTGCGGAGCAGGCACTCGAACAGGCTCGTAATGTAGATGCTCAAATTGCTGCTGGAGAGAGTATTGGTTTACTTGCAGGAGTCCCCCTGGGAATAAAAGACAACCTTTGTACGGTTGGAGTTCCCACCACTTGCGGGTCAAAGATCTTGCAGCAATTCATTCCTCCCTATGAATCTACGGTAACTCAAAAACTAAAAAATGCGGGAGCCGTAATCCTGGGGAAAACCAATTTAGATGAGTTTGCCATGGGTAGTTCTACTGAAAACTCCGCCTATGGCCGTAGCAACAATCCCTGGGATTTAGAGCGGGTTCCGGGAGGTTCCTCTGGCGGATCGGCGGCGGCGGTCGCTGCGGGAGAATGTTTAGTGGCCCTGGGATCAGACACTGGAGGTTCCATCCGTCAGCCCGCATCTCTCTGCGGTGTCGTCGGCATGAAGCCCACCTACGGACTCGTCTCTCGCTATGGATTAGTAGCCTATGCTTCTTCATTGGATCAGATTGGCCCCTTCAGTCGCAGCGTTGAAGATGCGGCAATTTTGTTAGAAGCAATTGCTGGCTATGATCCGAAAGATTCTACTAGCCTTAAGGTGGAGATTCCTAATTACGTTGCCAGTCTCAAGCCAGAATTTGACAGGAAGAAGCCAATTAAAATCGGAGTGATCCAGGAAACCTTTGGAGAGGGCTTGGATTCGGAGGTCGAACAGGCGGTAAATCAGGCAATCAAAGTTCTGGAAAAACTTGGTGCTGAAGTGCAAACGGTTTCCTGTCCTCGCTTCCGTTATGGTCTACCGACTTACTACATCATTGCTCCCTCAGAAGCATCGGCAAATCTGGCCCGTTATGATGGGGTTAAATATGGATTCCGCAGCCCGGACAGCGACAATTTGGTGGAGATGTACTGCCAAACACGGGCAGAAGGCTTTGGTGCGGAGGTGAAGCGACGCATTATGATCGGAACCTATACTCTCTCGGCGGGATATTACGATGCCTACTATCTCAAAGCCCAGCAAGTCCGAACCCTGATCAAACAGGATTTTGAACAAGCTCTGGAAACAGTCGATGTTTTGGTGTCCCCTACGTCTCCGACTACTGCCTTTAAAGCGGGAGAAAAAACGGCTGACCCCCTGAGCATGTACCTATCTGACTTAATGACGATTCCCGTGAATCTGGCTGGATTACCGGGCATTAGTGTGCCCTGTGGATTTGACAAGCAGGGATTACCAATTGGATTGCAGATCATCGGAGGCGTTCTGGGGGAGGCGAAGTTGCTACAGGTGGCCTATGCCTATGAACAGAACACTGAATGGCATCAATCACAGCCTGCTCTCTGAAGAGCGGCATTAGTGACTAGAAGCTTACCGTTTACAATTCAACAGGCTCAACAACCACTTCTACCGTTGAAGGGCTATCCTGGGTAATCACTGGATAGCTCGTCGTACTAACCCAACGCAGTTGGCCTTCAAAGGTGATTTGAGCCTGGACTGCATATCGATGACTTGGGTCAATCTCTTCTGGATCATAGGTCAGTTCAAAGGGGATGGGAACCTGTTGATCCTCGATTTGAATGGTTTGTTCAGCAATCGTAACAGCACGCGCATCTGCTATGCTAGCATCCACAAGCTTGACCTTTACCACAGCTCCTGGGGGTAAGGCGACCCGCTGACGATAGGTCACCATTCCTGATACAACACCGACTGTAGCGTTCGGTTGTGCGGCGACTACATCCTCACAGGCCATGCTTAAAGCACCAATAATCGACGGCTGAATCTGCACCTCTGGACTACTTGAACCCAGAACGTTTTGCCAGCCATACCCCTCGGTATCAAGCCGTTCCATCAGGATTTTCAGTTCGTTGAGAGAGTCGATAATCCCTGTTCGAGTTGTACCTAGAAGCGAAACCAGTTCATCTGTATCTGAGGTACCTGGCATCATTTTCACAATTGCACAGACCTGTTTGCGACTCGGCATGGTCTGGGCGCTTGCTGACAATTGCAGCGGCAACAGGCTCAAAACTGCTAAAAGAATTAGCAAGCTAGAAAGACCTTTTAATAACAAAACCCTGTAGTCCATTGGATCATATCCCAAATCATGAACCCAGTTTATCAGGGTATCAATATGATCGGGAGCAGGGGTTGCTTCTATTGTCCTAAAATCACTTGCCAGGTTTTAGTATCACTGCGCCATAGGCATCGGGGGACAAATAGTGTTGAGCCGCTTGCTGTAAATCAGCAGGTGTGATTGATTGAATTCGATTGGGATAGTTGAGGGCTACTGTTAGATCTCCGACCAGAGTTTGATAGTAGCCGTAGAGTCCGGCGCGATCGCTAGGGGCTTCGTTGCCAAAAACAAATCGATTCGCAACTTGTGTCTGAATTTTAGTCAGTTCAGCCTCTGACACCCACTCCTGGTGTAGCTGCTGAATATGCTGTAGAACGATTCCTTCTACTTCAGTTAAATTTTCCATCGGCAAACGTGCCGAAATATAGAACACACCTTGGAGCCGCTGCGTCATGTGACTGGCGGAAATCGAGGAAACCAACCCTCTCTCCTCCCTCAGATCCTTTACCAAGCGTGCCGTTCTACCCTGGCCAAGAATATAAGCCAAGATATCAATCGGATAGGTTTCTAGCAACTGTTTCATGCCTGGTGTCCGCCAAACCAGAATCAGGCGGGCCTGCTGTAGCTTCTCATCAACCACTTCCCGTCGTGTTACCTGGGCGAACCCTGATTCTGGTACGAAGTCCCAAATCGGTAAGTCCTGATGGGCTTCGTGATCAACGGTTTGAAGCTGAGCCGCTTCAACTGCATCATTCACCGTTGCAATTAATTGCTCGACTGGTAAATTTCCGACTGCAACAACGGTTGCTGATTTGGGTTGATAGTACCGTTGGTGAAAACTCTTCATTTGTTGCGGCGTGACCTGTTCAATCACGGCAGCAGGCCCCAATATAGGGCGACGATAGGGCAAGCGGTCAAATGCGGTCTCCATTGCCCGTCGGAAGGAGCGGCGGCCCGGATTATCTTCAGAGCGGCGGATCTCCTCCAGAACAACCAACCGTTCGCGCTCAAAGGCCGCTTCAGGAATACTGGGATTGAAAACAACGTCGAGTTGCAGAGGGGTAAGATAGGCAAAATCCTGGGGAGCGGTTGTGATGTAGAAGTGGGTATAATCCTGACTTGTGGCAGCATTGGTCACTGCTCCCCGCTCCTCAATCCGCCGCTCAAATTCTCCGCTAGCCAGTTGGGATGTCCCCTTGAAGACCATATGCTCTAGGAAGTGAGCCATCCCATTAATATCATCGGATTCAATTGCAGAGCCAGTATTCACCCAAACATTCAGATTCACGGCCTCAACGGGTAACTGTTCCGCCACAATTGTCAAACCATTCGGATGATAGTGAAATGTAGGTGCATTCAAGCCTGGAACTGAGGCGGGCTTCGTTAAAGTTGAGGTCATTGGGTAGTTTCTAATTCAGTCATAAATAATACTTTCCCTATCTTAAACCCTTCTTCTGATCGGGGGTTGGGTTCTATCACGCTTCCCTCGCCAACTTCCGGGCCTTGATCGCCAGCATGTCTTGAGTTAGCTGCTTTAGGCTTTCGCCCTTATCCTGCTGACCGTAGAGGTCACTGGCTTTGAGTAAATTCGTCACACTATCATCATCCTGACGTAGGTTTGCCAGGGCCAATCCGCGATTGTGATAAGCCTCTGCCAAAATGTCCATCTGCTGGATCGCCTGGGAGAAAAAGTTGACCGCCTTTCGATACTGGCCCGCTTGAAACGCATTGTAACCTCGTTGAAATTTCACAGATGCTTCTGTTCCCGCGATAGAATCCGGTAGCGACCCTGGCAAGCTCACAGGAGACTGGAATAACACCGAAACGCTACCTGCCCCCTGGTAGGCATAGAGCATCGCTCCAACCCCTGCTCCGGCCATTGAAAGTATCAAGAACAGCCAGGTGAGAAAGTTTGCCGTTTCTACATCCAGATTTAAGTCAAGATTTAACATGGGTCGCCAGGGCATACTCCCGAAACTGGTCTAGATTTTTCTTCAAGGTGGATTCAACCAACCGACCGAGGAATAGGTTGTCCATCAGTTTGCCCAAAATTCCAGGAATGGCGTAGGCAACAGTCAGTCGAACAATACTGCTCTCGTGACGGTCATAGAATCGAATTGCCCCTCGATTGGGGAGGCCGTCCACTGATTCCCATTGAATGATCTGGTTTGGGATTTGCTTCAGAATGCGGGATAACCAACTAAATTGCCAGTTCCCTACGACCCACTTCAAACGGGAGAGTTCTGGATTTTCCTCTAGGATCGTTACGGATTCAATCCAGTCCATCCAGCGGGGCATCTGCTCCAAATCTGACCAAAGACTCCAAACCAACTCGATCGGAACGGCCACCTCAACTTGAACACTATGTTCTAACCAGTCAGACATTGGATTAACCTGCCACCTTCTCTAAGATCACTGCTGCTGCCTGACGACCTGAGATCGTTGCTCCCTCCATACTATCGATATAGTCCTGCTGTGTGTAGCTCCCAGCCAGGAAAAAGTTTGCCACTGGAGTCGATTGGGCCGGACGATATCGATCCATGCCCGGTGCCTCTCGATACAGGGATTGAGCCAATTTCACGACGCTGTACCAGGTCATATTCAGCTCCCGAGCGGAGGGAAACAATTGCTGAACTTGATGGAGAACGTGGTAGGCGATCGCTTCATTACTCTGCTTAATGAACGGATCACCGGGGGTTAAAACCAGTTGTAGCAGGGAACCCTGACCTTCTCGGTAGTAGTCTCCTGGACTGGTCAGCGCTAAATCAGCAAAGCAAGAGAAATCTGCGTCTGGCGTGTAGAGCAAATTATCCATCCCGGCAGCATGATGCAATTGCTTACGCTGTTTGGGGTCATGGAGTTCCGTCACCCAGCCATCGAACCGCAGTTGTACCGTCGCGACAGGAACTGTGTCTAACTTATAGATGTTGTCGAACTCGGGCCATTTACGCCATTCTGGGGGAATCAGTTTCTGAGCACCTGGAACGTCACAGGCACAGACGTAGGCATCAGCTTCAACTTGTTCTTCCGTTTCTCCTTGGGCGACAACCATACCTGTTACCTGGGTCTTGCCATCTACCTCCGTGAATTGCAATTCTCGAACCCGGCGGCGAGTATGGATCTGAGTGCCTCGCTGCTGAAGATAGTTCACAATCGGCTGGTGCAGGTATTGGTCGGGCGATCCCTCCAACATTCTCAGGACAGAAGCCTCAGTTCGAGCGGCAAAGAGCTGGAAAATCGTCAACATGCAACGGGCTGAGATATTCTCCGTGTCGATGAAGCCCAGGGCGTAGGCAATGGGGTTCCACATTCGCTTCAGGCTCCCCTCAGAACCGCCATGGCTACGGAACCAGTCTGCAAAGCTGACCCGATCCAATTCTCGAATGGTTTTCATTGCTCCATCAAAGTCAACCAAACCCCGCACGATAGGGCTAGTTCCCAGCGCCAGGGAATTTTGCAGCTTGTCTGCTGTCGACAACAGAGAGGTCGTGAAAAATGCCTTCAGCCCGTTGAAAGGTGCCCCTGTAAGGAATCGAAAATCCAGGCTACCGGTTCTCCCCCCTTGATTAACAAAAGTATGAGTGTGCTGCTTGAGCCGTAAATGCTCAAAGGCTCCGACCTGCCGCATCAACTCGAATAAATTGTAGTAGCACCCGAAGAAAACATGGAGACCCATCTCCAAATGGTTCCCCTCCGCATCCGTCCAGCTCCCAACCTTACCGCCAACAAAAGGACGTGACTCAAAAATTTCTACCTGATGTCCAGCATCAGCCAGGCTCACAGCGGTCGCCATGCCCGCCAGACCTGCGCCTGCGATTACAACTCGCATTCCACTCCAGATCCTTAACGTTTTGTTCACAGATTGTAACAAAGTTCGTTTATTTCTGGGTAATTCATACTTGAGAACGTTTGAGACAGCCTGTTTTCTCCAGAGAGGAACAGGCCCTTCAGTTAAATATTGAAAGGAGCTGTTTGGAGATCTGGCAAAGTTAACGAGCTTTGTGTGAAGATTTAGTAAAGCTTAATAATATTGATAGAATTGTAATAAGCTCTGCTCAAAGTGTATGGGAGATTACAAGGAAATGGGGGTTGGGGCGGTAAGCTCAGAAGAGCACAGCAGTTGAACTGGTCTAGATGCATAATGCCTTTCAGATTTCAAAATTCTTCCAGTCAGTACAGGTTCCAGTGAGTGTAGGTCAGTGAAATCCTGCCACACGTGATGTTGTAAAAGTTTGGGTCTGTAGTTTTTTTCTCTGTGTCGTGTGCTCCCGTCTTAGCCATTGTGTGATTGGCGCTACTGGGTTGGTGCTGTCGCTCCCTTCACCCTCTTTTCACAAATCATCTGTGATTGCATGGCAGTCATGGGTCAGTTATGGGAAAAGCTATGGAGGGGTTTGGGGACGAAGTCTCCAAAGAGAGGGAACACACCCTCCACCCCCTTCTTACAAATCACTTGTGATTACTATGTTTCCCTGGGTTTGCTCAGCATGTCTTTTTTTGCTCTCAAGACTTTAAGTTCAATCATTCCTTTCAAAGCATCCCTTCTTTATCAGAGAGTTAGAGGTGGTATGGGCTTCTAGAATGGGTCAAGTATATATCACCAAATATGGCGGTGTTCCATTCGACGGGTCTACGATGGGGACGGGGAGCTGCTAGGTTTTTTGTATACACTATTCGAATACTCAGAACAATCAAAATGAACCAAAATTACCATCAGAGTGACTGTCCAGTTTGCGGTTCAAGCCAATGGGATATTTTCTTTGAAATGTCTGGTGTCCCTGTTTTTTGTAACGTTTTATGGCCTGAACGCTCGGAGGCAAAAAACTGTAATCGAGGTGATCTAAAACTAGCATTTTGCTCCAATTGTGGTTTCATCGGGAATACGGCCTTTGATCCTGATCGGTTGGACTATTCCCAGGCCTACGAGAATGCCCTGGACTTTTCCCCCCGCTTTCAATCCTATGCAAAATCTCTGGCTTCTCGACTCGTTGAACAGTATGATTTGCACCATAAAACAGTATTAGAAATCGGTTGTGGCAAGGGAGAATTTCTGCTTTCACTGTGTCAATCGGGTGAGAACCAAGCAATCGGCTTTGACCCAACCTACGTTCCCCTGGAAGAACATGCTTGGGCCGACGGTAAGATCGAGTTTGTCCGAGATTACTATTCAGAAAAGTATGCCGACTATCAAGGTGACTTTATCTGCTGCCGTCATACTTTAGAGCACATTCCTCAACCCACCAAGTTGCTACACACTCTCCATCACAACATCCAAGGTTGCGATGATACTAATATTTTCTTCGAAGTTCCTAATGCGCTCGATACATTCTCTCGCTCGGCGATTTGGGACATTATCTATGAACACTGTTGTTACTTCTCGCCGGTTTCTCTCTCCTATGCTTTTTCAAGTTGCGGATTTAGAGTTGAGCAAGTGACAGAAGCGTTTCAGAGACAGTTCCTTTGCCTAGAAGCAAGTTTGGGAGAAACGGTTAAGACTCTAACCGAAGAACAAAAGGAGGAGACTCAGCAACTTTTACAGGACATTGAGCAATTTACAGAACGATTTGAGCGAACTCTGAAGATTTGGCACGAGAAGCTGGAAAAGTGGAGTCAGAATCTTCAGAAAGTTGTGCTGTGGGGAGCAGGGTCTAAGGGAGTAACGTTCCTGAATTTCCTCAAGATCGATAGCTCTGCCGAGAGTCCAATTCAATATGTTGTGGACATCAATCCTCGGAAACAGGGCATGTATATTGCCGGAACCGGACAAAAGATTATCTCCCCTGAGTTTTTGAAAGAGTATCAACCAGATGTTGTGATTGTGATGAATCCAATCTATAAGGATGAAATCCAACAAATGTTGACGGATCTGGAAGTCGAAAACTGTGTTCTAGAAGATGGATTTTAGGATGGCCAGATAAGCTGACGTGATTGACGTTACTCAGAAATTCGGCGGACAAGGTGAAGATTTGTTAAGGTAGTAGGGTTAATCTCTATGCCGAGCTGAAACGATGAACCGCACAATTGTTTGGTTTCGTCGTGACCTCCGAATTTCTGATCATGCCCCCCTGTATCGAGCGACCAAGCGGGGAGAGGTAATTCCTGTTTTTATCTTAGATTCTGCCCTGCTACATCATCCTGAAACCGGAGCAGCACGGGTAGCTTTCATGTTGGACTGCCTTCAAAAACTGGATCAGGATCTACAGGAACGAGGCGGTCGGCTAATCCTGCGGTTTGGTGATCCGGTGGAAGTCTTACCAAAGCTCATTCGGGACACCGAAGCAGAGGGAATTTATACCTACATTGACTACGAACGAATTTATGGTCGGGTACGAGATGCGCGGCTGAATCAGGTACTTGACCAGGAACAGATGAAAATTCGCTGGTTTGAGCCTGCGGCAGGAACCGCAAGTTTGATCGCCTATCCCCAATATCGAGAGTGGTGGTTTGCCCAGATGCAGGAACCGATGCACCCAGCACCCCAACGGATTAAGGTTCCTGAAACGGTGGAGAGCGAACCGCTACCCACTTTACCAAGCTTGGGATTAATGCTGGATAAAAAACCGATTCCTCCTGCTGGAACCGAAGCCGCCCGCAATCTTTTACGAGATTTTTTGGCCAACAAAACCCAGCGATATTACTGGCAACTCTCCTATCCCAGTGCTGAAGCAACCACTGGCATTAGTCCCCATGTAAAGTTCGGCGTGATTTCTGTTCGAGAATGTTACCAGGTGATCCAGGCGTATCCCGCTGAGGGGGACAATCGGGTTGAACGCAGTAAACAGCAAGCGATTGCTCGGTTGCGATGGGGCGTTGGATTTGCCCAACGGTTTCGTTACTTACCGCAGTTGGAGCTGCGATCGCTCTATTCCATCTTCGACGAGGAAGGTTGGCCCTTTGACGAGGAACTGTACGAAGCCTGGAAACGAGGCCAGACAGGATTTCCAATTGTGGATGCGGCAGCTCGGTGTCTTCAAGCGACGGGCGGTTGGCAAGCACTGAATTTTCGCAGTCGAGCGATTTATGCCAGTTTCTTGGGAAACCTGTTAGGCATGGACTGGCGCTATGGTGCATTGCACTTTATGCAGCACTTGATCGATGGGGATTGCCCGATTGACCATTATCAGTGGGCCATGCAGGTGGGAGTCACCCACTGCATTGATAAAACCTGGACAAGAATTTACAATCCTGGCCAGGTGGCAGTAGATCGGTGCGATCCGGAAGGAGCCTTTATTAAATATTGGTTGCCAGAACTAGCTCACTTACCACCGGAGACTTTGGGAAATCCTCCGCCAACGGCAGGCTATCCTGCTCCAATTTTGGATTATCGCAAAGCCCGCAAACAGCGAGTTGATCAGCTACAGCATCAGCGAGAAGTCTTTCTGGGCCATGAAAATGTGTTAGGTTTCCTGGCTCGAATGCCCCAGGACTTGACGCCCTTTGGTAGTCATCTCAGGCAGTGCGAGGTGAGTTGGGCGATGAATTGTCCCGGTGAACTTTTCCCAAAAGCGTTAAATCTGGAGAGTTTGACTGAAACCCAAGCGAAGGCACTCCGCACCTGGTTTGTGGCTCATGTGGATATCAAGCCCCCCCGCAAGCGAACGCGCCGCCGCAAAAAGAAACCCGTTGATTCAGACGAGTTTGTGCAGTTGTGTTTACCGATCTAGATTCGCTCAACCTACCCACGAGATTAACCAGAATCTCTCATCTGATGGGGTGGGATTACAGGCTGCTGATTGGATTGCACTGAAGTGGACTGACCCATATTCTCAATTACCCCTGGCACATCAAGACCCGTGGTTTGTTTCAATTCTTCCAGGAACTGAGCAATTTTCGTAGCTGAACTGCCATTCTTGCTGTCAATCACCGTCACCTGATCCACTTCGACTTGAGGTACCGTTGAAACCATGGTTTTGAGCAGGATTTCTAGTTTCTGATAGAGGAAGATTTCTCTGGCATTGGTTCCGGCCGCCTGCCAGGACTCGGCCAAACGTTTGATCCCCTCTGCCTGGGCTTTTCCTTCCTCAATAATCCTGGAGGCATCTCCTTGAGCCTGGGCAATTGATTGTTTACAATTGGCTTCTGCCGGAGCAATCACATCAGCTTGCAGTTGTTGCTCAACCTGCTTAATCCTCTCCTGTTGCACAGCAACCTCTGCCTGGGTTCGGGCGACTGCTGCTGCAATTTCGGATTCAGATTCGGCAATCACCGCCTGACGCTTGGTCAGGGCATCTTGCACGCGCCGCTCCGCCTCAACTCTGGCCACTTCAATTTCCGTATCCAAATTTTTCAGGGCTGTATTTCTTTTATTCTCTGCGGTGCGAATCATGGACTCAGCGCGGGTTTGGGCCTCAGTAATTCGGGCATCCCGGAGCAACTCTGCCTGTTGCTTGCGGCCAATGGAATCCAAATATCCAACATCATCGGAAATATTCTGAATTTGCAGGGTATCCAGAATCAATCCTAACCGTTCCAAATCATCCTCAGCTTCCTCCAGCAAGCTCTTTGCTAAAGCTAACTTGTCCCCATTCACCTGTTCTGGGGTGAGGCTGGCTAGAACCCCCCGCAGATTTCCTTCCAGGGTTTCCTTGGCAATCCGCTCAATGGCTTTGCGATCTTTACCCAGTAATCTTTCAATCGCATTGTGAATCGTCGGTTCCTCACCTGCAATCTTGATATTGGCAACGCCTTCAACGTTGAGCGGGATTCCACCTTTGGAATAGGCATTGGAAACCTTCAGATCAATGATCATGTTGGTTTAATCCATCCGATAGGCTTGCTCCAGCAAAGGAACTCGAATGCTACTACCACCCTTGACAATCCGGTATCCTACGTCCTGACTTTTTTTTTTTTATGTTAGTGCTACCTCATATATCTACACTTCACTGGGCTGACAGATGTAGTAAAGATTCCGAATGATAAAGGCCCCGGCTCCGGTTCCCACACCCAGTACCGTGAGCAATGCAATCAAAATTTCCATGATTTTAATGTCCTAGTTTCTTACAGCAATGTCTACAGCAATTTCAGTAATATTTGTGGTCTTAGCGCTCTGGGTTAATATTTACGCCAGAACTCAGTTGAGGGGGGACTTTTCCGTTGGTTTCGGAGCAGGAGCCAGTCAGATGAATTCCCAGGGTTTGATCCACGTTTTGCAGGAATTGACGGAAGATTTCGGGATAGGCATTCACCAAGTTGGCGATTGATTTGCCATCGCCGTTATCGATCACATTCACCTGTTTCAGATCTACGCGACCGGGAATCTTTGCCGCTTCTTGCAGAATCATTTCAATTTGTTGTAAGTAGAATAGCTCCGCTGCATCTTTTCCCGTTTCCTGCCAAACCGCCGATAATAAATCGTTGACTTGAGCAGTCGCACGGGCATTTTCCAGGACGGGAGCCGCTTCTCCCTTGGCATTCAATTCTTGCGCTTGCCGCTGGGCCTCTGCGGGTAGCACTTGATCAACTTCCAGCCGTAGGCGTTCTAGCTCAGCCCGAATCGTCTGTAACTGCTGTTCCGCACGGGCGCGGGCTTCTTTCGCAGCGGCAATGGTACGTTCTTCCTCGGAGCGAGCCTGCTGTTCGAGTTCAGCTTGAATCTTGCGGAGTTCGTTTTGCTTCTGCTGAACGGTGGTTTGGGCCTGAGTTTTTACTACTTCTGCTTCCCGTTTGCAGTCGGCTTCCGTTTGTTCGGCTTCGGCCACTGCATTGGATTCGGCCACTTCAGCATCGCGGGCAATCATGGCAATCTGACGCCGACCGATGGAACTAAGGTAATCCACATCGTCAGAAACACTCTGAATTTTCAACGTATCCAATTGCAGTCCTAGTTTCGACAGATCGCGGGAAACGTCTTCGGCAATCCGCTCTGCAAATTGCAAGCGATCCTCATTCAACTGTTCCGGTGTCAGGGTACTAACCACACCCCGCAGATTACCTTCAAGGGTTTCACGGGCAACCCGCACAATCTCAGAGCGATCGCGATCCAGGAAACGCTCAATTGCATTGCCAACAATCGTGGGGTCATTAGAAATTTTGACATTGGCGATCGCCTGAATATTCAGGGGCGTTCCACCCCTGGAATAGGCGTTGGTGACTTCCACGGGAACTGGCATCGTGGTCAAATCCATGGTTTTCACCGTTTCCAAAATTGGAATACACAGGGTACGTCCCCCAAAAATCACCCGATAGCCCAACTCGTGGCCATCTTTGTTCTTGCGCTTACGACCGGAGAGGATCAGCACTTCATTGGGCTTACAAATTTGCAGAAAGCTATTGATGAACCAAATGATTGCAATCACCCCGAACACTGACAGGGCAATGGGAAGAGCGGTGAGAACTTCCCCCCGTAGATTATTGTTGCTATTATTCTGAGCCACCAACTGGGAATCTGGAGTCGTCTGCACCACTTCGACAGTGACCACATCGCCCTCTAAGGAAGAAACTAACTGATTATTCATGATATTTATCTCAATTGAGTTTTAACGAGAAATGGCATCACTTGCAAGAAACAATCTTTTAAACTAAGTGCATTTCTAAATTTCTAAAACTTGCCCCATTCCTGATCAGGGCTGCGATGGGAAATTATGCAAGGGATTATGCAAAAAATTATGCAAAAAACTATGCAACGGGAGTTGCGCGTACTGCCACAACTTAATCGTCAGTTTTTCCAAAGGCAAGCTCAGAAACTACCCAAACTCGATTGTTCTCTACACCAACCACATAGACTGGAGACCCCGCTGCAAAGGCTGTCTTTTCCTCCGTCATCGCTGAAAAGTCAACCCAGGTTCCCTTGACCCGGAGCCGTACTTTGCCTCTGCTCTCGGTATCAAAGGGAATTTCTACCACTCCTTGCAATCCGAGCAAGTCCTGGGAACGAACCAGGCTATCAGCCTGTTGATGTTGCAGCGCTCGAAAAACCCACACCATCGCTGTACCGCAAATCAAACCTACCAACGCAGCAAGCATTAAGACTTGTCTGGCCGACAAGTCAGCCCCCAGGACAGACAAAAGAATACCTGCCAATCCAAAAAAACAACTCCCAAATGTCCAAAATCGCAGGTTGAAAAACGGTACGCCCAGCGTCTTGATCCAGGAAGAGCGTCGCTTAGTTTGATTCATCGAATTTGATGAGTCCACCAACTCCACATCTGGATCAAAATCCAGTTCAAAGTCAGCTCCATCTAGTCCCGCGATCGCAGCTAGCCCAACAAATACCCCTCCCACGATTAGACAAAATAGGTAAAGCGTAAACATAGCATTGATAGATTCCTAAATCATGATCGGGTCTCTGGTCAGTCATTGTACCTGATGTGAATAGTTTTCTTGCAAAGACTTCCTGCGGAGGTGATTGAACAGTATCAACATCGGATACCATCTATTCTGGCAAATCCCTCTCCGGATCTGGCAGGAACTTATCAAAATTTGACATACTCACCGTCCTGAAGGAGCGGTAATTCTCATTGATTATAGGTTGCTAACGAGACTACTTAATTGCTCTGGTTTCCCATCACAATCAGTGGCAGGACTCTCCCCTGTCGTTCCCTCTTCCGAGGCAGTTTCCCCATGCCCTAGGGTACTGTCAATGTTCCACTCATGGCCTAAGGTATTCATCCCTCGCTGCAAGATATTCATTGCTGCGGCTGTATCCCTACAAGTCTCAAACTTGCAATTCGGACATGAATGAGTTCTGGTACTGAGAGACTTCCTCTCTCTATGTCCACAATTGGGGCAATCTTAACTTGTGAAGCGTGGGTCTACAGCTATCACCGTCTTATCCCAAATCTGTCCATAGTAGTTGAGCCATTGAGTAAATTGATACCAACCAGCATCAGATATAGATTTAGCTAGGTTATGGTTCCTAACCATGTTCGCCACCTTCAGGTCTTCATAGACAATCACATCGTTAGAGTGAACTACGCACCGAGCGGTCTTTACTGCCCAGTCTTTACGCTGTCTTTGTACCTTGAGGTGGGCTTTGCCCAGTCTCTCTCTGGCATCGTGGTAGTTTTTTGATTGGGGCTTTTTGCCCTTCACAAACTTTTTAGATAGTCGTCGCTGTAGTTTTTTGATTCGCTGTTCTGCTTTTCTCAGATATTGAGGATAGACAATAGCATTGTCGTTCTGGTCTTTGTAGAAGTACTTCAAACCAAGATCTAAGCCCACTATCTGCCCGGTATAGCGGATTTCAGAATTATGAAGTACATTTAGTAATAAAAAAAACAACGGTAGAGCAATGAAATCCTACTCCCTTGACTTCCGTCAAAAAGTGATTGAAACCTACGAAAATGAACCCATCTCACAGCGCCAACTCGCTCAACGATTTCGGGTTGCTCCGAGTTTCGTCACCAAACTTC
>JBHJGO010000004.1:0-88566 GCA_050331715.1 Microcoleaceae cyanobacterium
GTCTCAACATGGTTATTGTGTTAGGTTTGTTGGTTTTCAATCTGGGTTTGGGAGTGCGTGGTTTGGAAATCGGGAGAATAGTATCGTTGCGCCTTCATCTGACGGTTGTGCCATTCCAGAACTTCAACGTCTTTGTAGGGATGGGATTTGTAGTTGGAAAGGATGGGTGCTCCGGTTTGGAGTCTGAACTCAACGAAGCGTCCTGAAGTATGGGGAACCAAATATAGATCTTCAGGTGATTTCTGAGAGTAAATAAAGGCCATCATTGGCATGTAGTCGGGCTGACGTCGAAGGTTTCTGATTTGTTCTCCTGCACCGACCCAGACATAGATAGACAGAATCATACAGCAGATGAAAATCGTTAATTTTTGACGTTGTAACTTTTGTTTTTGTAACCTTTGTCTTTGTAACTGATTGAGATTAGAAACTGAGTTGAACCTGATAAATCTAAGGTTGAGCAGCCAACCCAGAATAATGCTGGTAGACAATGGCACGAGAATTGCAGAAACTCGCCAAGGGGTTAAAAATGCCAGGGTGTGATTTTGAGTCATGACTTGCAGAACGGTTGCACAAACTGCTGCCCCAAAGGGAATCAACAGGATTAAAAACAATCGGGTCTTTCTGACTAAGAAAATAGCAAGCACAACAACCAAGGTTTGAATCAAAGCAGCACTATCCCACCACTCTTGGGGAAAGGTATGGTGGGAAATTCGATCTACCAATAAACTCTGGGCCTGTTGAGAAATCTCAGGAGAAGTAGGTTGTAGAACCAGAGCTGAATATAAAACAACAGGTAAAACTAAAATTAACGATACTCCCCCAATTCCTATGGTTTTCAGGAGATTTGATTCCCTACGCCACAGGCTAATCATGTAGGCTAGTGTGAGCAAAGCGGCTATAAGTAAATAGGTGGGGTGAAACGTTGATGCAATGGTCAGAGGCAAGATAGAGTACCAGTTATAACCACAGACAAACCAATAAATTGACAGTAGGATTAAAGCTCCGAAATTACTGGTTTGAAAACAATCCCCCAGGATATACTGTTCAGCCACTCCATAGTGTAGAGAAATATGGGTTTTGAATCCTAGGATCGTAACTTCTAAGCAATGGATTATAATGAACAGAACGAAATAAATTAGTTTCTTAGTTAAATTGCAGCGTTTTGCACGCTGGTAAGGTGTAGGAGTTGGGAGCGCAGTGCGTCCCCAGCTCCCAACTCCGTACCAAATACAATTATAAATTGCTGTATTGAAGCTAAAAATTTTAGAAACGATTCCAACTAAGCTATAGGAATAGATGCCTGCTAAAATTCCATAATAAACATAAAACATTCCTGGAAATAGAAAAGTCCGGGTTAAATAGACCAATCCAGTAAATATGGGTAACGGATTAATGGTATTTGCTAGCCAATCTTGATCGAGATATCCCAAACCCGCCTGAGCCATTCCATGCAGAAATTTAGTATTTTGATTAGAGGTGTAGAGTGGACGCTGAACGTAGGAAATGCCAAAGATCGCACCCATCATTAGGATTTCTATAGTCCCTCTCCAAAGCTGCTTCAAATCAACCTGAAACTCTGAAGTCTGTTCAGAAAGCTGTTGAAATTCACTCCACTGTTTCATGGTTTTCCTCAATCCCTTGGCTTAATCTTTGGCACTTAGTAAACACTTGCCATCTAGCACCATCAATTTCTCTGTTTGTTGCACTGAACACTTTTGAGAGAAGCGTTCGACGGCTATGGTTTGTCCTTGTTGTGTCATTTGCTGAATTTCCTTTCCCAGAGAATGATACCACTGCCGTAGCCAGGGATTTTTCAAAAGATACTCTGGCTGAAAAGCATCTCGATCAATCACAACAAAATCAATCTGATGAGCCTGAATTAAATCCTGCATCGGACGAATCTCAGGGCTGTACTGGGCTTGAATAAATTCGGTCGCTCGTAGTTGAATCGGTTGGTAGTAGCCCTGATGATAGGGAACTGCATACTCCCAACCAAACCAGATAGCACGTTTAGCAAAGATAGGAAAGTTATCGGCTTCGCGGGAAATTGATGCAATTAATGTCTCCTGCGGTTGTTGAACAAAAAAGGCATAGAGATCCGGTGCATGACCTTTTACATAATTACTACGAGGAAAACCTTGCCAGAAGACAGGATTAATCAGACCAATCAAAGCTAAAATTAGTACGCTGGATATTCGTAAAATTGCTAGTTTAGTTCGTGAAATCTGAACCTGACTGAGATACTGAAAAAACCTATCTATAACAACACAAAGACTGACTGAAGCGGCCAGCGCCAGACAAATTCTCAAAGTATGGTGAGTGTATCGACTGGGAAGATGTAAACGGAATAGCAGGAAATGGGCCGCAAAAAATAGGGAAAAGGAAGCAACCAAAACCTGTAGGATAAGATTGAATGAAGGCTGTAGGCGCTTGGTTAAAGGAAATTGTTCTGGGAAGCTAATTAGAACAGGTAAACTCAATCCAAAAATGATCAACAATGGTTTAAACAAATCCTGCGGTAGTAAACCACTCCGTTGACCCCAAAGCCAAAATTGCCAAAAGTCACCGTAGAAAAAAGCGCTATTTCCTGCTCCTCCAAATTCCGACAACTGACGGGCTGCATTAGCAGAGATTATTGGTGAGAACTCACTAATTTTGACGGCATAGAGGAATATGATGACGACTGAAATTCCCAAGCCGAAGCAGCAGAGCCGCCTGGATTGCTGCCTAAATATGGATGACGGCTGACTAAGCTGTAGGGTGCTGTTAGCGAAGCGTAACGTACCATTTCTCCTCAAACCCAATAATTTCAGACCAAATAGAACAAAACTCACCAAGACAAGCTGAGGATAGAATAAGCCTAACAGAATTAATGCCACGCTCATCAATAAAATTGATTCTTGTGTAATGTAGTAAAGTAACGCCAAAAATAACGGATACAAAAAAGCTCTGGGAGTTGCAGATACTAAACTGTCATCCAGCCATAACAATTGATTTAGTAACGTGCAGGATAGAAAACCTCCAAATGGGATAGGTAAGATTTGAAACGATAGAAAAAAGCAATAGAGAGTCGTTAATCCTCCGAGGAAAATCGGAATCACCTTTGTTAAAATAATTGGCTGAATTCCTAAAACTGAAATTAAGACCTTATATAAAGTGTAATAGCCCCAGGGTGCAACAGATTGAAAATAATTGACAATCAGGTCATTTTTAAATAATTCTGGATCGGCTAATCGTTGCATCCAAATTAAATGTTGTCTCACATCATCCTGAACGATATAATTTTGAGCTAATCCTTTCTGTAATGCCAATCCACTATAGACGATAGAAATGAATAAACTCCAACCCAGCCAGAAGAGGATTGATGAATGATTGTGAGCTGGCTGACTTCTTTGCATCAACTGATTATCACACCTGAAAAAAAATTATCCAGTCCCAGAACGATATTTTGGTTAGCTCTGAGCTTGTTTTTTTCTATCCTATACGGTTTGCTCGTCCTACAGCAAGCATTTGATGGGGAATACGTTGTTCAAGATGATGCCCGAAAGCATATTTTTTGGATGCGTCGTTGGTTAAATCCAGAGTTATTTCAGCAGGATTTGATCTCAGACTTTTTTCAATCCATTCAACCCATTGGTTTAAAGGCAGTTTATGGCGGTTTTGCTCAGCTAGGAGTCGATCCGATGTTAACGAACCGATGCTTTCCCTTGCTCATCGGTATGGTTATGTCAATTTATTGTTTTTGCATTTGTTTTGAATTATTTCCGCTGCCGATTGCAGGTTTTATTACAACTTTGCTACTAAACCAGAGTTTCTGGATGAGAGACACAATTACAGCAGCGGTTGCTTCTTCATTTGCCTATCCTTTATTTTTTGGTTTCTTATACTACTGGTTGAACCAATCTTACTCTCTCTGTTTATTGTTTCTGACTCTAGAAGGATTATTCTATCCTCCTGTTACCTTGCTATCGTTGGGGTTACTGGTCATAGATTTTATCTGGGATTGTCTGGGAAAATCTGCGAATACCAAAGCTGACTTAACCAATCTGAAATCCTGGTTTTATATTATGGGTCTAGGCATTACAGTTGTTCTCCTTTTGGGTTACCAATTTAGTGCTTCAGACTACGGGCCAGTAATTCGTGGCTTTGAAGCTAGAAACCTTCCAGAGTTCCAGATCGGAGGACGGGCTGAGTTCTATAGTCCAAATCTAATTCGATTTCGGCTTTTGGGAACTCGAAGTGGGATGGTTCCGAGAGGGTTGTTTTCTCCGATCACCCTTTGTTCAGGACTACTCTTCCCAATATTTATCTTTTGTAGAAGAAAGCTGCTGTTGCTATACCAGACAAAGATACTAGAATTCTTAATAAAACTTTTAACCGTTTCGATTACTTTGTTTTTGATTGCTCATCAGGCTTTGTTTCACTTGTTCCTACCCAGCCGCTATACCAGCTACAGCTTCTACCTCATCATTGCAATCACATCTGGGATTACAATCACTTCGATGATTGATCAATTTTTCCAGAGAGGAATTAATCAGCTTTCAAAACTCAGTCAGGCTTTGCCATCAAGGTTACAAACAGTTAATGTGGCGATTTTCCAGTCTCTATTTTGTTTTAGTTCAATTATAGTAATCACAGCAGCTTTAATTCTCTACCCGATTACATTGGACAAGTTCACTGCCCCCAATTACGTTAGACCCAGAGAATTTTTTTTGTACGAACATTTGGCTCAATATCCCAAAGATACTTTAATTGCATCCCTTTCAGAAGAAGCTGATAATATTCCAACATTTGCTCAGCTTCCGATTTTGGTGGGTTGGGAGTATGCTCTCCCCTACCAAACTCAGTATTACCAACAAATTCGTGAGCGATCGCTTGCCCTAATCCAAGCTCAGTACAGTTCTAATCCAAACGTCTTGAAGGATTTTATTAACCGCTATCAGGTTGATCTATTCTTAGTAGATCTTGATGCCTTTACTCCAGAATTTTTCACGAGAAATGATTGGTTTCGGCAACGGCATGATATCGCAGCACGAATCCAGCCAAATGCTAATCAATCAGCTCTTTTGAAGCTAGCTGATAGGTGTGCAGTCTATCAATCCAGTCGATTTGTTGTGATTCAATCCAAGTGTGTTGTTGAACAGCTTGAAAAGAAATATTTTCAGTAACGTCATTAGTTGCCTGGATTCCCGCCTGCACAGGAATGACGTTGCTTACTGGTATGAGGTATTAATACAAGCTAATACAGTTGCTCCTGGGTGGGCTGAGTAGTAGGTTCTGGGGCAAAGGCTAGCCAGAGAGGATACTGCAACAACGCCAAACTAATCTTGTCCTCCGAGTCATCCACAATAATTAGTGGCAATCGACCTTGCTGTACTAACCGATCTGCTTTCTGGGCCAGAATATTTGCATCCTCAAACAGGACAACCCCCTGTTCCGGGCCAAAGTCCCGTCGATCAATTCCCAAACAATCCTGTAAACCCCGACGCCACTCTCCCAAGCGTTCTGGGGTATTGGCCAAGATTAAGGTACAAACCCGACGATCATGCATGGTTCGTAGAATTGACACCACCGCCGAGGCGATGAGAATATTCTGCAAGCGACTGCCCATGGTTCGTAGCGCACCTCGACCTCCTTGGGTGAAGAACCAGTTCGCCACTCGCTTGGCGTGGATCGGTTCAAAAGTTCGGCGCAACTGCCACGGTGGGCCATAGTAATCTGGGTCAGTACGATATCGGTCTAGCAACTGACGTACCTGTTGAGCCTGTGCTTGAAAACCGGATTCAGCGAATTGTGGAACTGGAGCCGCTTCTGGTGGAGTGCCTGGAGCCTGGCGTCTGCGAGAACTGCGCTCCGATGGCATTCGATCCGACCCTCGGTCTGGCATCCGTTCCGAAACGCGCTCGCGCAATCGCTCCGGTGCTCGTTCCTTTGTCAGCTCTGGGCTGGACTGAGGCTGAGAGGGAGCCTGGGGAATCAGATCCAACTGCTCTGCTGTACTGGCTAAATCCTGTAAACTTCCAACCAAATAATCCTTGAACCCCTGAACTCGAATCGCCAAATCCTGAGAGGCTCCAGCAAAGGTGGTTCGCATTTCCTGCTGGATGCGATCGCGTCGTCGTTCCAGTTTGTCAACTTCCAATTGTAGGGCCTGCTTACGCTGTTCCAACTGGCCCAGGGTATCGGACACGAGCTTGCCCATCTGCTCAATCAAGTTCTGTTGCTCTCGCTGCAACCGAGTCTTAGTTGACTGTAAAGTTTCAACCTCCTGCTGCAAAGTTGGAGTTGATGATTGAACCAGGCTAGGCTGAGCAGCACCAGCTTGAGGTGACTCAGTAAATAACTCATTCTCAGATGCTAGGCCATCATTACTCACTTGTCCCTCCAAATCATTCATACCTTTTTCCTGGGCGAGGGTTGCGTTATCTTCCATTCCTTCAGTTTGACCGGGCGTATTGTCTTCTAAATTCATTGAGATTCTCAACGGGAGAGCCGGGCTTCATATTCTGCCTGCAATCACCTTAACCCTTATTCTAGCGTTTGATGTTTTTTCCTCCCTGATTTGGGCATCCAGGAAATATCTTCCAGCACAGTATAGAGTACCGGAACCACAATTAGACTCAGCAACGTTGAAGTTAGCAGCCCACCAATGATAGCTACTGCCATCGGTTGTCGTAGTTCCGCACTTGCACCCCATCCTAGAGAAACCGGAAACATTCCCAAAATGGTCGACGTTGTGGTCATGATAATCGGTCGTAGGCGCACCCGACCCATTGCCAGGATTGCTTCGGTTCGGTTAAGTCCCTGCCGTCGCAATTGGTTAATGTAGTCCATGATCAGCAGAGCATTTTTATCTAACAAACCCAGGAGAAAAATCAGGCCAATCACTGAAATAATTCCAAAGGCACTTTGGGTCACGAGTAACGCTAGCATCGCTCCGACGATAGAGAGCGGCAACGATAACCCAACCACTAAAGGTTCTAGCAATCGACCAAACGGAAGGAGCAACAGGGTCAACATTAACGTGATGGAGATGGCTAGAGTAACGGCAAAACTTCGCAGGACTTGACCGATTCTGGCCGAGTCTCCAGTAAGTTTCAGTTCTATACCAGGCGGGAGTAGCGGTTCAGCAATTTTCACCAATTGCTCGGTAGCGTCTCCTAATCCCTGACTCTCGCTTAAATTTGCAGTGACGTAGGCGGCCCGTTGTTGCTGGAAATGTTGGATCTGATTGACTTCGGTGGTTGAATTTTCAGCATCAGTAGCAGTCACATCCACGAATCCAGGAAATTTTTCTGCTTCGGTTTTAATCGTCTGGGCCGTTTGGGTTATGGCCTCCACATCATCACCCACTAAAACAATTTGTAATGGCTTTTCATCTCCGGTTTCGACAAATTGCAAATCTTCAACGCTAATGGTTACGTCCGGTAAGCTGGGCAGGGCAGCTCGAATCTGAGCTTGCGCTTCAGCCGTGGTGAGTTCTCGATCATCTTTCAATTTGACGTAGATTTTGCCTTTGTTCGGTTGTTCCCGCAGGCCCACAGTTGTGAAGGCAGATTCGACATCGGGCCGATTGAGAATAACGGCTTCTATTTCCTCGCCTGTATTACGAGTTCGACGCAGGAGTAATTGAATGGGGTTTCGGGTGAGTTCTCGAATCCAGCCGAATCCACCGGGTTTGAGAATTGGTTCGGAGGGGTCAGGGTTGGGGTCTTCAGGGTTATTTTGTACGAACCGCAATCGGTTACCTGGATTTCCGGCTGCGCGGGAATGACGATACGGGTCGGATTTGGCTGATAACTGTCTTGGGTTGTCTAGATTCCTGCCGACGTGAGAATAACGATTGACAATTGTCGGTTGGGTTGAAGCATGAAATCTAGTGCCAAGAATATCTGAAGATATTGAATTTTGCGGACTCAACACCAACCTGCGGGATGCAGGATTTTCTGAGGAATCTGCTGGAGGATTGGTTGGGAAGCTACTGGGAAGATTCGGCAACGTCGTGGTGTAAATCACATTAAATTCACCCCGATCCAATTTCGGCAAAAACCCCTGGGGAACCAAAGGAATTAACCCCAAACCCACAATGAAACTGCCGATGGCTATCCCAATCACCCAACCCCGATGTTCCAGCGACCACCGCAGCATTCTCTGATAAACTCCTGAACCGTAGAAGTTGTAGGGTGCATTAGCAGAGCGTAATGCACCATCAGCAGACCCCAAACCGTGAGAGTTGTAGGGTGCATCGGCAGAGCGTAATGCACCGCCATTATTCCTATCACTTTTAACGCTATTCCCTGGTTGCACCCTCAACCACAACATCGCTAACACCGGAGACAACGTCCGCGCCACCAACAGCGAAATCAAAACAGCCGCAGAAATCGTCAGGGCAAAGGGTTTGAAAAACTGACCCAACGCATCCCCCATAAATGCCACTGGCAAAAAGACTGCAACAATGGTTAACGTCGAAGCCGTCACCGTCAAACCAATTTCATTCGTGGCTTGAATTGCCGCCTCTTTGGAACTCATACCCGATTCCAGATGCCGAGCAATATTCTCCACCTCCACAATGGCATCATCCACTACAATTCCAATTACCAACGTCAACGCTAGTAACGTAATGGTTTCCAGATTAAATCCGGCCCAGGCCATCACAATGCAAGTTCCCAGCAGAGACAACGGGATTGCAACCGCACTAATCAAGGTAGCTCGCCAATTTCGTAGAAAGGGAAACATGACTAATACTGCCAAAACTAAACCTAGACCCAGTGCTTCTAGGGTTGATTGGGTGGATTCTCGAATGTAGTCGGCTTGAGATGCCGCCACGGTTAGTTCAAGTTCTGGGAATTGTTGTTGGAGCTGATTAATGGCTGCTTCTGCCTGATCAACGACTTCCAGGGTGTTCGCGTCGGCTTGTTTTATGACCTGTAAAGCTAGGGCGTTTTGACCATTGAATCGGACGAGGGTTGCTGGATTTGAGCTTTGTGAAGATGAACCCTCCGCAAAGGAACCTGTGCCTAGGAGGTTTACTTTTAAGACACCTGGCAACTGATGGAGTGAGGGCAAAATTTCGGTCTCAGTGATTTGGGCCAATTCATCCAGGGATAAACTTTCACTTGTTACGGCGTAGCTGATAGCAGTGGATTCGTTGAGATTAATTGGGTTAACGTCATAACTGGTTCCTTGGGGCAAATTCAAATCCACCAGCATGGACTCTACCGAATTCGTGGCATCGGTTAAACGTGTACCCACTAAAAATGCTGAACTGACAACCGTTCGGCCTGCCAAAGTTGTGGAGCGCAGATCATACAATCCTTCAATGCCTGCCACCGCTCGCTCAATCGGCTGAGTTAACTGTGCTTCTGTCTCCAGGGTTGTCGAAATGGGAGCTGTAGCATTCACCACGACGACTGGAAACGTCACGTCAGGAAACAGAGCATATTTCAAACTACTCCAGGCCAACAGCCCGGCAACCGCCACCCCGAACCAAAACGCTATCGTCCAGCGGGGATGAGCAATGGCCCATCGAGAAAAATTCAAGCGTTCGCGCCAGGGAAGTTTAGAGGAGGACGACATCATGCGGTTCATCGTTCAAATCGGAGAGTTATAGTAGTGCACTTTAACCGTTCTTGTGGCAACGGTAGCCTGTTATTCCTATGCAGATCACAGGAATTCAGAACGTCACGGTGAACTCATGAGTTCCAATCAGCGGATCATGGTAATATAGAACGACCGTTCGTACTTTTAAACCATGATTCAACTTTACTACGCTCGCGCTTCTCTGTTGGCCCGTCCTGTCTGGCTTGCTCTGCTGGAAAAAGAGTTGCCCTTCGAGTTGATTCCAGTTAATCTCCCGCAGGGAGCCCAGTTTGAACCTGAATTCGTAGCCCTGAGCCCCTTTTGTCATATTCCGGTTCTCGTCGATGGAGGATTCCGCATGATTGAATCGGTGGCAATTTTAGATTATCTAGAGGCGAAATATCCTGAACCTGCGTTGCTACCCCACAACCCAGAAACCCTAGCTACGGTGCGAATGGTACAGATGACAGCGATAAATGAACTGCTACCGGGCATGGGAAGTTTATTGGTTCAACATAAAGATCCCGAACAGGTCGAATACGCCAGAGTCAGAATCGCAACCACACTCAACTTCATGGAAGACTTGCTGCGTCATTCACCCTACTTCGCTGGGGAACAGATTACTCTGGCTGAAATTGTGGCGGGAACGATGGTACCTGCCTTGCCCAAGATTGGTATTTCCCTGGAACCCTATCCCAAGCTTCAGGCTTGGTCAAACCGATTGCAAGCACGACCCGCATGGCAACAGATTCAGCTAACTCCAGAAGAGTTCGACAACTTCAAGCGCCGCATTGGAGTCATGGTAAAAGTCTGGCAAAAACGTCGTCGTCAACGCCTACAAGTTCTTGGCTCTCAAAGCACAGGACAGAATGGGGTGGACTAAAAACGCTGTGAGTAGCAATCACAAATGATTTGTGAAATAGGGGTGAAGGGGGCGGTGCCCCTTCTTGGGGACATAGTCCCCAAACCCCTTTACTTTTTTGTGATTGATTTAGGAATGCTATAAATCTACTCCAATCCACATCAGAACGTTTAGAATTACTGCAGTCCTGGGATAAGTTAATAATGGTAGGCTTTCTAATTGTTATTCTGGCTGCCTGTTTCTTCTGTGCGCAAAATCTAATTGTTCGGATTTTATTCAATTCGTCTGCTATTTTCGGTGTGTTTGAAACGGGTGGTTTCGTCACCCCCACACTTCAAAATTCATTTCTTCTACTGTTTATGCGGATGGCAGTGGTCGTTCCCTTGATGTCAGCCCTGAATCCCAGACTGTACTCTAGAACCTGGCAGGAGATTGGTCAGCTTAAGCAGACTGAATATCGCCCACTTCTATTGAGAGCGATAGCTGGTGGAGGATTTATGTTTCTCTATCTGGCGCTGCTGTATGTTTCCATTGGATTAATTCCGACCGGGATCGCCCTGACGCTATTCTTCACCTATCCAATCTTCACTGCATTATTTTCGTGGAAGTTATTTGGCGATCGCCCGACCTCATTTCGATGGATAATTATGGGGGTGATTCTTCTGGGTAGTTTTCTCACGATTCCTCAAGGGCAGAGCGTAGAATCTAGCATAAATCCCGTAGGAATTGCGCTTGGTTTTGCTTCAGGTATTGCCCATGCTTTTTATGTCGTTAATGCTCAGAAAAGCTTTGAAACCTTTCATCCCGTTCCCTTCACCTGGATTAATTTCATGGTAGCGCTGGTTCTTTCTACCCTTAGTCTATTGATTGGATGGAATGCGGTGGATGAGATCAATTGGATACCATTGTGGATGGGGGGATTGTTCTCTGCGCTAGTAACGTTTGTAGGGCATGTTTTGAACAATATTGGCATTCGGCAAATTGGAGCAACTTCAGCCGCAATGATTGGATCAACCAATCCAGTATTAACAGTGATTGTTGCCTGGTTGATCATTCAAGAGACTCTGGATAGTTCGCAGATTGCAGGAGTTGTGTTAGTAACCTTGAGTGTTGCATTACTGAGCCAAGAGCGTCGGTTTTCCAAAGTGAGTTCCAAGCATTAGAATGACGAGGGTTCTATTAAGATTCCAGACATTCAACCCTGATACCCATGACTCAAACTGTATGGATTGCTCGCCATGGCAATCGAATTGATTTTGTCAATCCAGAATGGTTCAACACGGCTCAGCGTCCCTACGACCCTCATCTGTCGGAGGATGGCATTGCGCAGGCACAGCAGTTAGCACAGCGTTTGGTCGGAGAGGGGATTACCCAGATTATTGCTTCGCCGTTTTTGCGAACGGTTCAAACCGCCAATATTGTTGCGGAAACCCTGGATTTACCCGTGAAACTGGACTGGGGCATCTGTGAGTGGCTGAATCCAGACTGGATGAATGCTTTGCCTGAAACCTTATCCGTAGAACAATTGGTAGAGCAGTTTCCTAGAATTTCTTTGGAACATTCCCTCGGAACCCCACGCTATCCAGAAACCTGGGACGAATGCTTCCAGCGGACAGGAGCTACAGCAAAACGTTTGGTCGAGATGTTTCCTGATGACCACCTATTATTTGTCGGTCACGGAGCATCGGTGATTGGAACCGCAACAGCCCTGGCTCCGGAACTGAAGGATACTCAGCTTCAAGTCTCTCTTTGCTGTTTGTTTAAGCTCATGAAACAACCAGGTGGATGGAAGGTTGAATTAGCAGCCGATACTTCTCATTTGACGGAAAGAGAAACGCAAGTTCGCTGGAATTAGGTGATTTACATTAGGTGATTTACTGCTTGTTGAAAACAGCCGATCTACCTATCTAGAATCTTAAAATTTAACTGCAATTCGGAAGCCTTGGCATTCATTCCATGATTCTCAGAAATAGGTATAACTGAGTTAGTAACTCATCCGTAGCATGAACCAACCCTTGACTTCTCCAACTCATCAGACTCAACATCCCACTGACCTCCCCCCAAAGTTCGATATTCTTGTGATTGGCAGTGGGGCTGCTGGACTTTATGCCTGTCTCTGTCTCCCGGCCCATCTCCAGGTTGGTTTGGTGACGAAAAGTGACATCAACAGCGGATCAAGTCGATGGGCGCAGGGTGGAATCGCAGCAGCGGTTTCCCCTTCAGATTCTCCCCAATGTCATCTGGAAGACACCCTATAGGCTGGATTGTGGGTGTTTGATGTTGAAGCGGTTCAGTTTTTAGTCGAAAATGCGGTTCCTGCCATTGAGTCCTTGCTGGAGCTTGGCGTGGACTTTGATTTCAAAGGGCAAAAATTAGCAACAACTCTGGAAGCGGCCAACTCCCATCCTCGCGTTCTCCATTCAAAAGATACAACTGGTCGGGCCATTGTCGATGTTTTGATGGCAAAGGTTCGGGAACGTCCGAATATTCAGGTTCTTTCCCAGGCTGTGGCGCTCAGTTTATGGCTCCATTCCCAAACGAGACGGTGTCAGGGCGCTAGTTTGCTGTATCAAAACCAAATTCGCTGGATTCATTCCAGGGCTGTAATTTTAGCGACCGGAGGTGGAGGGCAGGTATTTGCAAAAACCACCAATCCTCCTGTGAGTACGGGCGATGGCATTGCGTTGGCTTGGCGGGCCGGCGCAGTATTGCGGGACTTGGAATTTTTTCAGTTTCACCCAACTGCTCTGATGAAACCCGGCGCACCGCACTTTTTAATCACTGAAGCGGTTCGGGGAGAAGGGGCGCATTTAGTGGATGAAACGGGCGATCGCTTTGCTTTTGATTACCATCCGTCAGGGGAATTGGCCCCGCGCAATGTGGTGAGTCAGGCGATCTTTACCCATCTTCAGAAAACTGCTACAAATCCGGCGGAAGCGAATGTTTATCTGGATCTACGACCGATTGACTCTGAGACCATTCAGCATCGTGTTCCTAATATTATTCAGGTGTGTCAGCAGTGGGGAATTGATGTCTTCCAGGAACTAATTCCAGTGGCTCCAGCAGCCCATTACTGGATGGGAGGAGTGGCCTGTGACTTGATGAGTCGAACTTCGATTCCAGGCTTGTATGCGATTGGTGAAACGGCGAATACTGGGGTTCATGGCGCAAATCGTCTAGCGAGTAACTCATTGTTGGAATGCCTGGTTTTTTCTGCCCAGTTGTCCCAAATTGAATCTCAGCTTGAGGATGAGCCGAATGGATTACCGTCAAGGTCTAGGGATATTCTTCAGGTTCAAGGCAATTGGCAGGAACAACTAGAGGTGGCTTATTTCATCCGCCAAAGCTTACCAATTATAATGTGGGAAAATGCCGGATTTTGTCGATCCGAATCTATTCTGGATTTAGCCATAAATACCGTCGAATCCTGGAGAGCTGAACTGGCTGAACTGGAAATAAGTCAATATTTACTAAATTCTTCTCCGGCGCAATCGATTCAGTTTGAATCCGCCGATGCGACTCAATCGCTACGAATTGCAGCAGAAACTCTGAATTTATTAGACATTGCCCACTTGATTCTCAAGAGTGCCGCTTTCCGGACTGAAAGCCGGGGCGGACATTAACGTTCAGACTATCCTGAAGCTTCAGATCAGTGGCAAGTTCATACCTAAGTTCAGGGGGACAATTGGAAAACATCACCCGTTAGCTCATCAGAAAAGATATCCCATGAAATATCTTCTCTAGCTACTTATTGATTTTGTTTTTCCAATCTTTCTCTAACAAGTTGTCGAAATTGTTGCTCAGCTTCAATTTCATCCTGTTGAGCTTTTTGAAGAAAGTGATATAAGTCTTCTTTTTCGATCAGAGGAAATGTTGGGCTGTTTTGACATTCCTGATAAACATTTTCCTGAAGCTGATAGATCAGCCATTCTCGCCCATTATATCGCAAGAATTCAGGCACACCGATTGTGGCATAGAGTCGATTTTTATCGATATCAGTATGGGTTACATCAACCTCGATTACCAAATCCGGTGGTGGATCGCTGGCTAAGTCAACTTTTCGGCCTGCAACTTTCGGTTGATTTTGAATGTAGTAAGCGTTATCCGGTTCAGCCCCCCGATCTAGCTGTTCTCGATCCAAGGTGGTTGATCCCATTGATTTCAGTTTTAGACCCATCTCCCCAACTAAAATTCGGATGAAAAGTCCAATCAACTCACAGGCAAATTCATGATCTTCTAGGGGCATTGAAATTTCCAAGGTTCCACGGTCGTAGGTTAATCGAGCTGCTCGGCTCTCAGGTAAAGCATGGAGAATTTGCTGGTATGCGTCCCAGTTCAGACCATGAAGGCTAACTCGTTTCTCACCAAATTGCTGAATGTTTGCTTGGGGGATAACGGTTGTGATCATCTTATTTAGTCATTGGTTATTGGTCAGCAGTTAACAATCAGTGATTTGGATTTGAGGGCTGAAAGCTGATGTCTACTTCTCTACCCAATTCACTGTTAAAACATATCCCTCTCCGGTTTCTACGAGTTCATAATCAAGAATAATTTCATGATGTTTGGAGAAGAATAGCTTTTTTCTTTTGATCATCTGACCGAAAACGACTCGGAATTTCTCTTTTTCGCCTTTACCATTAAAAGCTGCTTCAAAATATTCATCCGCAGCTTGTCGTTGTTCTGCTCGCGTCAGAAAAGAAACGTTCCAAGCAAAAGTTGCTATATGAAGTAGCGTTCTAATGCGATCAAAATCATATCCTTTATCAGGATTAATATAGGGATCAACGAATGCCTGTAGAACATCGGCCATACTATCTTCTTTTTCTTGACCGCGAATTGACGCGGTTTTTTCGTTTTTTAGATTGTGATGTCTGCTTTTTAGTCTCTTGCGATCCGCCATAGCTTTTTTGTATAGGTCTCGGACATGGTTATCAACTTGAGGGCAGAGGGTTACTTCTATTATGTCAGCCAAGAGTTTGTCGGTTTACCTGGTTTGCTCCAAACAATGGCGGTTGATTAGGATTCGTCATCTTCGGGATCGGGATCGTAGATGCTTGTTGTGAGCCCTCGACGTTCTAGACCTTCCAGAATATTGTGAACTTCAACGATCTCGCGGTTTTCTGGTTTTCGTAGCCATTCAACCAGTGCTTCAAGGACGACATCACTTAATTTCCAATCCCGATCTGCATTCTTGAAAGGGGTGATGGCCCGAATTAAAAAATCAATATCCTCAGGAAGCTGTGCCCTGAACTGCACTGTTTTATGCTTCGCCATTTCTATACAGAAGAGCTATTTAGCAATTTTGCCATATAGCAGAGCGGACATTTTTTTCTGCTGTCATGCTGCTGTGTCACAACGCTATTATATCTATCAGTATTTTTGCTTTTATGGAATTCTGCTTTTCTGCTATATAATTTCAAAAATTGACATTCATTACCGAATAACAGCGATGGCAGAAGAATTCCTATCTCTGGAAACTAACGATGACACGCCCAAAGGAGCCGTCAAGCCTGACGAATCTCGACAGCAGGTGAAGCACTTATTGATTGGTTCTCCCGATGCAGTGCGCCGCACGATTCAGAACTTGCACGTCAGAGGTTACGCCGAAGCCCATTCCTGGAGTCGTCCGGTGAAAGCAGGGAATCTGGGTCGGCCTGAAGACGTATTGAGCGTTTTGTTTCGTTATCTGTTTCGTCGCTAGCTTGTAGGGTGGGCAAATTGGGATAGTGCTGATGTGGAGGTTCGAGAGCCACACCATTCATTTCAATGGAGTCTAGAGCTACGTTAATCTGATTCTTGAAAGTCTCGTTCTCGAAAGCGCTTGTTATATTACGATGTAGTCTTCACATCAAAGTTTTGGTAGCAGGTTTTTGAAGTAAGTTTTGGAAACAAGGGTAAATTTAAAATGCAGACCTTAGAACGTTCGGCCTCATCAACCATTGACACTCCCCTAGTCATTGCAAATAAATCCTTTCAGTCTCGTTTGATGACAGGGACAGGTAAGTATCCCAATTTGAAGGTTATGCAGCAGAGCATTGCCGTCAGTGCCTGTGAAATCGTAACGGTGGCCGTTCGACGGGTGCAAACCAAAGCGGTTGGCCATGAGGGACTGGCAGAGGCAATTGATTGGAAAAAGGTTTGGATGCTGCCCAACACCGCAGGCTGTAAAACGGCGGAAGAAGCAGTACGGGTGGCTCGATTGGGTCGGGAGATGGCGAAGTTACTGGGTCAGGAGGAGAACAACTTTGTCAAACTTGAAGTCATTCCCGATGCAAAATACCTGCTGCCCGATCCAATTGGAACCCTGGAAGCGGCAGAAATTCTGGTGAAGGAAGGATTTGCGGTGTTGCCCTATATCAATGCTGATCCGCTGCTGGCAAAACGTTTAGAAGAGGTGGGTTGTGTGACTGTCATGCCCCTGGGATCTCCCATCGGTTCAGGTCAGGGAATTCGCAACGCCGCCAATATTCAGATCATCATCGACAATGCCCAGGTTCCAGTCGTAGTTGACGCAGGAATTGGCACACCTAGCGAAGCAGCTCTAGCAATGGAAATGGGAGCCGATGCTCTATTAGTTAATTCAGCCATTGCCCTCGCTCGAGATCCCGTTGTCATGGCAAGGGCTATGGGAATGGCCACAGAAGCGGGTCGCCTCGCCCACCTCTCAGGCCGCATCCCAGTAAAGACCTACGCGACCGCCTCATCCCCTCTCACTGGAACTATCACAGAAAACGCCAATAGCAAATGATTAACAACCGATAACTGATAACACAGGTAAATACAGATTTTCTTAATATTTCCTGAACTAAACCCCTAAAACCTGTTGATTTTTGTTAACCTAATCTAAACCTATGTAATAAAAGGAAACTTAAGAATGCCTTATACCGTTGAAGATGGTGGACGCTTGAATAACTTCGCGGCTGAGCCCACAGTTTATGAAGCCGAAGCCCCAACAGATTCTCAGAAAAAGGGGTTTGTCGTTCTTGGAGTGCTGGGTGCTAGCCTGGTTGTTGGACTAGTTGCGATCGCCGTTGCAGTCTCCGGTTAAGAAAATCTGATTCAGTTGATAAAATATTCATAAATAATTCCATCCCCTGGCTAGCACCAGCTTCTGGGGGATATTTTTAGTTCCTATGGAAAACTTTTTACAATCTCTGCCTAGTAGTCCGCTCGTTTCTTTTACGTTGCTGATCCTGGTGAGCCTGACAATTCCACCAATTTTTGAAAAGCTCCGTTTGCCAGGACTTGTAGGGTTACTGTTTGCAGGGGTTGTCCTGGGGCCAGGGGGCTTGCAACTGCTGAATCAGGATTCAGAAACGATTAAGCTCTTGGCTGATATTGGCAAAATCTATCTAATGTTTGTGGCGGGCCTAGAAATTGACCTGGATGAATTTCGCCGCAAGAAGGATCGGTCGCTGGGATTCGGGTTTGCCACATTTATCATTCCCTTGATGGCTGGAACAACCGTTGGATTGTTGGCTGGCTTTGGATGGAACGCTGCGATCCTGATTGGTTCTTTGCTATCTTCCCACACGTTACTGGGTTATCCAATTGTCAATCGCCTGGGTATTGTCAAGAATGAGCCAGTTATCGTTACGATTGGTGCCACGATTTTTACTGATATTGCAGCCTTGCTGGTACTTGCAATCTGCATCTCAATTCATGGCGGTGAGTTTTCCCTCACCACCTTGGTAATTCAGTTGGGCACCCTAGCGCTTTATGCAACCATTGTTTTATTTGGATTGGATTGGGCTGGGAAAGCCTATTTTCAACGGACTGGTGACGAAGAAAGCAATCAATTTTTATTCGTTCTTTTAGCCGTCTTTCTGGCTGCTGTCGGAGCACAGATTATCAACATTGACAAAATTGTTGGCGCATTTTTAGCGGGTCTCGCCGTCAATGACGTGCTTCAACACAGCCCTGTCGAAGAAAAGGTTGAATTTGTCGGTAGTACCCTTTTCATCCCGTTCTTCTTTATTTCTATGGGACTGTTGATCGATATCCCAGCGTTTGTAACCAGCCTGACGACCGGAATTGGGTTAACCAGTGCAATTGTTTTGGGTTTACTGGGCAGTAAATTGCTCGCAGCAACAGTTGCCAAGGGCCTTTATCGCTACAACTGGAACGAAGCATTGACCATGTGGTCATTGTCCTTGCCCCAGGTGGCTGCAACACTGGCTGCAACATTGGTGGGGGTCAGTGCGGGTCTCCTATCTCAGGAAGTATTCAACAGCATCATCGTTGTGATGTTGGTGACGTCTATTCTAGGCCCAGTCCTCACAGCCCGGTTTGCCAGTCGGTTGTCCCCAGTGAAATCCGACACCATTCAACAATTGGAAGCATGGGTACAAAGCATCAAGGAAGTGGAGCCCGACAAAACCTACAATCGACCCTTTACTATTCTGGTTCCAGTCTCTAACCCGCTTTCAGAACGGTATTTGATCGAGATGGCGGCATTGCTGGCCCACCACGAATCCGGTAGTATTGTGCCCCTGTCAGTTGTTCCGGCCCATGTCCACATGGACGAACCCCAACTGGAGACCAACTTGAAGAAAAGTGATCGGTTATTGAAACGGGCGGCGGAGGTTGCCCAAGAGTTCAAGGTGGAGGCCGATCCTGCGGTTCGGATTGATGATGAGGTGGCAGGGGGAATTAGTCGGGTAGCAAGGGAACGTAACGTTAATCTAATCGTAATGGGTTGGAGTTCGACCACCAGTCTACGGGCCAGGCTGTTTGGGAGTTTGATTGATAATGTATTCTGGTCATCCCACTGCCCGGTGGCGGTACTGCGTTTGTTGGATGAACCGATCAATGTCCATCGAATTCTTGTCCCGGTGAAAGCCGTGACGCCCAAAGCGATTCAGGCCATCCGATTTGCTCAGCTTTTTGCCGATACGAATCAAGCTGAGGTAACACTGATGCATGTGTGCGATCGCCGCACCAGTCCCGAACAAATTCAAGCCTTTGAAACTGAACTAACCGAAGCCCTGGCCAAATCTAGTTCTCTGCTGATGCCAATCATCAAGACGATTGTCTACGATGATGTCGTAGAGATTCTGCTCAAAGCCTCCCAAGCCTTTGACCTGGTTGTGTTGCGTTCGGTACGTCGCCGCACTGCTGGCGGTCTGGCCGTTAGCGATGTGACAACACAAATGATTAAAAAGCTGACCTGCTCTGTAGTGCTATTTGGGGAACCCCATTCCTAAGCTGAACCCCAATCAATTCTAGGAGCCTACCACACGGAAGCGATTCAAAATCCAGAAAATCAACCCGAAGCGGAACAGTAGGTGGCAACGCCGCTCACTGCTCCGTTGAGATTGTTGGTGCATCCACCTGTTGCTGAACTCCAAACCTAGCGGGTCAGATTTGCCCAATCAACATCCACATTCTCCAGAATCAGAGAGGAGTTATAGATTTGCAAAATAATCACCAGGAACAGGAAGAAAAGTACGATAAAAACAGCCATTAGAGGGGTTGTTCCCCATCCAGGAGCCACTTTTCCATATTCTGAGTTTAACGGACGTAAAATGTCTCCTAACCGCGTCCTTTGTGCCATGAGTTACTTACCAATCAAGATCAACAACATTTTTTAATGTTTTGCAATATATTATAGAAGGACGTGACTCACAATGAACAAATCTGTATGGAACCTGCAATAGCTCTTAACGTTTCAATCGCAGCAGTTGTTATCAGCATTACTGCCTACGCCATCTACATTTCATTTGGCCCACCCTCTACTGAGTTGAATGATCCCTTTGAGGATCACGAGGATTAGGCCCTATTTTGTCGGCGGCTCCCGTGACCGCCTCTGCCATTTGAACTGAAGTTCTGTGGCATTTTATTTCTTACCAGCGATACTTTTTCTAGGTCACTTAATCCTGCCTCTAATCTGGATGATGAGCTTTGGGGACAGATGCGAGGTCTATTATTTGATGTTCTAGATCGAGTGAATCTAGTCTCTAAACTTGTTATGATAGGAGGTCTGGAGCTGAACACTGAATATGGGAAACACGTTTGGACAGCTTTTTCGAGTAACGACTTTTGGAGAATCTCACGGCGGCGGCGTGGGAGTAACGGTTGATGGGTGCCCTCCTCAGCTACCCATTGATATTGCCGATATTCAAGCTGATCTGGATCGACGCAGACCAGGCCAAAGCAAAATCACCACACCCCGCAAGGAGACAGATACCTGTGAGCTGCTAAGCGGCGTTTTTGAAGGGAAAACCCTCGGCACTCCCATCACCTTGATCGTTCGCAACAAGGATACTCGCCCCCAGGACTACAGCGAAATGGCAGCCACCTATCGCCCTTCCCACGCAGATGCCACCTACGATGCAAAATATGGAATTCGCAACTGGCAGGGGGGAGGTCGCTCCTCCGCAAGAGAAACCATTGGTCGTGTTGCGGCTGGGAGCATTGCCAAGCAGGTTCTACGAAAGTTTTCAGGTGTCGAAATTGTTGGCTATGTTAAGCGGATTAAGCATCTGGAAGGAGTCATCAACCCAGGCACAGTCACACTAGAGCAAGTCGAAAGTAATATTGTCCGCTGTCCGGATTCAGAGTGTGCCGATCAGATGATTGTATTAATCGAGCAGGTTCGGGTGCAGGGGGATTCGTTTGGTGGGGTGGTTGAATGTGTTGCCCGTATGTTCCTTCTGGGTTAGGCTCTCCGGTATTTGATAAGCTGGAGGCAGACTTAGCGAAGGGTGTGCTTTCATTGCCTGCAAGCAAGGGATTTGAAATTGGCTCTGGATTTGCCGGAACCTTGCTAACCGGGAGTGAACATAATGATGAGTTCTTTACCGACGAGCAAGGGCGGGTTCGGACAGTGACAAATCGCTCAGGTGGTATTCAAGGTGGAATCTCCAACGGCGAGAACATTATCATTAGGGTCGCTTTCAAGCCGACTGCCACGATTCGTAAGCAGCAGCAAACGGTGACTCGCACTGGAGAATCGACACAACTTGCAGCCAAAGGACGCCATGATCCTTGTGTCTTACCAAGGGCTGTGCCAATGGTTGAGGCTATGGTTGCTTTAGTCTTGTGTGACCACTTACTCCGTCATCAGGGTCAATGCAGAACTTTACAGTTAGACGACTAAAGCTAGACAAATGAAGCTGGATGAACTATGACAACCATCTCACCCGAGACAATTTATTCTAAGACTCCCCGTCAAATCGGACAGGGTTCAATTGACCCTGAAGCGTTTACAGTGCAATTCTGGGGAGTGCGGGGAAGTGTGCCAACGCCTGGAGAGGACACTGTGCGATACGGCGGCAATACCTCTTGCCTGGAAATGAAAGTGGGTGGTAAACGCTTAATTTTTGACGGTGGGACTGGACTACGAGTTCTGGGAGACAGCTTGATGGCAGAAATGCCGATTGAGTTCTATCTCTTCTTTACCCATTACCACTGGGATCATATCCAGGGATTTCCGCTATTTACCCCTGCATTTACGCCTGGAAACCGTCTACATATCTACGGCGCGGTTCCTCCCAATGGCGAATCTATGAAAAAGCACTTTATTGAGCGGATTCTTCATCCTAACTCTCCAGTTCCCTTGAGGGGAATTCAGGCTGAACTAAATTTCAATGAATTGGAAGTTGGCGATCGCCTTTCTGTCGAAGGGATTGAAATTCAAACAGGCCAGCTTAACCATCCCAACTCTGCCATGGGATATCGTGTCAGTTGGCGGGGTCGCTCCGTGGTTTATTGTTCTGATACGGAGCATTTCCCTGACGGCCTGGATGAGAATGTACTCAATCTAGCCAAGGATGCGGATATGTTGATCTATGATGCAATGTATACAGATGACGAGTATCATAGTCCCCAATCTCCCAAGGTTGGCTGGGGTCACTCAACCTGGCAAGAGGCGGTGAAAATGGCCAATGCTGCCAATGTTAAGCAGGTTGTGATCTTTCACCACGATCCCACCCACGATGACGACTATCTAGATGATATTGAAAAGCAGGTTCAGGCCGTCAGTCCAAATGCAGTGATGGCCAAGGAAGGCTTGGTTTTGCCAGTTGGGCTGCCTCAAAATTTGCAAAAAGTTTCTGGAAGTCTACACGCATAGATCGCTGATATTTCAAGTTCTAGGAATATCTCAAATTCTAAGAAATCATCTAAACTGGAAAGGCGAGGTAGCACCTGGATTCTAGTGATGATGATTGGGTTTAAAGCGTGTCTGGTCAACACCTTTGGCGTTAGCCAACAGTTGATCCTAGCCGGGCTAGGAAGTCTGATAATGATGGGTGCACAGGGGGCGTGGCCAGCAGCAATCCGTGCAGAGACCATTGAGTTTGGCCAACAGGAGGTTGAGCAGAAACGATTTATCGCCATTGCTGTTCCCCGTCGCTACGGCTATTCTCTGGTAGTGGTTGAACAGGTGAGGGATACCCGACCCTGTTGGCAAGAAAGTGGAAATGCTCCGATTCAGGTTGATCCCCTGTTGCTGACATTTGATTTCACAGGAATTTGTGGTCGGGCAACGGATAGCAATGGCTACTCCGTTCGGATGGGAGGTCAGGATCTAGCCCTCACCCACACCCTCAGCGTTCGTGGAGTAGGAAACGATATCTTGTTGGTCGCTAGTTCTCGGGTTGATGTCTACGCTGCCCCAATTGTGATTGGTCGAACCTACGGAGTAACTAATGGGTTTGCCAAGATCGTCCTGGAACCCGGTTGGCGATTTACAAAGCGCACCTATGGCGAAAAGACATTAGGTCATGTCTACTTCACCCATGATTCCTCAGACTAAAGCTCTCAATAATGCCTGAAACTTCAGTTGAATTTCAGCCGCTTCCTTCTCTGGTTCTGAACCCGCAACAATTCCTGCCCCCGCAAATAAACGAGCTTGATTGCCCTGAACCAGCGCCGAACGAATTCCCACAATAAACTCCCCATTGTCATCTGCATCAATCCAACCAATGGGAGCGGCATACAGCAGTCGATCAAACGGTTCGTAGTACTGAATCTTTTCCTGGGCCAAATCTCTGGGATTCCCTGCTGCCGCTGGAGTGGGATGGAGTTGGGCCAGGATTTCCAGCACATGAATTCCCTGGGTGAGAGGGGCCGTAATCGGTGTCCACAAATGCTGAATATTGGAAAGTTTCATCAAGTAGGGTTGGGTCTCATGGCAAGGTTGTAATCCCAACTGCCTTAAACTCTCTCGAATAAAGTTCACTACAACTTGATGCTCCCATCGATCCTTTCGACTGGAAAGCAGGTGATTGGCAAATTGAAGATCTTCCTGCTCGGAGCGACCCCGAGGCGCTGATCCCGCAAGAGAATCAGTGATTAACTGCCCGTCGTACACACCCACCAACCGTTCTGGGCTTGCACCAATAAAGGTTTGATTCTGGGCATTACGAGTTGAAAAAATGCAACAGTTTGGGTAAAGCGATCGCAGATTTTTGAGGGAACGAATCAAGTCAAAGGCCTGATCCGCTTGTACATCAATTGCCCGCGCCAGAACAATCTTATCGAGCGTTTTAGACTGAATCAAATCAAGGGAGGAAGAGACCGATTGCTGAAACTGTTGCTCATCAGATGATTGGATCTTGAATGGAACTGGGTGGGTATCGAGACAGTCAATCTGCTGAATATTCAAGTGAGTTCTATCCAGCGGATTAATAGACGGTCGATGCAGTGTTAATCGAGCAGAACAGGTATTAAGATGAGGTCGAGCAGACTGACTTAGTGATTGAACCTTTTGAATTATTTCCCAGGCTTGAGCTGCAGTTTTACCCACTTCAAAGGTCGGACTGAGTTCTAGATTTAGAGTAAGGAAATAGTGATCCTCACGTTTCAGAACTTGTATGACAGGGAGAAATAGAGTGGAGGTCTGGCGGTGTCCTTGATCAAAGAAGGTGAAGCTACAGCAAAAATGGGGACTGGAACTCGCTTGAAAGCAACCGAACCGAGTAATACGCTGTCGACAAGCTTTAATAAATTCCAGGGCTTGCGAAAATCTTGACCTCCCATTAACACAGAAATCAGCCACCGCATCGAATGCAATGATAGCCTCTCCCGTATTGGACTTTTCACAATAAAAATGAAGTTGGCTCAATGGAGCAAAGACCGCCATCATCTCTAGTAGGTCAAGGGGCTGGATTTCCTGAGTAATGCTGAGAATTTTCTCCGGCTCATAGGATTTCAGTCCTTGTTTAAAATCTAATAAAAAGCAGTAAAGTTCTTCACGATCTTGAAAGATTTTGCTTGAAGGGGATAGAACCAACATAGAGAGTTAAACAAATTTTTAAGCCAATAATTTTAGTATAAACCCTGGAAACAGCTAGGAATGTATCGCACTGTAGTTATTCAAGTCAATTGAAGCAGGAAGTTCGGAGTAAGTGAGAGAATATAACAACCCAATTGATTGGGCATTTTATATAAAGTACTATTTCTCCATCTATAAGATTTCATCTATAAGATTTTAAGTGTAAAGCAGAACAAGGCATATCTTCTGTTCTGTAACTTTCTGTAAAGTGAGTTCTCTGGGCAATCGGCGCGATAGGATGAAGAGGGTTGCAAATCTCGCCGCCTTTGCTCTGCCGAATTTTCCTCACCCATCGAAATATGAAACTGCCAGACGGCCCTAAGTTGTCGGCTCTGTTGCAAATTTTACAAATCATTGCTCAGCCTACAAAATTTCTAGAAACCTGCGCTCAGCGATATGGAGATACCTTTACGCTCAAGGTTTTGGGTCGTGGTTCTCCGCCCGTCGTGTTTTTCAGTGCTCCAGAGGCGATAGAAGCGATTTTTACCGATGTTTCCAATCGCCTTGATTTTGGTCAGGTCACAGAGGTTTTTCGTCCCCTGGTGGGCAGCCAATCCTTAATTTTCCAGCAGGGGAAACAGCATCAGTTGTCTCGACAATTGCTCATGCCGCCACTGCATGGCAAATCTTTGGCCAGCTATGGGGAGCAGATCCAAGCCATTACTTCCACTTCCCTCCAGAGCTGGTCTGAGGGCACAAGGCTGAAAATCCGCGACTACACGGCTCAGATTACATTACAGGTAATTTTGCAGGTTGTGTTTGGGGTTGGGTCGTTTGGTTTGGATAGTTGCCGCCGCGCTGAACAATTGCAAGCGCTGATCCCAAGCTTTTTAGAGCGGGTTAACTCTCCCTGGCAATCCGTTCAGTTTTTCTGGCCTCCTCTGCAACAAGACTGGGGGGCTTGGAGTCCCTGGGGCCAGTTTCTGCGCCAACGCCAGCAAATTGATAATCTGATCTATGCTGAGATTGCTGAGCGTCGAATTGAGCAACAGAAGCAAGAACCCGGCAATGATGTGTTGTCGATGCTGGTGTCTGCACGCACAGAAATGGGTAAGCCGTTGGGTGACGAAGAATTGCGTGATCAGTTGATTACCGTTCTGCTGTTAGGTCAGGATACAACGGCTTCTGCGCTGGCCTGGGCCTTTTACTGGATTCATCAGCATCCCGAAGTTCGATCTCGATTGGTTCAGGAACTGAGCAGCTTGGGTGAGCATCCTGATCCAGTGACAGTTGCTCAACTGCCCTATCTCAATGCCATTTGCCAGGAAACGCTACGAATTCATCCCATTGCCCTGATTGCTCAGCCCCGTCAAGTTCGAGAGCAGGTGGAGCTAGAAGGCTACTCCTTCGCGCCTGGAACGATTTTGGTTCCCTGTATTCATCTGGCCCACCATCGAAGTAACACTTTTTCTCACCCAGAAGTGTTTAATCCGGAACGGTTTTTGAACCGTAAGTTCTCACCCTATGAATATTTTCCCTTTGGCGGCGGCAGTCGAAGCTGCATCGGTATGGCCCTGTCCCTGTTCGAGATGAAACTGATTCTAGCCACGGTGCTTTCTCGTTATGGTCTGGAACTGGCTAACTCTGGCCCAGTTCGGCCCACACGACGCGGAATTACGATTGTTCCATCCGATGCGTTTCAATTGAGGGTAACGCATCGGCGACAGACCAACGCACCAAAGGAACTTTCGACGCTGTAAGGTGATATTCAGGGAGTTCTGAACCGCACAGGGCTATATTTCCAGGATATATTTCAAGACACAGGTAATCTCAATGACCAATCCGACTCTAAAGCAATCCAATTCCAAGCTCTGGTTAGCAGCGATCAAGCCACCAATGTATAGTGTGGCGATCATGCCGATCTGGTTGGGGACAGCCGTTGCCTTTTATCAGACCTCCCAGATTAACTGGTCGATATTCGCCACGTTCATCAGTTCAGCCATCTTAATCTTGGCCTGGGAAAATTTGCTGAATGATGTCTTCGACTCAGAAACTGGGATTGATCGCAACAAACCCCATTCTCTGGTAAATCTCACAGGCAATAAATCGCTAATCGCCATGATTGGTAATTTGTGTCTTCTGGCTGGAATTCTAGGAATTATTGCTATTTGTTGGAGCCAACGGGATTTAACCATTCTGGGCCTGATTCTGGCCTGCTGCGGTTTGGGCTATCTCTATCAAGGGCCACCGTTTCGTCTAGGGTATCTGGGCTTGGGAGAAATTCTTTGTTTCTTTGCCTTTGGGCCGTTAGCTGTTTCTGCTGCTTACTACAGTCAAACCCAAGCCTGGTCGGGATTGAGTCTGGCGGCCTCCTTAGTTCTAGGGATCACCACAACGTTAATCCTATTCTGTTCCCACTTTCATCAGGTTGAGGTCGATCTAGCAGCGGGGAAGCGATCGCCCATCGTTCGCCTGGGAACTGCTCTGGGTGCAAAGCTACTGCCCTGGAGTTGCGGGATTGCTCTGGGATGGATTGGATTGATGGTGGGTTTGGGAGAGTTTCCAGTTTGGACATTACTCAGCTTTGCTGGATTGCCTGCGGCAGTTCACCTCTGCCGCCACGTGGCCCAAAACCACGATCAACCAGAGCGGGTGAGTAACTGCAAATTCATTGCGGTTTCATTCCATTTCTGGAGTGGTTTGCTGTTCGGGGTTGGTTTCGTTCTGGCCAGGTTCAATTTCAATTCTTTCAATTAGGAAACGGCTAATTACGGAACGACACCTGACAAACTGGCACAGGGGAGCTGTGGCAATTCAGAAGGCGGAATATGGTGTTCTCGCCAATATCGCAGAGTATATAACAATAATCCTCGTAGCAACCCTCTAACCGCCTTCGAGAGTGATCCATCAAATATCAATTGAACTACATTAGCTAAAACGGGATTTTTACTCTAAGTAGGGCATACAGCCTGGGGGTTTTATCAGTTCTTATTAGTTGCATGATGAATAAGCTAATGGAAATTTTTGAGGAGTTGCCTGAGTCTGCGTTTCGGATCATTAGTCCAAAGCTACCGAGTCAAAAAGCCCGCAAATTTGTACAGGAGTCAATTGATGCTTTTGTCCAATGGGTTCCCCTCAGTGGCAGCAGTTGGCTATTTTTATCTTTTATTTTGAAACAGGACTGGTTAATGGCCTGTCTCACATTACCTGTCACAGCCGTTACGACAATTTGGGCGGCCTATTCCAAGAACTTTGTTTTTCGATTGCGGGAAATCTACGCAGAACGCGGCAAGAAAGATGCGGATGATCTAATTAATTTTATAGAAAGCCTGGATGAAGCGATTCGCTGGCATTTTTTCAACCCAGAAAATAAGTATTTGCAGTGTCAATTGCGGGAATGTATTTACTGTGAGATTGAGGGGTTTGACAAGCTGGATGATGTTGCCATCCCTCTCCTGCGAGACGTATTTGTTCCTTTAGAACTGACAACCAATTTCACTGTTGACCCGTCGGGCAGTGTTCTCCCAAATCAGATGGGTTCTACGGGTTCTACTGCCCTCAAGTCCAATACCCTGTTCAAGAAACAATCCCAGCAGGGCAACCTGACTATTTGGGACTTACTGCAAAAAGCCCAGAAAGAACCCTCTTACAAGCGACTGGCTATTCTGGCTTGGGGGGGTTTTGGGAAAACCACGCTGATGCGTCATATTACCTATACCTATGCTGAAAATCGTTATCGCAAACACGGGGCACCTAAACTGGTGCCTGTTTTGTTATATCTACGCAAATGGCGGGAACTGTTGGTGAAGAACAACAGCATTAGCCTGCCAACCCTGATTACGCAGTACCATATTCCCAGTTTGCCGGGCGGAGAACAGTTAGATCTACCCGAAAAATGGGCAGAAAACTTGCTAAAACGCGGTGATGCCCTGGTGATGTTCGACGGATTTGATGAAGTGCCAGAAGAACATCGCCCTGTGATCAGTCGATGGATTGGCCAGCAAATGCGCCGCTATGCCCAGTCCACCTTTATCCTGACTTCCCGTCCAGGGGGTTATACCGGCAGCCAGGGTTATACCGCAACCGATAGACCTTACCATGCGGTTTCCATTAAGCCCTTCAACCAAAGACAGTGGGAAACGTTTATCCAACAGTGGTATTTCTGCCAAGAGCGGCATGGGCGCAGCCGAGGTTATCGCTACTCCGCAGCCGTTCGAGCCATTGCCAACGAAAAGGCCAATGAGCTAATTGAACAAATTCATAAACGGCAAGAGTTAATGCAAATGTCGAGCAATCCATTGTTGCTGAACATGATTGCCACCTTCCATCGGTTTTATCCGGGGAATGAATTACCCCACCATCGTACGGAACTCTATAACTCTATTTGTGAACTGCAATTGAGAGATCGCCCGACATCGAAGCGGATCAAGATGTTGTTACCCTTTGAAGAAAGTTTTCACATTTTGCAGGCAATTGCCCTCGGCATGGTGGTGAAAACTCGAACAACAATTGATCGAGTGTCTTTACTCGCCTGGTTACAGCGACATCTGAATCAACTGGGGTCGGATATTCAACCGGAGGATTTCCTCAACCAAATCGTTAAGGTGAGTGAGCTTTTGGTGGAGCGAGAGTCTAGACAGTATGAATTCTCGCACTTCAGCTTTCAGGGATATCTGGCCGCAAAATACATCAAAGCAGTGGATCGAGAAGATTTGCTGCTGCAGCATTACCAAAAGGATTGGTGGAAGGAGACAATCATTCTCTACTCTGCCCAAATCAAGAATCCAAATGATTTCCTGAAGCACCTGATCACCAGACGGGCCACCAACTTGGCCTATGACTGTATGCAGGAATCCCCCGCCAACGTTGATTTGAACCTGAAGACGTATCTCTTAACCTTGCATAATAAAGCTCAACGTTCCCGCTTTCAGGACTTAAAGTTCTACCTGGAAAATGACCTGTGGGAAGAGGCGGACAAAGAAACCTATCGCCTGATCATCAAAGCGGTGGGGAAACCGGAGGGTCGACGGCTGACTCGCTCAGATATTATGAATTTACCCTGTAGTGAATTGCAGGTGATTGACGAATACTGGACAAGTTTGAGTGATGGCAAATTTGGCTTCAGTACTCAACGCAGAATCTATCTAGAATGCGGTGGCAAACTGGATGACAGTCACCCCAGTGAACGAATCCTACAAACTTTTTACCGTCGCTTGCACTGGCAACAGGCCAACAAAGTCTGGTTGAGATACCACCAGCTTGGCTTCCAGGCCACTGCACCACGGGGGCATTTGCCCGTTGCGTTGATGCTTTCTCCGGAGCGGCGATCGCGTAAATATGCTCGAATTTGGAACAACGACGGAGATTTGGGTCATCTAATTCTGCTAAGACTCGATAATTGCGGGCTATCTAAGCCTTAAGCTGATTCACCGAATGCAAAAAATTGGGCGGCAGCGTCGCCCAATTTTTTGTTAAACCCAGACGTTACGAAGCTCTGTTCCTGCAATCCTCCACAATTGTTAATCTGAATTGGTACAATACGGGGTGCTTGCATCTCGATAAAACAATTCTAAAAAGCGAATTTTAAAACGCGTGGCTAGTCCAAATCGTAAACCAGTATTGCTTGATTTTGAAAAGCCTTTGGCGGAGCTAGAGTCTCGAATTGATCAGATTCGTCAATTGGCAAATGATAACGGCGTTGATGTGTCAGATCAGATCCATCAACTAGAGGATCGGGCAACTCAATTGCGGCAGGAGATTTTTAGTACCCTATCTCCCACTCAGCGGCTGCAACTGGCTCGTCATCCCCGTCGCCCCAGTACCCTAGACTACATTCAAGCGATGAGTGATGAATGGCTAGAACTGCACGGCGATCGGAGTGGCTCTGATGATCTGGCGCTCGTTGGCGGCATTGGCCGATTAGCGGGTCGGCCCGTTGTCATGTTGGGTCATCAAAAGGGTCGGGACACAAAGGACAATGTCGCCCGAAATTTTGGCATGGCATCTCCTGGCGGATACCGCAAAGCCATGCGCCTCATGGAACATGCTAGTCAGTTTAGGATGCCGATTCTGACTTTTATTGATACGCCGGGAGCTTGGGCCGGGGTAGAAGCCGAAAAACTGGGTCAAGGAGAAGCAATTGCTTACAACCTGAGAGAGATGTTTCGCCTGGAAGTGCCAATTATTTGCACAGTGATTGGAGAAGGGGGCTCGGCAGGGGCTTTGGGAATTGTGGTGGGAGAGCAGTTACTAATGTTGGAGCACTCGGTCTACACTGTGGCAACACCGGAAGCCTGTGCAGCCATCCTTTGGAAGGACGCGTCGCAAGCCCCTCAAGCGGCCCAGGCACTCAAGATTACGGCTCCGGATCTGAAGCAATTGAACATCATTGATCGGATTGTGCCAGAGCCAGAGGGTGGAGCCCATGCCAATCCCCTGAAAGCTGCTGAATTACTCAAGCAAGCTCTCATAGAAACCTTAGAAGAAATTGGTTCTTTCAGTCCTGAGCAACGTCGGCAAGTCCGTTACCAGAAGTTCCGTCATATAGGCATATTTGCCGAGAAAATAGTGTAGGGTAAATCACTACTTTTTCGTGATCCGGATTACGGATTCTGAGAATGCTATATAATATTGAGGTAACAAATCTTTACCCTTTTTTAAGCTTAATTTCTGATTTGCTACAGCCATTCAGTCAAACTCAAGATTGCTCAGACCATACATGACTTCTCCCACTGAAAGACGGGCATTGATTACGGGGGCGAGCAGTGGTATCGGCAAAGCAACTGCACTTGCCTTTGCGAAGGCGGGTATTCATGTTGCTCTAGTCAGCCGCTCACCGGACAAGTTAGAGGCGATTGCCCACGAAGCGCAGCAGCTTGGAGTAGAGGCAAAAACCTCCACTCTGGATCTGTCCGAAGTTGGGCAGGTATGTCAGCAAATTGCTCAGATCGCCGAGGCTTTCGGCTCGATTGATGTTCTTGTAAACAATGCGGGTATGGGTTATACCAATCCACTATCCGATACCTCTCTGGCAGACTGGCAGCGCGTGATGGATTTGAATCTCACGAGCGTGTTTGAGTGTACCAAGGGGGTGTTGCCGGGGATGCGGCGTTCAGGTCGGGGGACAGTCATTAATGTTGTTTCTGTTGCAGGTCAACAAGTTTTTCCAAACTGGGGAGCATACTGTGCGAGTAAGTTTGGCTTGATGGCACTATCCAAAGCCTTAGCAGTTGAGGAACGCTCTCATGGAATTCGTGTAACTGCGATTTGTCCTGGTGCTGTGAATACACCGCTCTGGGACACTGAAACGGTTGATGCAGATTTTGACCGAACTGCCATGCTGACTCCAGAAATGGTAGCCCAGTCAATTCTTCATGTCGCTCTATTGCCACCGGAAGCAGTAGTAGAGACGCTGACTTTAATGCCCAATGTTGGCACCTTTTAAGTCCTCAGGTTTAGCTCGGGTTGAGATCCCTCAGTGCCAGATTTCTCAGCGTTAGATTTCTGATCGATCTCATTGCTCTTTTGTCTTTTAATACTTTCTAGACACATTATGACTATTGCCCATTCAAATGGATTTGATTCCTCGCGCCTAGCAGATCAAAATGACTCTGTCCCCAACAGTAAAGCAACTCAAAATGGTTCAGTATCCAACGGTGCATCCAACGGTAAAGTAATGGAGCCATCTAGCCGAATTTCCACTCGTCCCAATCGAGACTCCAATTCAACCAATGGTAAAGATCACCTCCAGGAAGTCAGCGATGAAGCCATGATGGATGCAGTTCGCACCATGATTCTCGGAGTTGGAGAAGACCCCGAACGGGAAGGATTGCTGAAAACTCCCAAGCGGGTTGCGGACGCAATGCGATTCCTGACCAGTGGATACAGCCAGTCCCTGGAGGAATTGGTCAATGGTGCCATCTTCGATGAAGGCCATGAAGAAATGGTACTGGTTCGAGATATTACCGTCTTCAGTCTGTGTGAACACCATATGTTGCCTTTTATGGGAAAAGCTCATGTAGCCTATATTCCGAATCAGAAGGTGATTGGTTTAAGTAAGTTGGCCCGAATTGTAGAGATGTACGCTCGACGCCTACAGGTTCAGGAACGATTGACTCGACAAGTTGCAGAGGCGATTCAGGAGGTACTTGATCCAAAGGGGGTTGCGGTTGTAATGGAAGCAAGCCACATGTGTATGGTGATGCGGGGAGTTCAGAAGCCGGGTTCATGGACAGTCACCAGTGCAATGGTAGGGGTATTTCAAGAGGATCAAAAAACCCGCGAAGAATTCCTCAACTTGATTCGCCATCAGCCAACCTTTTCCTAATGTGAATTCCTAGGGCGAATTCTCGATACAAAATATTAGATTGACTCAGAGAACATAAAACCCAACGTTTGCATAGGCTCACGTTGGGTTTAACTTTGACCTCCAAAGAAGTCCTTAACACCGAAGATGTAACTGAAAATCAACCGAATCTTCTTAACGCAGGTATTTCTTGAAAGGAAAGCAAACTACCACTTCAGCAGATTAAATTCTTCCATGTCAATTGTATCTCGATTACGGTAAATCGCTAGAACAATTGCCAATCCTACTGCTGCCTCTGCCGCCGCAACGGTAATCACAAACACTGCAAAAACCTGCCCCTTAATATTCCCAGAATCCAAAAAGTTTGAGAAGCCCATCAGATTAAGATTGACCGCATTTAAAAGTAGCTCAATCGACATCAGAACCCGTACAGCATTACGGCTATTAATCAAGCCATAGATCCCAATACAGAATAGGGCAGCAGCAACCAATAAATAGTATTCAAGTTGTAATTGCATGGCTAAAAAAACGAAATGACATTTCCAGAGGATTAAGAATTCCCAGCGGAAGTCTCACTGGAGACTAGCTCGCGGGGGCGTTCCTGCAAGGTTAGAGCGGGAGCCTCTGTTCTTTGACCTGGCTCGATATCGGGAACGAAATCTCGGCGGGCGAGAACAATAGCCCCGACCATCGCCATCAGCAGAAACACAGAAGCTAGCTCAAAGGGCAATAGAAAGTCACTGAAAAAGTGCTGTCCAATCGTAACAATAGAACTACCGCCAACTGCCGTAACCACAGGCTGAACTGACCAGGGAGTCGACAGAACCATTGAACCCAGCAATGCAAACAAACCTACGCAAACGATTCCGGTGGCCACCTTGCGAATCCATGCTTTGGGTAACACCCGAAAATCTTGCCGCTTGTTCACCAGCATGATCCCGAACAAGATCAAAACGTTAACAGATCCCACGTAGATCAGAACTTGAGCCGCTGCCACAAAGTCAGCATTCAACAGCAGGTACATCCCTGCAATGCTCATAAATACTGCCCCCAGAAGGAAAGCAGAGTAAACAATATTCCTCAAAAGCACTACTCCCAACGCAGCACCCAGGGCCGTTAGGGTAAGGATGCCAAATGAAACGATCTGAACCCCTTCTGCTAAATTCACTGTTCTGTTCCCTGTCAGTTTGCAATCTTCCACTGTCTATTCTGCCAGAAGACAGGCAGAACTCCAGCACTTTACTTTGATATGAATTGTTTCAGCGTCAATTAACCTTTGCTGGCAGAGGAGGCTTCCTCTTGCTCCAGAATTTCCTCGGGACGGAGGCCCACTCGCTGAACGTTCTCAGCGACTTCATGGGGTTCAAAGGCATCCTTTGGTAAGTAAGCAAATTCTCGCAATGGCTTCACCATCGGATCATTTGTCACCTTGTAAGGCAAGCGTCCTAGTGCAACGTTGTCATAGTTTAGTTCGTGGCGATCATAGGCGGCCAACTCGTACTCCTCTGTCATCGACAGACAGTTGGTCGGACAATATTCAACGCAATTTCCGCAGAAAATACAAACCCCAAAATCGATACTGTAGTGCTTCAGTTGCTTTTTCTTGGCGGGCTTGTTGAACTCCCAATCCACAACAGGCAGATTGATGGGGCAAACCCGAACACAAACTTCACAGGCAATACACTTATCAAATTCAAAGTGAATCCGGCCTCTGAATCGTTCAGAAGGGATCAGCTTCTCATAGGGATACTGGACGGTTACCGGACGGCGCTGCATATGGTCGAAGGTTACGGACAATCCCTGACCAATATACTTAGCGGCTTGAAATGCGTCTTTCGCGTAGTCTGTAACTTGATTGAGGAACTTTAGCATGGGATTCTCCCGTTAAAACAGCAAAGAAGAAATCTGAAACACTAACCACCAAAAGCAATCGGGAAGGCGAGTTTTAATCCAGCGGTCAACAACAAATTAACCAGCGCAATGGGCAGCAGAATCTTCCATCCTAGATCCAGCAATTGGTCGATCCGAACCCGAGGGACTGTCCAACGTAGCAAGATCGCAGTGAAGACCAGTAAGTAGGCTTTGAAAATCGTCATGACGATTCCTAGAGAACCCGTAATCACCTGAAGCCAAGGGGTGGACTCGCTCACACCAATCCAGTCTGCGATTAAGCTCACAGGAATAGGAAATTCCCACCCCCCCAAGTACAGTACAGCAACTAACAAGGAGGAAAGCACCAGATTAACGTAGGATGCCAGGTAATAGAGCGCGAACTTCATCCCGGCATACTCTGTCTGATATCCCGCAACTAATTCTTCCTCTGCTTCTGGTAGGTCAAAAGGAATCCGCTCACATTCTGCCAAAACCGCAATCCAGAAAATTGCAAAGCCAACGGGCTGTCGCCAAATATTCCAACCCAGCAACCCATAACCCGCTTGCTGCTCAACGATATCAACCGTGCTAAGACTGTTCGACATCATCACAACAGCCAAAACAGCCAAGGCCAGGGGAATCTCGTAACTGATAGACTGGGCAGCCGCTCGCAGTCCACCCAGTAGAGAGTACTTATTGTTTGAGGCGTAGCCTGACATCAGTAACCCGATGGGCTGAACACTGGACAATGCAATCCAGAGGAAAATCGCTGTTCCCAGATTGGCAATCACCATATTCTGGCCAAAAGGGACAATCAAATAGGACAAAAACACTGGGATTGTGACAATGATTGGCCCCAGTGTGAACAGTAGTGAATCAGCCTTGTTTGGAACGATGTCCTCCTTCAGCAGGAGCTTAACTCCGTCTGCCACAGGCGCTAGAATTCCCAAAGGGCCAATAAACTCTGGGCCAATTCGCTGCTGGGCCGCAGCTGAAATCTTTCGCTCCAGCCATACACTTGCCAACACACCAACTGTCGCAGCGACTAGCATCAATCCCATGGGAAATGGCATCCACAGAGACTTAGCTGCACCGGAGGGGATACCGAAATCCGTGAGAATCTGAATGAAACTTCCTTGTAAATCTATTCCTGGGTTCATGAAGCTTAACTCGTCAAAATAGGAGAACTCGCTGTAAAGATTTCTTAAAAACTTTGTCCTCAATAGTATAGCGGTCTGCCATCCCCAAAATATACCACCTGAGCCAGATTAAGCTTAATCACTGCTGGCTTCGGCTGGGAGGGGTTCTGTCTCATCACGGGTTGCTGCCAGTTTGGGAATTGGAACTTCTTCAACGATTGGCTGCTTTTCCAGAACCAGCATGTTTGTCTGAGAACCGGAGAGACGCTTTAGTAACTTTGGCTTTGGATCGTGGAGTAAGTAAATGATGCGATCGCCCAGTTGCCAAACCTCCGATGCCGGAATCACCTGAAAGCTGCCTTGACGTTCAATCAGCAACGGTATCAGTTCTCCAGAACGAATCAGGGCCTTGAGATGGGCCCGCTGAAATTCTAGTCCAGGTTGTTTCAGCACAGTTTCACCCAGTTTGACCTCCTGATCGCTCAGGTACTGATTCCACTGCTTCAGCGGTAAATCAGGAATAAACGCTTGCTGTACCTTATCGACCTTGGTTGTTTCGGCTTCGCGTGGATAAAGGGCCAAAACCCTAGGCGGTTTAAATTCTTCTGCTGCCCGTTCAGACAGCACCAGATTTACCTCTCCATTTGAGGTGATTGCTAGAAAGGTACCAATCGATTGCAGCCCCGCTTCTTCCAAAACATTTGTATCTAAAGCACTGCTGCGGTAGACCCGTAGCCCTTCCGCCTTAGCCTGCTTGCAAGCTTCTGGATCCGTATCAATAATGACAACGGATTCCCCCCGTTCTTGAAATAATCGACCAATCAAGCGACTAATGGGATGAGAGCCGACAATCACTGCACCTCTAGCTGAACTGGAGGTAATGCCCAGAAAATTCGCCATCCATCGGGCCGTTAGGCCCTGAATCACAACGGTAATGATAATTGTGAGAAACACCAACGCCTTAATGGCATCCCCACCATTGATTCCCCGCTGAGTTAGCAAAATCGCAAATAGGGAAGATACAGATGCAGAAACAATTCCACGGGGTGCAACCCAGGAAACAAAGAGTTTTTGTCGCCAACCCAATGTGCCGTTTAAGGTGCAGAGCCAGACATTCAAAGGTCGTACCAGCCACATTAGAGCCATGACCGTTAGAACACTTCCCCAACCCAGGGCCACCACACTTTCGAGAGAGAGGTCAGCCGCTAGCAGAATAAACAGGACTGAAACCGACAACATCGTTAGTAGTCCCTTGAATCTCAGTAGTTGGCGGATGTCCGGCACACCAACAAATCGCAGCATAATCCCTGCTACCACCGCTGCCATCAACCCTGATTCACTGGTTATGAATTCTGCCAGACCGAACAACCCCCAGAGCGTTGCCAAAGCCACAAGATTTTTCAAGTCTTCAGAAAGAAACTTGCCCTGCTTCAAGCTCCATCCCAGCAATGCACCGGCTAAACCGCCAATAGTTGCCCCAACTCCCAGACGAATCAGCAGATCTTGCAACAGAATAACCGGATTGGCCCCACCGTTCAGCACAACGTTCAGCACCAGAACGGCCAGAATCGCACCGACCGGATCAATTAAAACCCCTTCTCCCTCTAGCAGCGCGGCAACTCGCCGATCCACTGAGACTTGCTTCAATAATGGCCCAACCACAGTTGGCCCGGTGACAACGACGAGAGAAGCATAGAGAAAAGCAAGGGGCCAGGGAAACTCTCCGAGCCAGTGGGCCGCCATTCCACCGCCGACCAAGGTAATCAATGTACCAACTGTAACTAAATTCCGGATGCTGCCGGAGACCTGGCCCAGGGCACGTAGATCAAGGCTCAGACCTCCCTCAAACAGAATCAAGGCAACGGAGAGGGAAACGATCACTTCCAGACCGACCCCAAGTTCACTTGGGTGGATGACGCCCAAGCCATCATTTCCCACCAAAATTCCGAAGAGCAGTAAAAAAACAATTGCCGGAACCTTCAAATAGTCCGCCACAACCTGTGCACTAATGCCGCTAGCGACTGTAATCACTATTACCAGTGCGATATCAAAAGAGTTTTCCATGGGCGGAGTCACAACGGACTGTTCTCGTTACGGAGGCTCTAACTGGCACTTTAAATTTGCAAAAACGGCTTGCGACCAGTTGGGCTATTCTAGCAAAGTTGAAGCCAATCAGCCGTGAAATCCTGTAACAAAGACAACTGTTTTGATGACTTAGCTACCCTATCTATTACCGCCACAGGCGAGTAAATTCCTCCAGAGTTTCAGGAGAAAGTTGGCTCTCCAGCCATTTCAACGCCGCATCCTGCTTTGGAAGCCCCTGGTAATACTTTGCAACATTCACTAGCGAAATCGCTTCAGGCTTTGCCGGTGGCGCATTCCATTTGTTCTCAAATTCGATCAAGACATTACTGGGCAACTGCTGCTCTAGCCAAGCAATAGCCTTAACCTGATTCGGCAATCCCAAATAATACTGCCCTACGTTAATCAGGTTAACCGGAAGGGCCGGAAGTGTGTTTTGACCCCGCCACAATCGACTAAACTCTAGCAAGGTTGCTTGAGAAGCTTGTTGTTCTAGCCAGGTCAGGGCATCTTTTTGACTTGTAGTTCCCTTGTATTTCCTCAGCAGGGCATTGACATCCACAGGAGATTCCGGTGCTGGTGGCACCTCAGCTGCGGCCAGATTCCCTAACAAAGCGGCCCAAGTTTTCAAATCTCCGACTCCATCTTGGGGGATTCCCTTCAATTTCTGAAGTTCCACCACGGCCGACTTAGTCCCATTGCCAAAAATGCCATCAACTGGCCCTGGATCAAAGCCTCGCTGTTTGAGAAGGCCCTGAAATTTCTTCACCTTCTCTCCACTGGTACCAATCACCACATCTTCAAACACATTCACATCTGTACCGCCACCCACACCGGGGACAGAACCGCTATCGGTAAATTGCCACAACATCCAACTATCCCATCCCCGAGGAACAATCGGTTGAGCCGCACTGGTGTAGTGGGCGATCCAAAGAGGATAGTCCGAGAATCGACTGGTATTCAGGCTTTCCCAGAAGCCAGGATAGGTATAGACAATCGGTCGATAGCCAGTTCGTTGTTCGACGGCCTCCAACCATTGGCCCATTCGATCTAGCAACGTTCCAGCCGACACCCCATCCGTTGTTTCGATATCACACACGGGGGGCAGGTCGCCATCCTCAAGGGAAACGGTATTGAGAAAATTATCAATTTGGCCTTGAACGCTGCTGCCGGGTCGAAAGAAATGATAAGCTCCTCGGACGAGTCCCTGAGCTTTTATCTGTTCCCAATAGGACGGAAAAACGTCTGCAACGAAGGTGGCTCCCTCGGTTGCTTTGATGATCGCGAAGGTCATGCCAGCGTCAGCAACGGCCTTCCAATTCACATTCGGCTGCCAGTCAGAAACATCAATACCTTGATAAGCCATGGGTCAAAGAGTTAAAGGGCTAGGGACAAACGATAGACACACAAATATTACCGTCAAACATACCTTCTGACTGGTCTTACATCGAAAAGGTTGAAAGATTGTTTCCTTCTCGTTGATCATAGTCAATAGTAAAAATAGAGGAATTCCTAACGTGTTGAATCGTCGTATCCCGCCAGCACCAGGTCAAGAATCTGTCTGGGACTATCCCCGACCGCCCCGCCTGGAGGATTCATCGAAGCAAGTCCAGATTGTATTTAATCAGGTTGTGATTGCCGAAACCCAGCGGGCAAAGCGAGTACTGGAGACTAGCCATCCTCCAGGCTACTACCTGCCACCGGAAGATGTGAAATTGGAGTACTTCACCCAAACCTCTAAAACATCCTGGTGTGAGTGGAAAGGGCAAGCGAACTACTACACCATTCAGGTGGGCGATCAGCAAGCGGTGAATGTTGCCTGGTATTATCCGGATCCGACTGAGCGCTTTCTGAGTCTCAAGAACTACATTGCGGTCTATCCGAGTCGCATGGAGGCTTGCTACATCGATGGTGAAAAGGTACAGGCCCAAGCTGGAGATTTTTATGGAGGTTGGATTACTCAGGATATTGTTGGCCCCTTTAAAGGCGGCCCTGGAACCTGGGGATGGTAATTCGGCCTGCTGAATGTTCTAAACAAAATCTAAAGATTATGAGCCTCCATGTTAAAATACGTGAATATTCTGAAAGTTCTGTAGAGAGGTTTGTCGGTTCATGGAAGCTGTGATGTTGCTGGCAAAATTGCCTGAGGCCTACTCCATTTTTAGTCCAGTCGTTGATGTTTTGCCCATTATCCCTGTCTTTTTCCTACTCCTTGCCTTTGTTTGGCAAGCTGCGGTTGGATTTAGATAAGTGAATTTGGATCTGTGAATTTGGATCTGTGAATTTAGATCAGTTGATCATCTTTTAAGAAAACAAAGTTTAGATTTTTAACTGTGTTGTTGTTCCCCAGTCAACTCGTTGGGGAATCTTTCTGTGTCAAAGCATATTTTATGGAGTTTTTTATCCGATGGAACCCCGTCAGGATTTTCAGGGCATGCAAACCACGGCAATTCATGCAGGTGAACAACCTGATCTCGCATTTCGAGCCTCTTCTCCTAACATTGTGATGGCATCCTCCTTCGTGATGGATGCTGACATGCCTTTCTCGCCGGAAAGTTTTCAGGAACAGACGACATTTTTCTACACCCGTGAAGGGAACCCCACCATTCAACAGCTTGAGCAAAAGTTAGCCGCATTAGAAAACGCTGAAGCGTGCATTGCCTTTAGCAGCGGTATGGCAGCGATTTCAGCACTGATGTTTCATCTGCTGAAGGCCGGTGATCACCTTGTGATGAGCGACGTTGCCTATGTGGGGGCGGCTGAGTTGATGAAGGGATTAATTCCCCAGCTTGGCATTGAGGTGACACGGGTCAATACAACAGACCTAGAGGCGTTAGAAGCGGCAATTCTGCCGCATACAAAACTGGTTCATATTGAAACGCCCTGTAACCCCATTGTCAGATTGTCAGATATTCGAGCGATCGCTGAAATCACCCATGCTGCGGGAGCAAAGTTATCCGTTGATTCGACCTTTGCGACACCCGTTGCAACCCGACCAATAAACTTGGGTGCAGATTTTGTAGTTCATTCCCTCACTAAATATCTCTGTGGACACGGAGATGCTATGGGAGGAGCAGTATTGGGTACGAAGGATGAAATATCGGGTCTTAGCAAGATACGAATTCATCTAGGGGGTGTGATCAGCCCGTTTAATGCCTGGCTGATTATGCGAGGCATCACAACACTGCCCCTTCGGATGAAAGCCCACGCAGACAATGCCCTGAAAGTTGCGCGTTTTCTTGAAACTTTGCCCCAAGTCAAACAAGTAATTTATCCTGGCCTTCCCTCCCATCCACAGCACGAGTTGGCGCAACGGCAGATGGATAACTATTCAGGCATGGTGACTTTCCAAACTCAAAATCCCCTGGCCCTCGCTCGAGCCTTTGCTGAACACTTGCAGGTGATTCACTATGCCGTTTCACTCGGCCATCAGCGAAGCTTGATCTATTACATTGCAACCCAGGAAATATTGGAAACGTCTTTTGCACTCAACGAAGCACAAAGGGCTGATTACCGAGATTTTGCAGGAGATGGGGTATTTCGATTTTCAGTGGGCCTTGAAGATGCCGAAGATATCTGCAAGGATCTGGAGTTATCAATGCAGAAGGCGTAACTGATCCCTAAAAAATTTAGAATAGGGGTTGACATTTCTGGAAAAAGCAAGCATACTTGTAAGAGTGGTCGAAACAAGGAGAAGCATTTGATTCTCTTCAACACCACATTTTCAGAGAGACCTAAAGTAATTTAAGGCTTTTCTGGTGTCTAAGGCTCAGTGGAACCACACAGATCCATCCCGAACTCGGATCTGAAACGCTGACACGGCGAAGATACTTGGTGGGTAGCTGCCCGGGAAAATAGCACGATGCCAGGATAAATATAGTTAAGGCTCCTTCACTCGATTCAGAGAAGGGGCTTTAACTTTTAAGAGACTGTTTTAAAACAATGATTTGAAACAATGATTTGAAGCAATTATTAGGTGTCCAGTCCATTAAACTTGATGCGGTAATGAGTTTTGCTAACCCAAAACCTGCGGTAATTCCAATTCTTGAAAACGGCGATCGCCTGACTCGGATCGAGTTTGAACGTCGCTACGCAGCGATGCCTGAGCTGAAGAAAGCAGAGTTGATTGAGGGAATTGTCTACGTGCCTGCGGCTTTAAGATATCGCAAACATGGTAAACCCCACAGCAACATCATACTTTGGCTCGGAACCTATGAAGTGGCAACCCCTGGTGTAGAAGCTGCTGACAATGCCACGATTCGCCTCGACCTGGACAACGCTCCCCAACCCGATGCCCTGCTCCGAATTGATGAAGCCCATAGAGGACAATCTCAAATCAGTGAGGATGACTATGTAGAAGGCGCACCAGAACTGATTGTTGAAATCGCTTCCAGTAGTGCCTCCTACGATTTATATGACAAACTCAGGGTTTATCGCCGCAACCAGGTTCAGGAATATATCGTATGGCGAGTAGAAGATCGTGCTGTGGATTGGTTTAGCTTGCAAGCTGGAGAATACGTCGCCTTAAAACCTGACTCCGTAGGTGTCATCCAGAGCCGAACTTTTCCAGGTTTAAATCTCCAGATAGATGCGTTATTGGCTGGGAACCTAGCGCAGGTTTTAGCCACTCTGCAACGGGGAATTGCCAGTGATGAGCATCAGGAGTTTGTGGAAAAGCTCGCTAGCTGCTCTACTTAGAACAATCAGGATGATATCCGCCCTGGTTACAGATGTAGAGAATCTGATTCTGGCTCAGGTTCTTGGCACGGGCAAAGTTCACTCGCTTGAAGCGATTTGAGGGATTTGCGGTTTCTATGTTCTCTATAAATTGATTGTCAGACCCTTCTGGTTGAGCAGCTACAAATTTTGCACCGTTAAAGTCTGTGCCGTTGAGATTTGCACCCTCTAGGTTTGCTAGACTCAGATCTGCATTCTGCAAACTTGCATTCTGCAGCTTGGCATTTTTGAAATTTGCCCCCGTCAATTTAGCAAAACTCAAATCTGTCTCCCTCAGATCCGCCCCCTGGAAATCTGCACCGGACAAATCTGCATCCTGGAATCCCACCTGTTGCAGACGACTATCAATAAACTCAGCTCCCTGTCCCTTGACCTTCATCATACGAGCTTCGTCTAGATCGGCCTTGGAAAGTTGGGCATTGGTGAGATCGGCTCCTGTCAGCTTTGCCCCCTCCAACTCAGCCCCTTCTAAGTTTGCCCCGATCAGTTCAGCACTACTCAAAATTGCGCCAATCAAATCGGCCTTAGATAAATCAGCCTTGTTCAAAATGGCTCGCAGGAGATTGGTGCGTTGCAAATACACCTGGCTGAGAAACGCTCCCGTTAAATCGACTTCAGTTAAATCCGCACCACTCAGATCTGCCACCCAATCGTCAAAGGTGCCGTAGCGTTCGTCGTCACCCGCGCTGTAGAAACTGCTATTTGATAGATCCGCTTGCTTGAACTGGCTACTTCTGAAATTCAGGCCAGACAAGTCAGTATTATTTAAAACCAGAGTAAACTGAGCTGGCCCCTGGGCCGTTTGATTCAAGTCCATCCGACTCAGATCAACGTTGTGAATTTCGCCGCTATTGATGGTCAGGAGTTTCGCAATGGCCCGTTGGGTCGCCTGCTGTCGCTTTGCAGTTAACTGCTTGGTTTTGGCATTGGCTCCAAACTCCATCGAGTCCAATTCATTTCTCAGGGCATGGTTCAATTGCCGCAAATAGGGCAATGCTGCTGGCCCGGCACTCACCAGAGCTTGATGGGTCACATCAAGCATAGCTGGATTCGTTTCCTGGGCTAGAAGATCAACTAGAAGGGGAATCGCTCGCGGATCCTCCAATGTTCCCAGGGCCAAAATCGCACCCCGTTTCTGAGCCGGATCAACCTGAGCATCAGGAGAGAGTTTGCTAACCAGGGCGAGAAAAACCTCGTTGTCCTGTTGCTTGAATTCCCGTCGATTCGCTTGATTTTGAATGTAAATCTGAGTTGCGGCAAAGGTTCCCAGAACTGCTGCCATACTGGCACAGCTCACCCCTACCAGAGTCATGCCGGGATGTTGGCGCATCCAGGCCCAGAGATCCACCGGAAAATTGCGGCGACGGGGGGTGAAAACTAAAGAACGAGCAGCCTCCGATTCTCCAGCCAAATCGTAGCTCGTGAAGGGATTGGCTAGGAATTTCACGCCTGCTTCCCGCACACTTGTCCGGGCGAGGAGGTCATGGCCTGTCCGACCTTTGAAGCGCTTACCGAGCAACCCATCAACTAGAATTGCGACCCCTGCCAGACCCGTTAACAAGAGTAAATTGGGAAAAGCACCGCTCGAACGCCAGATAATGTAGGCGAGGCCCATGGGAACCCCCCAACGACCCACAGATTCCCGATAGAACGCTTGCAATAAACTGGGCGGAACCTGATAACGGTTGACGACTTGCACACCGAACCAGCGCTTAGGGGAGGTTTGTCCAGTTGCGGAGAGCCGATAGAGTTGCCAGCCTGAGACTAAAATTGGCTATAGCAAAGCACCTGACCAGAAAAAATTTGTTAGGGGCGTTACTTGCGGATTGCGGTTGCGCACGGGCAAGGCCAGAGTTGCTGCATTCGTGTTAGAGGTAGTTCTTAGAACTGGATTTAACGGTACTGATTGGGGGGGACGATTACAGATTGCCCCCGCTGCCAGGGGTACTAGACCGCTGACGGCCACCAGAGAGACTTCCACAGCCCACGCTCCACATCGACGCATCCACAGTGGTAGTTGCCGAACTTGTAGGGGTTCTTGTAGGGGCTCCACTGGAGATGGGGGGGAATTAACATCACTACCGAAAGATGGGCTGGCCATAGTTTAAAACTTCTAATGAAAACTTCTAACTCAGGTAATTGGGTCTAAGTCGTCGCAATGCGGACAAGGAATCAAGACTTGGAAGATCGAGTCTGTTTGAAAATTTGGTACGCAATGTACCCTAATCCGCCCACAATCGCAAGACTAAAGGCCAAAGAAATCAGTTGTATTACAAGTTTCAGGAGGGCCAATCCAGCAAAAACGCCCAAAATGCCCACAACGATTTGCCCCGCTGTTGGCAGATCCTTGAACCAGGATAAAAATTGCTGATAGTAGACCTTAACCGTCTTAGAAGAAGATTGGGTGGATCTAGCGACAGGTTGCTGATTGATTTCTGCTTCTAGATCCTCTAGACGGCGTTTCACGTCCTGATCATCTTGAAAACTCATGGATATTAACCCCTTATCGGCTCAGAACATTCTTGTAGGAACAAATTAGACGAACTTAGACTCACAATTAATAGTAAGGTAACTCTGAAATAGGAAAGGACTAAATTTAATTAGGATTATGATAACTAGAAATCGGTTAATGCGGTGTACTGGAAAATTCAGTCAGCGGGCAATCTGCGGTGCTGTTTTGGCAATGTTACTGCTATTCCCATCCGCAGCCCTGGCGGATCAGGAAATTACACCCGGCACACCGATCAAAGTTTCTGGTACTTCTGGAGGAACTACCAATAGCGGGGACTGCGGCTACGTGGCAACCGTACCGAATCATGTTCTCAATCTGCCTGAAGATCTAACGTTCTGGCAAATTCAAGTGGAAAGCAAAGGCTCACCCACCCTACTGGTAGATGGGCCAGCGGGACGGTATTGTGTCCTACCGGACAGAGGAAAACTGCAATTCTCTGGCTATGGAACCCAGGGAACCTATGAGGTTTACATTGGCGATCGCAATCAAGGCCAGCACCCCTATCAGTTATCGATTTCAGGTCGTCAGTAGGCAGAGTCAAGGCGTTTCGCACCAGGGCGTTTATACCGGGAAAACATGTCAAGGCAACCTGAAGAAATTCGTCTCCAGCCCCTCAAACCCTACGAGGATAGGCTATTATCGGCGCTGAGTTTCTTTCGATTTCATCGCCAGAATCAGGTACAGGCTCACCATTGCCTCAGTCTGTACCTGCGACAATCCAAACAGCGGATCTTGGATGAAGTGGGGTTCTATGCCGAACCACTAGGATATTCGGCCCAGGAATTTCTGGAGCTAATTTACCAAAATCCGAAACAAGCTGAGCAGGAACTGCGCGAACAGTTCAGCTTTCCAGAACCGCTAGATTTGGGGATTAGCGATCCCTTGGATGAGCAGTCCAATTTTTAAGCAAAACCCACTTCAATGGGTTAGATAGAGGTTGATGTTGTGATTACTTGCCCATGCCTAACTGCTGGGCCTTTTGGTAAACCTTCCCTTCTGTCAACAAAGACGGTGCAATGACCACCTCAACCTGCTGCATTTCCTGGATATTTTTCGCGCCTAGGGTTCCCATACTGCTTTTCAAGGCTCCCAGCAAATTATGGGTTCCATCGTCCAACTGAGCTGGGCCTCGGAGAATTTGTTCCAGGGTTCCCGTTGACCCCACGTTAATTCGTGTACCTCTAGGTAGTACTGGGCTTGGCGTTGCCATACCCCAGTGAAAGCCTCTTCCTGGCGCTTCCTTCGCACGGGCAATCGGAGAACCAATCATGACGCCATCGGCTCCGCAAGCAATACACTTACAAATGTCGCCCCCCGTCACCAGACCTCCATCGGCAATCACAGGAATATACTGGCCCGTTTCGTGGGCAAAGTCTTCCCTCGCTTTAGCACAATCTGCAACCGCAGTAGCCTGAGGAACCCCAACTCCCAAAACACCCCGCGACGTACACGCGGCTCCAGGGCCAATTCCGACCAGCACCGCAGATGCTCCCGCCTTCATCAGGTTCAGTGCCACTTCGTAGGTGACACAATTCCCCAGAATTACAGGCATAGGCATTTCTTGACAAAACTGCGTCAGATCCAACGGCTCAACCGATGCAGCGGCAAAGAATGCAGTGGAAACCACCGTCGCCTGAACAAAGACCAGATCGGCTGCTGCTTCTGCAACCACTGAACCATACTTCTTCGCCCCGGCTGGCGTCAGGCTGACGGCAGCAATCCCACCCTGAGCCTTAATCTGCTGAATCCGTTCTTTAATCAATTCTGGCTTGATGGGTTCAGCATAGAGTTGCTGCATCAAGCCCACAAATTCCGACTTTCCCACGGCAGCGATTTTGTCCAGGATGGGGTTAGGATCTTCGTATCGCGTCTGAATTCCTTCCAAGTTCAGTACACCCAAAGCCCCTATCTGCGAAAGACGAACGGCCATCTCTACATCCACCACACCATCCATCGCACTGGCAATAATCGGAATTTCTCGCTGAATTCCGCCGATTTCCCAGGCTGTATCCGTTATGCTGGGGTCAATAGTTTGTAGCCCAGGAACTAGTGCAATTTCGTCAATTCCGTAGGCTCTACGAGCTGTTTTGCCACGTCCAATTACAATATCCACTTCAATGTCCTTAGAATTTTACTCAATGATCCAGTAGGGTTCCGTGACGACACAACTGAACCTGTATGAATCGAATCACACCATCAAATCCATAGCTCCAACGTCCTCGAAAAAGTATTCGGGGGAAAATAATCGAGGAAATTTAGTAGATAATAACAGTTTTTTAAAAAATCTGAGTGTTAATTAATCGGGCCGTGGCCCGAAGTCAAACAGGTGTAGGAGGGAGAATTCATCTGTATGAATGAAAAGCCGAATTAGCAACTTTCTGGACTGGTTTCACAAGCTCCAATACTGACCCAACTTCTAGAGCCGTCCTGCCAATGTTCCTTTTTCCAGATAGGAGCATTGTGCTTCAAGGTATCAATCCCATATTGACAGGCTTCAAAGGCTTCTCGTCGGTGGGGACATCCCACTGCCACCAACACGCTAATCTCGCCAACAACCAATCGGCCCACCCGATGATGAATTGCCACATGGGTAATCTGGGGCCACTGCTGACGCATCTCCTGGGCAATCCGCTCAAATACCCGCAGGGCCATCGGCTGGTAGGCTTGATACTCCAGGGCTGCTACGGGCTTGCCATCCGTTTGCTGTCGTACCATTCCACTCATCACCACGACTGCACCATTGGCAGGCGCATCAACACTGGCATAGACTTCTTCCAGTACCAGGGGAGCCAGAACAATGGCAAAGCTATCTTGGCAAGATGGGTCAGATTGGCAAGAAGAATCAAGGGTAAGCACTGGAAAACGAGCCTCTAATAACGGATATGTATAACCATAGTAGATTCTATGTTGGAAAAATTCGATAAACTAAAAGCCATCGATCACTTGGGAGATTGGTCTTGAATCATAGATTGGCCCGTACTTTGCCGCTGCTGATGGCATTGACAATCACCGCTTGCACGTCTCAACCGTCAACAACTCAAGCCCCCGGTTCATCTCCGGAAACCTCTTCAGAAACAATCGCAGAGAATGACGTTCTCAAGCTGCTCTACTGGCAAGCCCCCACCATCCTCAATCCACATCTAGCCACTGGATTCAAGGATTTTGACGCAGCCCGCCTGGTCTATGAACCCCTGGCCAGCTACAACAAGGACGATCAATTCATTCCCTTTCTCGCAGCTGAGATTCCCTCCCTGGAAAACGGCGGGGTCGCTGAGGATGGCAAATCGGTCACCTGGAAACTGAAGCAGAATGTGCAATGGTCAGACGGTGAACCCTTCACAGCCGAAGATGTGGTCTTCACCTACAACTTTGTGATGAATCCAGAGGTGGCCGCTGCCAGCCGGGAGTACTACTCCTTGATTGAAACGGTTGAAGCGCTGGATTCCCATACCGTGAAAATCACCTTCAAGGACGTGACGCCAAGCTGGTCAATTCCTTTTACCGGACAAAATGGATTGATTCTACCCCAGCATATTTTTGAAGCCTACAACGGGGCCAATATTCGGGAGGCCCCGGCGAATCAGCAGCCGATTGGAACTGGGCCGTATTTAGTGACGGAATTTAGACCCGGAGATGTGGTGTTGTATACGGCAAATCCGGCGTACTGGGACGAAGGCAAGCCCTACTTCCAGAATGTTGAGCTGAAGGGTGGAGGAGATGCCACCTCCGCTGCGCGGGCGGTGTTGCAAACGGGGGATGTGGACTACGCCCACAATCTTCAGGTTGAGTCTAATATTTTGCAGCAGTTAGAAGCCGGAGGACAGGGGAAAGTTCTGGCAACCTTCGGTTCTAGCGTGGAGCGGATTCTGTTCAACTTCACTGATCCCAACAAAGAAACCGCTGATGGAGAGCGTTCCAGCACTCAGTTTCCCCACCCGTTTTTTACCGATCTGAAAGTCCGACAAGCCTTTGATTTGGCGATTGACCGCGACACGATTGCCAATCAACTCTACGGCGTCACAGGTCGTCCGATTGCCCAGCTTTTGGTTGCGCCTCAGATCTACCAATCGGATCAAATTGACTACGAGTTCAATCTAGAGAAAGCCCAGCAGTTGCTAGATGAAGCTGGATGGAAAGATACGAACGGGAATGGCGTGCGAGACAAGGACAACGTTGAAATGAAGGTATTGTTCCAAACGTCGGTGAATCCGGTTCGACAAAAAACCCAGGAAATTATCAAACAATCCCTGGAATCAATCGGGGTGGAGGTGGAGCTGAAAAGCATCGATGCCAGTGTGTTTTTCTCCGGTGACCCCGCTAACCCTGAAACCTTGAACCATTTCTATGCCGATTTGCAGGAATTCACTACGGGAAATGACAGTCCTGATCCTAGCGCCTACATGAAATGGCGCACCTGCGACGAAATTGCCCAGAAATCTAACGATTGGCAACGGAATAACTATGCCCGCTATTGCAATCCGGAATACGACAAACTCTGGCAGCAGGCCAACCAGGAAACGGATCCCGAAAAACGGGCGCAGCTCTACAAAGCGATGGATGAACTCCTGCGACGGGAAATGGTGTTGCTCCCGCTGGTTCATCGGGCTGATGCGAATGGCGTGAGCAATCGCCTATCCGGTGTTGATCCAACCCCCTGGGATGCCAACACCTGGGATGTCAAAAATTGGCAGCGATCAGGGTCTTAACTATTCACAACTTTTTTAATCAAGCCAACTTTACCTTTGTAAGGGGCATATCGCCATTTCATATCGAGCCAGAAGGGTTTTTTCAGTACACTTTTATAGTGGGAAAACGTATCGAAACTGGCTTTGCCATGATAGCTACCAATGCCGCTTTGACCCACACCCCCAAAGGGCAACTCAGTCACACCGACGTGCATCACAGTCTCATTAAAACAGACCCCCCCAGAGGATGTTTCCTCAAGAATTCGTTGCTGTTTCTGTGCGTCCTTGGAGAAGAAATACAATGCCAGGGGCTTAGGTCGCGCATTCACCTGCTGAATCGCCTCAGTTAAATCGGTGTATTCCAGCATGGGTAAAATCGGCCCAAAGATTTCGTCCTGCATTACGGGATCATTCCAGGACACCTGATCAATTAGAGTGGGAGCAATGTATCGGCTCTCAACATCCGTTTGACCTCCGGCCAGAATCTGACCCTGCTGTAGCAACCCTGTCAATCGCTAAAAGTGTCGCTGGCTAATAATGCGGCAGTAGTCCGGGCTTTTCTCCGGATCGTCACCATAGAATTCCTTAATTTTGGCCTGCATTGCTTGCACTAATTGGGGCTTTACCTTGGAGTGCACCAACAGATAATCTGGGGCAATGCAAGTCTGACCCGCATTAATCAGCTTGCCCCAAACGATACGGCTGGCGGTGTTTTCTAGATGAATCTCGTCATCGATAATGCAGGGACTTTTACCGCCGAGTTCCAATGTGACAGGCGTTAGATGTTCCGCCGCTGCCTTCATCACAATCTTGCCAATATTGGTTCCCCCGGTAAAAAAGATATGGTCAAATTTTTCTGCTAACAAGGCTTGGGAAACCTCAACATCACCTTCTACTGCGGCAATATAGGCCGGGTCAAAGGTTTTCTGAATTAGTTCAGCTACCACTCTGGAAGTATTGGCTGCAATTTCTGAAGGTTTCAAAATGGTGCAATTTCCTGCTGCAATGGCTCCAACCAACGGAGAAATCATCAACTGAAAGGGATAATTCCAGGGGCCAATGATTAACACGACACAAAGCGGTTCCGGGCGAATTTGAGCGGAGGCTGGAAATTGATCAATGGAAGTTGAAACTTTTTTGGGCTTGACCCAGGATTTCAGGTGCTTAATCGCGTATTTGACCTCCGAAACGGAAGCGATTTCAAAATAGGCTTCGTATTCAGGTCGGTTAAGATCGGCATGAACCGCCTCAACGATGGCATCCTGAGCTTCGACAATCGCCTGTTGTAACCGATTCAGTTGTTCCAGACGGAACTGGAGATCCTTGGTTTGGCCAGTGGCGAAGAATTGTCGCTGTTGTTGAATGAGATGAGCAAGATCCATGGCAATCTCTGGAAGTTTATCTCTAGAAGTTTTAAGGATAATCGGACTCGATTGCGATTCTGAGAAGAGGGTGTCAGAATACTTAGAAATGTTAACTCAAAACGTAGGATTGCTCAGGTAGTGAGTAGCGATCGCACCCGCTCAACCTCAAGAACGTCCACTCAGCAGGGGAGGCAGGCCTTTGCTGGAACCCATTATGGTTGTCTGGGGTTGCATCCCTCAGCCTCACCCGTTGAAATTCGTAGGGCCTATCGTCAGCTCAGCAAGTGTTATCATCCAGACACAACATCTCTACCAAAGCAGGTTGCAACTCAAAAGTTTCAAGAGTTGAATGAAGCCTATGCAACACTCAGCAGCCCAGAACGTCGTCTTGCCTACGACCAAACCATTCGGTATTCCCGCTATTCGGTGATCCAGCCTGTGATGGATTTGGATACTTCAAACACAAGTCACTATTCCCGCTCGGCTTACCTTGATCCCACTGACCGTCCGCTCTCTTCAGGAGAGGTTTTTGCCCTTTTAATGCTTGGATTAAGCTTAGCGGGATGTCTTGTTCTGGCCATTGTTGTTGGCTTAATTCGGCCTGATTTGAGCCTACAGCCGATTCAGCCGCCTGGTTTAACTCTACCCTAATCCTCCATTCACCATAACTATCATGACTCAAACCGACCTTCCCAATCCCGAAACCCCGCTATACAACCACTCCCTACCAAAGATCGAAGACTGGCTGCGTTCCCAGGGTTGTCAACAGGATCCAGATGAGTTGCATCATTGGCAGGTTGAGCGACCCACCTGGAAAGCTGAACTGTGGCTGGACGTTGAGCAGTTGACGGTCGCCTACATCGATGTCGACAGCAGTCAGGATGTTCAACGAGCCTTTAAATACTCTCTCAGTCGGCAAGATATCGAAGACGCTGTTTTTTCTGGGCCTTAGAAATCAACTCTCAACCTTACCAAACCGCCGTTCGCGCTTCTGATAGGAACAGAGGGCCTGATGAAATTCTGCTCGATCAAAATCGGGCCACAGGGCATCTGTGACGTAGATCTCAGCGTAGGCCATCTGCCAGAGGAGAAAGTTACTAATTCGCATTTCTCCGCTCGTGCGGATCAGCAAATCGGGATGGCACAGTCCTGCGGTGTACAAATGGTTCTCGAACACCGATTCGTCAATGTCCTCCGGTTGCAATGCACCCTGTTGCACTTGAGTTGCAATGGCTTGACAGGCCTGAATAATTTCCTGGCGGCCACCGTAATTGGTCGCTACATTGAATAGAATCCCCTGATTGTTTCGTGTGGTTTCCATGGATTCTTCAATACTGTTTTGGAGAGATTTAGGTAAAGCGGCCAGATTTCCAACAAATTGGATCCGAACTTCTTCCTCCATCATTTCCCGTAGTTCCCGCATTAAGACCCTTTCAAATAAGGCCATCAAGAAGTCCACTTCTTCTAGAGGACGACCCCAATTTTCCGTCGAAAAGGCATAGGCCGTTAACGCACCGATTCCCCAATCCCGGCAACACCGCAATAACTCCTTGAGCGTATCAACCCCGCGACCATGTCCCATTGTTCGAGGCCAGCCACGACGTTTGGCCCAGCGACCGTTTCCATCCATGATGACGGCAACATGCTGAGGCAATCGATTGGGATCGAGGTCGGCAGGTAATTCTCGTAAGACCTTTTGCTTAGTAGTCATTGTTTTTCTCGAGAAGCTGATGAACGGAGGCGAAACACCCGTGAAGTTATGGCCCGTCCTTTAAACCAGGCTTGATGCAACAGGCCACCAATTGAAATTCCGGATTTGCCTTTGTCATCTCCAGAAATGAAGGAGCGGGCCTCTAACAACTCTTTTAGTTTACTGCTAGTCAATGGCCGATTCAGGATTCCTTTCTCTGCCAGAGAGATCGAACCAGTTTCCTCCGAGACCACAATACACAAACACTGAGCCACCCGTTCGGTAATGCCCATCGCGGCCCGATGGCGGGTTCCCAGTTGCCGCGAAGCAACCCTTTCCGAGAGGGGTAGGATTACCCCCGCTGCTGCGACTCTGGAGGCCCGAATTAGAACAGCTCCATCATGCAGCAAGGTTGTCGGTTGAAAAATCGTTTGCAGGATTTCCCGTGAAACCTCCGCATTGATTTTCACCCCTGGCACAGAAAAGTCCCGCTCATCAATGGGGCTGGCCGTCTCAATCACAATCAAGGCCCCCGTACGATTCTGCGACAGTTCTTTCACCGCTTCAACGATCTGATCAATCACACTATCGGGTTCGGGAATCGCTTTGCGGCCCTGGCCAAAAAGCTGGAGCACCTCACCTCGACCTAGCTGCTCTAAAAATTGACGAAATTCTGCCTGCAGCATTACAGCCATAGCAACAGCAGAACCGATGACCAAATTGTCAAGGGCAATTGTCAATAATCGTAGGCCCGCCCAGTCACTAATTGCCGCCGCTAGCATCAGGATAATGAACCCCCTTAACATCCAGAGGGTTCGGCGCTCTCCAATGATGACTAATACAACGTAGGCAACCGTAAAAACCAGCCCGATATCAATAATGTGGATCAACCAGGACTGCATCGAAATAGGGCCAGCACTTCGACCCAAACTCATTGAACAATAGAAGAATAGTTCCCACCGTTTGCACAGTTCACCCTGCACAGAGCCAGCATACACAAACATACGGTGGGCTACTAACAAATTTTGACATACTCACTGAACGAAAGTACAACAATAACGGTCATCGCCCTACTCGAAAATTACAGAAATACGGTAACGACCGGCGACTATGATGAAAATTATCGACGGGTATCAACTTAAGCCAGACCAGAGAATGTCTATGAAAGCAGTCGTCATGACCCAGGCCGGTCAACCGGAAGTCCTCAAATTAACAGAAGTTCCCCCACCTCAAATCAAAACACCCACTCAAGTCCTGGTGAGACTGAAAGCCGCAGGCGTAAACCCGATTGACACCAAGCTTCGCACCCGTGGGACTTTCTATCCGGAGAAAATGCCCGCCATTCTGGGGTGTGATGGCTCAGGGATTGTCGAAGCAGTTGGATCTGAGGTTAAGAAATTTCGGACTGGCGATCAGGTTTATTTTTGTCAAGGGGGCTTGGGTGACGAAGCTGGGAACTACGCCGAGTTCATCGTGATAGAGGAACAATTTGCCGCCTTTAAACCCAAGTCTCTCAGTTTTGTGGAAGCGGCGGCGGCCCCCCTCATTCTGATTACAGCCTGGGAATCCCTGTATGATCGCGGAAAATTGCAACCTGGACAACGGGTTTTGATTCACGCTGGGGCGGGAGGTGTGGGTCATGTCGCAATTCAGTTGGCTCGATTGCAAGGGGCTGAGATTGCAACGACAGTTAGCTCGCTAGAAAAGGCAAAGTTTGTTGAACATCTAGGTGCTGATCGGATCATTCGATACAAAGAAGAAGACTTTGCAGAAGCCGTGTTGCAGTGGACTGAAGGAGAGGGGGTTGACCTGGCCTTTGATACCGTCGGCAAGGCAACCTTCTTCAAAACGATGCCTGCGGTTAAATTCTATGGTGACTTGGTAACGCTACTTGAGCCGGATCTGAATTATGGCAAACTCAAACCCGCCCGAACTCGCAACCTAAGAATTGGTCTGGAACTGATGCTGACGCCGATGTTGCAGGGATTAGTCGATGAGCAACGCGATCAAGCGAAAATCCTACAGCAATGTTCTCGTCTGATTGATGAAGGAAAACTTAAAATCCATTTGAACCAGTCTCTCCCTCTGGCTCAGGCTGCTACAGCCCATCAACTGATTGAAACTGGAGGCATGAGGGGTAAAGCTGTGCTGGAAATCTAATCCGAAAGCCAGAACTATCTTGACCAGGATTCTGTCCTTAACTTTATAACCCTGGAATAATTAAGAAGGGAAAGCAGACATGACTTTGCTACTATCCCTTCTTTATACTTGATGTGCTCATCGGGGCATTCCAGAACACTTTCTTAGAGGCCAGTTTCCAGAGACCAGCTCCTGGAGGCCAGAATTGTAGTTCTACGAATGCTGATTCCGGGTGATGGTGAGAGTTTGATTGCCGACTACTGAACCAGGACTACTCAGTCATCCAACCCGCATGAAAGAGCTTTTGACAGGCTTCTGGCCAGGATTGACCTAGATAGCTCTCTCCCCGCGCAACATAATTAATGCAGTGATATCCCGTGACTGGATGTCCCTGATCTGCAGCTTTCTCCTGGCATTGTCGAATCCAGTTCACCCAATTCACGCCCTGTTCATAAATTTCTCTGATTCCTCGCTTGACGGGAGAATCGATTCCATCGATCAAGACAACTTTAACCTTATCGCCAATGCTCTGAACCTGGACAATCCGCAGATGAGAGTAATAACTTTTCCAGCCCAAATTCAACCCAAACAACCCACCGAACAACTCTGGGGAATCATCTAGAGGGACTTGACTTTTAACGACCTCTATTTCAGATGTTCCAACAGAGGATGCAAGTTCATCCATCCTAAGCTTTGTCATTTCCATTATTTTCACCCTGATGATACTACACATGCACACCCCTAACGGGGATCAACCACTTTAGGGGGAATGTTTATTATGGCACTACTTTCAAAGCATGGAGGAAATTTAAGAAATCGATAACATTTTTCGACGGTTTTGTTTACATTTCAGTTGTCAACTAAAGCTGAAATAGCCAGCAATCTAGCCATTAGCCATCTGTTAAACAAAGTGGAATCTTTACATTTCAGTTCAAAATTGATCCTTCATTCCACGTAAGCGGGCAAAGGTTTGTACGGGGTCTTGACTATTAACCCTGGCTTGCAATTCGGGGTGATCCCAACGCAGAAAAGGGTTGGTTTGCTGCTCAATGCCGATTGTGGAAGGAATCGTTGCCTGATTTTTACCCCGTGCAGTTTGTACCTGTTGCAATCGATTTTGCAGGGCTGGATTATGATTATCAACTGTTATAGCAAACTTCAAGTTTTTTAATGTATATTCGTGGGCACACCAAAGTCGAGTTCCTTCAGGTAAGCGGCGTAACTTACTCAGAGAATCAACCATTTGCGTTGGCGTTCCTTCAAATAGACGACCACATCCTCCCGCAAATAAAGTATCACCACAAAACAGTTCCCCCGTCTCATTCACGGTTTGTGCAGGAAAGTAGTAAGCAATATGAGCTTTTGTATGACCTGGAACAAAAAAGACCTCTCCAGTGCGATCGCCAAACCGCACCTGATCCTGTTCCTGTAAAAAGACTTGCTGACCTGGGATTCTACCTCGATCTTCTGCCCCACCATACACAGTGGCATTGGGGAAATGTTGGAGTAGTTTACGGTTGCCGCCTACATGGTCATGATGATGATGGGTATTAAAAATGGCAACCAACTCAGCATTTAAAGCTCGCAAACGCTGTAGGACTGGATTAGCATCGGCTGGGTCAACGACTGCTGCAATATTCTTTTCAGCATTATGGAGCAAAAAAATGTAGTTATCTGACAGTACGGGTAATCGTTCGATCTGCATGATTAGAGTTAGTTTCAATTTTGAGGAACGAGAGTATGGTAACTAAGTTATTGGTCACTGGTCATTGGTAGTTGGCTGCGGGACGTTGGGGAAGTGGTTAGAATTAGATAACTTAAATCTTCTGAGCCGTCTGTTGATCTTCGCAAATTAACCCACTAACCGACCAGGAGCACCTATGACTTTACACGCAGAATTGCATCGCCATTTGGGGGGTTCAGTGGTTCCTAGAATTCTATGGCGCTACTTCCAGCGTCATAATGCTGAACTGGCCCAGCGATTCCCCCAGTATCCTGAGTTTGAAGAATTTTACACCCGACCTCGCAATACGTTGGATGAGTATCTGGAACTGCACACCATGGTGGAGCACGTTCAGACCAACGAAACCCTGCCCTACTTTATCTATCGTCTGATGCGGGGAGCCTACACCTTTGAGAACTTAGCCTATCTGGAACTGCGATATACGCCCTATCTCCGTACACCTGATCATTTGAGCCAGTCCGAACGGATTGAGCTGATGAATAGTATCGTCGATGTGGTCGGTCGTTCCAGCCACTTGAATGAATATCCAATTGTGACGAGTCAAATTCTCTGCATGCACTCTCGCCTCCCCTATGCCGTGAATCAAGCTATCGTGGATCTGGCGGCCAACCATCCCCAATACGTTTGTGCAATCGATCTGGCAGGCGGCGATGCCCACTATGCTGAGCGTTTGGATGAATTTGTCGGCTTATACGACTATGCGCGATCGCTGGGTTTGAAGACCACGGGTCATGTCTATGAAACCTCAGACGGTTGCTATCCGGAACTCTTGCCCTATTTGATGCGGATCGGGCATGGCATTCAGATTCCCCTCAAGCATCCGGAACTGTTGCCAGAGGTGGCCCGCCGCAACCAGTGTTTGGAAGTTTGCCCAACCACCTACACTAAAACTGGAACCCTGGAAGATATTCATCAGCTCAAGACGGTATTTGATCGATGCTTTGAGGCGGGGGTTGATATTGCGATTTGTACTGATAATGCAGGATTACACAATGTGCGGTTGCCGTTTGAATACGAGAATTTGTTGACGCTGGACATTATTGATTTTGCACAACTACAAGCCTGCCAGCAGGCAGCCTTTCGTCATGCCTTTGCGTGGCCCCACAATGATCCCCCGGTGAAGATGCTGTCGGAGTTATTGAAACCGGAAGAAACGTCCCTGGCCCACTAATCGGGCGTCTCGTCTTTCAGCAAGAGTCCTTGGTCAATCGCTCAATTTCACTCACCACCCGATCCAGCTCCGCCACTATTGGGGAGGAATCAATGGTCTGTAACGTATCCACAATCGAGCGGTAGTACCACAGCGTCCCAGCTTTGCCTCCTGTAAACCTGTCCCACAGAGTTTCTCCGACCTGGCGATAATCTTTCAGGATCGAGCTAGCGTTGTAGAGTTTGTCAGCAGTAGACACCAATCGAACGGAATCGGAGGCTGTTTTCAAATGCTTGATATACGCTTGCTTTCGTTCGCGCCAGGGGGGTTTGGGGATTGTGTGGGCATCTGTGCAGCCCTCGACAATTTGAGTGACAATTTCCCCAAACCGCCGCCGAATTTCATCGCGGGTTTCCAATCCCCCCTGATCTTCAATTGCATCGTGCAAGAGGGCCGCAATTGCCTCATCCTCATCTGCACCATACTCCAGAGCCAGACTGGTAACGCCTAGCAAATGAGCTACATAGGGAATACCCGAACCCTTACGTTCTTGCTGGGCATGGAGCTGAGTGGCGTAGGTCAATGCCTGTGTAAATCGGTCTGACAGTTGCATGGCTAAATCCGAAGACTCACGCTGAGTTAAACCTGCTTTTCTAGTTCTGACCTCATCCGTTCCAGAGTGGTATGCATCTGCTGAAACATCTGATTGGGTGTAATTCCAAACTGACCTAACTGAGTTTTTAACTGTTCTACCGTCATTTGTGCCATGAAATCTTCTGATAACTCAAACCGCTTCATAAAGATCTGGTATCGATCCATGACGGCTTCCATTCTTTCAATAAAGATCTTCTTCCCTTCGCGATCAAACTTCCCGTAATCGTTACCGAGTTCAATTAAAGATTGATAGTCCTCAAACAGCTTCTTAGCTTCCTCTTGAACAACCTCTGAATCAAAGAATCCCATAGTGTGACCTGTTTTAATCTAGCTTTTTAAAAAATCCACAATTCTCAATCTGGAATTGATTCTAACTAAGGCCAGTTTAACAGTTTGCCTAGTGGCTAATGTTGACTCTAAAGTCGCAATTTCCGTACCGTTTGACTCAAAGAGGGACACTTATCGCAGAAATCCAAACCGCTCAAGGGGCCAGAAACGAAATATTGCTCGACCAATAATGTTTTGCTCCGGCAAAAATCCCCACACATGGGAGTCATTACTATCATTCCGGTTATCACCCATGACAAAGTATGCCTCTGGCGGAACTTGCACTGTGTCAAAGCTGTAGGCGGGTGGCTCAGCAATATAGCCCTCCTGCAACGGTTCGTTATCCAGATAAACCTGACCCTGCTGTACTTTGACCGTATGCTCCGGCTGACCAATCACTCGCTTGATAAAGGCTTGACTGGACAAATAACCCCGCTCTTGAAGCTGTTGCGGCGGCGCAAAGACGACAATATCTCCTTTTCGAGGCTGACGCCAGTAGTGGGAAATCTTCTCTACGACCAGGCGATCGCCGATTTCCAAAGTCGGAACCATTGAATCCGAAGGAATATAGCGAGGCTCAGCCACAAACAAACGAATCAACAGAGATAACCCCAAGGCGGCCAATAGAATCAAAGCATTCTCCCGCTGACTTTGCCAGAAGGATTTCTGCTGAGGTTTCTGGGGCTTGGAGTTCTGCTGGCTCAGCTTATCTGAGTCTGACGATTGAGAGGGAGGCTTTTGATTTTCAACAAAATTTGATCTTCTACAAAGCTTGGATCTCTTACCAAGATACCGAACACCTGACGACTGCAACCTGATTCCTGATCGCTAAACCCTCAACCCTCAGAAGAGGACTTGTGTCGATGGAAGCGAATGCCAAGGAAGATATCATAGAGAAATCCCCAAAAATCCTTGCCCTGCCAAATTCCTAGCGTCTGAGGAGATCCTTTCTTATCAAGCAGAGGCTTCATCACTTCGTAGGCAGGCTTGTAGTTGTACCAGGGAATTGATGGCCACAGATGATGGATGAGGTGGTAATTCTGGCCAAGAATCATCAGATTCAGGATAGGACTGGGGTAGACTCTGGCATTCTTCCAGCGATCGCGCTCCTCGAAGGGCCGATGGGGTAGGTAATCAAAAAACAGTCCCAGTGCCATACCGACAACAAGGGCCGGAGAAAACCAGTAGTTCAGAATGTAACCAATAAACCCGTAGTGAATTGCAATACAGACAATCGTAATCACAAATAGCCGACTGAGAAACCATTCCAGCAGCTCATACTTGCGCCACAGTTGCCGCCTAAAGAAGTAAATCTCGTGATAGAAAAAGCGGGCGGCGATCAGCCAAAGGGGGCCACCCGTGGAAACAAAATGATCGGGATCATTGTCTGGATCATTAACATGGACATGATGCTGCATATGTACCCTCGTAAACACTGGGAACGCAAATCCCAACATCAGGGCACTTCCATGGCCCAAAATCGCATTTAGTGTCCGATTACGATGGGCGGAATGGTGGGATGCATCATGAATCACTGTCCCCGACAGGTGCAATGCTAAAACGTTTGTACAAAAACAACTCCATCCTGGCCAGTCCCAACACCAATACCCCAGTGTTGAAATCAAGATCAAAGCTAATGCGCCAAGAAACATTAGCAAGTTAGTATTCACTCCTCCTGCTGGAAGCAAAAGCTCCTTAGGAACCGTTAGCGGTGTTACAACCTCCGGCATTGCTGCTCGAACTCCCTATGATTTCTCATCTGAGTATTCTATGAGACAATTTACCGACTGTAAAGTTTCGTGAAAAAGATGAACTCCAGCAATTGCCCTACAGCCTCTAAACCGAATCCTCTTGAATTATCCTCGCGAATATAAGGAGAATGAACTATGGTATCCTCACCTCGCAACTCAAATGCCCACCCTTCCGGTAAGCTGCTAAAGTTCCTGGCGCTGTCTGTAAGCGCAACCTACCTGTTGAGTTCAGGTCAGGCAAAGGCCCAGTGGATTGCTGAAGATGTTAGTCAGGCTCAGCTTCCACCAGAAGAAGTTTGGGATTTAGAAGAAATTCCTGACGCCGATCCAAATCCAACCCAGGAGATTCCTGCTCCGGCCCCCCAGCCCCAGCCAGAGACGCGTAATGAGCCGATTGACCTACCCGGCGAACCTAACGCTTACCTGCGTTTCTTTTGCGAGAGTGTCGACAACCAGTACACGGTAATGTACTATCCTGCCAGTCAGCCCAACCAATCCTATCCCTGGGCAATTCCAGGGGCCATGGGCGGTGGATGGACACCTGAGCGCCGCTGTAATGAGATTGCACGGCGGTTGGAAGCCTATCGTCCCGATGGCTTATCCGAACTACAGACTGGCATTGAAAATGGCTATAACGTGATCTGCGCCACAACAGAAGATGTTCCCGACTGCCGTATCGTATTGACGGTTCCACCGGGAGAGAATCCTGAATTAGTTCGCGATCGCATCTTCGAAAATCTGGTCACTGCTGATACTGGTACACCAACCCAAGGAGTTTACACCTTCACTGAAGATGGGTCAGGCTTAGACATTTTTCAGGGATTATTTGGGCGTTCCAGAAGGCAACAATCTCCTCAAGGAATTGACCTGAAACCATTTTTAGATCGGTTAGATCGCGGTAATGGTGCTAATTTGAGATAGTGTAGAGGACTTGAAAAGGTTCACTAGAAAAAGCGACCCCATGCTTTTTCTAGGATATAAATTAGGGCGCGGTTAATCGAGGGTAGGCACGGTTGGTATTGGGTTTCACTCAATCAAATCACCGGGTTTGGAGGAATATCGCGATTGCACCAAGGGCCTTGGCTCGATCATTAGCTTTTAGGCTAGCAATGTCGGCTTCAGCTTCAGTCGAAAAACGGAACCGAATGGGTTAACTATTTTACTCAGCTTTGTCCAATCCGAATTCTGAGAAGCCGTACACCCTGGGTTAAGTTCGGGATTGAACAGGGTCTCCATCAAGAGTTCCTGGACTGCCGTTTTGAGAAAGCATTCAACCAACCAATCCTGAGTACGCTCAATCTCTCGGTCAAATTCTAGATAAACTGCGCCGATAATTGCTTCAAATACCTGCGCTAGAATTTTGTTTTGATTGAAGGGATGCTTCCAACCGTAGCTTTCTCCCAGATATTGAGTCACATCTGGCCAGATTAGCCGGAGACAATTGGCTAGATTTGCAGCGCTAATCAAATCACTTTTTAAAACGGTTAGTGTAGGATTGCTCCATGCTTGACACTGAGTTTCCAGATAATTCTCAACCAGGACACTCAAAACCTCTGAACCGACATAGGCCAAACCCACGTGCTCTAAAGATTCAGCCTGAGTTTGCGCGTTCTCAGGATGATTCAGAGCAATTTCTAAGAGTTCCTGCCGCCTAAAGCAAGGCAGACCGATTGCATTCCGTAACTCCTGAAGACGCCGTTGAAGACTAGGGGGCATTAACACTGACTCCGTAACCATCTAATCTTGGCTACAGAAGAATTGCCGAAAATTACGGACAAAACCAAGTTAGGCGGAAGCTTTCTTCTGCTTCGATGTCCACATTCTTTCTAAGCTAATGGCAATCACGCCTAAAATCACCAGTATCATGCCAAAAATTTGCTGGAGACTGAGGGATTCTCCGATAATGAAAAAGGCAAAGAGAGCTGTTAATGCTGGCCCTGCCGCTCCAATAATTGCGGCCTCTGCTGCACCCGCAAACCGAATCGCAAAGTTATTCAGCAGATAACCACAGAGCGTTAAACCGCCAAGGATAAGGCTACCAATGATCAATCCTTGGGTAGAATTAGGCTCGATGGATAACTGAATGCCGGGTAAAAAGCTGAGCGAATCCCCAGATAAACCGATGCCAATCAGACTCAAGGAGGAAAAGACAAAGATACAAAAGAAGTTCACCAGACTAAATGGTACGGGATGTAACCGTCCGGCAGAAATCTGAGTCAGTAATACATACATTGCGAAGGTGATACCCGCAGATAGAGAAGCTGCAATTCCAACGAGAGGATAATTAATTACGACCTGACTGTCGCTACCAATAAAATTTCCCAAACAGAGAACAGCAACCCCCAATACGATCAGAATCATCGCCCCAATTCTCGGCCCAGTTGGGCGATCGCCAAATAATCCCCAGGAGGCAAATACAGTAACGATAGGATAGATAAAAAAGATTGTGATAGCAATCCCGGCATTAATCTCTCCCAGCGCAACGTAAATTGAGACCTGAGACAGGAAAAGGAAAAATCCACTCCCAATCACACTGGCGGCCAGGGACAAATCACGGGATTGCAAGAATCGCTTCAGATCGCTCCAAACAGGGGGGTAGAGAAAGGTTGCCAGGACAGGCATCAGCAGCAGAACCACGATCATCCGCAGCAGCAAAATCAGTAAGGAATTACCAATTCCAGGAGAAATGACCCCATCCACCTGAAACAGGCCAAAAATTGAACGGGGGCCAGCCGGGGACTTCAACAAAATCTTGAGGCAAACATTGAAGACCGACAGAGTAATCGCCGACATCAGGGCAAGGAAAATACCCAACTGAATCTGGGAGGCAGGTCTCTTAGATGGCTGAGCTGCGGGTTGCTGGGTTTTAGATACAGGAGAAGTAATCGGTTGGGATCGAACTGGAGCAGAAGAGCGGGCCGGCAGGGAACTCTGAGTCATTCCAGACATCTGTTCAGGAGCTGAATCTGCCGTAACGCCAAGTTGTTGCTGTAGGCGACTCACTGCCGTTTCTAGAAGCGCTTCCATCTGCTCCTCAAGGCTCTGTAGATGGGTCAACCGCTGGGATAGGTCACTCTGATAGCTCCCCAGTTCCTGCTGCAATTCACGGAAGGTTTGGTTCAGACTATTATCCAGCACCGCCTCCAAATCCTGAGAGGGTAGACCTGGATTTGTACCACTGGGAGGGGGAAGGATGCCCTCTGCCTCACCCTGCAACAGAGTTGGATCTGATGCTGCACGATGCTGATTTAACCGCAGCACCATCTCTTTCTGTAGATTACTGGCCAAGACCTGGGCTAGCTGCTTCAACCAAACTTGCTGCTGGGCCACCTGTCTCTCTGACAAGCTTTGGAGTCGCTGAAATCGCAGATCTTCCTGTTCCTGGCGAAGCTGATCAACCTCCTGGAGCAGGCGATGCTTGTCCTGTTGCAGCCGCTCAATATCTTGGGAGAGCTGCTGCTTTACATCTCGTTGAAAGGTTTCTAGTTCCTGAACAACCGACGATAGAATCTCCTCCGGAGATCGATTAGTTGCGGAGAGGGGTTGATTGTCCTGTATGCCCATGCAAAATTTACCTCACAATCGGATCTGCTCACCTGGCCAACGGTCGTAGCACTCTGAGGCTAGAATACCCCGGCAAGATCGAAGTATCAACTGGCGGACTTGAGAACCATCATAACCCCATCGAGCGGATGAAAATTCAGTAAAATTGTCCATGATTGGATTCGGTTGATTGAAACCGAGTTGAAACCAGATTAAGTCTGTGAAAATAGAATCTTCTAGCTTATAATTGGAGATTGTGAGTTTTTGATTGTGAGTTAGAGCCATGCTATCGCCGGAGATTATCCGCACCATAGAGGCGGAAGAGATTCAGAGTGTTCAGGAAAAGTTCAAGAAGAAAAAGCTGCCTGACGTTTATGTAGGTGATACCGTTCGGGTTGGGGTTCGGATTCAAGAAGGGAACAAAGAGCGGACTCAGCCCTACGAAGGAACTGTGATTGCCATTAAAGGTGGTGGAATCAACAAGTCTATTACGGTTCGTAAGGTATTTCAGGGCGTTGGCGTCGAACGGGTTTTTCTAATCCATTCTCCTCGGATTGCTAGCTTGAAAGTAACCCGCCGGGGTAAGGTTCGACGGGCCAAGCTTTACTACTTGCGCGATCGCGTCGGTAAGGCAACCCGGGTGAAGCAGCGCTTTGATCGACCGCTCTAGGCTGTGATTCCAACTGAACAACCTGAATCTCAAGATGAATTGCTCTTCGGTGCTGTAGTTTTGTGTTACTATTGGTAAATCCGATGCTACGAGTTCATCGGAAATGCGCTCTTAGTTCAGTTGGTAGAACGCAGGTCTCCAAAACCTGATGTCGGGGGTTCGAGTCCTCCAGGGCGCGTCAAGGGCGGCTCGATTTGAAAGCATTCAGTTTATGAGCTGTGAGGGATTCAGTGCTATAATGTGACCTTTGAGCTAATTCACGGCTAACAGGCCGTGGGTCAAGCTCCAAAGAGTTATAAGGAGTGTTCCCGTGGTCAAGAAAGATGAGGTCAAGTCTGCGGAAACTGCGGATAAGCCGAGTCCAATTTTTAGCTTCTTCCAGGAAGCTCGAGAGGAACTTAGTAAGGTTGTTTGGCCTAGCCGACAGCAGCTTTTTAGTGAGTCAGCAGTTGTCCTGTTGATGGTGATTCTCTCAGCCGCAACCATCTATTTGGTTGACAATCTCCTGCGTGGGATCTCAGGGCAGATATTTCAGTAGCCTCTACAAGGAAGGAACTACAGCAGTTTGAAGCTATGGCAGAAGAATTTGAAGTCGATTCGCAGTCAGAAGACTACTCTCCTGGGGAAGTCCGCTGGTACGTGGTTCAAGTGGCCTCTGGCTGTGAAAAGCGGGTCAAGGTGAACCTGGAGCAACGTTCCAAAACACTGGACGTTACTGATCGAATTCTCCAAGTTCAGATTCCTCAAACTCCGACCTTTAAACTCCGTAAGGATGGCAGCCGCCATCAGATGGATGAGAAGGTTTTTCCTGGCTATGTTTTGGTGCAAATGCGACTCAGACGTGACCAGGAAGACGGTCAGTGGGACATTGATGACGACGCATGGCAGGTGGTTAAAAGCACCCCCCATGTGATCAACTTTGTCGGTGCAGAGCAGAGGCGGAGTAGCGGTCGCGGTCGCGGCCACGTTAAGCCCATGCCGCTAAGCCCAACAGAAGTTGAGCGGATCTTTAAACAGGCGGAGCAGCAAGAGCCTGTGGTTCAGGTGTCTGTTGCAGCGGGAGATCACATTGTGGTTTTATCTGGCCCCTTCAAAGATTTTGAAGGTGACGTAATTGAAGTCAGCCCGGAGCGTAGCAAGCTCAAGGCACTACTCTCAATTTTTGGCCGGGACACTCCTGTGGAGTTAGAGTTCAATCAGGTGGAAAAACAAGGCTAAAGAATGGCAAAGAAAGTTGTCGCGTTAATTAAATTGGCAATTTCAGCAGGAAAGGCAAACCCTGCCCCGCCAATTGGCCCAGCACTGGGTCAGCACGGTGTGAATATCATGGCATTTTGCAAGGAGTACAATGCCAAGACCGCTGATAAAGCAGGTCTGGTGGTTCCAGTGGAAATCTCTGTCTATGAAGATCGGAGTTTCACCTTTGTACTGAAAACTCCTCCTGCTTCCGTTTTGTTGAAAAAAGCAGCAGGAATTGATAAGGGTTCAGGTCAACCCAACAAGATTATGGTTGGTAGTATCACCCAGGCTCAGCTTCGGGAGATTGCTGAAATGAAGATGCCTGACCTGAATGCCAATGATGTAGAAGCCGCAATGAAGATTGTCGGTGGTACTGCTAAGAATATGGGAATTACCATCAGCGACTAGTTGATGGTTTCGATAGCACTGTTCACAAACACTGTTCACACATTTGGGGGAGAGGTTAGAACTTCGTTAATACCCCGGGAGAAATTATGGTTAAAAAAGTTTCGCGTCGATTGCAGGAATTGCAAAAGAAAGTAGAGGAGCGGGCCTACCTGCCGCTTGAGGCCGTTAGTTTATTGAGGGAGACCGCTACGGCTAAGTTTCCGGAGGCGGCTGAGGCTCACATTCGATTAGGGATTGACCCAAAGTATACGGATCAGCAGCTTCGGACAACGGTAACTCTGCCTAAAGGAACCGGGCAAACAATCCGAATTGCTGTCCTGGCCAAGGGAGAAAAGGTAACTGAGGCCCAGAATGCTGGAGCAGATTTGGTAGGGTCTGAGGATCTAATTGCCGATATCCAGAAGGGAATGCTGGACTTTGATCTATTGATTGCAACGCCGGACATGATGCCCCAGGTGGCAAAGCTCGGTCGTCTGCTAGGCCCGAAGGGATTGATGCCTTCTCCGAAAGGAGGTACGGTAACCACTGACCTGCCTAAAGCAATTGATGAATTCAAGGCTGGAAAACTGGAGTTCCGGGCAGATCGAACAGGGATTGTACACGTAATGTTTGGAAAAGCTGACTTTCCAGCGGAGGATTTACTGACCAATTTGGTTGCACTACAGGATTGTATCGACCGTAACCGTCCCTCAGGCGCGAAAGGTCGATATTGGCGGACTGTCTATGTTTCAGCGACTATGGGGCCATCCATCCAGGTTGATGTAAACGCACTGCGGGACTTCAAGATGGAAGAAGCAGCTTCCTAAGGGCGAGTCGAGAATACCATACTGCTTCTTGGGCATTCGCTACCAGAAAATCCCATTCATTTTGGCTGCCGTCTCCGGCAAGACAGCAGCCAATAATGATGCCTTCAATTTCTTCGCCTTGCCAGGTGGCAACCACTGGATCACCAATCTGAAATGGAAGTTCTTGATGCCACTGCTGGATTTGCTGGCTAAATTGCAGGAGTTGATGATTCATAGCACAAACCTTAGACTGAACATCACAAAAATCAAGAGTGCGATAATGGTCGGGTAGCAAGTTACCGAAGAAGAACTGTGGACATCAAGCAGGTGATTATTGCCCACAAGGCCCACGACCGCCAGAGTAAGCACTGGGCAGAGGAATATGCTGATCACTTCAAAAAACAAGGATGCCGGGTATTGGTGGGGCCGAGCGGCCCCCATGATAATCCCTATCCGGTATTCCTGGCCTCTGTCACTGAACCGATTGATCTAGCAGTTGTTTTGGGTGGCGATGGCACAGCCCTGGCCGCTGCCCGCCACCTTTCTCCAGAAAACATTCCAATTCTAGCGGCCAATGTGGGAGGACATCTAGGATTTCTGACAGAGTCTTTTGAGGCAGTGGAAAATACAGCGGAGGTGATTGACCGGCTGTTCAATGACATTTATGCATTGCAGCAACGTTTAAAGGTTCAGGCAGCGGTTGTTGAGGGAGACCGTATTGATTCAGAACCCGTGAGTGACTGGTTTCTAGCCCTGAATGAAATCTGCGTAAAACCCGCCTCTGCCCATCGGATGCCAACGTCGATTCTGGAGATGGAAGTCGATCGGGAAGAGGTCGATCAGTACCAGGGCGATGGGTTGATCATTGCTACTCCCACCGGATCGACCTGCTACAATGCCTCTGCTAATGGCCCAATTATCCATACAGGAATGAATTCCATCGTTGTGACCCCAATTTGTCCCCTGAGTCTCTCCAGTCGCCCCATTGTTCTGCCCCCTGGTTCCGTGGTGAGTGTTTGGCCGCTGGCCGATCCTGAACATGAAACAAAACTCTGGACAGATGGGGTTCTAGCAACGTCGATCTGGCCAGGGCAGCGGGTCGATGTTAAAACGGCTAACTGTGAGGCTCGGTTTATTATCCTGCGAAAAGATTATTCATTCTTTCAAACTATTCAAGAGAAACTTCAATGGGCTGGGGCTCGGATTCGCTACACCAACAATCATCGGAATTAATGAGTGTTAAGGATAGTTACGTTCTGGATTAAATTAAACTGCCGTTTCCGCTTGTGCGCTACTCTGAGGGGGCGGATAAGAGACTCAGGCATCCTTAGAAACTTCAAATCCAATTTCAGATCGCATCAACAGACATGACGGCAACTGTATCGGCTTCGACTCAAACTGTTCGGATTGGTTCACGCAAAAGTCAACTTGCTCTGGTTCAAACCTACTGGGTACAGGAAGAGCTCCAGAAGCATTTCCCTCACATCACCTTTGAAGTTCACACCATGTCAACTCAGGGGGACAAGATTCTAGATGTTGCCCTGGCAAAGATTGGTGATAAGGGATTATTCACTAAAGAACTTGAAGTGGGAATGCTGAATCAGGAAACCGATATTGCGGTGCATTCCTTAAAAGATTTACCGACGAATTTGCCAGAAGGATTAATGTTGGGCTGTGTAACTGCGAGAGAAAACCCTGCCGATGCCCTGGTTGTTCATGAAAAACACCGGGATCGTCAGCTTGATACTTTGCCAGAGGGGGCAGTGATTGGAACTTCTTCTCTGCGGCGTTTGGCTCAATTGCGCCATTATTACCCTAAGTATCAATTTAAAGATATTCGCGGTAATCTCAATACCCGTCTACAAAAGCTGGATGAAGGAGGCTATGACGCGATCATTCTCGCCGTGGCAGGGTTGGAGCGCCTTGGAATGCCCGAACGAATTCATCAAATTATTCCGGCTGAGATTTCACTTCATGCAGTCGGTCAGGGAGCCTTGGGAATTGAGTGTCGTAGCGGTGACAGTCGAATTCTAGACATTATTAAGGCGCTCGAACATACTGAAACATCACAACGATGCTACGCAGAGCGATCCTTTCTGCGGGAACTGGAAGGGGGCTGTCAAGTTCCCATCGGTGTAAATACTGTGATTGCACAGGATCAGTTAACGCTGACTGGCATGGTTGCCAGCCTGGATGGACAGCGATTAATTAAGGATTCGGTGAGTGGTAGTCCGACAGAAGCAGAGGAATTAGGTAAGACTTTGGCGAATCAATTGCGTCAGCAGGGTGCGAGGGAAATCCTGGAAGAAATTTTTGCCACCCTTGAGCGTGAGCAAAAAGCATAAGATCAAATGAAGCGGCCTGATGGCCGCTTCATGCTTTTTCCGTATGCAGGATGCAACAACTATGCAAGATGCAATTCTCCTTGTCGAGTGGCTGGATTGAATAAAACCTTAACTGGAGAAACCCGATTTGAAGCTTGACTTGAAATATCCTGAACAAAGGTCTCGTTTGGAACTTCGCTTGCAACTAGCATTGAATCTGACGGTCTTACCCACATCTCACCCCGCTTCAATGCAAGGCGCAATTGACGGCCTTGTTTCCAGGCATGAAACTTAACCGCATTCCAGCGAGGATTCACGGGATATTCAGCAAATCCTGAGCGGAGGGCCGGGATACAAGTTTCATCCAGCAACGTCATGACCTGAATACCATCAGCAAGCTGAACTGTCTTGAGTGGATTTTGTCGCTTTAACACCACTGTCACCTCCTTCAATTGTTTACAACTTTTGAGTTGCAGCTCTAGGTGAGGTAGTGGGGCAGCTTTGCCATCTACCATTCCACTAGAGCTGCTCTGCTCTGGGCAGGAATCCCAACTTTTTCACAAGGCCAGATTGTATTGTAACGATGTACACAAGCTGTTACAACAAAATTTGCCAAAGGTGATATGCCCAGAAGTAATGTCTGATATAACGATTTCCCATGATGGAATCAGCACTGCCTGATCAGTTCTTCAGAGGATTGAACCCCTGTCTCCGGAGAGTATGGAGCATGTATACTTCAGTAAATTCAGACTAGCACAGAAAATAAGGGGTAACACCCCCCTTTGTGCATAATTTGACTCAGTAGAAATCAGATTACGCCGTTGCCTGGGAAAGTTCCTGCCAGCGTTGACGCCAGAGTTGCTTGACATCTTGTTCACTGGAAAAGTCCTCAAACTCTTGACTTTGGGCTTCTAATTCCACCGCTAATCGCTCTAGAGATTCAAAACTCACACAATAGGTCAGGATATACCGCCAACTCTCTTGCCACCGCTGATAGGCTTGTTGACGTTCTCGCACTGGCCGCAGTCGTTCTGCTTCGCGGGCTGAACGGAGCGCTTCAATTTTCAGTTGTTCGGCTCGATTTTTCCAAACCAGACGCCATTGCTCAATGGTTTCTGTACTATAGTGGTGGGAATATCGTTGAATGTCGAGTCGAAATAGCTCCCCCAGGTTTTCTAGGGACACACGGTCGTGGCATCGCTGAACAGCCTCAACGCCTGACTCGGCCCATAATGGTAGGCGGCGATAGCTAACAAATCGGCCCTTTGTTCCAGCGATTTGTACCCGGATTTGAGCAGCCCATAGTTCCAGATCTTCAATGTGTCGCGGTGCAATATCCAGCAAACTGGAGATCTCTAGCCAAACCCGCGCAAGGGGCCACTGAGCTGGATCAATAATTCCGGAGGAGAGAAGATTCTGGGACATGATAGTTCACTGAGCTTGCGGCAATCTGGCCCTCTTTAACTCTACAGTTCAACTCTACAGGTAGTGTGTCTTGAGGGTTACAAAGCTATTCTATCCCTACATGTGGTCTTTGTCTATAGATCTTGGTCATTGGTCATTGGTCGTTAGAGACCGGACGGTTGTAGAGGTTGGGTTAAGTGTGCAGAATCCAGTGCAGAAAACTCCCATCACTGTTAGAAGTAGGGTGGGCAAACTGTAGTTGTTCGATAACCTGCATGGAATTCCCCAGAGAATTCCATGTAGAAACCAACTGTCACGAGAATGCCCGAATTGTGATTTTAAGTTAAATTAAACTAACGTCAAGTTGACCTGATTTTCGTAGAGAAGGGTACGGGAGGCGTTTCGGGCTGAGGGTCTGTCTTCAGAGATTAATTTTTAAGCATTTTTAAGGTTGCGATCGCTGTGCCAGAAGATTTTCGGTTAATTGTTGATCTCGTTTTAGTGCTTGCTGCGGCGGTAGCAGGCGGTTTGCTAGCCTCTCTGTTGCGGCAGCCTGCGCTTTTAGGATATTTGATTGGCGGCATGGTGGTTGGGCCAGCCGGGTTGGGAGTCATCAAAGAACTGATTCAGGTCGAAACTCTGGCCCAGTTTGGTGTAGCATTTCTCCTGTTCGCTCTAGGCGTTGAATTTTCCTTCGCGGAACTCAAGAAAGTTCAGAAAATTAGTCTCGGTGGCGGAGGGCTTCAGATTCTCTGCACCGTTGTCCTCACTACCATTGCAGCTATCTTACTAGGCTGGGTCGGTTCTCCGGTTCAAGGAATTTTCCTGGGTGCCATCCTGTCTCTGTCTTCAACGGCGGTCGTGTTGAAGTGCCTGATGGAACGCAACGAAACCAATACCCCCCACGGTCAGATCATGCTGGGAATTCTGGTGGTACAGGACTTGGCCCTTGGATTGATGTTGGCGGTTCTGCCTGCTTTAAATCAGCCTATTGAGGCAATTAGTTGGGCCGTTGGTCGTTCTCTGCTGTTAATTAGTTTGTTTGCCATTGGGGCCGTAGCGGTGGGAATTTGGCTGATGCCATCTTTTCTAAGGTTTTTGGCCAAGACAGAGAGCCAGGAATTATTTCTCCTGGGAACGGTAGCTCTGTGTTTGGGAATTGCACTGCTGACCGAACATCTGGGATTCTCGATTGAGATGGGAGCGTTTGTGGCAGGACTGCTGATTTCTGAAGTGGAGTATGCCGACCAAACCCTGACCTATGTAGAGCCATTGCGGGATATTTTTGCGGCTCTGTTTTTTGTGGCCGTGGGAATGTTGATTGATCCAATTTTTCTCTGGGAACATCTAGAACTCATCCTGGGCCTGGCTCTATTGGTGTTACTGGGGATATCGCTGATTGTGATTCCGATTGTACGGTTGTTTGGCTATCCCTGGAAAACGGCAATTATTGCAGGATTAGGTTTGGCCCAAATTGGCGAATTTTCCTTTGTGCTGGCAAGTGCAGGGCAGAATCTACATCTAATTTCGCGCTCGGTTTATCTACTGATTCTAGGAACAACAGCGGTAACGTTGGTAGTAACCCCGTTTGTGTTGCAACTCATTCCCAAGTTGTTAGGGTGGGCGGAAACGGTGGATTGGCTGTCTGCAATTCTAGAACCCGAACCCTTAGCGTTAGATGTAGCGGAGGAGTTACCGCAACAGGATCATGTGATTGTCTGCGGCTATGGCCGAGTCGGGCGAAACCTTGTTCGTCTATTACAAAGTCGCGACTATCCGGTGGTGGTGATTGATTCCTCGGAGCGAGTGGTTCAGGAACTCCGCAATGCCCAAATTCCCTACCTCTATGGTAATGCAGTTAGCTTACATGTTTTGGAAACGGCGGGGGTTGACCGAGCGAAGGGGATGGCGATCGCCCTGCCGGATCCGATGTCAACTCGTCTGTGTCTGAAACGGGCCTTGGAATTCTCGCCGGATCTGGATGTTACAGTGATGGCCTATCGGGATAAGGATATTGAGCTGTTGTATCAGTTGGGGGCAACGGAGGTGGTGCTACCCCAGTTCGAGGCCAGCATGGAGCTCTCGACTCATCTGTTGCTGCGGATGGGTTTACCACTACGGCAGGTACAGCAACAAATGCAAGAAATTCGGAATAGCCATTATCTAGAACTGCGACCGGAACAACCCCAGAGTTCAATGGCAAAAGAAATTCAAGCAGCAGCTCAGGATCTGAACAGCCGTTGGTATACGTTGCCAAAGCATTCTCCATTAATTGGCATGACGATTGAACAAACCCATCTGCGGCATTTGAGCGGGGCAAGTTTGATAGCGGTGCGGCGTAGTAATGGTGAGGAGATTGATTATCCAGAGGGTCAAGTTTGTCTGGCATCGGGAGATAAGTTGCTGCTGGTGGGAGAACCAGCGGCGGTGGCAATTGTGGCTCAGTTGGCCAAGGGAGAAGTGGCGGTTCCGGCGGAGAGTATCTCCTGTCAGTGGCTAGCGATTCCTGAGAACAGTCCGGTGGCAGGACGGTGTTTGTCGGATCTAAATTTGCTAACTCTTTATGGGGTTCAGGTTCAAGCGTTGCGGCGAGAGGGCAAGTTCGTCCGGTGGCCGCGTAGTCTGGATTTACAGGTAGGGGACTGCTTAATGCTTTGCGGTGGGTTTCATGACTTGAATCGGGCGCGCCGGGAGTTGATGCCAAAGCCGAGTCGAACGAATCGAGTCGTTCAAGTGGCAGATCAGAAGTCGTTGAATGGTTCCGGAGCTGACGCAGCCAGAGGGGATGAGGAGTTGTCGGTGGTGAATGGGCAAACTTCGCACAAGGAGGAGTAATCCTTGTAGGGAGACTTTGCTTGGCCTAGCCTAGCAGCCGAGACCGTGCGGTTATAGATTTACAGGAAGCCCACTCCACTTGCTCTAACGTTTCAACCAGGCCTGGGTGCGAGTTCTTAATCCTCTGGTAAGAAAGTGGTAGAGAATTTTCACGCCAATACTGGTGAACACCACCAAAGTTGACATGGCAGCCGCCGCAGCGACATCTCCGGCATCATCCATATTAATAATCGCCACCGCTGCTAGAGGGAAATTAGCCGGGTAGAGGAACACCAGGGCTGATACCGTAATCATGGCATTCACAAAGTAATAAATCCCGATTTCCAGAATTGCTGGCAGGGACATGGGAACCGTAACGCGGCCAAAGGTTTTGTAGAATGGGACTCCCATGCAGGCAGAGACCGACTCAAATTCCGGGTCAACCTGCTGCAGGGCTGTATTTGCCGTCAGGAAACAAACGGTGTAGAAGTGGATGATATTGCACAGCACCAAAATTGCCACCGTTCCATAGATGAAGTTGAGTGGATTCTTTGGATTGTTAAAGAAGAAAACGTAGGATAAACCCAGTACCAATCCTGGAATTGCCAGGGGTAAAGTTGAGAGAAAAGAGTTGACAGAACGAAGCCAGGACAGCCCTTTTCCTTTCTCAATTATGTAGGCATTGATGAAAACAATCACTGTACCAATGACTGCTGTTAGCAGAGACATGATAATGCTATTCAAATAGGCTTGATAGCCACCTCCTCCGACAGAACCAAAGTCATAATGCCGCAGACTGGGAGTGAAATTGTAGGGCCAGACCTTCACAATGGAGGCAAAAATAATCGTGCCGAAAACAATCAGAAATGCCAGAGACACCAGACTACAAAAAGCAAACATAGCCCAGTCTACTTTTGAATTGGGTTTGGCTTGAAAGGGAACTGACTTGGAACTAACAAAGGTGGTCTGACGACGTTGAATAATTCGGTTAATAATGTAGGCAACTACGGCTGGAATTAATAGAAATACACTAATCGTTGCCCCCATGGAAAAGTTCTGCTGACCCACCACCTGTTTGTAAATATCCGTTGCCAGAACGTTGTAGCCACCGCCCACAACCTTTGGTACACCAAAGTCAGTAAAGGCCAGAATGAAACACACAAAAATCGCACTGACTAAACCGTACTTCACCCCAGGAAGCGTAATCGTCAAAAAAGTTCGGATGGGCGATGTTTTCAATACCTCTGCCGATTCATACAAGCGAGCATCGGTCAAACTCAGGGCTGTTGTTAGAATAACTAGAGCCTGAGGAAAACAGTAGAGACTTTCACCCAGAATAATTCCTGGCGCACCATAGAGACCAATATCAACTCCAGGTAACAAACCAAAAAATCCCTTAGTAACAATGCCCTGATTGCCGAATAAATAGATTAAACCAATTGCATGGGCCATGGGGGGAATGTAGAGGGGCAACATTCCCAAAGTTCGGAAGATCCCTTTGCCCTTAACTGCTGTCCGAGTCAGGGCATAGGCAAACACAAACGCCAACAACACACAGATCAGCGTACTAACTGCTGCAACGAACAAACTATGTCCAAAGGACTGTTCTAGGGCAGGTGTGGTGACGTATTTAACGTAGTTGGCAAAGCCAATCCAATTTCCTTCTCGATCTTGGAAGCTTCGGGCAATCATCGGAATCAGCGGAAAAACAACGCCGACCAGCAACCAAAGTGTTCCTAATCCGACCAGGAGCCGCATGATCCAATCTTCAGCCGTTCCTTTAAAAAACTGCTGAATTATTCCTGGGAAACCTGTGCTTTTTGGAGTTGAAGCTGTCATAATCTTTTCTGTTTAAATTCTTGATTGCTACAGTCCGAAAATCTTGTCAGCATTGAGGCTGTCCAAGCCCTCCTTACTAGGAGATATCCAGGGGGATCAATGCAGGGTTTATCAATCTAAGATTCTGTGTGTAACGTAGTCTTCTGAGACAGGAGATTGAGGCAAAATCTCAAGATTATAAATGACACGATCTTAGTTTTCGCCACCTTAACTCAAACCACTCCTTAACTCTCAGGAAAAATCCGAATCAGCTCAGGGGGAACATAAATTGCCAAACAACATTCATTGGGTCGAAGATTTACCTGACGCGCTTCATGGATCGGAATACCAATTGTAATCACCGACTTCCCATTCCCTTCAGGACGCAAATTAACCAGATAACTTGACCCTAAAAACTCAAAACTTTCCACATCTGCTGCCAGGATATTGGGGGAATTCAGGGTTTCCTGATCTACAGAATCCAACTCCCCAATCAATCGAATATCCTCTGGACGAATCGCCAGTTCCACCGGATGTCCTTCTGGATACATCGATTGGGGCGTTGTATTAATTACAATATTGCCGCAACTGACCTGAGTGGTCGAAAGTACCCGCCCCGGAACAAAGTTCATCTCACCCACAAAGTCAGCCACGAATGGAGATTGGGGTTCCTGATAAATTGAGTGGGGAGTGCCGACCTGGGCAATGCAACCTTTGCTCATCACTACAACTCGATCCGCCATGGACAAGGCTTCTGACTGATCGTGGGTTACCATCACCGTCGTAATACCCAAGCGTTTTTGCAGTTGAGAAATTTCGATGCGTAGCTTTTCCCGTACTTTGGCATCCAGAGCAGACAGCGGTTCATCCAGGAGGAGGAGGCTAGGAGATTGGGCCAGGGCACGGGCTAATGCAACTCGTTGTTGCTGACCCCCAGACATTTGCGAGGGATACTTACGGGCATTTCCTTCTAAACCCACCAGGCTGATCAATTCATTCACCTTGGCTCGAATCTCTTGCTTCGGGCGGCCTTCATTTTGCAATCCGTAACCAATGTTTTGCTCTACCGTTAAGTTTGGAAACAGAGCATAGGACTGGAATACGATGCCAAAGTCCCGTTGGGACGGCGGTGCATTGGAGACATCTTTTCCCGCCTGGATGACTCGGCCTTTGGATTGACTCTCAAGGCCAGCAATGATGCGGAGCAGAGTAGTTTTCCCACAACCGCTAGGCCCCAGGAGGCAAACAAATTCTCCTGGATAGACTTCTAGATAGATATCTCGCAGAGCCGCAAAATCCCCAAAATACTTATTGACGCCTTCAATTCTCAGGTAAGCTTCTCCCCGATTGCTACCAATGGCTTCATCTCGTTCCTGAGCCAAGCGCTCTAAATTTTGATAACTAGCTGGAGACTGGGAAGAATGGAGCTGAGAAGCCTCTGCTTTTGATTGTTCAGAGTAGGTCATGGATAAATTTTATTATAGTAATCATTTGGAATAAAGTGGGGCCGGGGAATCCAGCCCCTAAGTCGTTTTGTCCGCTGATGAAGTATAGGAGTTGGGGATGCGTGTACCCCCAACTCCCAAATCCGTACCCAATGCAATCGCAAATTGCCGTAACAACTGAGATGAGAGGAGATTAACCTTATTCCTTCGGCTCAGACTTGGAATCGTAGCGCTTCTCCCACTCGGCGAGAATATCATCACGATTCTGGGCAGCCCACTGGAAATCATTCTCAGCTAACTGAGCAGTCGGATCAGCCGGGAATCCTTCCGGAACTGGCACATCCGTTTCAACTGCAACTACTGCAAAGTTTTTGGCATATTCCTGGGAAACATCAGGAGAGATCGCCCAATCCAAGAAGGTTTTCGCCTCAGGCTTGATGTTGTCCTTCTTCACCAAAGCATTGGCTTCAATGTCCCAACCGGAACCCTCTTCAGGAAATACCGCCTCAATGGGTTCGCCATCATTCTTCTGCTTCACCGCCCGGTAACCGAAGGAAACACCGATTGGGTATTCTCCAGTGCCAGCCGCCTTACAGGGCTTAGAGCCAGAGTGCATGTACTGGGCAATATTCTGATCCAGGGCATCCAAGTATTCCCAACCCGCTTCCTCACCTTTTCTTTGAAGGATAGAGGAAACAGATAGGTATCCAGTTCCGGAAGAAGCTGGATTTGACATCACAATTTTGCCTTCGTAGACCGGGTCAGTTAGGTCTTCCCAGGACTGAGGAATCGGTAACCCCTGATTCTCAGCTTCGACTGTGTTGACACAAAAAGCAGACATCCAAGCATCAATACCGACCCAGTGGGGTGGATCGCGATCATCTCTAAGTTTGGGTTCTACCTGGTCGAGGTTTGCAGGTGCATAGGGTTCAAGCATACCGGCTTGATCAGCAACTAGCAGACTGGAAGCTGCAAGACCCCACACCACATCAGCCTGGGGATTATCCTTCTCCGCCAGTAGCTTCGCAGTCACAATACCTGTGGAGTCGCGCACAAGATTCACCTCGATATCAGGATATTGCTCTCTGAAAGAGGCCAAATACCCATCAAGCTGGTCATCCTCAAGGGCCGTGTAAACAGTAATCTTGCCTGAACCGCCTGATGAAGTCGCAGCGGTTTCTGTCGCAGCCTCACCCGTTTCGGTCGAAGAAGTGGTTGTCGTTTGGTCGGAACCACCACCGGAGCAAGCTGCAACAAAAAATACGATAGCAATTGTTGCTAGGAAAGTAGAGAAAAACTTACGTCTTGTTTGATTCTTGAGCATAGGTGAACTTAGGGTTAACAACTAAAAATCCAATTACCTTTGAATATTTTTGGAGCTTCAAACTAGATGCTCATGAAAGGTATCATGTTGAGTTTAAGCAAAGGTTATCTTTTGGGAGAGTTAAGGTTAAGTCAAGTTGTTAAAATATCTTACGGGATTCTCCTGAGGTGTCAACGATATTGCTGTAATATGGCAATCACAAATGATTTGTGAAAAGGGGGTGAAGGGGTCGTTGCCCCCTTCTTGGGGACGAAGTCCCCAAACCCCTCCATAGTGCTTTTCACGATTGATTCAGGATTGCTATATGACCTTGAATCTTGACTTGATTACCTTTACTCGTTCTTAAACTTTCTTTATCTTAAACTCTACTTATAATGTCTAATTTTCAGTCCTCCCAATCTAAATCCTCAAAGATTCAACTGGTTGTCTTTGATATGGCGGGAACAACAGTCAAGGACGAGAATGAAGTTGAAAAATGCTTTATTGAAGCAGCAACTGCTACAGGTTTGAAGGCTGAACCCGAAAAAGTTATTGCCATGATGGGTTGGACAAAACGGTTGGTATTTCAAACACTATGGCAAGACCAGCTTGACCCGGATGATCCCCAACTGCCGACTCAGATAGACCGCTCCTATGGTCAGTTCAAGGAATTGCTGGAGAATCACTACCGCACTCAGCCTGTCGTGCCGACGGAGGATTGCTTAGATTTGTTTGATTGGTTGAAATCCCAGAATATTAAGATCGGTTTGAACACCGGATTCTATCGAGGGGTCACCGATATTATTCTGAACCGTTTGGGCTGGGATCAAGGGTTGAATTCAGATTATGTGGGCACGGCGGATTCCCTCATCCAAGTCTCTGTCACCCCTTCAGAAATCTATAACAACGAGGGTCGCCCAGCACCCTACATGATTCAAAAGGCCATGTACAAGTTAGGAGTCAACAATTCTCAATCTGTGGTCGTCGTTGGCGATACCCCCTCTGACCTGGCCGCTGGAATCAACGCAAATTGTCGCCTGGCTCTAGCAGTTACCAATGGAACCCATCGTCGCGAGCAGTTGGAGCAGCATCCTAACCATGGACTGCTAGAGACAATTTTGGGGGTTAAAGATCAGATTTTGCAGTTCTGCTGATTTCCTGTTCCAAAGCTTGCTTCACCCGCTGCCATTCTTTCTCAACAGCCTGGAAAGCCTCAGCCGCCGTACCATTTGTAAAGCAGGGTGCAGTATCATCCTGAATTTCCATCGCCTCCCGTCCTATATGCTCTAATTGCTTACAGAACTGAGAGAACTGTAGCGCTCCCAACTGAGCACTGCTAGATTTCAAGGTATGAGCAGCTTCTCTAAAGGTCTGAGCATCTTGGTTTTCAATTCCCTCAGCCATAGCCTTGAGATGACCGGGCGCTTCCTGGAGGTAGGTTTGAATCAAGATATCGACGAAGGGTTCTTCCTCATCATCATATTCTCGCAAGCTCCCCAAGACTTGAGCATCAATCGCAGCAATTTCATCCACTGCATTATCCTCATTAATCATTTCTATCTCCGATCTTACGCGACCGTTTTCAAGAATCAGAGTTTCCAGATCATCCGTTGCACTCTCTGCTGAAGGCTGTACGGGGGATTCGATAAACAACGGAACGGCAGTGGGATTTGTTTCATGGGTTCTGTTCAGGTCTTCGGTGGACTCCATCTTTATTTGTTCTGTACCAACGCCTTCTGCCGTATTCTGTCGAGTTGCAAGCATGGATTGACAATTTTCTAGCGCCCGAGCCAATTCCTCGCGCCGGATGGGTTTGGTGACATAGTCATCCATTCCAGCCTCCAAACACATCTCGCGATCGCCCCGCATCGCATTGGCTGTCATTGCAATAATCCAGGGTTTCAGCGGACGACCGGAAACGTCACTGCCATAGTTCTGACAGATGCAACGAGTTGTCTCTAATCCATCCATGTGGGGCATCTGGACATCCATCAGGATGACATCGTAGGGCTGGCGGTTGAGGGCATCCAACACCTCTATGCCATTCCCTGCAATGTCCGCTCGATAGCCTAGACGTTGCAATAGCTTCGTCGCAACTTTTTGATTCGTCAGGTTGTCCTCCGCTAGCAGAATTCGTAAATTGGAGACATGATGGGGATTGGGACTGGATGAAGCATCTTGAAATTGCTTGGCCTCCAACTGATCTAGCAACGTCTCGTCGGCAAAGATTTGCAGCAATGCGTTATAGAGCTGAGATTGCTTCAGGGGTTTGCTCACTAGGCCAACAGACCCTATCTGATATTGGTTGAGTTGCTTGATGAGATTGCTATTGCTGGCGTAATTGAATAGCAGGATTTGAAGCGCCTGCCGACCCACTTGACGGTTACTCAGGCCCCGCTCCACAAAACGAATCTTCTTTGCCAGCTCCACGTCACTAATATCCGGCAAATTAGCGCCAATAATAGCCAAGTCTAGATTAGGATTGCTTTGTACGACTCTCAAGCCCTCAATTCCCGTACTGACAGCGATGGGAATCATGCCCCAAGCGCGGGTCTGTTCAGCGAGAGTTGTACGATTCAGTTGATGATTTTCGATGATCAACACCTGCTTGTTATCCAGGAAGTTGCCACTGAATTTTTCTGTTTGCCGCTGGGGGCTCCCTGGAACCGTGATGGTGAAATAGAAAGTTGATCCGACCCGTTGGCTTCGAGGCTGGACAAATAATTTAGGAGGATCTCCGGCAATGCTGGACACTAAACTTTCAACGCCTTTCGTTTTGTAATCGGTGGCAATTTGGCTCGTCACCCACATTTGCCCGCCCATCATCTCACTCAAGCTCTGGCTGATGGCCAATCCTAAACCGGTTCCCCCGTAGAGCCGTGTGGTTGAGGCATCGACCTGAGAAAAAGCCTTAAACAATCGATTCATCCGCTCTGGGGGAATGCCAATACCCGTATCCCGAACGGAGAACTGAATTTCATACAACCGATCAAATTCCCGCAGGGTATCTGGGGTAGACCTATCGGCTGATGTTCCAGATTCTCCTGCAACCACCGCTGACCAAACCGAACCCAGATCCTCCTCAATCACCTTTGCTTCTGATATCACTACCACTTCTCCCCTAGCGGTGAATTTAATCGCATTACTTAATAAATTAACCAAGACCTGACGCAGACGGGTCACATCTCCAATCACCACATCTGGCACAGAGGCGTCAATTTGATAGGCCAATTCCAGACCTTTTTCAGAGGCTTTGGATGATAGCAAATCCATCGCTTCTTCAATACAGATACGAGGTCGATAGGGATGATATTCCAGCTCCAATTTCCCCGCCTCAATTTTAGAAAAGTCAAGAATATCGTTGATGATCGTTAGCAGCGCATCCCCACTAGTCCGGATTGTTTCAACAAAATCCCTTTGTTCTGGTGTTAAGTTCATGTCGAGCAACAGGCCAGTCATGCCAATCACCGCGTTCATTGGGGTGCGGATCTCATGGCTCATATTGGCCAGAAATTCGCTCTTAGTTTGGTTTGCAACTTCCGCTGCCAATCGAGCATTTTCGAGAGCTCTGTTTTTATCCGCAAGTTGCCGTCGATTCTTGACCTCGGCCTCCAAGAACTGTGCCTGAGAAATAGTGAGTCCAACCTGACTGGCCACATCTTCTAAAAATTCAATCTCTTCCCATGTCCACCGCCGCATTTGATCACACTGATGCAACATGATGATACCGTTGGGTCGATCTTGATAGGACGTGCGTACCGAAAGCATAGATTTCAAACCAATGCGGCGACACATGGGGGCGGAAGACTCCAGCATCGGTTCTGCAAAAACATCCGGGGCCGCTACAGCCTTATCTTCAGAGAGTAATTTCTCAATGTAGGGATTGTAGCTGACAGAAATTTCCAAATTCAAAGTAGATTCATATCCACTTTCCAAATATTCCGCAACACAGGTGAGGTGGGGATAGGGTTCCGGAACGTAGGTATAGATAGAACAACGATTCACTCCAAAGATCAAACCAATTTGAGTGGCAGTGGTTTGAAATACCTCCTGGGTTTCGAGTTTGGAGCGAACCTTTTGGGTGATCTGCTTCATCAAGAGCAGGTATTGATTTTGCCGTTGCAGTGCATTTTGGGCATTTTCGCGGGCTACTTCACTGCCGATGTAGTTGGCCATCAACTTCAAAATTTCCAGATCTGTCTTGCGGAAGGGTGCGTGCGGTTTGTGGCTCATGAAGCTGAGCGCCCCGTAAACCCGACCATTGACAATCACTTGCATACCGATGTAAGACTCAATCCGACGAATTCGATGGGCCGGATGCTGATTCCAAGAAGAACTCTCAACGGATTCGACCCCCACAACGTCTGCGGAGTTGAGTACTTCCCGCTCAAAGGTTTGATCCAAAGAGAGGGTATCACCCTTGACGAATCCGAAGGGAAGATCGACTGCTCGGTAGGCGGCAATGACTCGGTATTGATCCGCCAATACTTCTCCCAACATTCCCATGTCCATACTCAGACGGTCACAGCCAATTTTTAGCAGTTGGTCAATCCGTGCTTCAAAGTTGGTATCCGATTCAATGGTGACCTTGTAGAGCTGCCGAATGGCTTCTGCGCGATCCTGCTGTTCGACAGAATTTGAGCTGATTTCTGTGTCAGCGGTCAGTTGGAACTGTCGTGGCAGTTCGGTGCAGACCCCAATCATTCGAATCGGCTGTCGGCTATCATTACGAAATACCTTGCCCTGATCCAGTACCCATTTATAGGTGTTGTCACGGCAGCGGATCCGATATTCTGCCAGATAGGCATCCAATTTGCGGGATAGGTGGGCCTTGAGCTTGACTTTGACAGCAGGAACATCTTCTGGATGAACTCGACCGAGCCATTCCTCCAATCGATTTGAAAGTTCAGAGTTCTCGTAGCCAATAATTGCTTTCCATCGAGCCGACGGAAAGAATTCTTGGGTTCTCAGATTCCACTCCCAAACGCCACTTTGGCTCACCTGAGATGCCAGCTTGGTCAAGTCGTCACTGTCGATTTCTTCTGGTGGTGGGGAACTGGATAGGTGGCCAGAGCGAGTTTGAGTCCGCTGCAATTGTCCCTGCAAATTCAGAATGGTGGCGTGCATGGAAGCAGGTAACAACGCCTGTAGCAAGAGATTTCGAGGAGAGAACAACTGATAAGGCGTGTCATCTCTATCTAGTCCAATCAAAGGAACCTGATTGTAGTAGTGCTGCATCAGCATGATAGCTGTTCTCAGGGAAGCCCGAGAGGGGATAAAGAGCGGTCGGCTACACAGGGCTCCCGCCTCAATTTGTTCTAGGGGATGGCCTAGGGCTTGCAATTGAACGATATCTCGAGTGGTAATGACTCCTGCAAATTGTTTTATGCTCTTTTGGTCTCCAGCTACGAAACGATTGGCATGAACAATCACCACCGCATTCGTTTGATGCCGCGTCAGGAGTTGCGTCAATTCCTGCACGGACATACTGCTCGACGCTTGAACCAAGGCTGATGTTCGTAGGCTCGCCAGTTGATGCAATTGGATTAGATCATCAGGCAGAACTAAGCCCGTTTCATCTGAGTTCGCCTGACCCGTACTCGCACGATGCTGTACCCAGCGCAACAGGTCTAGGGGAGTGATTAAACCAACCACTCCATCCAGTTCATCAACAATCGGCAGATGGGTAATCTGATGTTGGGCCAGCAATGTTGCCAGGGCAAAGGGGTCAGGCAGTTCAGCCGCCTTTACAGTTACGACTGAGCGCACCATGATGCGAGAAATAGGGAATCCTTGCAGGCGATCGCTAATCGAGTTGAGCTGAATAATATCTGACTCTGTAAAAATTCCCACCAATTTTGGCCCCAAGTTAGGGCTAGGAGGTTCCTCTGTGATCAAGACTGCACTGGCTCCAGTGCGACTCATCAGGACAATCACGTCCTCTGCGGGGGTTGTTGGTTTGACCGTGATCGGGTGTCGATTAATGACTTGATCAACTGCAGGAACAAACATTGGGTAACACGGTAAAGGGCTGAGAGAGTCAAAACCAAGATCTGAGTCTGGGAGACTTCAAGCCAGAATCGGCGACACTGCTCGTAACTCAACTTTGATCATCTATTTCTATTGTGACCGCTTTCTTTCTCGTCTTTAAACTCCAACTAAAAATTTTTGGATACTGACTCAAGACAAAAAAACAGACACCAATCAGCGATATACTGAGAGGCTAGAAACTCCAGGCTTCGCACTCACCCTAATTTAGTCGTTAGCGGTGGGACTTGGCCCTCTAAAATTATTCCCCAATTGGTTTAATTGCTGCTCGATATCTATGAAAATTCTAGATTCTAAAGGACGTTTGTTTGGCAAGTTGAGTCTGTTGGATTTGGGAGCATTACTGGTGATGCTCATGGTTGCTGTCGGAATCTTCTTTTATCCTGGAACCTCTGGTTCGGTGGCCCAGGTCGGTGTTGCCACTAAGCCGGTTGAGATTGATGTCATCGCACTGGGGTTCAAGGGACGCGATCCAGAAGCAATGCTGAAAGCTGGAGACAAAACCGATTTGATTATCCGCAACCAACCCTATGGGCAAGTTGATATTAAAGTGGCCAATATCATCCCCCGTAATATCCCAGTGGCCCAACCGGATGGAACCGTTAAAGCTCTGCCCGATCCAACGGCAGAGATTACCTTCAGCAACAACCTTTTCTTAACACTGGTGGGCCAGGGCCAGATCACTGAAACAGGGCCAGTTTTAGGAAATATTAAGGTCAAGACAGGCAGTACGGTCGAGCTAGAAGGGAAACAATACAACTTCAATGCAACTGTGATTGAGGTGCGGATTCAGGAAGAAGCGTGACCCATCACGACTTTTTTCGAGTCATCTCAATTTGAATCTGTCCTCCAAACCCTGGAATGGGCGGTGAAACTTTGGTCAGTTGTACCCGAACCTGTTCAACGGGGAGCTTCTGTAGCAAGGTTTGTAAAATTTCGTAGGTCAATTTCTCAACCAGAGCGAATTTTTTGGTTTTGACAATTGTCTCAACGGTACTGATCACCTGACGATAGTCGATGGTCTGATCAATTGCGTCGGTTTCTCCCGCCTGCGACAAATCCAACCACAGAGTCACATCGACCTCAAACCACTGACCAAGAACCTGTTCCTCCGGCAAATAACCCGTATAGCCATAACAACGAATCTTCTGGATCTGAATGGTATCCATCTCTTTTCACTTAAATTCAACCGATGCGTGTAATTTATCCTGAAAATCCGCTACACAGAACACAGGCAGATGGGCCATACCATGATGAATTTATGGCTGTGAGTGCTTTCGGGCATCAATGTTCACTATTTGACTTCGATGGATTGATGTTCGGTGAATTCAATCCTCGTCCTGGATTTCAGGTTGGGGAACGAGTCCTCTACCGAGGCTGGATGCTAAATTCTCAGAGCTACAAGACTTTAATCGCTCAAATTAACCGAAAGGGGGGTGTGCCTGCAACTTCCCCCGCTGCATACATTCTGTGTCATCACTTGCCGGGCTGGTATCAACACTGTTCAGATTTTACGGCAGAGACTTGCTTCTTCGATGTGGATGAAAAGCTTGAAACGAAAATAGAAGAATTGGGCTGGGGTTGTTACTTTGTGAAGGATTTTGTGAAGTCCAATACAGCAGAACAGGGTTCAATCGCACATTCACCATCTGAAGTTCTTAGCATTGTTGAGCAAATTGCTAAGTATCGAGGAGAAATTGAGGGTGGAATTGCCATACGACGGGTTGAGAGTTATCGCTCAAATACAGAACAGCGATATTTTGTAGTCCGTGGTTGCCCCTATTCGCCAGACGCAGAAATTCCTGGACTTGTCAAAGAGATAGCTAAGCTGATTAAGTCACCTTTTTATTCTGTAGACATCATAGAAAACTCAGTTGGGGAACTCCGACTTGTGGAGCTAGGGGATGGTCAAGTTTCAGATAAAAAAACCTGGCCCTTGTCAAAGTTTGTGGAAGTCATTACCGCCAATGCCTGATAATTTCTTCAATCTGTTCCTGACAGTCCCCATGCAACGAGACACCGTTTAAGTGTTCAGTAGTGATAAAGGTGATCCATGTCTGACCTTGCCCATCACAAGAATGCTATACTAAAAAAATGTGAGGGCATGTAGCTCAGTTGGATAGAGCATCAGATTCCGGTTCTGAGGGTCAGGGGTTCGAATCCCTTCATGCTCATTTCAAGTTATCCCGGAGTATTAGTTTCAGGCTTGAGGAGCCAGGGTCTTCGCAGTTTTCTGATGGCAGTCAATTAAAAGTAACACCCAACCCCATGAAGGATTGCAGACTACTAGAACTGCGCTAATGACCCAAAACTTCTCAGCCGTTAGTGCTAAAGCGGCAAAATAATTGTTTGTATATCGCGGTGACCTCACTACCTTTTGCTACCCTAATTTTCTATAAATTTAAATCGACCCACGCAACCAACCCTGCAAATTAGCAAGTTTAAATTAGGATTAAATTAATCTAAAGTCATCCACTCCCAGATCATTTTCTAGATCATTCGAATTAGAAGCATTGCCGAATTCTAGAACGGGTATCGCATTCCCAGTGCTATCCACATAGTAGAGGCGACGATTACCATCAAAAATTAGATTGGCATTGCCGATACCACTCAGATCACTGCCGTCAAAGTTTGCAATTGTCACAAATTCACCACCGACTAACATTCCATTGGTATCGACATCAATGGCATCGAAGATATCTCGATCCAGAACAATCCGATCCACGGCAGCGTTGAAATCCGTAAGAGTATCTAATCCAAAGGCATCCGATATGCTGGCTGGCGTGGAATCATCTCCAAAGATGAAACTAAAGGTATCTGATCCCTGGCCCCCACTCAGGCTATCATCGCCTAGATCGCCAGATATCGTATCATTTCCCCTGCCTCCATTCACTATATCGTTCCCCTGACCACCGTAGAGGAGATCATTACCATCATCTCCCTCAACGGTGTCTCTATCCTGACCGCCGAAGAGACTATCATTGCCATCATTACCTACAATCTGATCATTGCCAATGTCCCCAAAGGCTACGTCATTTCCTTCACCCCCTTCAATTAGATCGTTCCCTTTGCCACCGTAGAGGAAGTCATTGTCCTCACCCCCTCGTAATGTGTCTTCACCCTGATTCCCCAACACCGTGTCACTTCCCTGGCCGCCTAAAACTAGGTCGTTGCCATCCAGATCACCGTCCGGGCCACCAAATAGAAGATCATTGCCTGCATCACCCTGGACTGTATCATTTCCACGGTCACCAAAGACGGTATCATCCCCCGCTCCACCTGAAATGATGTCATTGTCCTTACCACCAAACAGAAGATCGTTATTTTCACCTCCTTGAATAGTGTCATTACCCTGATTGCCAAAGAGAATATCCGTGCCCTCTTCACCGACAATCAAATCTTCACCAACATCTCCAAAGGCCAGAGCATTCCCCTCACCTGTATTGAGAGAATCATTCCCTTGACCACCAAATAAAGAATCATCCCCTTCATTACCTGTCGCCAGATCATCTCCACCAAAGAGGGAAATGATATCATTTCCTGCTCTAGCCAGAATCTGATCTACGAGCTGACCCGCAGTAATCGAATCGTCACCATTTGTTACCTCAAAACGGTTTTCCTGATCCAAGAAACCCTCGAAAATAAAACCTCCGGTACCATCCTCGCGGGGGGTCGATACTGGGGGGATCGTTGGGTCTACTATCTCATCTGGAAATGCAAACGAATTTGACATCAGGCTCCTCTAAAAATAACTGCAAAGTTAATACGCTTTACAGATTAAAAAGAGGAATATCCGTAAAAAAATAGAGGTAATTTTGGGGAACCATGCCAACCGTTGGTTAGTCCTAGAGAATTCTCATAGCTCAAGCAACAATTTAATGTCTTCTATACTTAAAGACTCGCTAAGTTGAGTATTGAGTCGAATTGCTATACGAGTTGTACTAATTTAGCT
>JBHJGO010000005.1:0-37842 GCA_050331715.1 Microcoleaceae cyanobacterium
TTATGCAGCCCTAAAAGAAGAACTACTAAATAGTTCCTTCAATTAAACCCTTGAACAGCTCGGTGTTTTGCAGCAAGAAGTAAACCAATAATGCTCCTCCCGCTCCACCAGCAACGAATCCAGCCCGGAAAGAACTCCACTGTTCTAAATCCTTGAGCCAGTAGAAGCGATTGCTAGAATCTACTCCTTCCACTCGATACCAGGACAGGGCAATACCAATTGCACCAATCAGTAGAACCGTCAACACGAGTCCAGTCGAAATCGCTGAATCAGCAGAGGCATTCAAAGGGTTCAATACCATGAGTGGCCCGGCTAAAAAGTAGCCATGAGCCATACCAATCTCTAGCCCCCGAAATAGAGGGGCAGTCCGCTGACGATAGATTGGTAGATTTTTCAAAAACACAACCGTGATATCAGAGGATTTGCCCTGACCCGTTGCCTGGAGCCATTCCACTTCAGCAGGTCGGGGAGTGATGAACATTCCAGATTTCATGTCAAATCTAGCGGCTCGGGTTCGGACTCGAACTGCGTGCCACAGGTGACCAAACAAGAATAGAATGGCAAGAACAAAATGAGAGGTCGCCAGCCAAGTCCGAGATGTGACAACTCCTGCATCAGTCACCGACAATCCCACCGGCCCGTAGAAAACCTCGGGATAAACGGTATCATTCACCATCACAAAGTAAGCAGCTAGAAATCCCATGTAGGCTAGCGCCCCTAAACTGTAGGAGAGATAGGCTTCTCCTGACCATAGGAACAAGGGCTGCGTCCATCGGCGGGGTTGGGTGAGAATGTGCCAGATTCCGCCGCCAATTAAAAGAAGACCGACGTAGATATGACCACCCACTACGTCTTCCAAATTATCAACGGCTGCCATTCCAGAATCTCCCTGCGCCCCAGTGAGATAGCCAAAGATCACACCTGGGCTCAATGTTGGCTGAGTGACCACACGCACATCGCTAATCGCCGGATCGTACAGTCCACCAACAAACATGGCTTTAACCACCAGCAGTAGCGCTCCGCCTCCCAGCAACACTAGGTGAATGCCGATGATAGTAGTCATCTTGTCCTGGTCTCGCCAGTTATATCCAAAGAATTCAGGGAAAGTTTTATCTTCCGGAAGAATCGCTGGCCCTAACAGGGCATGGTAGAGCCCACCAGCGCCCAGAACGGCTGAACTGACCAAGTGAATCACACCGATCGCAAAGTAAGGATACAGATTAACGATCTGTCCTCCCTCTCCTACGCCAAAACCCAGGCTGGCAATATGGGGAAGCAGGATTAACCCCTGGGCATACATCGGTTCGGCCATGTTGTACTGGGAAAGCTCAAACAGCGTGTAAGCCCCGGCCCAGAAAACAATCAGTGAAGCCTGAGCAATATGAGCACCGAGTAACTTGCCGGAAAGTTCTGTGAGTCGAGCATTACCCGCCCACCAGCCGTATTCTTGATTCGACTGATCTAAAGATGAAATCGATACTGTTGCAGTCATCGTCGGTAATCTACTCCTGTTGCTGCATAGGTACGAACTCGAATCGCGTGCCAGAAGTGACCAATTAACAGAACTCCTGACAGGACAAAGTGACTATTTGCCAACCAGGTACGAGCGCTAACTACGCCTACATCGGCAGTTACACTGACTGGCCCATAGAATACTTCCGGATAGGCCAGGGTATTGAAAGTGGCAAAATATCCCCCCAGAAAACCCATGTAGGCCAACGCGCCCAAACTGTAGGAAAGATAAGCTTCTCCTGACCAATAGAGCACCCGCTCTGCCCAGGCAAAGGGTTTAGTCGCAATGTGCCAGATGCCACCTAGAATGCAGATGAATCCAATCCACACATGACCGCCAACCAAGTCTTCCAAATTGTCAACGGCAGCCATGCCCTTGGAACCTTGCAGTCCGAAGAGATAGCTGAAGATTCGTCCTGGATTTAACGTTGGATCGGTTACCACTCGCACATTCTCAACGGTGGGATCATATAACCCACCCCCGAACAGTGCTTTTCCAACCAGGAACCAAGCCCCTAGCCCTAACAAGATCAGATGAATTCCAATGATGGTTGTCATCTTGCCCTTGTCACTCCAGTCGTAGCCAAAAAATCCAGAAAAGCCCTCCTCTTGAGAGAGAACATCAGGGCCAATCAGGGAATGATACAACCCGCCTGCGCCTAAAACCGCTGAACTCACCAGATGGATTACGCCGATGGCGAAATAGGGATAGGTATTAACGACTTCTCCCCCAGCTCCAACTCCAATTCCCAGGCTAGCCAGATGAGGCAACAGAATCAAACCCTGCTCATACATCGGCAAACTGGGATCAAATCTGGATAGCTCAAACAAAGTCATTGCCCCGGCCCAGAGCACAATCAGACCCGCATGGGCAACATGGGCTCCCAGCAATTTGCCAGAGAGATTGGTGAACCGTGCATTTCCCGCTGACCAGGGATACTTTCCTGGTGCTGGAGTAGATGTTTGAGCGGACGTTTGGGAAACAGCAACCGTCATGCCGAAACCTCCTTCGGTGCGTTTTCTTCTCGAACCAAGTCCTGAATTCGCTTACCGGTACGGAAGTCAAATCCGGCGGCTCTCAGCGCATGGAAGATATGCCCCTGGAGGAAAAAGAAACCTAGCCAGAACTGAGCATTTGCTAACCAAACGCGGGAGGTTAATGCCCCTTCTGGATCGCGGAAATAGGGGAATTGTTCTATCCCGACGCTCAAAGTTGGCCCGTAGAATTCAGGTGGATAGGCGATAGTATTCACAGAAACAAACAATGCCGCAACGAATGACATCAAAGCCACTGCCCCGATGCTGTAAGACAGATAGGCTTCCCCTGAATAAATTAAGACTCGCTTCGCCCAACCAAAGGGTTCGGTTAAAATATGCCAAACCCCGCCACCGATCAGAATTAAACCGATGTAGATATGACCACCTACCAGGTCTTCCAAGTTGTCCACCGCAGCCAGCCAGAAAAATCCTTTCGCTCCAGCCAGATACCCGAAGATTGTCGCTGGATTCAATGTCGGGTCAGTCACCACCCGAACATTATCAACTGTGGTATCGTATAACCCACCAAAAAACATTGCTTTGGCCACCAGCAGAAACGCACCACCGCCGAGCAATAGCAGGTGGATGCCAATGATGGTGGTCATTTTTCTGCCATCTTCCCAGTTGTAACCAAAGAAGGAAAACTTAGCTTCCAATTTCTCTGGCCCTTTCAGCGCATGGAAAACACCTCCAAACCCCAGGAAAGCTGAGCTAATCAGGTGCAACGCCCCCACTACAAAATAGGGATGGGTGTCTACAATCGCTCCGCCTGCCCCCACACCCCAGCCTTCAGCGGCCAAGTGAGGTAGCAAAATCAGGTTTTGTTCATACATCGGCAGATCGGGATTCAACTGCCCCAATTCAAACAGGGTGTAGATACCCGCCCAGAACACAATCAACCCGGCGTGGGCAACATGGGCACCCAGCAAGCGACCCGACAAGCTCGCTAATCGACCATTTCCAGCCCACCAGGGGAAGGATCGTCCCTCGGCTGGAAAAGTCTCAGTCACCATACTGGTCATCATGACCTCCTCATCGTGACAACAAAGTAATAAGCAATCGACTTATTGAGATTAATACTCAACAATATCCTAGCCAATGTCAAGTTTGTTACGATATTGTTACGGTGAGCGATAGTAGTTAATCATCCTTCCAGCAGGCCCTTTAACATGCTTTTCCATATTCAAGTGAAATATAAGCTACGGAATTAATGACATTCTTTTTTATTTAGTAATCGAATGCAGCATTTTCTAATGCTGCTGAAGTGCCGTAAGTATCGGCATGTGCGCTGCCATCTCTAAAAATCGCTACAGGGGATTGATGAAAGCTGAACACATAGAAATCTCGAAATTGTTAACGTCAGTTGATAGTCCAATTAGTAGGGCTTTCCGGGTCATGGATCATCCTAGAAAATGAAATTATTGAGAAGTTCTCTTAGCTTTGATGAAGAAAGTTGTACCCTGGACAGTAGTGACCCATGTACAGAAACTCTAAGGTAGACTTAGCACGATGTCCGACAGTCTTTCAGCTCCCCAACCTTGGAAAGTAACATTCATTGGCGGCAATGCTGAACTGGATGATTGTCCAGCATTTTCAGAGGAAATCATATCTCAAATTTCCAGCAAGAACTGTCTGCTGCTATCTACAGCAGCCGTGGGAGATCGGGTTCGGATCATTGAAATTGTGGGAAATGCCCGCATAGCGTATCATCTACAGTATGTCGGCATCGTCCGAGGGCTAGAAATTACTGTCGTTAGCTGTACTAGTAGTGGATCTGTGATCGTTACTTTTCAAGGGCATCAGATTGGTTTGGGAGCGCAGATCGCAAAACGGGTGATCGTAGAACAGGATATCCATCGAATTATTGATCAAAACTTCATGTGTCTGAATTGAATAATGATTCTAAAACTGCCCAAAGTCCTGTCCAGTGAGGAACTGGCTCACTTTCAATCGACCCTTTCTCAGGCAGAATTCATTGACGGCAAGTTAACCGCTGGGTGGTACGCCAAGCAAGTGAAAAATAATCTACAGCTTAAGGGAGCTGCTGCCAAAGACTTGCGAGAACAGGTTAAATCAGTACTGGAACGGAATAACCTATTTCAGGCTGCTGTTCGTCCCAAATATATTCATTCGATTCTTCTCAGCCGCTATGAATCCGGCATGACCTATGGTCGTCACACCGACAATGCACTGATGGGACAATGCCGCTCCGACGTTTCCTTCACCTTGTTTCTCAATGATCCCGAAGACTATGACGGTGGCGAACTGGTCGTTGAAGGCGCGGACGACGAGAGTCGATATAAATTATCAGCAGGTTCAGCACTGGTCTATCCCTCCTCCAGCCTGCATCGGGTTGATGCTGTAAAACAAGGAGCACGCTTGGTAGCCGTGGGTTGGGTACAAAGCTGGGTTCGCAATCCGGCTCAAAGAGAACTCTTGTTCGATCTGGATACAGTGCGGCGATCGCTTTACTCTAAAGCCGGAAAAACGGATGAATTTGATCTACTTTGCAAAAGCTTAGCCAACCTCCTCCGTCAATGGGCAGAATGACTGTATATCAGTTTTAAAACCATAGGGGTTGGGTCTCCTAGCCCTCAACCGATATCGGTCTGAGCAGAGAGCTACAGATTTCAAGATGGCCTTGGTTTAAAGAATTCCAACAGACAGAAACTTTTAGCTCTGAATATCCTTTGTACAAGGGATTATGGAATAATCCATTACTTGTCATCAGACTCTTGTTGACAACTCTTATTGACAATGTTTTACTTCTAGCTCTAATCTATGAGTTAACGTTGTCTAAAACTTTTCTCAATATCTCTGTCGATGAAAAAAGCATTAAAGCCTGTAGAACTCTTTCTGACTGCTGGTCTAAGCGCTGCAATTGCGACGTCCGGAGGCGTTCTTGCTTTTGAAAGTCAAGAAGAAACAGAAGTTAATCTGCCGACGGTTGAAGCGGCTGACTTACTTAGCCAAGGTGGTGAAGGCGGCGAAGGTGGTGACGCTGGTTTTACGGACAAACTGACAGGTACGGCTTTGGTGAGTGAATTGCGAAAGGGTGGATACGTTATTTTCTTTCGCCACGCCCAAACTGAAAAAGACTACGCTGACCAGGCTGACCCCCAATTGGATTTGGGCGATTGTTCGACACAGCGTTCCTTAAGTGAAGCTGGATGGCAGGATGCTCGCCTGATTGGTGAATCCTTTGCAGACCTCAATATCCCTGTGGGAAAAGTCTATGCCAGCCAATATTGCCGAGCTTGGCAGACCGCTGACTTAGCTTTTGGCGAGTACGAAAAGGTTCCTGGACTCAACTTTGCTAAGGCAGAAGAGTATACCGATGCACAGGTTGCGCAGATGAGAGCTGGAATTATGCCATTCCTGACCGCTACACCGACAGCGGGAACTAACACAGTCGTTGTTGGTCATGACGACGTATTCGAGTCAGCCTCGGGAATCTATCCGGAACCTCAAGGCATTGCTTTCATCCTGAAACCCGATGGAAACGGCGAGTTTGAAATCATCGCGAATCTGGTTCCCAAAGAATGGGCAGTATTGGGGCAGTAGAAATCCTCTCAGTAGTCCCTTCTTCAACTAGTTCCTTCTTTTAACCCGGTAGGAGGCTATCCTGCAGACAAAACGAACCCCACGCAGTACGTGGGGTTCATTGATCTAGAAACCTGTTATTCAACATTGAAGGACAATACGCCGGACTCAGACTAGACTTATGAAAGCTGGACTAGGGTGTCATTTGCGAGGAAATGATCAATGTGGTAAGCCCGCTCTTCTGTTTTGAGTAAAATCTGCTCGTACAGGTAACGAGTCGCGCGATCGCCCAAACTTTCTGCCTGTCCAGCCTGACGACGCAACATTTGGATGATGGCTTGCTCGGCTACTAGATCATGCTCCAGCATTGATCGACAGAGATAGTAGCCATCCACCTCAGGCTCGAAGCAGCACAACTCGGCTAATTTAGCAAAACTAGCAGCAGGAATTCCGCCTAAACCGTTCAGGCGCTCGCCAAGCTCATGAACATGCTCCTGAACCTCTTCGTAGCTCTCTTGGAAGAACTCATGGAGGGAATAGAATTCTGCTCCCTCTACGACAAAGTGATGCTTCTGGTACTGAATGTATAGGGCTTGAAAGCTAGCGAGTAGGGCATTCATGCCTTCGCAGATTGGGCCGGTTACATTCTGCTCTAATAAAACTGGGTTAGGGGCCAATTCCCCAAATGCACGCACTGGGCTTTGAACTTCAGACATAATATTCTGCTCTCAATAAGGTGGGCTTACTGCAACTCAGTTGCTAGTCTAATGAGTTTCTTATTGAAGTGTCAACTACCAGTAAACCCTAATCCTACCACTGCTGTAACCCTTTCTCAACATCTCAGATCTATAAATTAATCTATTGAGAATATTTTTTATCTATCCTTACATCATTTAAACCTGGAGCACTGACTGGCCAGGCTTAACCCTGATTTGGAAATACAGGATATAGATGAGGAACTATTGCAATTAACTAAATTTATAGATTTATCACACCTTAATCCGAAGGTGAACAAGTAGGAAATCACCCCGGACGTGAAACAACCCATGAGTCACTCCGACAAAAACGGTCTCATGTTCCGAATCGTGATCTGAGCTGATGCCTACAGAGCGCATGGGTAGCATTCCTATCGCAATCGTGATGCCGTCACCTTTCATAATTCTTTCATAATACGATTTTCTGTGCTAATTTTAAAAAATGAAAAGATTATGAGAGTCAGCGATGAATCCAAAGTTTGTCTTCGGAGTGGACAAATTTATCAGTAAACCTATAGAAAGGTCATGGGCCTCAAGACGTAGTCAAGTTGCTCTCACGGGTCTGCTACTTGCGGCTTGTTTAATTGGATGTAGTCCCCAAACCCCTTCAGATTCAACACCCCAGACCAGCACGGACAGCGCTACGCTTGAAACCCAAGCCAATGAGGAGGGTAGAAAAGTCGTTCTCACAACTTTTACTGTCTTGGCTGACATAGCCCAGAACGTTGCAGGCGATAAGCTAGATGTCCAGTCCATTACTCGGATTGGGGCAGAGATTCACGGCTACGAACCCACCCCTAGCGACATTACCAAAGCCCAAGACGCCGATTTGATCCTCTATAACGGGATGAATCTAGAGCGCTGGTTTGAACAATTTTTAGGCAATCTTGAGGATGTGCCCTCGGCACTTCTAACTGAAGGAATTGAACCTATTCCAATTGCAGCGGGGCCATATATCGACAAGCCCAACCCCCATGCCTGGATGTCTCCTAAGAATGCCCTGATCTATGTGGAAAATATCCGCAAAGCCTTCGTTGAACTCGATCCTGACAATGCTGAGATCTACAACACCAACGCCGCAGCCTACAGCGAGAAATTAAAAGCGATTGATGAGCAGCTTTCGTCTGACTTGGCCCAGGTGCCGGATGCTCAGCGCTATCTTGTCAGTTGCGAAGGGGCATTTTCCTATCTGGCCCGCGACTACGGCCTGCAGGAGATCTACATGTGGCCGATTAATGCGGAACAGCAGTTTACCCCTAAGCAGGTGCAGAGTGTGATTGAACAGGTTGAGACCAATGATGTGCCGACGATCTTCTGCGAAAGTACTGTCAGTGATGAGGGACAAAAGGAAGTGGCTAAAGCAACGGGTGCTCGATTTGGCGGGAACCTCTACGTAGATTCCCTCTCAACTGAAGAGGGGCCAGTTCCCACCTTTCTAGACCTACTGGAATACGATGCTCGCATCCTGTCTAATGGCTTATTGGCAGGGGCCAAGGGAGGTGAATAGAAGGATTGAGAGCCAGATGTTACAGCCAACCCATATTGGATCCCACCTCTGGGGTAATGACAAGTAGACTTTATTTTTGCTAACTATTATTTATATGAATTCAGATCATCCTATGCGAACTGGAACCCACCTCGATATTTCGGTTGACAATATCAGCGTTACCTACAGCAACGCTCGGCTGGCCCTCTACAATACAACCTGTGTTGTCGAGCCAGGTTCCATCACGGCTCTAGTAGGGCCGAACGGTAGTGGCAAATCGACCCTGTTCAAATCGATCATGGGATTTTTGCAACCGAGTCAGGGGCGAGTCCGGATTGGCGGTCTGCCCGTGAAAAATGCCCAAAAGCGTCAGTGGATGGCCTACGTACCCCAATCTGATGAGGTGGATTGGCACTTTCCAGTCAGTGTTTTTGATGTAGTGATGATGGGTCGCTATGGCTACATGAATCTGCTGCGAATTCCAGGGGCCAGAGATCGACGCCTGGTGATGGAGAGTTTGGAGCGAGTCGGCATGACTGAGTTTCGCCATCGGCAAATTGGGGATCTTTCGGGGGGCCAAAGGAAACGGGCCTTTTTAGCGCGGGCCTTAGCCCAGGAAGGGAAGGTGATTTTGCTGGATGAACCGTTTACCGGAGTTGATGTGAAAACGGAGAAGCGGATGATTGATCTGCTGTTGCAACTCAGGGATGAAGAACACACCATTCTGATCTCGACCCACGATCTGGCGTCGATTTCTACCTTTTGCGATCGCACCATTCTGCTAAATCGCACAGTACTGACGACTGGAAAGACAGAAGAAATCCTGACGCCTGAGAATTTGTCCATGACCTTCGGTGGTCTACCTGTCATGCCTCTGTCCCAACCTGCTAACCACGAGATGGATATCCCATGATCTCAACTGCTGCAATTCCCATTTGGAGCTGGATCGTCGAACCGCTTCAATATGGCTTTTTGGTAAAAGCGATTTGGGTGAGTGCCTTTGTCGGTCTAATCTGCGCCCTGCTTTCCTGTTACATCACACTCAAGGGATGGTCACTGATGGGGGATGCCATTTCCCATGCTGTTGTTCCGGGTGTCGTGGTGGCCTATGCCCTGAATATTCCCTTTGCCATTGGAGCATTTTTATTCGGGTTTGGGGCTACGGTGGCAATTGGTTATATCAAGTCTCAAACTCGATTGAAAGAGGACGCAGTTATCGGAGTGGTATTTACCGGGTTCTTTGCTCTGGGCTTGGTTTTAGTAACAAAAATTCCGAGCAATATCAATCTGTTTCATATTTTATTCGGCAACGTTTTAGGAATTTCCGAGAGCGACATTATCCAGACTTTGATTGCAGGGACAATTACTCTGGTGGTGATCGCAGTGCGGCGAAAAGATTTACTCCTCTTCTGCTTTGACCCGAATCAGGCTAAGGCAATTGGTCTGAACACCCAGGTGATGTATTACACTTTGCTCTCAATTCTGGCCCTGACTATCGTTGCAGCCTTACAAACTGCCGGGATCATCATGGTGATTTCAATGTTGGTGACTCCGGGTTCGACGGCCTATCTGCTCACGGATCGGTTTGATCGGATGTTAGCCATTTCTGTTGCAACCAGTGTATTTTCCTGTGTCATGGGCACTTACCTCAGCTATCACTTGGATGTTTCCACAGGAGGTGCGATTGTCGTAGTGCTAACGCTGTTATTTGTCATGGCCATGATTTTTGCACCCAAGTATGGTTTGATCGCCCAAAGAATTAAGCGGCATTCTAGCCAGATGTTGGAAGAGAATATTACGTGACAAACCTCAGTAGTTCCCCAAGCTGCATGGGGTTCGTGTTGAAATCAGAGATAGCCCAGGAATTAAAGTTGAAAATTGCCCTGAACAATCGACTTGAGGCTGGTGAGGCTTTCCAGACCGATTAAACCTCGGCGATAGCCAGCTTGATTTGACATCCCCAGAAAAATGGCATCTCCCCGATTTTGATGGCGGGAGAATTTGGGTGAGGAATTGATAAAACTGAAGGCACTATTCATGTCCAGGGCAAACTGGCGGCTCTCGGAATAGGACTCTGTTGCCAGACAGTTTGCATGACCATTGCTATACTGATTCATCCAGGCAATTCCCTCTTCCAAGTTATTCACAAACCGAAAGGCAATTGTCCTATTGAGATAGGGTTTTGACCACTCCACTGGATCTGCCAGATTTAACTCTGGAAATGCCTCAACCAGGGTTTGGTCACCCCTCAGATCAAATCCCTCTTCCTTCAAGCTGTTCCACAGTCGGGTCAAAAAGCTACTCTTCTGCTGTGGATCAATCAAGACCTTCTCAATTGCATTCACGGGGTCAGGGGTTCCTGTATGACTTTCTAGAATCATCCAGCGCACCAGATCAACCGTCGCTGTCGCTGACCAGTAGAGATAACAATTTCCCATGGCCGAGCGTAGAACAGGAACCGTTGCCTGCTTGACAACCTGTTGTACCAGATGAGGTCGTCCGTAGGGAATAATCAGGTCAAGATACCGTTCCTGGACTACTAAGTTGGGCAACAGCACCTCCAACTCTGGCGGCAGAAGTTCAACGCATCCCAGAGGCATTCCAGCGTCCTCCAGGGCATTCTGGATCACCTCAATGATCGCCTGACTGGAGTGTAGCGATTCGTTACTACTCAACAGTAATAAACTATTGGCTGTCTTCAAGCAAAGCCCTGCCGCAATTACTGCCAATTCAGGAAAGGCTTCATACACCAGCGCTACAACCCCAAGGGGAACTAACTGGTAATACGTCTGTCGTTGCTCAAGTTGATAGGGTGTTCCTACCACACGACCAATGGGATTGGGTAACTCCCCCAACCGTTTCAGGATTTGAACGGTACTATCTATCCGCTCTGGAGTTAGCTTGAGCCAATGACTGATCAACTCAGACACCCCGAGTTCTCGACTCGCTTCTAAGTCCAGCGTATTCGCTTCTAGGATTTCATTACGCTGTTGCTGGATTGCAGTTGCCATAGTCTGTAGTGCGCGACTACGCGCACTGCCAGATGTTTTCGAGAGGGCAAAGCTGGCAGACTGGGCTCGACGTAGCGAGTCTATCAAGGTCTGGGAAACATTGGAGTCGTAAATTAGCATTACTAGCGTCTATAGGCAAGCCAAACCATCAAAGCGGGCAACATCGCTAGCAAAACAGCAACCACAGCTAACATGACGTGATTAGGATGCTTGTCCAGCAAAACATACACCAACCAGAGTACTGAGAGCAACAGTAACAATCCCAGAACCAGAGGCAAATAGTGCGCTCTAAGGCCAGTGCTGGCGCGACGCCATTGATGCCCTGTCCAGCGCCAAACCTGTTTGTAGGGATAATGGGTAGACAGTTGTTCCAAACAGTAACCGGCTTCGTCAACTACGAAAATTTGCTGGCAGCGATTACAGCCAAACGCCTCCGTGAGGGTAATCGGAATCAGCTCCCCTCGCCTGCGGCAAGGGCAAGGATACTGTCGACTCAAATCAATTTTCTGAATTTTTTGAGAGGGCACGGGTTTTACCAGAACCGTAGGGGACTTTGATTACAACCTGGATCGAAAAATGTGAGCGGTCACTTGAGTATAAAAACACATAAACATTCTAATGCATCATTCTGGTGGATCGACTGAAGTTAAAGTTGTGAATCATCTCATTGAACTAAAGATTCCCGCAGTTCTGAGGTGTCAGCGCATCAATATGCTCCAACGTAAGGCCGATTGGAAGGATTGAAATGTATGGATGTATACACAACAGCATAATCATCAAACAAGATGTGACCAAGATTGTTTACTTCCTTCAAACTCTTAGAGTAAACTGATACATCAAGGTAGGTTGAGCTAGTCCTGCGGCTAGCTAGCGCCTAGAAATTGCTGAGGACACCCAGATAATTTAAAGAGGCAACATGGTGTATGCGGAGGCCATAGATCAGCCATCATGGATGTTGAGACTGGCTCAGACTGGTGATTTTCGAGCGATCAGTTACCTAATCAATAGCTACCTTCGACCCCAAGGGATTCATGCCCGCGTCGCCGCTAACCAACGGGGATGTCTTCACGTTTTGGTAGAGTTTCAGCAGGAACCGATTGCTGAGCGCATTGTTCGATTTATTTGCCATTTACTCTGGAATATCAATTCCCCTACTGTTGAGGGAGTTCGAGTCGTGGGTCGCTTCACGGGTCAGCCCGACGTTCTCTGGAAACGTTCAGTCCGGATCGGCCAGAGCCGAGTAACCACACCACCCGCTACATCTCTGTCTCATCGAATTCGCCAGAGCCTACACCACTATCGCAGCCATCTGAGCCGGTTGCAGTTCAAGACCCTACGAGCCTTTTTGATGCTCGGTTCAGCAGTTGCTTCCTTTATCGTGGGCTGCTGGGTCAGCTACGCTGAAGTTGCGATTCATCATAGTCGGGTTCCGACCACTGCTCCCCAGGCAATTGTTACCTCCGCTCCACCTTCAAAGCGCTCTGACACGGTGCAGGCAGCGCTGGAAACGGTTCCCGTGATTCAACACACCGCCATTCAGAAACCCCAAGACCCTTCTGTAACCCTGGTTTTTGGGGGTGATGTTGCCCTGTCTGATGCCTTCGAGGAAACGGTGGGGGAAGATTATGAATGGGCCTTTGAGCAGTTGGAGGAATACCGCGAGGCAGATCTGGCCATGGTTAATCTGGAAAATCCTCTCACCCGTTCTACCCTGCGCCGACCCAACAAGCAGTTCAACTTTAAGGCTGATCCAGAGGCTGTTCAAGTTCTACAAGAAGGTGGGATTGACATCGTAAACCTGGCTAACAATCACGCCATGGATTACAAGGAGTCTGGCCTGGCGGAAACGTTGAAAACCCTGAACAAAGCTGACATCCATGCTGTGGGCGCAGGTCGAGATTTAAAGCAAGCTCGGCGACCTGAAATTATTGAAGTCAAGGGTCAGCGAATTGCCTACTTTGGGTACTACGACGATGCAGATGCCTACACTGCTAGAACAAATCTGTCAGGAACCAATCCTATCCGAGAAGAATGGATTACCGAGGATATCCAGGCGATTCGGGATCAGGTGGACTGGATTGTTGTGAATTTCCATTGGGGGGTAGAGTTGGCGGAATATCCCAGCGATTGGCAGATTGATTTGGCCCGATTTACGATTGATCAGGGAGCAGATGTCATCATCGGCCATCATCCCCATGTGTTGCAGGGGGCAGAGGTCTACAGGGGTCGCCCAATTGTTTATTCCCTTGGAAACTTCATCTTTGGTGGAAATAGTCGCAGCAACTATGATACGGCGGTATTGAAAGTCGCGCTGCGGGACAATCGCCAGATGAAGGTTGAGTTTCTGCCGATTGAGGTTAAGCAGTATCAGGCAAAGGTAGCCCAAGGACAAACAGGCAGTAAGATCCTACGGCAAATTGAGAAATTGTCCTTGATCTTTGAGCGTCCAATGTCAACGACAGTAGTGCTGGACGGTTCCCAGAGAACGACACCAGTGAGGGTTGCGACCGCTCAACCCACCCTGACTGAGCCGACACTGCCTCAGATTCCACAGGCGGAACAGCCTGAGACTGGTCAGGAGAGTGCAGCAGACCTGCAATCAGCGGAAAATGAATCCCAAGGTGCATCGGCTCCGTCCTCTCAACTTCATGCGACTAGTCCAGCAGCTCGGAAACCAATCCCAGCTCCATCACCAATTTCTGAGGCAGAAGCACTGAAGCCCTATATCCAAGAGCCATTCGTTGTCGATCCGTTCATCCTATTGCCTCAACTTCAGACACAGCCAAAGTCACCTGCTAAAGGTTACGATGGTGATGTCGAGGCCTCATTTTCCCAATCTTTTCCTACCCTTCGTTGGAGAACGCAGGGTTCTCAGCGCGAAGGTAACCGGACAGGGAACTTGGATCGGCATCTTGTAGAGAAGGTAAAACTTCCTTTTCAGACCTACCCATAGCGGGTCTTTATCATTGCTCTCCTCGCTGACTCACTCAGAACGTATAACTTAAACGATTGTGTTCTCGATTACGCTTGACTCCGAGCGGCAGTATCCAACCCACTGTCTGCTTGATGAGTCGTATCCATCAATTCTGGAAATTGTTCCTGAGCGGGGCGGTATGGTTACGCGCTGGCAGGTTCAGGGCAAGGAGGTGCTCTATCTGGATGCAGAACGGTTTGCTAATCCGCATCAAACGGTGCGGGGCGGTATTCCAATTCTGTTTCCCATTTGTGGGGGTTTACATCAGAATTGCTATCAATACCAAGGTCAACAGTATACGCTGAAGCAGCATGGCATCGCGCGGGATCTCCCGTGGACAGTGGTTCAGAAACAGACCACTGAGCGAGCTGCAATCACCCTACAGCTCACCAGTAATGCCCAAACCCTGGCATTCTATCCCTTTGAATTTAAGCTGGAGTTCACCTACACACTGAAAGGCAATCATCTCGAAATCCTGCAACGCTGTACCCATTTAGCAGGAGTAGACACCACGCCGGAGACCCGCATGCCATTTGCAATGGGGCTACATCCGTATTTTCTGGCTCCAGACAAGGAACAACTCCACTTTGAGATTCCAGCCCTGCAATATTTCGAGCAGCAGCGCGGCGATCGCCATGACTTTACTGGTTCTTTCGATTCGAAGTTGGAAGAGATTGATGTGATCTTTCCCTATCCCCTGACTGGATTGGCAACAATAGCGACGGATCGGAGCCGCAATCTGCGGATTGTCATGAGTTATAGCTGTCATTACGCAAATCTAGTGTTCTGGATGGTAAAGGGCAAGGAGTACTATTGTTTGGAACCATGGACAGCACCGCGAAATGCGTTGAATACTGGAAAATTACTCACCTACCTCAAGCCGGGGGAGAGCTGTGAGATGGCTGTGAATTTGATTGCAATGACGCTCTAGCATCTTCCTACTTGAGAATAGGCTATCTGCTCTCCAGAACCTGGTTACTCTGAAATTGCTGTGCTAATATAAAAGGTATTGGCAAATTTTTGGGTCGCTAGCTCAGCGGTAGAGCACTCGGCTTTTAACCGATTGGTCCTGGGTTCGAATCCCAGGCGACCCATTTAGTTCGAGCTTCCGGCAAAATTTGAGATTCATGCAAAGGTTAAGTCTGGGTTACTGCTTAAGGCGGAACAATTCCCCTAAAGTTGATGCCCTTAAGTCTTGAATAAAAGAGTCTGATCGAGAGCGCCCATCACCCCTCTACTTCATCCCCCACTAACAGGTGGAATTAGAACGACTTCGTCTCCGTTCTGTAGTTGAGTTTCCGGGGAAACAAAGTCAAAGTTCACACCAAATCGAGTTATGTCCCGCCACTGCTCTAACTGAGGATGTTCCTGTAGACAATGCTCAAGAATCTGAATCACTGGGGTGCCTGCTGGCAATTGCAACGTCAGTTCGGGTGAGCCATAGGCCTCCTGAAAGGCAGCAAACAACTTAACAACGACAGTAATGGAGTCTGACATTAGCAACAAGTTCGCAGAATGATATCAAAGTGATGATCACAGTTTGTGAACACTATTGAAGATTGTCAAGGGTAGATTCTCTCCCCAAATCTAGAGTCAGTTTGTGAATCAGGCTCGCTAGACTAAAATAAATAATCCATTCAACAGCGCCTATGTCCAATTCCATGCCAAACGAACAGACTGAATCCCTACAGGAAATACCATCAATTCCAGCCCGACTGCTGCTTGTAGATGATGAGCCTGGACTGCGGGAAGCGGTGCAGGCTTACTTGGAGGAGAGTGACTTTACAGTTGATATTGCAGGCAATGCTCGGGAAGGTTGGGAATTATTGCAGCAGAACTTACCTGATTTGGTCATTACCGACATCATGATGCCAGAGGTGGATGGCTATCAATTCCTCCAGCAAATGCGTCAGGATGAACGGTTTCAGGCCTTACCCGTCGTATTTCTGACAGCCAAAGGCATGACGACGGATCGAATTCAGGGATATCAGGCCGGATGTGATGCTTACATTCCCAAACCCTTTGATCCAGAAGAGTTGGTGGTCATTGTGAAGAATCTTTTAGAGCGACGCGCTGCTTCTCAGACGACCAATGCCGCTGGAACCCCCGATATTATGACCCTGGCCAATCAGATTGCCCGGATTGAAAATATGTTGCAGGGTCGCAGTGGCGTGCAGCAAACGCCTTCCCCAATTCAAATTGATTTGACTCCCCGTGAACAAAGCGTTCTAGATTTGGTGGCCCAGGGCTTGATGAACAAGGAAATTGCGCGTCAGCTCGACACCAGCGTTCGCAACGTGGAGAAGTACGTTAGTCGTCTGTTCACTAAAACAGGAACCAATAGCCGCACTGAATTGGTGCGTTATGCTCTAGAGCATGGTTTGACTCAGTAATTATGACTCAGTAATTATAAATACAGCCTTTCCAGGTCTATCGAGGTACAGATTTAGGAGGTGGAGGCGCGCCGCACCCCCACCTTCCTCACTTCACCGGAGTTAGAAACGCTGTACATAAATAATGCATAAAACATTGGGGATTTAGCCTATCTACTAAGTAGATAGAAATAGGGGGTTTATCAAAAACTCCCCTGCCCGCATTAAGCAAGGATTCAGGTGTAGGGTATTTGCTTCTGACTGCCAGGTTCTTTAATAAGTTTTTCGGATAACTCTCCTGAATAAATTCCCCATGAAACGACTAAATCAAACACACACTAACTCTAGGTTCCGAGGCAGGAGCCACAGAATCTTCACGCTCATTCTGACTGCTCTATTAACATTTTGCTGGGTAGTTGAGTATGACATCTCAATTGCACGTTCACAGACTGCTAAGTCCTCGATTCAGCAGCCACTTCAGATTGAAATCCGTACTCCTAATGATTTCTCCATTCTGTCTTCCAACGTAATGAAAATGGAAAAACGAATGGAGCGGGAATATGAGGGCTATTTTCAGCGAAACCTAGCCGATGTTAATTTAGCCGGAAATGATATTGCTCAAACATTACTAGAAATTAATCAGAAAACCAACACAAGATCTGCTGTATTTTGGGCAATTCCGAATGCGGATCATCTGCACTTGGTTCTAGTTGTTCCTGGCCAACAGCCGATGGTTAAGGATCTTTACGGGTTAACCCAGGAAGTGCTGACTCAGCATGTCCGTCACTTTCTATCTGAAGTCACAACTCCTAGAAAGCGTTCGACCCAATCCTACTTACCGATTGCCCAGCAGCTTCATGAGTGGATTATTCAGCCGTTTGAAGCAGAGCTAAAGGCAGCGAATATCGATACGATTTTGTTCTGCATGGGAAAGGGATTACGAAATTTACCCATTGCCGCGCTGCACGATGGACGGCAATTCCTGATTGAGAAATATAGCCTCAGTTTGATTCCAGCGTTCAACCTGATTAGCACTACATACAGTCCAGTCAAAGATTCTCAGGTGCTGGCGATGGGAGCATCTGAATTTGGACAGCTTGACCCCTTACCGGCTGTTCCATTCGAACTCTCAACCATTGTTGAACCTGATCAGACTGCCGCACCAAAATCTAATACGCTTCCCTCACAATGGTCAGGTAAAGTATTTCTCAATGAAGCCTTCACCCTGAATAATCTCAGGGCGCAGCTGGCCGCCAAAACATTTCAAGTGATCCATCTGGCCACCCATGCGGAATTCCTGTCTGGATCTCCTGAAAATTCCTATATTCAGTTTTGGGATGACCAACTTCGCCTACATGAAATGCAGAAGATTAACTGGAGTAATCCATCGATTGAGCTGTTGGTCTTGAGTGCGTGCCGGACGGCTCTGGGGAATGAGGAAGCAGAGTTAGGCTTTGCGGGGCTGGCTCTCCATTCCGGTGTCAAGTCAGCCCTGGCCAGTTTATGGTCAGTCAGTGACCTGGGAACCCTGGCGCTCATGAGTGAATTCTACCAACAGTTGAAAACGGCTCCCTCGAAAGCCGAAGCCCTGAGACGGGTACAGATCGCCATGGTTCAAGGCAAGGTTCAAATCTCCGAAGCAGGACTCCTTCTTTCCGGTGGCAAGCAGGTTGATCTGCCCATGCTCTTAACTGATGTTCCGGTCGAAAATCTAGCCCATCCCTTCTATTGGTCTGCCTTCACAATGATTAGCAGTCCTTGGTAAGGTTATCTCGAATCAAAGCCAGATCAATCTGCTCTTCTGTCGGCTGGGTAATGTCAGTTCGAATATTGGGGCCAAAGAATGTGGTAATCCGCTCCTGTTTTTTCTGCCAGTCTTCCAGAGAAACAAAGGGGGAGTCAAATTCTAGAACCAGGGTGTATGCGCCATCCGTTGCCTCCTCTCGCAGACCAATTAATTGAGGATGCTCATCGTCCATATCTCCAAGTTCTAGGCGGTCTAGCGTCTCAGCTAAGTGCGCGGATTGACCATAACGGTAGCGGGTCACATCTTTACGAACCTGTGTTTGGGTTTCAGTGGCCTGGTTATCCCTCAGTTGTTCAACTTCTGAGGAGATTTCTGCTGTGTAGGGCACCGGCCGTAGTTCAGCGGCTTGTAATGCTAAACCTCCTAACAAGACTGGAATCCCATAAAAAAAGCCAGCCAGGTTCAAGGTTGCGTAGTCAGCAAAGTAGGCAACAAACCCAACAAGGGTCAGAACCCCTCCAACAATTAACCCTATTCGAGCTAGAGACGTTTGGCGTAACATAGAATCTATACATCATGAAATATCTCAACCTTGATTTTATATTCTTGTTGCCCGCTTTTTGGATTTCACGGAATATTGGGTGATTCATCCCACGATATTCCATCACTGAGCAAAGACCTTTGCACGGCCAGCAAGAGTTGGGTTGAGACAAGAGCGAGCATCACATCTACAGACCACCCTCGTCATTCTTATTAATTCTATGACTCGGAGCAAAGACCTAATAGCCAGCGATGCCGACCAGCACTCTATTCTTGAGGAACTCGATTCACTTAAGCGAGAGGACGAGCGGCTGTACAATATTTTGGCGATTGATATCTGGGCCTTGGCTAAAACGATGGATGAAGTTCATCCTGGTTTCTGGAGCGTATTCATGAGAAACCGTGAACAAGCCCTGAAACGATTTCTAGCGGAAATGTCCCGTGACAAGCCGAATCAGCGCCCGCCCTTTCTTCAATGACCAGGCATGCTATGCACCGCACAGCGACCGATGAGCTGCCCTGACTCTCTGCCGTAAGTGATTCCTGTGCTGTATAGTTGTTGAGGAGATTGCAAAGTTTGAAGATGGGAACTATGAACGTAGAGCAGATTCGAGAGCGGGTGGCTCAGATTGAAGCGAAGCGAGAATCCCTGGTTAAGTTGCTAGATCAACCTAATCTAGGAACTCTGAGAATTGATGTTAATCAAGCGCTGGAGGAAATTGACGAACTGATCGAGGATTTCAAGCGAACTTTTCCCGATCAGTCAGAAAGCTGAATGGATCGCAGTTGCTCGGGTCAACTGCCGAAGACCTCATCCTCAATTCCGATCCACCACTCTCCAAGCTGATTCAAATCATGCTGGATATCGGCCAATTCTTGAACATACTCCGAAGTTGAAATTGTGGAACGTCGCTCCTGCAGCTTCTTCAATCGTAACTGGGCCAGGAGCCAAGGCTTTGCTTGTCCTCCAGTAGCTTCAATGTATCTTGCCAGTTCATTGCTGTTCATAGGGAAAACCGGGTCAATTCGTAATGATTATTCAGGGAGTGGCTTGGGCAGAAGTCTGTTAGAATTTTGGCATTTAGCTCACTTAAGTCAGCGGTATGAATAAGCTGAAAGTTTCTGGCCAAGTTCTATCTTCAATTTTGGTTATATCCCATTTAACCACTGATACTGCCCAGGCAGGTGCGCCAGCCCATCCGGTTATTCCGCCAAAGCCGAAGCCCCATTTGCCCAAGCATCCTCACCCTCAGCCTGTTCCACCAAGTCATGGCTGTAGGGGTTGGGATTCATGGGAGAGACCCTACACTCCCTACGATGAGCTGGTTCAGCCCTATGCAAAGCATGTAGAGCCAGAGCATCCCGGAACCGCCCATCCCCTACCTTCCAAACCTTGCCATTACGGTTTTCATCAGGAGCATTCCCAACCCATCAAGCCTGTACAGCCAATTGCACCCAGTCACTACCCTGAGCAGCATTATTCTACGACTCATCCGGGCCGGGTTGTTGATCGACATTCCCAGTCTCTATGGCCAGAATTCGCCTGGATGAATGCACCTGATACAAGTCTGGATGGTGTGTTTACAGTTCTGATTGCACTGGGTTTGTGGTGGTGGTTGAATTCTCTCCTCCCCTCTCCAAAACAGGATGCCCCTAAGCCTAAGAAGGAGTAGCTTTCTGGGCTTTAGTTTTTACGATTTAACTTTTTACGATTTAATTCTCTTCAGTTTAACTTCTTACGATTTAGATTTATGGGTCAATGTCCCGTTTGCGACAGTGAATATAGTCAAGATTCATCAGCAACCTGTTCAGTCTGCGGTTGGAGGCCAGAGCCGCATGCAATAGAGCAAATCTCTCAGGATGTTTCAGAATTTTGGCAACAACAGGAACGAAATCGGATTGAATGGGCCAGACAAACCTGGCAAAAGTTGCAAAACGCCAAGCAAACGTTAGCTGACCGGCGACCCGACGAAATTCGCTTCAAGTACCATTTGGTCAAGAAATTAGCAATCCTAGAAGAGCAGTTTCAGAAGGCAACTCAAGAACGCTCTATCCTCCAACGGCAGATGGATCAGGTCATCTCACACCTGAAAACCTTAGATCCGGAAAAGCTAAGTCAAACTACAGCTCGATTGAATACCTGGCTTGATACCCAGGAAACGGTTCCACTTTCTGAAGTTGGTGCAAATTATGATCCGCTAGCTGAACAACTCGCCGCCCAACAGTGGCAAGTTGCTGACGAATATACCTGGCAGTTGATACTGGCCATCACTCAGCGACAGCAATATGGTTGGTTGCGGGTAGAGGATGTGGAAAACTTTCCCTGCACTGACTTGAGAACAATTGATCAGTTCTGGCGCTACTACAGCAATGGACAGTTCGGCTTGTCAGTTCAGCAGGGCATCTGGGAGAAAGTCGCCGGAGACTATGGCACATTCTGTGATCAGGTAAGCTGGCGCAAAGGCGAGAACTGGAAGTATTACGAAGAGCTTAGTTTTAATTCCAGCGCCCCCCCAGGCCATTTACCCGTCCTGGTCTGGCGAAAACGAGCCTGCTACGGCATTAGCCAGGGAACTGCGGCAGAATGTCTAACTTCAATGATCTATCGATTGAAAATCTGTACGCCAGAAAATGAATAAGACGTTTTAATTTCTATTTACAGCGTTTTCAAGGTACTTTAGGGCCACTGAAATCCGAGCGATGGCAATGCACTGGGCCGCTCTCTCAAATGATTCCTATTTTTCCCAATAGAATTCTCAAGGAGGTTAAGTTCACCCAGATATCTTCTGTGAGAGGATTCTGGTACATCAGGTTTCGTAGAGGGTAGCAGGCAAACCCTTCACCCGTCAGGGCATAGTGATCCAGTTGAAGCGATTGACTGATTACCCAGTAATAATGTCGATGATAGTGAGGAGAAATCAACTCCACTACTTTGGTTTTAGGTTCACAAAACACGATATTCGTCAGTCCACTGCCATGGGGTGCAATTACAATTTCCGCTTGATGGAACAGGCTCACCTGCTCAGCAAAGGATAATTCTGCCAGGTGATAACAGACGAAGCCATGTTGACTGAGAACCTCTAATACCTCCGCTTCATTGAGCACCCTACGATGTCTGGCATCCTGACGGCTAATGTAGATACGAGCAGGGAACTTACCCGAATTGAGGTTCACAGGGGTGAGGAACGTTCGACGCAGAAAGTCAATTGCCCAGGGTTGTGACCAGCCCAATGGCCCAGCGAAGGACGGCACAATTAGTTCATCGGCCTCAAGATGAGGGAATTCATCGCTGGCTAGAATTCGATCTTTCGGAATGCCGAGTTGTTTCAGGGTTGCTTCCTGGAAATCCAGATGGTAATTGTTCACCAGAAACCAATCAATGTGGTCAAGGTTCATTCCACTCCGATGGATCAACTCAATCCGAGGTAGCACATCGACCATCCAGTGAAAGTAGATATTCCCGGAGAGACCCGAAAGCACCGCAACCGTTCCCGTAACCTGTTTGCGAGGGGGTAATTGTTCCTGGTCAAAAATTCGATGGGGTCTAGCCCTCGGCTGCCGACAACCGGGCAACTCACCCGGATATTCACGGGAAACGTCCGCCAAAAGTTGCTGATCCGGGGTAATGAGTGCAATGGCCTTGCACACCATCCAGGGATTTTCCTGGGGTACAATCCAAGTGCGTCCTTGGGGAATTCGAGCCACAAAATGACTGAATCCCAAATTCAATGGTCGAGCCGGACGAGGAAAGGTTTGGATGCCGTGACCCAGGTTAGCCAGTTGTAGCTGCTTGAAAATATTGGGTAAGCAAATGTGACAGTCGAGTCCCTGACATTCCAGCTCGGAATCTGAGGTTTCAGTCTGGGAAAATTGAGCAGCAACAAAGGGGATTGCTTCAGTATCTTCCAGGAATTGCAGCGGAAAGTAATGGGTTTCAGCTAATCCTTCTGCCCGGAGCCAGGTCTGGGTTAAAGCACAGGTTTTCAGTGGCTTCCAGTCTGGATCATAATCCGGTCGGGCAGTGATCCAACTTAGTGCGAGGGGATGAATTGTAATTGCTGGTAATTGTTGGAAAACAGTTTCATAATACTGAACTGCCAGGGTTTGACGTTGCTGTTTTTCTAAAATCAATCCTAAGACCAGATCAATTTCAGCTTGATTTTCTATGTACTGTTCCGAAGATTTTTCTGCAAGATTCGACGAATCCTTCATGGCTAGATCACGGCCTAGATGAGCCACCACTAGCGCTGAATTCCAGCGTTTTTTTCGGAGTAAACAATAGCTCAACCGCCAGTAGAGCTGCAATTGTTGAGGTTGGGCTTGTAGAGCTATTTGATAATAGCGGATGGCCTGATCAAATTCCTCGTATCGTGCCAGGGTATTGCCGAGGTGCAGGTAGGTTTCGCCCAGGAGTTGGCAGAGTTGAACAATTGAGTTTGTTACTTGCAATGAATGTTCCGGGTGTGGTCGCGTTGATGGGTCTGCTGGATTCCTGCCTGCGCGGGAATGCCGGAGGTGGGACTCTAATTCCTGAATATTCTCCAGGTTATTGTCAAAATCACTGTGACGTAACAGGTTCAGAAATTGGGTGCAGGAAATTTGCGCCAATTGCAGTTCATCGGCCAGAACTTCATCGGTGATACCCGTCGAATAAATTTGAGCATTCAATTCACAAAAGGCATCCACAAACTTCGGGTCGAGGGAAATCGCCGTCTGTAGATCCCGCAGGGCTTCGGCCATTTTTCCCTGCATCATCCAGGAATTTGCACAATCGCTATGGGCCAAAATGTCATCTGGCTTCAGCTCAATCACCCGATGGAAATAATCGATGGCAACACGGTGTTGATTCTGTTCCTGCCAGAGTTTTGCCAGATTGTTGTAGGCAATGGCTAAATCCGGCTTCAACTCAACGGCTTTCTGATAGGCTGCGATCGCCTGCGCTGTTTTGGACTGAGCCATAAATACTCGACCCAGATTGTTGTACAACAACGCCCAACTGGGTCGCTGTTGCAGTCCCTCCTGAAACATGGCTTGCGCCTTAGCCAACTGCCCTTGTTTCAGCAAGAGACAACCCAAGGTGTTGTAGGCTTCCACTGCCCCAGGCATGCGACGAATCAGTTTTTCTAAAACCGTAATCGCTTCATCATTTTGCCCCTGTTGATTCAGAACCACTGCCCAGCCCAAGTAAGCTCGAACGTATTGGGGATTGAGGGCGATCGCCTGCCGATAAAAATGAATCGCTTGGGTGTACTCTCCCTTTTGAGACAGGGCTTCTCCCAGGGCATAATACAATTCCTGGGGGGGTTGGGGATGGAGCTTTAGGGCTTTTTGGTAAAAGGTAATGGCCTCATCCAGCCAACCCACGTTGCGATAGAGCCGTGCCAGGTAGAGATAGGGTTCCGCCCAGGTTGGTTGCAGTTCCATCGCTCGAACATAGGCGTGCATCGTTTCCGTCCATTGTTGCCTTGCTTCGTAGATATTGCCGAGCAATTGATAGGCAGGGGCAAATTCAGGCACAGCGCGGAGAATTTGCTGACAAATGGTAAATGCCTGATCGGTATCACCTTGATTGAGCAAGATGAAGCTTTGCTGGAGCAGTTTGTCGATGCTCGTATCACTGGCCATGGAGGATGAGGAAGTTGGAGAGCCAATCCACTAGACAGAACCAAACCTCAGAGAGGTTACATTACTGGGCCTACCATCAGGCGAATTGGAATGCTTTGCACAGCATAGCTTAGCTTGTCTGTGGATTACTTGTACACTGTCCTCGAAGGGGACACCGCCCCCTTCACCCCTATTTCACAAATCATTTGTGATTGCTATATCTCGTCTGTTTATTTTTTCCAATTAGAGTCATGTAACATCATCTGTTAAGGTGAGCGCAATTTGATAGATTTCCTGCCGCGATTGGGTCGTCTGTTGAGCCAACTGCCGACTGGCCTGGGAACGAGATAACCCCTGGTGAATTAACTCCTGCAATTCAGTCCGAATCCTCTCCTCCGACCATTCTGGCATTACAGACTCAACTCCAGCTAAAACTAAAGTAATTTCTCCCTTCGGTTGCCGGCGACTAAATTCAGTCAGGGCGGCCTCCAAGCTGCTGCGCCAAAATTCCTCGTGTAGCTTTGTGAGTTCCCGTGCAATCACAACCGAATGTTCAGGCCCTAGAACTGCGATTAAATCCTTCAAGGTTTGACACAAACGATGGGGAGCTTCATAGAGGATCATCGTGCAGGATTGTTGAGTTAGAACTGCCAGGCGCTGTCGCCGTTCTTTACCTTTCACGGGTAGAAATCCCTCAAAGATAAACCGATCCGTTGCCAGTCCTGCCGCACACAGCGCCGTTAAACTAGCACTTACTCCAGGAATGGGACTGACAGGAATCTCAGATGCAATGCAAGCTCTGACTAATTCATTTCCTGGGTCGGAGACCCCCGGTAGTCCAGCATCCGTGACCAGGGCAATTGATTGGCCCTGCTGTAAGCGTTCAACGAAATCTGTCACCCGCTGTCGATGGTTGTGGGTGTGATAGCTCATTTGAGGTGTATCAATCTGGAAATGATGCAATAGCTTTCCCGTATGGCGCGTATCCTCGGCAGCGATCAGATCAACCTGCTTCAGGGTTTGAATCGCCCGAAACGTTATATCATCAAGGTTGCCAATCGGAGTACCGACAATGTACAGCGTTCCAGCGTTGGGCGGTGTCATAAATCAAAACTCAAATGACTGCATCACCTCGGCCACAAAAACAGGGACTATTCGTTGGGTTGTCCACTCTCGATTTGATCTATCAAGTCAGTCAATACCCCACTAGCAACCAGAAAGTCGTTGCCTCCGACTCTACTGTAGCGGCTGGTGGCCCCGCAACCAATGCCGCCGTCACCTTCAGTTACCTGAAAAATCGAGCTATTCTTCTGAGCGTCTTCGGGGCTCATCCTATTACCGCTCTGATGCAAACCGATTTGCGACAGCGGGATGTTGTTCTTCTGGACTTGCAACCCCGACGCAGGGAATCGCCTCCGGTTTCTTCCATCATTGTGACAGCAGAAGCAGGCGATCGCGCTGTGGTTTCAATTAATGCCACCAAAGCCCAGGCTTCTCCCCAGAGCATCCCCAATCAATGTCTGCGGGATATCAAAATTGTGTTAATCGATGGCCATCAAATTTCGGTGAGTGAAGCAATTGGTCTGCGGGCCAAGGCCAAAGGAATACCAGTGGTATTGGATGGTGGGAGTTGGAAACCAGGATTGGAGAAGGTTCTACCCCACGTAAACTACGCGATCTGTTCAGCAAATTTCCATCCCCCCGGTTGTCAAACTCAGTCAGAAACCCTGGATTATCTGGAACAATTTCAGATTCCTGCCATTGCCATCACCCACGGAGAACGGCCGATCCAATTTCTAGAGCGGGGAAAATCAGGAAATCTTCCCGTGCCTCAAGTTCGCAGTGTTGATACGTTGGGGGCAGGAGATGTGTTTCACGGCGCTTTTTGTCACTATATTCTAGAGATGCCCTTTTTAGCAGCCCTGGAATCTGCCGCTCAAATTGCTGCCCGCTCCTGTCAATTTTTTGGAACACGTCAGTGGATGGAGAAAACCTAACAATGACAGACCCACAATCTTTGAAAATCACACTGCCCCCGTTACAAATCACGTTGCAAGATCAGAATCAAGTCAGTCTGCAATGGTTGGCTGCTGGCCAAGGTGTTGCTGGCCAAGGTAATGCTCTTCAGGTTCTCGATCAAAATCCATCTACTGAATCGGCTCAGGCCCCTTCAACATCTGGCACTTCAGTCTCTAATCCTCAAGCTCCAAGCCCCGAAATTCCCGACACCTGGAAACAGTGGGCTGCAACAAATATATTAATGGGGCGACCAGAAACAGATCTAATCCGGATCATGGTTGAACATGACCTGGATCATGCACTGGTTCAGCAAGAAGTGACCAGCCTCAAAGCCAATCCCTACTGCAAAGCAGCAGAACAATTTATTCAGCAGTTGCAAAAACTGGAGAGCCTGTCTGAAATTCAACATCAACTTCAACAACTCTCAACCATCGCTACCCAAGTGGAACGCAAAATTGGTCTGTCCCGTACTGATTTTTTAAACCATTACTATGGCAGAAATACACCTGTGATTTTCACGGGAATTATGAACAATTGGTCAGCTCTGAAGCAATGGAATCCTGACTATTTTCAAAAGCATTATGGAGATGTAACGGTTGAGGTTCAGGCGAATCGAAACTCCGATCCAAAATACGAAATTAATGTGGATCGGCATCGAAAAAAGGTCAAGTTTCGAGACTATATTAGCTGGATCAAACAGGGAAATTCTGGTAATGATTACTACATTGTGGCCAATAATGGCAATCTGGATCGGGAGGAATTGAAGGGATTACTTCAGGACATTGAAATCTTTCCTGAATACCTGGATTCTCAGCAAACGAAGGGTAGAATCTTCTTCTGGTTTGGCCCGGCTGGTACGGTCACTCCCCTGCATCACGATCCGGTGAATTTGATGTTGGCACAGGTGAGGGGTCGTAAGCGGATTTTGTTAGTCCCGCCCCAACAAACACCCTACCTCTACAATCATCTGGGAGTTTTCAGTGAGGTTGATGTGACGCAGCCGGATTACCAGAAATATCCCCTGTTCAGAAACGTTAAACCGATTGAGGTGATTTTGGAACCGGGAGAGGTTATTTTTATTCCTGTAGGTTGGTGGCATCATGTTACGTCTCTGGATGTTAGCATTTCGGTTTCTTTCACCAATTTTGTGTTTCCCAACCATTACACCTGGAAAAATCCTTCCTTTGGTCAGAGGTAATCATGGATTCAAACCCAATTCCAATTTCAATGCTGTTTATCGGGCTTAATGGACTGATTGCATTCGTACTGTCCTACATTGTCGTGATGGAAAGAACCCGCACCCGCATCTGGCACGGTGCGTCGCAAGAGGAGATTACGGCTCAACCCGATTATCTGGCTCAGCCCAATGGGTGGGCTCAGTTTATCGAAAACTACACCCAGAAGTCAGTCACCCCCAAAACCAGTGATGACGGGCTACTTCAGCGCAAGATGTGTGCCTTTAGCAACTTTATTGAGTACGTTCCCCTTGGATTGCTGTTCATTCTTGCATCTGAACTGGCAGGCTCGGTAACTGGATTAACCTGGCTGATGGGTGTTGCGCTGACCATCGCCCGAATTGCCCATGCCTGGGGCCTGATCAAAACCTATGGGCCATCTCCAGGTCGTGCGATTGGGTTTTTCCTAACCTGGTTCGTGTATCTCGTCGGTATTACTAGCTGTCTTTACTACGGTGTCGTTGGAATTTTAAAGTAATATTTGTCACAGCTAGCAGGGGTATTGCGTCTGTCGATTTTCGCTGTTGTCAATCCAGAGAAGCTCCAAGCAATTCAGTTAGATCATCCATCGGACTTATCACAGCCTCCTCCAAAATAGGGTGACCTGGATCGTCAATTTTTGCTTGATCTTTCCTTAGTAGGATTTTCTGAAATCACACAGGCTACCTGGAAACGAGATGCTAGCCTGGAACAAATTCAGATGCACATCGTAGGAGCAAGCTCGTGTTGACCAATTTCAATGGGACACCGAAGGAAAATCAGGGTAATCGTAGCCTTCAATCTGTTCAGGGAAATTCTCAAGAGAACTCCCCTGCACACCTATTCTCATCAGCCCCAACCCTGGAAGAATGGGTACAGGAGCATCATTTACTAGCGAACTGGACTGAGAATTGGGAGCAATTGAAGCAGTGGCAGCGAGAGCACGGCAATGATCCATCGCAGCTCCCAAGAAATTACAATGGGGAAGATGCATAATTAAGATTTGTAAAGATGCCTGATCAACTGATTCGTGCAACGGCGGCTGACAGTGGGATTCGAGCGGTTGGGGTGGTGACGACTCGACTCATAGAGGAAGTTCGACAACGTCACAATCTCTCTCCTGTCGCAACAGCAGCGCTAGGTCGTACCATGTCAGCCGGACTGTTATTTGCATCTAGCATGAAGCGGCCTGGATCTCGCGTCAACATTAATATTAAAGGTGATGGCCCTCTGGGTCGCATTCTGGTTGATGCTGGACTTGACGGCACAGTGCGGGGATACGTTGATAATCCTGATGTTTTTCTGCCGCCCAATCCGGCTGGCAAGTTGGATGTGGGTCAGGCAGTCGGGAAGAATGGGTTTCTCTATGTCTTGCGAGATGTGGGCTACGGCTATCCCTATTCCAGCACGGTTGAGCTAGTTTCAGGGGAAATTGGGGATGATTTGACCTACTATCTGGTCACGTCCGAGCAAACCCCCTCAGCCTTGGTGTTGGGCGTTTTTGTTGATCAGACAGGGGTTCAAGCGGCTGGAGGACTACTGTTACAGGTTCTTCCCAAAGCTGCAACGGATGAAGCTCTGGTGGAAACCCTGGAATCTCGTGTTGCTTCCCTATCAGGCTTTACCCCGCTTTTGCGGCAGCATCAAACCTTACCTGAAATCTTCGAAAATCTAATTGGTGACATGGGCTTGGAAATTTTCCCTGAAACCCAATTAGTCAGATTTCACTGTTCCTGCTCCTTTGAACGGGTGTTGGGGGCATTAAAAATGTTCGGGGTTGAGGAGTTGAAGGACATGATTGAGAAAGATGGTGGCGCTGAGGCCAAGTGTGAATTCTGTGGGGAAATGTACCATGCAAGCCCTGAGCATTTGAACGACTTGATTCAGGATCTAGAATCTGGAACAGATAAACCCAAGGTGGCGAAAAATTCAATTTAGTTTTAGAGGAGATAAAATCTGGAGTCGGCAAACAGCTTCGATGGAAGATTCAGAAAACGTGAAAACTTTGATCTAGCTAGGGTCAGCTCGACGAGTGTTGAAGGAATTTCCCTTGCCAGTTCGGAAATCAATTGGATTCGCTCTTTACCAAGCTCAGCTTGGAAGTAAGCATATTCAGGCAAAACCCTTAAAGGGATTTTCTGGAGCAGGTGTTCTAGAGGTTATTGAAGATCATGACAGTGGTACCTACCGTGCTGTATACACGGTTAAGTTTGCTGATATGATATATGTTTTACATGCATTTCAAAAAAAATCAAAGAAAGGGATCGGAACACCAAAGTTTGAAATTGATCTGATTAAGCAACGTTTGAAAGCTGCAGAATTAGATTATCGGTCAAGACTGGAGGTTGAAGATGGATCAAGTTACTGAAGTCGAAAAGAGTAGTGGAAACGTCTTTGCAGATCTTGACATTCCTGATTCAAGTGAATTTTTAGCAAAGGCGAAAATTACGGCAAAAATTTGTGACTTATTCATTGAGAATGATGTGGGTTTAGCTAAAGCTGCAGAGCTTTTTGAAATTGAACAATCTGAACTGTATAACCTGATGCAGGGACAGCTAGATAGTTTTTCTCTAGAGCGTTTATTTCGTTGGTTGAATATACTCGATCAGGATGTTGATATTCTGATCAGACCTAAGCAAAATCCGGATTGGGATGGAGAAATTCGAGTTACTATATAGTTTTCCCGTGGTGTAAGTTAGTTGTGGCTCAAGATATAGAATCTCAAAAATTTCATATTGCCCTTAACGTTAAGGACTTGGCGGAGTCAATCCAGGACTATTCAAAACGTTTGGGATGTGAGCCGCAAGTTGTTGTGCCTGGAAACTATGCCCTGTGGCGGACTGAAACCCTAAAACTTCTCAATTCGGTGTATTCCAGGTGAGTCAGTGGCCCTCAGACATATGGGTTGGGAAGATGAGACCGCAACAGAATTTTCCCAAACAACCGATGTGAATGGGTTTGCGTGGGAACGTTTTGCAGCAGCTCATCAAGCCCAGGAAATTGCGGAACTCTGGCCAGAATCAACTCCGAAACAAGTTTAACTCTGCACTACAATGCAACTTCTTTCCCCGCATGGGTAAAGTGGACTTGATGAACCTGCCATTGGGGGTTTTCAGTCAATGTCTTTCGCAAACTTCCAAATAGGGCCAACTGTTCACAGGCTGAAAGTGCGGTCAGGGGTCGTGGAGAGGTGGTTGGGATTCGCAAATCGATAGTAACGGCCTGATGATCGGAATCAACTTCCAGCCGATAGGACAGCGGAAAGTCTTCGTTCGTATTCAGGTCAAATACCTGAGCCACAGCAAATTCTAAGGAATTTCCACTTGGAGCAATTACTTTCTGAGGCACCAAAGCGTCGCAATTGCTATCAACGGAGTAAAGGGTGATAGAAGTGGTGTCAGCAGAGGTGGTCGGTTGCTTCAGTGGCGGAGGAGTTTCGGGTTGGGCTTTTGTGGAATCTGGGACAGTATCGGATACAGCAAAGGAGCCTGAAGGGGCAGAATCAGGCGTTGTTTCACCTGTTTCCAATGTATTGACAGATGGATTCTCAGGATCAGATGAATTTTCCCCAAATCCCTGACACCCTTGGAGGCTCAGAATTGCACAGAAGATGACCCATGGAATGACTCTGTATCGCATACTGCTCATGGTTTGCTTTTATGATTATTCTTCAACGAAGTTCGATAAATTTCCGCAAAGGAAGCCTAATTTTTCTCAAGATTTGGCTCAAACTCTGTAAGCTGTAAGCTGTAGGCTGTAACCCTAGCTCCCCCATGACTACCCCGTGGACACGTCGCCACATCCTGTCTCTGGCTGACTTCACCGCCGATGAATACAATACCGTTCTCCAAACTGCTCTGAGTTTTAAGGAAGTACTGGGGCGGCGCACCAAAAAGGTTCCCGCCTTACAGGGACAGGTTGTCGCTAATTTATTCTTTGAACCCTCCACTCGAACCCGCAACAGCTTTGAACTCGCTGCCAAGCGACTCTCAGCAGACACACTGAATTTCACTCCTGGAACTTCTTCCTTAACGAAAGGAGAAACCATTTTAGATACGGCCAAAACCTATCTGGCCATGGGGGCCAATATGATGGTGATTCGACATCAACAGGCTGGAGTTCCCTTGGCGATCGCTGCTGAGCTTGATCGACTCAATGCTAAAGTTGCTGTCCTCAATGCGGGAGATGGCCAGCATGAACATCCCTCCCAGGCTTTACTCGATTTATTCACCCTCTGCACTGTTTTGAATCCCGAACAGCCAAGCCTTGACGGTCTACAGGGTAAAAAAATTGCAATTGTGGGAGATATTCTGCATTCCCGTGTCGCTCGATCCAATATTTGGAGCTTGACGGCGGCAAACATGGAGGTTCATCTGGCAGGCCCACCCACCCTATTGCCAGAACTATTTGCTAGCTTGAAGGACAAGCGCCCAGGTCAGCTTTTTCTACACTGGGAGCTAGAACCGGCCCTGGAGAATGCAGACTTTGTGATGACGCTGCGCTTGCAGAAAGAACGAATGACGGCCCATTTACTACCAAGTTTGCGGGAATATCATCACCATTACGGCATCACTCGTGAACGGTTGAAAAGTTGCAAGCCTGAAGTAAAAGTCCTCCATCCCGGCCCCGTTAATCGAGGTATAGAACTGAGTTCTGAATTGATGGATGATCCACAACTCAGCCTCATCCCCCAACAGGTTACCAGTGGAATTGCTGTGCGTATGGCATTGTTGTATCTGATTGTCGGGAGTCGAGAAGGTTAGCCGTTGAGCCAACCGAGAATCCCTCAAACCCCTAAATAGCAAAAAACTCCAGGTTTTCCTGGAGTTGATAAATTAATTAAATTAAGATGACCCTGATAGTAGACTTTCTAACGATACAAACGATACACCTGATCTAATAACCCTCTAATCAACTAGTAATGAATAGATAAGCTTACGAAATAGTAGGCTTAACCATTCAAGAAGCAGGAAAGCTGGAGATTTTGCGCTCCCATAAACACATCATCTCCAGCTCCTTGAAACCCTCGTAATGTGCCTTTCTGTTACTATTATTGCAATCCAATCTGGGAAACACAAGAGGTCTTTTGCAATTACCCATTTTTTCCTTTCGGCCTAGTCAGTCAGCCCTCAACCCCCTTTGTGCAAAGCTTTCTGCTTCTCAACTCCCCTATGCATGGGCAAAGCTTGCTTCAAAAAACTCAATTCTCTCTCAGTCTCTAGGTAAATCGATGCCTGATCGCTTGCACGATCTTTTCGAGACTAGTCTTCACTAACTACCATTCTATATCAGACAACTTAACACTGTGAGAGGTAGTACCCCTTGGTCAGAACCATCAATTAGGATTTATATCATTTGCTATAGAATTCACTCCGTAATTGCCCTGACGATGATTAAACTGAAGCTAGACAAATTTTAGGAAGAGATTCTAGGGAGAGAGCCAATGTCTGTTTCAACTTCATCTGTTCTAGACGGAACCTGGACAAGTGAGTTTACAGTTACCAATGGGATTCGGCTGCACTACGTTACCCAAGGTAAAGGAGAGCTAATGTTGATGCTGCACGGATTTCCCGAATTTTGGTATTCCTGGCGGCATCAGATTCCGGAGTTTGCCCAATCCTACAAAGTTGTAGCCCTGGACATGCGAGGGTACAACGAAAGTGACAAGCCTGAAGGGGTTGCAGCCTATGAGATGCAGCAGGTGATTACTGACATTAAGGGCGTGATCGAGAATTTGGGCTATGAACACTGTATTTTAGTGGGCCATGATTGGGGTGGGGCAGTGGCCTGGGGCTTTGCCTATGCCTATCCTGAAATGGTACAGAAATTAATTGTGCTGAATATTCCCCATCCCGCTAAGTTCAAAGATGGACTCTGGAGTCTGGATCAACTTCAGAAGAGCTGGTATATCTTCTTTTTCCAACTGCCGATTTTGCCGGAATTGTTTTTGCAGGCTGATGACTATCGCGGGATTGCCTCCGCTTTCATTGACATGGCAATTGATAAAACTGCCTTTGCTCCCGAAGACTTGGCAGCCTATAAGGATGCAGCGGCCAAGCGGGGCGCATTAACAGCGATGTTGAACTACTATCGCAATATTTTTCCAGGACTGTTTAATCCAGAGCGATCGCCAGAGTGGGGACTACTACAAGTTCCAACCCTGATGATTTGGGGAGAAGAGGATGCGGCCCTGGGTCGAGAACTGACCTATGGAACAGAGGAGTATGTTCAGGACTTTCAACTCCGCTACATCCCCAATTGCAGTCATTGGGTACAGCAGGAGCAGCCGCAACTTGTGAATGAATATATGTGGGAATTTTTACAGCCTGAAATGCGATGAGATAATCTCTGAGCTTGTGCCTACAATGTAATTACACAATTACAATTATTCGCATGGGCACAGCTATCCGAACTCGTATTGTTAAAATTGGTAATTCTCAAGGAATTCGTTTACCCAAAGCTCTACTACAACAAAGTGGGATTAGGGGAGAAGTAGAAATTGAGATCCAGGAAGACTGCATTGTTATCCGAGCGATCTCTCATCCACGAGAAGGTTGGGAGCAAGCATTTGGCACAATGGCAGAACAACAGGATGATGTCTTACTTGATGAGATAACTCCCACTGAATGGGATGCTCAGGAGTGGGAATGGTAGTCAATCGTTTTGATGTTTTCCTAGTCAATCTTGATCCTACAATCGGTCGTGAGATTCAGAAGGCAAGGCCTTGTTTGATCGTTTCGCCTGACGAGATGAATAAAAATATTTCTACAGTGATTGTGGCACCGATGACAACGAAAGAAAAATCCTATCCCACTCGTGTTGCTTGTCACTTTCAAGGTAAAAATGGGCAGGTTGTACTGGATCAAATTCGTACCGTCGATAAAACTCGGCTGATTAAGAAGCTTGGACAAATTGATACAGATGAGCAGCAGGCAGTGTTAGAGGTTTTAGCTGAGATGTTCGCAGAATAATCTTCGCATTCAAGGACATTCGGATCTTGAACATCAATTACCGCAGGGATTGGATGGTTTGAACTGTAGTGGCAGCAGCTTGACCAATCTCGTCCACCATATTAAATCGACCCATACCAAAACGAATGGAGGCGCGGGCCAGAGCATCTGAGTGACCCAGGGCTCTTAACACATGGGAGGGTTCGATACGAGTTGAACTGCACGCGGCTCCGGAGGAAACAGCGATAGTCGGTTGTAATCCCAGCAACAGTGCTGACCCATCCACCCGATCAACGCTGATATTCAGATTTCCTGCTAATCGTTGGGTGGGATGCCCGTTGAGATAAATCCCGTCCAGCACTGAGAGGTTTTCCCAGAGTTGGGTTCGCAGTTGGGTCAATCGTTCAGCCTCAGCCATCTGCTCTGACAGGGCAAGTTCTGCTGCTTTGGCAAAGCCGATAATTTGAGGCGTGTACAGGGTTCCAGCCCGGATTCCTCGCTCCTGACCTCCGCCGTGAAGTTGCGCTGCTAACTTTACCCGTGGATCACGCCGACGAATGTAGAGTGCACCAATTCCTTTGGGGCCGTAGAGTTTATGGGCCGTGAAGGACATCAGGTCAATCTTCAAGGGTTGAACATTCAAGGGAATCTTGCCGAAGGCTTGGGCCGCGTCGGTATGGAACAGAACCCCATGCCCGTGACACAGCTCTCCAATTTCAGCCAGGGGTTGTAGGACTCCAATCTCATTATTGGCAGCCATGACGGAGACCAGAATCGTGTCTGGGCGTAGGGCTTGTTTCAAATAGTTTAGATCGACCAATCCGTCCGATTGAACGGGTAGGAAGGTAACTTCAAACCCTAACTTTTCTAGATATCGATAGGGATCGAGAACAGCGCTATGTTCTGTAACGACTGTGATCAGGTGACGGCCTTTTGTGAAGTAAGCTTCGGCAACGCCCTTAATGGCCAGGTTATTCGCTTCCGTTGCCCCGCTGGTGAAGACGATCTCTACTGGATCCGCTCCAATGCTTTCTGCCAGGGTTTCTCGTGCAGTTTTAACCGCAGCTTCCGCTTCCCAGCCATAGAGATGATTACCACTCGACGGGTTGCCAAACTGCTCCGTAAAGTAGGGCAGCATAGCATCTAGAACCCTTTTGTCAAGTGGGGTTGTTGCGTGGTGATCCAGGTAAATGGGTCGGTGAGAGGTCATGGTTAATCATTATAATTAGTCATTAGTTCTGCACTCTAGTTGTTTCTATGACTGAATCTAATAATGCTCAGGAACTTTTCCGGGCGGCCTATGAACACCGATACACCTGGGATGAGAATTTTCCAGGCTACAGCGCTGATATCGAACTCAAGCAAGGCGATGAGGTTTATCAGGGTCAGGTTCGGATTAATCCGGATCTAACTGTTGAGGTTAGCGGCATTGCCGATGAAGAGGTGCAGCAAAGTGTCTATACTCAACTTCGAGACGTTGTGACTCACCGCAAGCACAGCTCCTTTGACAAGGCCCATGGCAAAAATAGCTTCAGCCTGGGAGAAACGGATGATACTGGAGCTGTAGAAATTCAGGTTTCTGGTGATTCCATGGGGTCAAACTACAAGGTTCGGGGCAAGGAAATTTGCCTGGTCAGCCGTGTGATGGGTCGGATGGCATTTGTGATTAATACCAAGGAGAGCCTGGATACGGGAGAAGGATACATTTCCCAACGTTATGATGCGGTTTTCCGCAATCCCCAAACCCAGGATGTAATGCGGGAGCTGGACTTTGAAGATATTTTCGAGAAAGTGGGCGACTACTACGTGATGACTCGTCAGGTAGTAGATTCCACAGAAAAGGGAGCCACAACTCGCACTGAGTTCAACTACTCCAATGTCAAACTGCTGGAACCTGCGATCGCTTAGGGGACTCCCAATCCTGATGTTGTCTGCACCGTCATTCCCGTACAAGCGGGAATCCAGACGAATTGCGAACATCACTCACGGGCGCAAATTTAACAAACCAGGTCTCAACTTCAGTGACTGGGAGATCTGGTACAAATACCGAGCAAAGCGCTAGGATCGTAAGGTAACGGTGCTTGACTCTTTGCAGCTTCAGTTTTTTACAAGCTAGTTCTTTACAAACAAGGTGAACTATGACCACACTTGCTCTTACTCCAGATAATGTTGAAACGGTTCTCGATGAGTTGCGGCCCTATCTGATGGCGGATGGCGGCAACGTTGAAGTTGTTGAACTGGATGGCCCGGTTGTTCGCTTGCGGCTACAGGGAGCCTGCGGTTCTTGCCCTAGCTCCACCATGACCCTGAAGATGGGCATTGAGCGTCGATTGAAGGAGAAAATTCCTGAGATTGCTGAAGTAATGGCGGTTCAGTAAGGCAATTGAAAACTTGCTGAGAACTAAAAGATCCGTAGGGGATTACCGCCTCTTAATTTCAACATGAATCCCATCGATCTTGAATTTGCGTTGGATTTGGAGGTGAGGTTTAATCTGAAGCGATTTTCAGCTTTCAGCTTGAGATGGCTTTGATTTTCTCTAATTACTGTTGAAAGTTGTCAATCGCTGAACCCCCCCATTCTCTCGCAGGATCCCGTAGGTGAAGCTCTAGAACCGGGTTTCAGGTAGAAAGGCACCAAGAGCATCCTTTTTTTACTGTCATTACTTATCACAGAACAGAAACCATTTCATGCTCCTGAAATGGTTGAATCTTTATGTCCATCTTTCTGGACTGTAAACGCTCGTGTATAGCCGTCCTATCTCATTCGTGAAAAGCTAGAGATGGTATATTCCAATCAAACTGAAGGTGTCAGTAGGGTTCATAAGTAAATGGAAGCAAGCCTTTGCAGCGAAAGGAGTGGAGGGATTGGCTTTACAACATAAGGGCTCAAGTGCTATCTAGGTGAGCTGGAACGAAAAAAAGTAATTAATTGGCTCAAAGGAAAAAACTATTGGAATTTACAGGAACTACAGTATTACATAGAAGAAGTATATGGAGTAGTCTTTGCATCGAAGCAGAGCTATTATGAGATATTTGCAGAAGCGGGAATTAGTTGGAAAAAGACGCAAAAGCGAAAT
>JBHJGO010000006.1:0-62899 GCA_050331715.1 Microcoleaceae cyanobacterium
ACTTTTTGGGCAATCTTTTCCAGACTTATTTGAGTCGATTCTCAGTACATTTACTGAGCTGCCTATGCCAAGACAGTCATATAAACCATGTCAGCCCAAACCTTTACACAGTCAACCTTTTTCGCCTTAAGTTGATACCCAAAAAAACAGACCAAAACAACATAGACCAAACCGACAATGCACGCACGACTGAACCGCACGCGCATTGCATTCTAAAGCTGATTTTGCCTGTAGTGTAAAGGATTAAAGGCGAGAGTGTTTAAAAGTTTTTGCCGCCGAGAACTTGATCTTAATACGCTTCAAATTCACTAACAAGCTCCTGGCGATTAGAAGCTCGCAGGAGATAGCGATAAACAAACCAGCCGGAGAATCCGATTCCAATCAGCTCGAACAATGGAGCTAGTAGAGGGATATCGTTCATCGCATCCACAACTGCAAACAAGATTTTTAGGGTGACGAATACAGAGATGACAAGGATGATGCTGATGATTGGCTTCTGATACTCTGAGAAGAAACCAGAAACATAACCCGGTAGCTCTGATAAAACTTCAACCACTTTTTGTTTGATATCTTCCAGTTGGTTAGACATCTCGTCTGTCGAGAATTCCTGGTTCTCCAGATTGCCAGGTTCAGCCTTCACATCGACTGGAGAAGGGGGGTTAATATCGGGGGTTTTTGATTCTGACATGTGATTTTCCTTTTCTCGCAATGTAGTTAAATCAATCTGAGACCAGCCAAGTGATTACTTTACTGTAAAAGTGGCCTTATCAGCCGTTTTCTGTAAGAAAACTTAGAAAGAGACACTCCCTGAAGTGGAACATCTCGATTTACAAACGGGGCTCTTGACCGCAAATTTTGTAAATAGAGTAACATTTTACTTCACAGCCCTAAAGCTTCCTATGAATCCTAAGTCAGACTTCCCAACTTCTAATTCCTCCTCAACCCCGATTCAGGCTGAACCCGCTGAGGCTCAAATCGCAGGAATGGCAGAGGATAATCCCAACCTAACACCTGCCATGGTTCAGAGAGCAAGAGAGGGGTTAATGGCTGCTCAGCATCGTTCTGTGCGTCGCAGCATTCAGAATGCCCTGAATCGAATGTTAGCTGATGCTTCAGAGGCAGAACTGAACAATCAAGTGAGTCAGGGCCTTAATCACAATCCCAAAGTCAGTGGGGAGTTTCGGCGATACGTGGTGCGATCGCTGATTCACAGCTTATTCCAGGTCAGGGTTGAACATCTAGAACGAGTTCCCCAGGGTGCAGCCGTATTAGCTGCCAATCATCTCAACCATATTGATCCATTCCTGCTGCTTTCAGAGCTATATCCTGAACCCTACTGCCACATCCTGGGAGATTCCAGAACCCTGTACAACCATTGGTGGAAGCGGCTGCTGCTGGATTGGGCGGGAGGTGTGATCCCGATTGAACGGTGGTGGCGGGAGGAATTGGCTGTGATTACCGAAGCGAATGCAGGTCGAGAGGATTTAGTCGAACTGGCAGCGGCGATTCAGAAGGACGTTCCCACGGGCAGCGATGTACAACGACTGAGACAGATTGACCGGGCGGTTCAGAAGATTTTGGGCCGCAATGAGGGAATTATTCTATTTCCAGAGGGTCGCCTGGGGACTCAAGAAGCTCAACTCCATTTACCTTTGAAACGAGGAACAGCATTATATGCCCTTCGGTCTGGTGTCCCGATTGTGCCAATTGCTCTGATCGGCACAAAGGAACTGTACCTGGGGAAGGAGCTAACGATTCGGATTGGGGAACCCCTCTACTATCCCCAAACCCGTCGACCCAAGCGGCGGGAAATCAATCAGGTTTTGCAGGACTTGCAGCAGGCGATCGCGGATCTATTACCACCGACTTACCAGGAACCCACAGGCCCTAAGCCCCTGCGACATCTGTTAAACCACATGTTGTGTTGAACCTGACCTAAGCGATATTGGTCTGAGCGGAGCCGCCCGCTGTCCGCTTAGAGCGGGAACCCAAGAAACGCTGTATATTTAAGTCTGTTTGTGAATTGGGATTCGGGAAACATGGCACGCCTTGCGTTATTGAGTGTATCGGACAAAACTGGATTGGTGGAGTTTGCCCAGGTTCTCACGCAGGAATTTGGGTTTGACCTGATCAGCAGTGGCGGAACTGCTAAAACCCTGCAAGCCGGAGGATTATCCGTAACGAAGGTGTCCGACTATACCGGATCGCCGGAAATTTTGGGGGGACGAGTTAAGACCCTGCATCCTCGAATCCATGGGGGAATTCTAGCCCGTCGTGATTTGGAACAGGACTTGGCAGAATTGGCAGCCAATCAGATTCGCCCGATTGACCTGGTCGTCGTTAACCTCTATCCCTTTGAACAGACCATTGCCCAACCGAGTGTCACTCTAGCCGAAGCTATCGAACAGATTGATATTGGTGGCCCCACCTTACTGCGCGCCAGTGCTAAAAATTTCGCCCATCTGACCGTTCTCTGCAATCCCAGTCAGTACGACAGCTACCTCCAGGAATTCCGCCAGAATGAGGGTAATGTTTCCCCAGAATTCCGGCAGTCTGCTTCTCTAAGGGCCTTTCAACACACTGCAGCCTACGATCAAGCCATTTCAGCTTACCTGGCTCAACAGGTGAGTTCAGAACCAACTCAACTGCCTGAAACCTACAGCGTGACTGGAACGCAACTGCAAGCCCTGCGTTATGGAGAAAATCCCCACCAACCTGCGGCCTGGTATCAGACTGGAGCGGTTCCAACCGGATGGGCCGCTGGAGAAATTTTGCAGGGTAAGCCCTTGAGCTATAACAATTTGGTGGATTTAGAAGCCGCCCGACGGGTGATTAGTGAATTCACCGACCAGCCCACCGCAGCGATTCTTAAACATACAAACCCCTGTGGGGTGGCAGTGGCAAATACGTTATCAGAAGCCTATGAAAAAGCCTTTGCCGCTGACTCAATTTCGGCTTTTGGGGGAATTGTGGCCTTTAATCGTTCTATCGATGCCCCGACGGCAACTGCTATGACCCAGACATTTTTGGAATGTATCGTAGCTCCCGACTGTGAACCGGAGGCGGAGGAAATTCTCAAGAAAAAATCCAAACTGCGGGTATTAATCCTGCCCGATCTAACAGTGAAAGTTCCCCAAACCCTACGGGTCGTAGCAGGCGGTTTCCTGGTTCAAAGTTCAGATGAAGAACCCGATAGTATTGATGCGTGGAAGGTTGCCACAGAAAAACAACCGACGGCTGAGCAGATGGCTGAACTCACCTTTGCCTGGAGGGTAGCCAAGCACGTTAAGTCCAATGCCATCGTAGTAACGAAGCATCTTGCCACACTTGGGGTGGGAGCGGGTCAAATGAATCGCGTTGGAGCAGTGAAGATTGCCCTGGAACAGGCGGCAGAACAAACTCAGGGAGCGACTCTCGCCAGTGATGGATTTTTTCCTTTTGATGATTCCGTCAGAAGTGCGGCAGCAGCAGGAATTACTGCTATCATTCAGCCGGGTGGGAGTCTCCGGGATCAAGACTCCATTGATGCAGCCAATGAGTTAGGGGTTGTGATGATCCTGACCGGAACTCGCCATTTCTTGCATTAACGAGTTCGCGTTAGGGTTGCTGCCAGATCTTCACTTGACCTTCCCATCCACCACTAACGATAGTATTACCATCCGGGCTAATGGTTACTGTATTTACATAGCTAGAATGCCCAGCCAGGCTACCCTTTAGCTCACCTGTCGCAATGTCCCAAAGTTTCACGGTTCGATCCCAACTGCCGCTAACCAGCGTTCCACCATCGGCACTGATTGCCACTGACCATACTCCGTCGGTGTGGCCTTTGAGTTGTCGCAGGGGTTCGCCAGTGGGGAGATTCCAGAGCGTTAACGTTCCATCGGCCCCGCCACTAGCCAGAACCGTACCATTGGGACTAATCGCAATCGAAAGAATGGATAGAGAACTAGCGGCAGGTTGTAGCGTTTGGATTAATGCACCGTCGCTCACATTCCACAATTTGACGGTTTTATCCTTCCCGGCACTGACTAGACGCTGACCATTGGGGGAGAAGGCAACCTCACTTACCAGTTGAGAATGTTCCTTTAGGGTACGAACCAGAGTTCCGGTGTTCACATCCCAGAGCTTAACGGTTGTGTCCCAACTACCACTAGCAATCAACTGGTTATCAGGACTGAAGGCAACGGAGAGAACCGCACCCCCATGGCCTTTGAAGGTTTTCAAGACGGGAACCGTTGTTGCATCAAGACCCGTAGCCAGATCCCAGAGCTTGACCGTACCATCATCACAGCCTGTAACCAGAAACCGACCATCAGAACTCACCGCTACACTATTAACGGCCACAGTGTGAGCTTGCCAGGTTTTTCTAACCGCACCCGTTGTCAGATTCCAAACGGTGACTGTGCCATTGCTATTCCCACCAATTGCATAGGAGGGTAAGGAGGTGAGAGATAAAATTTCTCCTGAATCTCGCAAGCTGTTTGCCAGGGCAAAGTTCCCACTGGGCAGATTGGGACTGGCAACCCGATTCGGTGCTGGAGGTCGGGATGGATTGGTTGCTGGAGGTTGAGATCCAACTGAACCCGGTGGTCGTGACAACTGTTGGGGCAAGGTCGGTAAACTCGCCGTTTTGCGCCAGTCCAAGAATCGATTGATTTCAATTCCGGCTGCCACGATTCTGTCCCGACTCACTCCCAGTTTGACGATGCCATTGACGCCGATCAGATTGCCCGCCTGATTTAGAATTGGGCCGCCGCTCATCCCACTGCGAATCAAATTGGTATTTTCCAGGGAGTTGGCGTAGACCAGGGTGTAACCATTCTGGGGTTGTTGGCGACGAGTGACAGTAACTTCTCGGCTGAAGAGCAGGGGTTGTCGTAGAGTTCCGCCAGAGCGCGTCCAACCTGCAACGTAGAGGGTGCTGCCTGGAACAATTGCCGTGGGATCTGCCGAAGTTGCCACCCGATGGGATTGGTTGCTGGTGAAGGGAACAATAGCCAGGTCTAATCCGGGGAGCTGTTCAATCAAACTGTAGTAAACGCTGTACCGTTGGCCGTCTGGTGTGTGAACTTCGTAGTCACCAACGCGGTTGACCACATGCCAATTGGTCAGAGCGTAGTACGTATTACCTTGCTTTTCAACGATCACACCCGATCCACCCTTCGGCCCTGCAATTCGAACGGTAATTTCACTGGCAATGGCATTAATTTCCGTTGCTGAGAGGGCAGTGGATTGGGCAATTTGCAAGATGGGTTCTGGGATGGAGTCAGAGATTTGGGGGCTGGGTTTCGTAACCTCAACCCAGCTTACCGATGGAATTCCAGACCCCAAAATAATTGCGGATGACAGAAGACCAACCTGAGCCAGAATGTGTGTGATCCGTTGCATTTTCTGAATGACCTGTAATTTGAGAAGCACTTTTCAGAAGAACTTAGGGCAAAAACCGATCTAGAGCCGCTTTTAGAGCCGCAATTTCAGTTTCCATATTGCCCTCCTGGGCCGCTCTAGCGACGCACTCGGTCAGATGCTCATCCAGAATCATGCGGGATACACGATTTAGCGCACCTCGAATGGCGGCAAGCTGCACCAGCACATCGGGACAAGGACGACTTTCTTCCACCATGGTTTTCACGCCCCGGACATGGCCCTCAATTCGGGACAGACGATTCAAGACCCGTCGCAGAGATTCTTCACTGTGGACATGACGATGGTCAGAATCAGAATGTTCGTGGTCGTGGGAATGTGTTGCCGAAAGTTCTTGTGACGAGGGTTCTAAACTAACCATACCAACCTGTTTAGCGAATGTACTCAAATTGTAGCTTAGTGATGGAATTGTCATTGGTCACTTACCTGGGGACTTGCAGACAACAGTTCATACGATACACTAGAGGGGCATGGCTAGATATTCAAACGCACCACATGGCTTTTAACCCCGATTTCTTGAGATCGAATGATGTTGAAACCTCTGATAACCCTCTTCTGAGCTACTTACAGCATCAGCATCCTGATGTTCTGGCTCAGGTTGCTCAATCTGCAAGTCCAGAGATTAAGGAAATCATCTCTAAGAATGTTCAGGGGTTGATTGGGGTTTTGCCAGCCGACGGCTTTGATGTCCAGATCACAGCGAATCGAGATGATCTGGCAGGTCTCCTAGCTTCTGCAATGATGACAGGATATTTCCTTCGGCAGATGGAGCAACGAATGCACCTGGATTCAACCTTTGGTCAGGTTGGCTCTGTCCATTCTCGCCCAGATCCTGCCGACAGTTAAAATCGGATAGATAGGGTTAGTAGTTGTTTTAAACTATCATTCCAGACTATTAATTTTAAGCTTTTGCTTCAAGCTAATTTTCCCCCGCTAGGGCTGATCCTGGAAAACTAGTCGTCTTGACCTTTAGCATTTGTACCACGCCTCCCCGGTTAATTTCCAGCTCGATTTCTGTTCCAACCGCGTAGGTTTCAACCTGCTCCTGGACTTGAGAGGGAGTGCTAACTGCTTGGCCCCCAACTTTCTGTAGAATATCTCCCTTAAGTAGACCAGCTTTAAGGGCAGGAGAGTTTTCAACCACTCGTACCACCAAAACACCTCGATCCTGGGCTAGTTCTACCCCAATCTGTTCGCTGATCTCTTCTTGAATCGTAGGATTCAGTTCAACCATCTGAACACCGAGGAAGGGATGATCAACTTTACCTTTTTCAAATAGCTGGTCAGCGATTCGTAATGCTGTTTCGATGGGAATCGCAAACCCCAATCCCTGGGAATTAGCTCGAATTGCGGTATTCACACCGATCACTTTTCCCTGATCATTCAGCAGCGGCCCACCGGAGTTTCATGGATTGATCGCTGCATCGGTCTGGATAAACCGCACTCGTTTCCCTGGAATCCCAACCTGGGAGCTAGAGCGCCCCACCGCGCTAATAATGCCAATCGTGACAGTATTGTCCAAACCCAATGGGTTGCCAATTGCAATGGCCCACTGCCCCGGAATGATATTGTCTGAACGGCCAATCGGTGCGGCAGGCAAGGACTCCTTTACGTCGATCTTGACGGCAGCAACGTCGGTCAGATCATCAATGCCTTTTACCTTGCCAAGGTAGCTCCGACCATCATTCAAGGTAACCTGTACTGTTTCTGCTCCATTCACCACATGGGCATTAGTAATCAGGCGGCCATCTTCACTCAAGAGAAACCCTGAACCCGTGCCCTGACGAATTCTCTCGTTGCGTTCCGGCAGGCGATCGCCAAAGAACCGCTTCAACAGGGGATTATTCAGTGCTCCCGAATCGTCCTTCGCAACCTTGCGGGTGGCATCGATTCGAACTACAGCAGCACCGACTTTCTCTGTCGCCTCTGCAATAAAGTTGGGACTGGTACGCTCGCTGGCCCGATTTTCTGGAATGGCCGGCAATGGATTGGACGGGGATGAGCGAACGACTGGAACGGCAGGGGATTTCTCGGCCTGAGCGCGATCTTGCAGATATCGACTGCCCAACCAGCCTGAACCCCCTCCAATTGAAAGCAGGGCCAGGTAAATTGTCAATTGCTTAAAAGATAAGTCCATTTGTGTCTGAACTAGAGTATCGAAATAATTTGGAACCTAGGGGCGGCGATTTCTGAAACTCCGTTAATCAAGGGGTGAAGAAATGTCCATTATGCTCGAAAGATTACAGAAACCTCAACCTCTGTCGCAACGTCTTGGATAAAGACAATGGCAAGATGAACCTTCTCATATTTCAATTTAACCTAAAATCTGACAATCGAATATCACGTATGTTGACACGCTGACATCGCTAGAATGGACAGAGTAGCCTTTGAAAGGGTGTCAATTTTCAGTTAACCGATTTCACAAATTCTTGAGATTTCTGAATCTGATGGCAAATTTGCGGTTTCAAATCGACTCACATCGATTGGCCAGTCTAAGTTGTATGCTAGGGATAAGCCTAGCCCAACTCTTCCGTTGGTTAGCGCTTGGATCGGCAACGGCGATCTATGCTTCGACCAACGCAGTGTTAGCACAGACCGCTTGCCCGAAACCTGTCCTGGATCGACTTACGCGTCATCGCATTACAGCAGGAGAAACCCTGGAGAGTATTGCTCGAAAATACAACGTAATTCCAGCTACCCTCCTGGGAATGAATCCGAATTTACGTCAGGAAGGGTTTCCGGTTGGTGCAGAAATTGTGGTTCCTCCCTACAATGGGATTGCGGTTGAAGTTGCACCCGGAACTACCTGGCGGGAGCTAGCCGAGCGCCATGGTGCGCGAGCGGATGTGATGTTTGAAGCGAATGGTTGTCAGCCCCCTGCCGAGATTGTATTTATTCCAGGGGTGAATTGGACACCGAATCAACCTGCCTCGCCGGCGGATAATGTTCTAACGGGCTATCCCCTGGCCCAGCCAGCGTCAACTCAAATGAGCTACGGCTGGCAACTGCATCCCATTCGTAAGGTTGTAGTGTTTCACAGTGGGATTGACTTTGATGCAACGATTGGAACTCCTGTTCTATCTGTAGGGGAAGGAGTTGTTGCCTTTGCAGGAGATCGGGGCAACTATGGCAAATTGGTAGTGATCAATCATGCCTCCGGCCGCCAAACTCGCTACGCCCATCTGGAAAGTCTGAGGGTGGAAACCGGGCAAAGAATTCGCCAGGGAGATACGATTGGCACAGTGGGAACAACGGGAGAACCTGATAGTGATCAACCCCACTTGCATTTTGAAATTCGTTACAACTCAGAATTAGGATGGATTGCAGAAGATCCGAACCCGTATTTTCGTCCACCGGCCCGTTCTGAAGATGCATCTTTCACCAATCCCAGTCAGGTTCCAGCTAGGTGACGTCTCGTCTCTGACTAATTTTCATCTGCTGAGAGAACGTCGCTAATAATTTCTCTGCCTGCTTTAGAATCAACAAACCACAGAAATGCTGCAACTTTTTCAGAAGGTTGCTGATGACCATCTACGCTGTAAACATATTTCAAACTGCGACTGTAGGGATAATTTTCATCGGCGGGAAACTGATCATTGATAGGCAGAATTCGAGCAAAGGATCTTTGATTGGCAACTTGATGGCAGGCGGCGTAGTAGATGCCATCCTTCTCTAGAACTCTTAACACTTCGGTAGTCGCATCCCTCGGCCATGTTTCAATCTTTAGACCAAAATTATCCCCGCCCAGGGCCTCCTTCTGAAATTCTCCGCGAGTCCCACTGTCAATGTAGCGATTGATGGCACGAATCGGCTCAGGACGATCCGGCTGTAACTGCGACCAGTTTGTGATTTCTCCAGTGTAAATGTCTCGAACTTGTTGAGTTGTCAGCCCCTTTCTCTTGGGATAGGGATTCGAGGAACCGATAACAACGGCAATCGGTGCCGGCGCAATCGTAAATGCTTTCCAATCATTTTGCTGTAATTCTTCACTGCTGACCCCTCCAGAAATCGCGGCGATGTCTACATTGCCTTCTTTTAATTTCCGTAGTCCTGCCCCTGAGCTACTTGCCGTAGTCGTAACGTCTATTCCCGGATATTGATTATTGAGTTGCTCCCCTAGCTCCCGGTTGAGATCAACCATACTGGTCGATCCCCCGATACGTACTGTATCGGTAAAGCTAGACGACGGTTGTTGAAATTCATCCGTTGCAGACAATGATGCCTTTGGACAAAAATTCTGGGGCGGCCTCACCACAAGCAACGCCAGACAGATCGCGCCCCCAAGACCAACCGCAAGCTTCCCTGCTGGAAAACTGCTGGATGAATTTTGAATCAGGTCAGCGGGCATCTCTGGCCAGATTTCCTGGAGTGCTTCAACAGAGATAGCAAACCCTTCGTGGCCTTGAATTTGGCGGCGGCTCACTACTCCCAGAACGCATCCACGCTTTCGATCCCAATCTGGTGAACCACTGTTTCCCTGACGCAGGGTTCGTTTACTTTCAATATCTAAATCCCAGCCGTAGGACGATTTTCTCCCCTCTCGATCAACGATGGGGATTCGTTCGCCCAATTTACCAATGAGTTTTCTCTGGTAAAACTCCTCTCCTTCTCGACAAAACCCTTCTGTACTGAACGAGATCTTGTTCTGTTGGGGAATCTTCAGCGTCCAGCAGGGCTTATCCTTCAACTCCTCAACCCGCAGTACAGCCAAGTCCGGATCTCGACCTTCCTTTCCCTCGGCAACAACTGTGGCTCGACACCCCCCAACCCGCAAATTTTCAGGCTCAACGTATCGGACAACGTGGGCGCAGGTCAACAGATAGGCGGCTGCTCCATCTTGATGAATAACGAAAGCCGTACCAAAATCTCCCGCAATCTGGCCATCATTAACCAGGAACACCCCTCCCGGTTGTATCTTACGACCGACAAAATTCACCCAAATGACTCCCCATCTTTAAGTATGAACTTCACCTTCAAGTTTGCACCAGCTTTGGAGCGGGCGATGTAAAGATTGCCCTCCGCCTCGAAATTGAGACCCACTTCGACCTCCGCCGTATCGACTCTAGCAGTTTTTCTAACCTCTTTCAAAGCAGCAACAACAGTTTCACAGGTTTTGACCAAAAGAGGCGTTAAATTTTTCAGGGCCGAGCTGACTCGTCGGGCCGTTACACCTGAGACGGGTTCAGTTGCATCGGAGGCGATCTCCACCTCAACCAATGTGTCATCCTGAAGTCGAATTAGTTTCGTTGCCATGTTTTCTATTTCTTAATCAATGATTCTCTCAGTGGGTACACCTTTCTGATGTAACCTGCTCAGCGGGCCATGAGCATTCTATAGCAGTCACAAATCATTCGTGAAAAGGGGTGCAGGGGGCAGTGACCCCTTCTTGGAAAGTCCCCAAACCCCTCCATAGTACTTTTCATGATTGATTCAGGATTGCTATACATCTCAATATAGATAATATTCTATGAATTTCCAGATTCTTTTTGAATTTTCTCCATTTTTGGAGTGGCTGACTTTATAAGTATAGATTCTACAAAATCTAGATTCTACAAAATCAGCAAAACAATCATTTTCCGTAGTCGAAGTCTCAGGTTGCTTTGCTAATATCCTTAAATTATTGTCATTACGTTAGATTTTTGTTCAAATCCCTATCCTTAATCTAGTAATTCAAGGCCGTGAACTCAACCGATAGAATCCGGCTTTTCAACCCTCTTCCAAGAGATTGATACATAGCGTTTTAAATTGTGTAGGGTACAGACTGGAGCGGTAATGGCACCTCATGCGGCCGTCTCCTATGCTCTAGCGGCATTAGAAATGCTATAAGTATTTTTGTGATTTTCAAGTGATATACTCTCTATGAAAGCTAGGGAGTATTAACTAATGTTTAAGACCTTCAGTGTCAAATGTGCAACCTGGACATTACTCACGGCTGCTGTTTCTGTTATCGGCTTATCTCGTTCAGTTCAGGCCGTTAGCTTTGCAGGGAACTCCTCTGGTTCGTTGCAGCTATTCCCGGGAACATTCGGAGCTGACCTATCTGATGAAAACGGCGGTACGAGTAACCGTGTAACCTGGGGAGAGCCTACAGAAGGTTCATTCAGGAATTTTTTGCAATATGATGGCAGGAGCTTTACCACCGAGATTAATCAGCAGTTTGCTGTCGGCCAACTGACCTACCGCAACGGAGAGGTTATACAGGGCAGTCATAACCTCGATTCTGATAATCTCCCTTTAGAAATTACCCTGACTTTTTCTGATCCTTTGACAGTTAGTAATTCCTTCAGCTACAACTTCGATATTCTTCAGACTCCGAATGAAACTGGCGATCCTGTCCTCGATGCAGACACTCTGAGCTTTGCTGCCCAAGGAGAGACAGATGATACCTTTACAGTGGATGGAGTTGACTATACTTTACAACTGATTGGGTTCTCCAATGATGATGGCAATACGATTCTGAATGAATTTGTTTTGCCGGAGGAACAAACGGTGGATGCTTTACTTTATGCTCAACTCACTGCTGCCGCTGTCGATCCTCGGATCGGTTCAACTCCGGAGCCTGGTATTGTGCTTGGACTAGGTCTGTTTGGGATAGTAGGTCTGCGCTCCGTTAAGCGGCATTCTTAACAGTTATTGTCTCTCGAATATTGCTTCTCGAAACGATCTGTTAACTGCGATAGCACGCCTGCCCGGAGGCTTGACGAGCAGATGTGTAAATGTCCGTACAGATTGCACCCAAAAGGGTTGAAATAAATGTGCAGTGGCGACGCTCACCGAGATGTTTATGCTTCAAGGTGACTCGCCCCTTTGCCCTGAGAGAGGTTTGGGTACATTCGTTATCAATTCCATCAACGGGACAGCCCTGGTAGTTGAAGCGAGCCCGATAAACATTACTCGCCTTCCTAAAACTCGTTTCTTCTAAATCAAGCTGAACACCACTGGGTAGAGTTTCCCATTGGGTAGGTATTCCATCAGCAGGATGTGTAGCCCATTGAACCCTGTTCTCTTGCTCTCGGAAACTGGTTTGCCAGGTAACTTTTTCCCGCCTGGCATTACTACGAGCTAGTTGCATGGCTTGGTAAACCTGACTGTTGGCTGTTCGCAATTGCTGACGACTGTTAAATGCTAGCCAACCTGGTGCTGCAATACTAGCCAGGATTCCAATAATAGCAACAACGACAGTCGTTTCTGTAAGCGTAAAACCAGACTGTGAGGCTTTAGGTCTTGGAGAGAAGGTAGAGGTTACTGCTTTCATAGGAAGTTATCATTTGCATGGCTCTAGACTATGACAAGTAACCTATGGCTTGCTTCACCTGATAAGGCGATTGAAGTTCACCCGCAGAGGTGCTACATTTCCTGGGAAGAGATAGAATCCTGAGATCCCGTTTCCTGAGATGATTCCTCTTCTCCCAGAAAGGAGTCGATATCCGCGATCGCTTCCTCCAGATCAGAGAGGTTGATAGAGCTCTTAGGTTTAGACGGGGAACGTTGAGGTTGACCCGGCATGGCTCTGAGATTCTTCATCTGACTTGCCCTTGACTTGGGTTCGCGTAGGGAATCGAGCAGTTGTCTATCATAGGACTCGAAGAACTGCTTAGCGACGCTCTCTCGCAAATTATCTTGATTGTCTGGCATAGTTGATCCTTCCTCTAGCATGTTGGAGAAAACTAATGAACCCCTTATCAACTGACATTTTCCACAGAACATTTATCCACCGACATTTATCCACCGACATTCAGAGCCACCCGCACCTGCTGTACCAGCGGACTGCCAAAGTTCTTCCTTAGACAATTCTACAAACAATCTTAGCCTTGCTTAACGTGTGGGGACATCCCCATGAACTGGAACATGGTCGGCTCCATCACCTATCAAGACTGCTCTACCCCAAGCGAACATCTGTTACCCGATAGCATAGCAAAACTGAATCAATCACAACATGGGCCAAGACCCCACTTGCAAAGGGAATCGGCAAGGGAGTTGCTTGAGGGGGAGATACTACGTTAAATTTAGTTAAGATTATGAATATTGGCTTGACGATTCGCACTCATTTATACAGAGTGCATGTACTGCTTTTCATAAAAAGTGTTCACAAAAACAGAGCAAATAGGCGTTTATGAAAATTTCTTGGAGAACCGTAATTCTTTGGACTCTACCTGCACTGGTCATTACCTTCTTCTTGTGGCAAGGAGCCTTTGCTCCAGCTACCGGGGAAATGGGGAACAACACTGCAAGTACTCGCATGAGCTATGGCCGCTTCCTGGACTATTTAGACGCGGGTCGAGTGACCAGCGTAGACCTCTACGATGGGGGTCGCACAGCAATTGTGGAAGCCACTGACCCACAATTGGCAGATCGGGTTCAACGGCTACGGGTTGATCTGCCCGGTAGTGCCCCAGAACTGATTTCCCGTTTGAGAAGTTCCAATATCAGCTTTGATACCCATCCTCCTCGTAATGATGGTGCAATCTGGGGACTCCTGGGGAATCTAGTCTTCCCCATCCTGTTAATTGCAGGTTTATTCTTTCTCTTCCGTCGCTCCAACAGTGGGGCGGGTGGCCCTGGTCAGGCGATGAATTTTGGAAAGTCAAAAGCTCGCTTTTCCATGGAAGCGAAGACTGGAGTTTTGTTCGATGACGTAGCGGGCGTAGAAGAGGCCAAAGAGGAACTGCAAGAAGTTGTTACCTTTTTGAAAAAGCCCGAACGATTTACTGCTGTCGGAGCACGAATTCCCAAGGGAGTTCTACTGGTTGGCCCTCCTGGAACCGGTAAGACACTGCTTGCCAAGGCGATCGCTGGGGAAGCAGGGGTGCCATTCTTTAGCATCTCTGGTTCCGAATTTGTGGAGATGTTTGTCGGTGTGGGTGCGTCTCGCGTCCGCGACCTGTTTAAGAAGGCAAAGGAGACTGCTCCTTGCATCATTTTCATTGATGAGATCGACGCTGTTGGCCGTCAGCGGGGTGCAGGAATTGGGGGCGGTAATGACGAGCGGGAACAAACCTTGAACCAACTCCTGACGGAAATGGATGGCTTCGAGGGTAATGCTGGAATCATTATTATCGCTGCAACAAACCGTCCGGATGTTCTGGATTCTGCCTTGCTGAGACCCGGACGATTTGATCGACAAATTACAGTTGATGCGCCAGACATTAAGGGTCGCTTGTCCATTCTGGAAGTTCACGCCCGCAACAAGAAGCTAGATGATGAAGTTTCTCTGGATGCCATTGCCCGTCGAACTCCTGGCTTTACGGGTGCTGACCTGGCCAACCTGCTGAATGAAGCCGCAATTTTGACCGCTCGCCGCCGCAAGGAAGCAATCACGATGCGGGAAATTGATGATGCGGTTGACCGAGTGATTGCAGGAATGGAAGGGACTCCCCTCTTGGATGGTAAGACAAAGCGTTTGATTGCTTACCACGAAGTAGGTCACGCGATTGTGGGAACATTGGTTAAAGATCACGATCCGGTTCAGAAGGTTACCCTGATTCCTCGCGGACAGGCGAAAGGTTTGACCTGGTTTACGCCGGATGAGGATCAGGGATTAGTGTCTAGGGCACAACTCCTGGCCCGAATCACAGGTGCGATGGGAGGTCGAGCTGCCGAAGAGGTGATCTTTGGCGATGCGGAAGTCACTACAGGTGCAGGCGGAGACTTACAGCAGGTGGCAGGGATGGCCCGTCAGATGGTAACTCGCTATGGGATGTCAGATTTGGGGCCAGTCTCCCTCGAATCCCAGCAGGGAGAGGTATTTCTGGGTCGAGACTTTGCAACCCGTACGGAGTACTCCAACGAAATCGCATCTCGCATCGATGCTCAGGTGCGTCACATTGCTGAACACTGTCATCAGGCGGCTTGTCAAATTGTTCGAGAGAATCGTGAAGTCATTGATCGTCTGGTGGATCTGCTAATCGACAAGGAAACAATGGATGGCGAAGAGTTCCGCCAGATTGTGGCTGAATACACGGAAGTCCCTGAAAAAGAGCGTTTTGCGCCCGTTTTGTAAGTTGGCAGTTAATCCATTGAGTGGGACGAGAGTTTTGACAATTTAACTCGTTATCCCTTTAGATCAAGGGTGGGCACTGCCCACCCTTTTCAGGTTTACAGCGTTTTATGGAGTCGGTTTAGTGCTGCACGAATTACTCTCGGATACGTCGATCTTGCAGGAAAAGAATTTCGTTCTGGTCGATATTGGGGCATCAGGTGCACCCCCTGTTCTCTGGCAAAAGATTGCCCCATTCTCCAATTACGTCGGCTTTGACCCCGACGCTAGAGCGTTAAACGAAGAGAATGCCTATAGTTTCCAAACCTTCACACTGATCAAAAAAATCGTTACTGAGGGTTTCTCAGATCAGGTTGATTTTTTTCTGACTTCCTATCCCTACTGCTCCAGTACTCTCAAACCCGATTTTGAGTATTGTCAGCACTATACTTTCACAGAAACATTTGAGGTGATTGACCAAACTCAGTTTCCAGCCACCCGTTTGGATACAGTGGTTAAAGATCTGGGAATCCATGGCATTGACTGGCTCAAGCTAGACTCCCAGGGCAAGGATTTGGATTTATTTCTCAGCATTGATCAATCCATCCGCGACCGAATGTTGGCCATTGATATTGAGCCTGGTGTAGTCCCTTTTTACCAGGGAGAAAATACCTTTGACGAAACTCACAGTGCTCTATTGAAACAGGGATTTTGGCTGTCAGATATTCAGCTCCAGAATGGTGGCTTTCCCAGAATCAAGCAGAGCACCCGCCAGAAACTAGCAAATCGGCAGCTCCAACCTCAGAATCAAGCTATTAATTTTGAAGCATTACCTGTCAGCCCTACGGCTTTGGAAGCTAGATATCTGAGAACCATCGAACATCTCAACTCAGTCGGTGCAGATTTGCGGGACTATTTCAGCCTCTGGGTGTTTGCACTGCTGGACAATCAACTGGGTTTTGCCCTTGATGTTGCCTTGCACGTTATAGAGTCCTATCCATCGGATTCACTCGGCAATCTTTTGCTGGATAAAACCCTAGAACAAGTGGCAGTTTATCAGAACAGCTCTGGAGCCTAGGCGGTTTCTAGAACAGATTTTCCCAACAGCAAAAGTGATACAGGTCAAGTCTCCTGCCAGGCCAACTTGATTAAAGCATTGATAATCGCTGCCGCCACAGCCGATCCACCTTTTCGGCCCTCAACTCGAATCTGAGCCACTGATGTTGCCGCTAGAGCTGCCTTCGACTCGACAACAGAAACAAATCCCACTGGAACACCCACTACCAGGGCTGGGGCCATTCGAGCCTGTTGAATTTCTGAGCAGAGGGCTAGCAAGGCTGTGGGTGCATTTCCAATCACAAAAATTCCCTGGGGATATTCTGTCGCAATCCTCATCATTCCAGTTGCTGTGCGAGTTTTTCCAGGAAGTGGAGCTTTGGCGCATTCAATGGCGGAAATCACGGGATTTTTAAAGGTTTTTGCCATCATTCCTGCAATACCTCGCTCTACCATACTGACATCTGTAATCACCGGTTGACCTTGTTTAATCGCAGAGATTCCGGCTGCAATTGCCCCCGAACTAAATTGAACTAACTCGGCAAATTCAAAGTCCGCAGTGGCATGAATTATTCGTTGAACGATGGCGTATTCTGCCTGAGAAAAGTGATGTCGACCAATCTCTTGATCGATAATTTGAAAGGATTGCTGTGTGATCTGATCCCCAATCAGATAGGTTGGTTTTGGGTAGGATTGTGATGGGCTTTCGTGGGTCATTCAACCTCTCTCAAATCCTTAATCTTATCAGAATACTCCTTTAGTGCAATCAGTGAGGTGTGCTAGTCTATAAAGATTCAACTTGCGGATTGTGAGGGGCAGGATACATGGGGCATACTGACCTAATATTGCTAAGTTCGACACTGGCCAGGGTCATCTGTCTCAGAAAAGTGCACTACTATCAGGAGAATCAGCATGACTAACATTCTTAACCATTTGCTGTTAGGGACTTTGGGTTCCATCGCAGTCCTGGGAATGATGGGGGGAGCGCGGGCTGCTGAGGGCATCCTCAATATCAACGGATTCGCCGAGGTCAGCCTAGATGAAATTGATTTCTTGGGTGACAACTTCCTTGTCGGAGCCAGTACCGGAGATTTTGCAATATTCGACGGTGAAGTTGGTAGTATTCAGGATGTTCCATTGCTTCCGGCTGATCCCATAGCGTCATTCATCACCCTTGGAACTGGCTCAGAGCAGCTCGTTTTTGACCTGAGTACCTTTGAGCTGGGTCAAAGCGGTAATGCATTTGAAGGCGTTTTTACCGGGGTGTTCATTGATGAGCCCACTCAAATCTTTGAGGGTGACTTTACAGCCCAGGATACGCCCACAGGCCAGACAAGCTGGTCTGCAACTCTTTTGCTACAGGAAGATATCCCTGCTGTTCCTGAAACAACTTCTGTCCTAGCCCTAGGCGTTTTGGCGGGCTTGGGGATAACACTGAAGCGAGCAAGGGCTTAATGGGTCTGAATACTCAGGTTGTTATGAGTGCAAAGAAGCCGGAGTCAGTTCGGGTAAGCCCCACTGCTCCGGCTTGAATTGTTTTAGGGAATCTAGAACCTGATCCGCGTCGCCATAGAGTTGCCGATCTGCATCTGCATCTGGAACGGCAACCACAGACATGCCAGCCGCCTTGCCGGCCTTCATTCCCACCAGGGCGTCCTCAAACACCAGACAATTTTCTGGATTCGCGCCCATGCGCTGAGCAGCCAGCAGAAAAATATCGGGTGCTGGTTTTCCGCGTTTCAGCTCAGGATCATCTCCTCGGACAATCTGCTGAAAAATAGAAAACCACTGCTGATGACTTTGGGTCTTTTCTGCAAAAGGACGACTGCTGGAGCTAGTGGCGATCGCCTGTGGAATTTGATGGCTGGCCAAATGCTGCGTTAATTCTACAGCTCCTGGTAGCGGTGGAACGTTAGGATAAAACTGATAAATAATCGCGTCTTTTTCCTTCAAATAGTCAGTAACGCTAATCGGTAGCTGCAGCGTTTCAATGATTAGCCCGGCTGAATCGTGGGACTTTCGGCCCCGCAACTGACTCATCAGTTCTGGGTCAATGACCTTATCGTAACGATTGGCCAACATTTGATTGACTTTTGCGTGGAGCGGTTCAGTGTCGAGCAGGAGACCGTCCAGGTCATAGATCAGATGAGTGATTTTAGGTTTCATCGCTAGAAATCATCAACTAGAGCACTCAGACGGGCCAGAACCGGATCGTCGTGTTCAATGGGAGGAGCAGTCTCAGCAGGGATTTCAGTCACTTCTGAAGATTCATAGGAATTCTGAGCCGCGATAGGAGCCATTGCTGCGTGGTTAATCGATCCCTGAAGTTGATTAATTTGTTGGGTCATCTGACTGAGTTGCTGCTGAAGTTGACTAAAACGATTGGATTCTTCAGCCAACAGTTTATTCTCTAACTGAGAAAGCTGCTGTTGCAGTTGATAGACCTGATCCTCCAAACCTCTACCTTGAGTCGGCGCTGCTGGAGCCGTATTTCCTGACAGAGTCAGAAATTGCCACAGAGCTTGCTTGCAGAGATTTCCAAAGGTTTGGTATTGAGACAAAGTTAGCTCTTGCTCGATTGCTTCTAACAGAGTTTGGTCGGCTGTATCCTCTGTAAAATTAACAGTCTGAGTGAGCTTTCGATTCGACCAAAGCATGGCAGGTCTGGATTGAAATTTACTGTCTAGCTTACCGTATTTTGTCTGCGTTTCTATTAATACCCACCGGGTTCTTCCTCGTATTCAGGAATTTTCGTTTTCTCAGGAATATTTTCAGGTTGAGGCTTATAGGGCTTGGGGGTCTCATCATCTGACCAGGGATCAGTATCGGCGCTAGAACTTTCCTCATAATCTGCGTAGCCAACTTCCTCATAGGCAGGTTCCGCAGGCTGAAATTCTCTTAGACGAGGCCGCTGTTCGTAATCTTCTTCCTCAATATCGCCCCAGTTGTCCTCTTCATAGTCGTTGTAGGCAGGCTCAGGCTGTTGCAGTGGCAAAGGCGGCTGTAGGGGTTCTGGCTCTTGCCATTCTTCTTCCTCTTCCCAGGTTTCTTCGATGGCCCGAACTGGGGGTTGGCGATAGTCCTGAGCAGGCTGGCGGCGCTCCGGCGGCGGCGCACTCTGAGTCACCCCCGTTCCCAACTGGTTTGCAGGCTTAATCGTTGGTGGGTAATACATCCCTTCATCTTCCCGCTCCCAAGGGGCTTCTCCCAATCCTAACCGCTCTAAAACGCCAACGCTGAGTTGTTGCAGTTGCTCCTCTGACCCTTCAAACACAATTAAACGATTGGGGCCGCTGCTAACCACTTGCTCAATGGAAAGCTCATAGGTGCTGATGACTTGTTCTGGGATTCTAGGGAGTCCAATTGAGGCAATCACTATTGAAATTAACGTACCGTCTTTTGTATTAAATCGAAAACCCCGAACCCGGCCTAGAGGCTCACCCGTTTCGGTAATGACTTCGCTATTGATCAAAGTACTGTAGGCTTCGGTGTCGAAATCATCCTCGATCACTCGCTCATCATCTACCAAAACCACATCTCCAATCTCACGCACATCTTCGAGATAGAGAAATTTAGGAATTCCAGCGACTGCTAATAGATTATCTCTCAGGGCGAGGGCAACAATTTCACGACGATCTACATCCACCCACAACTGGCTGACAATTCCGAGGCGCTGCGCTTTGTCGCGGGTAATTACTTGGGTACCGAGAATCTCAGAACGTTGGAGAGCGGTTTCAGGAGTCATGCTTTAGAGATTTTTAGATGCGATTAGCAATTAAACATACATAATAGTCTACAGAGGCCGAATCAGGTAATCCTCAATATTTTGAGGGAATTTTCTCAAGGAAATCTCAAAGGCGAATTCCTAGAACTTGAGTGTAAGCTCCCCTGGCTTGAGTTACCCCGATGGTTCTCTCGGACGCTTCCATCATTGGGCGACGCAAACTGCCCACAATAAACTGAGCTTGTTCAGCCTGCCTTCTGATCATTTTAGCTAATCGTTCTACGTTTGCTCCATCTAAGAACATATCGACTTCATCAAAGGCATAAAATGTCGAAGGACGGTGACGTTGCAGTGCAAAAATGAAGCTGAGGGCGGTGAGGGATTTCTCCCCTCCAGACATTGAAGCCAGGCGTTGTACGGGTTTCCCTTTCGGGTGGGCCACTAGATTTAATCCACTATTGAACGGATCGTCCAGATCATCGACTTGCAGGTAACCGTCTCCGTCAGAGAGTTCAGCAAAAATTACCTGGAAGTTTTGATTCACCGCATCGAAGGTTTCCTGAAAGGCCCGTCGTCGCAGAGTGGTAAAGTTTTCAATTCGCAGTAAAATTTCCGTCCGTTCACTTTCCAGGGTAGAGAGTTTTTGGCTCAGTTGATCTAAACGGGCCTGGGTGCGCTCAAATTCTTCCAGAGCCAGCATATTAACCGGTTCCAGAGATTCCATCCGCTTCTGGATAGATCGCAATTCCTTTTGTAGTTCTCCCAAGTCAGTGGTTTCTGGCACTTCCGGCAACGGGTCGGGTAGCTCTGCGGCGGCGGTTTGCAGTTGTTCCTGGAGGCCGACAATTTGCTCACGTCGTTCTGCCTGAGTTTGTTGTAATTTCTCAATTTCCCATTCGGCCTGTTGCTTGGCTAAATGCTGCTCTCTGAGATTGGCTTCGGTTTGGTCGCGTCGTTGCTTTTCCTCTCCCATGCGAGCGGCTACCTGGGCCAGATTGGTTTGGGTTGCAGCAATTTGAGCTTGAATTTCGGTGTAATGGCGTTGCAGTTCGCTGTCTTGTTGGCTCAGGGTTCCGGCCTGTTGTTGGTAGTTGGTAATTTGAGTTTGAGCGGTTGCAATTTTTTCCTCCAGGGAACGCTGTTGGTTGTCCAGATTGGTTAATCGTTGCTGGGTTTCCCGCACGCGGCTTTCCTGGCGCTGGAGTTCAGTTTCCTGGGTTCGGAGGGTGGCCTGTAACTGCTGCCATTCAGTATGGCGATGGGTTTCTTCTAACTGGGCCAGGGTGGCTCGATCTTGAGTTAACGCTGCCTCTTGGGTGGGAATTTCCTGTTCGAGTAACTCCAATCGGGCGGTGCTGGTGCTGAGTTCCTGGGCGTTCTTCTCCAGTTGGCTCTGGAGTTGGGTTTGTTGTTCGGTTAATTGCCGAATCTGGGATTCCAGTTGAGTAACCTGCTGTTCGGCATCCCGCTGGGTTTGGCGCAGATCGATTAACTCCTGAGAGCGTTGCTTGACAATTCGACTCGCTGCCTCCATCGCCATCAGGCAGCGTTCTAGAATGCGTTCGATTTCTGACAACCGTTGCTTTAACCGTGTTACCTGGGGGACTTCTGAACTGCTGGTGTCGGCAGTCCCAAAGTGCAGGGCGGAACGGGTTTTCTGACTGCCCCCGGTCATGGCTCCACTGGCTTCTAACAGTTCTCCCTCCAAAGTAACAATTCGATGCTTGCCCAACTGCCGTCGGGCTTCTGCTAGTGTTCGGAACACCATGGTCTGACCAAACACGTAGGCAAAGATATCTTGGTAGCGAGGATCGCATTCTACTAAATTCACCGCATAATCAATCAAACCCTCCACAGAACGCATCATGGCCAGGTTCCCCTGGTTGGAACGATTAGGACGAATTTTATTCAAGGGTAAAAACGTTGCCCGCCCGGCCCGCTCCCGTTTCAACAGTTCAATTCCTGCGGCAGCGACACCATCATCTTCCACCACAATATTTCCTAAACGACCACCAGCAGCAATTTCCAGGGCCAGTTGATACTCCGGATCGACCCGACCCAGTTGACACACTAAACCGCAGACTCCCGGTAATCCTGTTTGTAGAATCACCTTGCTGGCGTAGGTTCCGGCGGCTTCCTGTTGGGCCTGTTGCTGAGCTTCTAACTTGTCAATTTGACGTTGGGTGTCCTGCTGTTCACGCAGTAAACGGGTTTGGGTTTCCTGTTGCAGGTGTAGTTCCTCTTCTGCGGTCTTGACAATCGTCGCCAGGGCTTGAATTTGCTGATGGGACTGATCTTGCTGGGGGGTGAGCTGAGTGAGTTGTTGCTGCTGATGGTGCAAGTTCACCTGAACGCCTTTGAGGGACAACTGCCGTTCCTGAACCTGTTGCTGCAGTTGGTTGACTCTCTCCCGCAGTTTTGCCTGTTCTGCCCGTTTCGGATCCAGTGCTGTTTGTAATGTTTCAATCCGGCGGTGCAGTTCCGTTTGTTGCTGTACCCAAGCTTCGGCTTGCTCGGCTATGGCATTGGCTGATTCTCGCAGTTGGTTCAGTTGCTCCTGGGTTTGATTGCGAGTGTATTGATAGGTTTCCAGGTTCTGGGTCACGGTCAACCGTTCCGTGGCCAGGTTCTCTAGATTTTTTTGGTGCTGTTCCAGGGCTGTCTGGGTCTGCTGAGTCTGAGTCACATTCGACTGAATCGCTGTGCGGTTTTCCTGCTGCCGTTGTTGCAATTGGCGAGATTCCGCTTCTTGAGTGGCCAGGGTGGATTGCAGGGCGATCAATTCTTCTTCTCCCATTGCCTTCACCTGGGCATTGAGTTCTTCTAATGCTGCCGTTGTCTGCTGAATTTGTTCGTTTCGATGCTGAAGCTGTGTGTTTAATTCGGTGAGGGAAAGCTCCCCGGTCTCAATTTGTTGCTGTAGGCGGCTGGTTTGCTTTTGCAACTTTCGATAACTCAGCACCGATTCCCACTGGGACTTTTGGTGTAACTCGTCCCGTAATCGCTGATACTTCTGGGCTTTGAGCCGATCTTTGTCCAGGCGATCGCGCTGCATTACCAATTCCTGTTGCACGATGTGGCAGCGTTCTTCCCGTTCCTTGACCGTGTCCAACTTTTCCTTCGCTAGATTAATCTTGCGGTCAAACTGCGCTACCCCAGCCAATTCGTCAATAATTTCTCGCCGTTCCCTCGGCTTCATGGTGATAATGCCCGTCACATCCCCCTGGAGCACCACATTATATCCCTCTGGATAAATCCGCAGGTTTGCCAGTTGTTCATGGACTTCCGATTGGGTGCAGGGCTGACCATTAATGTAGTAGGTCGAGGTGTACGTGTTTTGGGTGGTCACCCGTAGCTTGCGGGTGACGCTCCATTCTGTGGGTTGCGTCGCGGCTTCTGCCTCCGTCCCATTAACTTCTCCATTCGTTGTAATCTCGTGGGTTACTCCGCCGTTGGTTGCAGCCTTTTTGGGATCAATATCTGAAGCGTTACTTGCTGAAGGATTATTTTCTAGAGACTTATTTTCTAGAGACCCATTCTCAGAATGTTCGGGTTCTGAAGGCTGCAATTCCGAATCATCCTGGTGACCGTTTGTCTGATTTTTGTTGCCGGGATCAAAATCAGGTAAAGTTCCCTCGAAATCTGTCAAATCAAAGGTAACTGTTACCCGAGTTTCAACCGTTGACTTGCGGCTTTGGGAATTATTCACCAAATCGGGCAATCGCTCGGCCCGCATTCCCTTGGATGAGGACAATCCGAGGGCAAACAACATCGCATCAAGAATATTGGATTTGCCAGAACCATTGGGGCCAGAAACCACTGTAAAACCAGGCAGCAAAGGGATTCCCGTTGTACCACCAAAGGATTTGAAATTTGTCAGTTCAATTCGCTTTAGGTGAACCATTCGCCCAGGATGTGAACCAGCAAAACCGCCAAAACTTCTATAATACTAGCAAGCTAGAGGTTTTCTTCAAAATCCAACCTAGAGAATTCCTCAAAACTAATTTCCCAGAATTCGGTTCTCATACACCTGATGCTGTTAAGCTCTTAGCATCCGTCAAAATACTTGATGAGGCAGATGGTGTAGGGAGCAAAGCATGCTGAATTTTGGCCGAGTGGTTTGCTCATATCTGAGCTCAGCCGGATCTCTAGAATGGTTGGTCACGAATGGAATTGGCGGCTATGCGTCCGGCACTGTCGCTGGAGTATTAACGCGGCGGTATCACGGTCTATTGGTCGCTGCTCTAGAGCCGCCTTTGGGGCGTACTCTGATCTTTGTCAAGTTGGATGAAACGCTGCACTACAACAACCTTGTGTTTTCCATTTACGCTAACCGCTGGGCCGATCAAAAAGTAGCCCCAGATGGATTCAAGTATTTGGAACAATTTGCCCTGGATGGAACGGTTCCTACCTGGCGATTTGCCTGCGCGGATGCCCTTTTGGAAAAACGCATCTGGATGAAGCAGGGCGAGAACACCACCTATATTCAGTACACGCTACACCGAGCCACCCAACCCCTTCAACTAAGTGCCACAGCCCTGATCAACTACCGAGATTACCACCACAATACCTATGGGCGAGGTTGGCCCATCACCGTTGATCCCGTTGAGCAAGGGGTTCGGATTCAGGTTTTTCCAGAGGCGCGGCCCCTCTACTTGGCCACCAACAGTCAGCAGCCAGACATCACGATTCCAACAGAACGTTGGCACTATGGCTTCGACCTATCTGTCGAACGTCGCCGGGGACTGGATGATTCCGAAGATCATATCCATGCTGCCACTTTCAGAGCTATTTTGAAACCAGGGCAGTCAGTGACCTTCATTGCGAGTACGATTCCGCAGATTGAACTGGATGGCACTCAAGCTTTGAAACTCTACCACACCACTGAACGCCAGCTCTTGGCCAATGCTCCGACTAGCCATCAAACCCCTGCCTGGATTCAGCAACTGGTATTAGCAGCGAATCAATTCATCGTTGATCGACCGACGACCGCTCACCCTGACGGTAAGACGATTATTGCCGGATATCCCTGGTTTGGCGATTGGGGACGCGACACCATGATCAGTCTTTCAGGCTTAACAATCTGCACCGGACGGCTGGATGTGGCTCGCTCGATTCTGAAAACCTTTGCCCAATACGTTGATCAGGGAATGCTGCCGAATCGTTTCCCTGATGCTTCAGAAACGCCAGATTACAACACAGTAGATGCGACCCTCTGGTACTTTGAGGCAATTCGGGCCTACGTTGAAACCACGGGCGATGACGAATTATTGCAGGAACTATTCCCAATTTTGGCCGAGATTATTGACTGGCATCGTCGTGGAACTCGCTACAATATTCAGCTTGATCCAGAAGATGGTCTGATCTACGCGGGAGAAATGGGAACACAGTTAACCTGGATGGATGCTAAATTTGAAGGCTGGGTTGTCACGCCCCGCCATGGCAAACCCGTAGAAATTAATGCTCTGTGGTACCATGCGATGCAAATCATGGTGCAGTTTGCAACTCATCTGGGCAAGTCCTCCACAGAGTATCAGCTCCTGGCAGAAAAAACAGCGCGAGGCTTCTCCCGGTTCTGGAATGCTCAAATGGGTTACTGCTACGACGTACTTGATACGCCCAAGGGTAATGATATGGCTCTGAGGCCCAATCAAATCTTTGCGATTTCTCTGCCTCCCTTTGGCCAAAAGACCTATGCTCCATTACTTAACCTCGAACAACAACGTCAAGTCATTGATATTTGCAGCAGAGAGCTACTAACGTCCCATGGACTCCGGAGTTTATCTCCGAATCATCCAGCCTATCAAGGTATCTATAAAGGGGATCTACGGACACGAGATGGCGCTTATCACCAGGGTACTGTTTGGGGTTGGCTAATCGGGCCATTCGTTCTAGCCCACTTGCGGGTTTATCAAAATCCAGCCCAAGCCCGAGGATTTCTTACTCCGATGGCAGAGCATTTGGCCGCTGATTGCATTGGCAACTTAAGTGAAATTTTCGATGGAGATGCCCCCTATGCACCTCGGGGTTGTCCGGCCCAGGCCTGGACAGTTGCAGAAGTCCTGCGTTCCTGGTCAATTCTGAATCAAGTCGAAGGAATTCAGGGTCTTTGATCCACACCTGATTGCGGTTCATCTTCAACTCCATGTCAAATTCATCTGCATCAAATTCATCTGCATCAAATTCCAAAACCCTGAAGCTACTTTTCCTGTCGACCCCGGTGGGGCCACTGGGTTCAGGATTGGGTGGAGGCGTTGAACTCACTTTACTTAACTGGGTGAACGTTCTACAAAAACGGGGCCATCAGATCACGGTCATTGCTCCGGCTGGTTCTGTGCTTCAATCAGATTCAGAAGATAGTCCCAAAACCGTCAGCTTGATCAACGTTTCTGGTGAGCTACAAATTCCCGCCCAAACCCAGGAACGAGACATCCCCATCACATTATCTCCCGATCCCGTGCTAGGAAATATGTGGAAATATGCCCGCCAGGTACAATCGCAGTATGATTTGATTTTGAATTTTGCCTATGACTGGTTGCCCTTTTACCTGACACCGTTTTTCACAACCAAAGTTGCCCACTTTGTCAGTATGGGGTCTCTGTCAACGGTGATGGATCAGGCGGTGCAGCAATTGGCCGATTCATCAGGAACCATCGGACTCTATACCCGAACCCAAGCTGAAACCTTTGGCCTTACTCCAGAGGACTGTGTTTGTTTGAGTAGTGGGATTGATTTGTCCCGATACGAATTCTGTGCTCATCCCCAAAATGCCCTGGCATGGCTAGGAAGAATTGCCCCAGAAAAGGCCCTGGAAGATGCAGTTGCCGTTGCCGACCAAACTGGAATTCCCCTGAAAATCATGGGCAAAATCCAGGACGAACCCTACTGGCAAAATATTCTGCAAACCTATCCAAAAGCCCCAATTGAATATCTGGGATTTCTCACTACCGATGGAATGCAGGCCCATCTGCGGCAATGCCAAGCCCTGCTGATGACACCTCGTTGGGTAGAAGCCTTCGGCAATGTGGCTATCGAAGCCCTGGCCTGTGGAGTTCCCGTGATTGCGTATTACCGGGGCGGGCCAACGGAGATTATTCGAGAGGGAGAAACAGGATGGTTGGTGGAGCCTGACAGTGTAGCTGGATTGATTGCTGCCATCAACAAGCTAGACCAAATTGATCGCTCTCGCTGTCGACATCAAGCTGAAACAGAGTTCTCTCTGGACGTTTGGGGCGATCGCGTTGAAACTTGGTTATTGTCTCTGGTAAATCATCGAAAATCCTAAAGTCGTCCTTGCAGAGACAACTGAACCCAATCTCTCCTAAACTGTTAAGCGTGCAGGACTCGACCACGCCATTCATCAACTGTCATGGAAACCTCTATCCAAGTCCAAACCCCTGACTGGGTCAAACACGCCATCTTCTACCAAATTTTTCCAGATCGCTTCGCTCGTAGCCAGCAACCACCCAAGTCCCTGCTCTACAATCCCAAATGGGAAGCCTGGGAACTTCCTCCAACTCCCCAAGGTTACAAAGGCGGCGATCTCTGGGGTGTCATCGAACAGTTGGACTACCTACAAGATTTAGGGATTAATGCTATCTACTTCACCCCCATCTTCCAGTCTGCCTGTAACCACCGTTACCACACCCATGACTACTACCAGGTTGACCCCCTTCTGGGTGGAAATCTGGCTCTAGAAAAACTTTTAAGTGCCGCCCACGAACGTCATATTAAGGTCGTATTGGATGGTGTCTTCAACCACTCCAGTCGGGGATTTTTCTTCTTCAATGACATTTTGGAAAATGGCCCCCATTCTCCCTGGCTAGATTGGTTTACAATTCAAGACTGGCCCCTATCAGCCTACGATGGTAGCAAACCCGCAAACTATGTCGGTTGGGCCGATAACCGAGCTTTGCCGCAGTTTAACCACGACAATCCAGAAGTCAAAGATTACATTATGGAGATTGCTGAATACTGGATTCAGTTTGGGATTGATGGCTGGCGATTGGACGTTCCCTTTGAAATTAAGACCCCAGGTTTTTGGCAGGAATTTCGCCAACGGGTCAAGGCTGTGAACCCCGAAGCCTATATTGTGGGCGAAGTTTGGACAGATTCACGGGAATGGCTGGATGGAACCCAATTTGATGGGGTGATGAATTATCTGTTTACCGGGCCAACGATTGCCTTCACGGGGGGCGATCGCGTGCGACCTGAATTAGTCGCAGTGCAGTCCTATGAACCCTATCCGCCGATTGATGCTCCCCAGTATGCCGAAAAAATTCAGTCCCTTTTGAATCTTTACCCCTGGGAAATTCAGCTCACCCAACTTAACCTGTTGGACAGCCATGATACAGCCCGAATCCTCTCAATTGTTCAAGAGGACAAGGCTAGCGTGGAGTTGGCAACGTTGCTGCTGTTCACCTATCCCGGCGCACCCAGCATTTACTATGGTCATGAAGTGGGATTAGCTGGAGAAAATGACCCGGATTGTCGGCGGGGCTTCCCGGCTGAGGAACAGTGGGATCGAGCTGTTCTGGAGTATCACAAACAATTAATTGCGATTCGTCACCGATGTCCTGCATTACGGACTGGAACCTATCAGGTTCTCTACGCGGAGGGTTTAGTCTATGTTTTTGCCCGAACCCTAGAGCAGGAGGTTATTCTGGTTGCGGTTAATAGCAGCACCGAATCGGTTCAAGTTGACGTTCAAGCAGCCGACTTAGTCGCTCAACCTAACCAAGTTCTATATGGAAACTGTGCGGTAGCCTGGTCTTCTGATGTCTCAAAGGTTTCCCTCAATCTTCCTGCCCGTCAGGGATGCATTATTGGAAGCTGAAGTTAAATTACTAGGCTTCTCCCTGTAACTTCTGACCGATCTTTGGCTCAGTTCCCTGAAATAACCTTTGAATATTGCTCTGATGTCGCCAGAATACGTAGGCAGCTCCAACCGCTCCGAAAATCTGATAGGACAACGGTTGATGGGCCGCCACCAATAATACTGCAATTCCCAGGGCTCCCGCTAGAGAACTCAGGGAAACAATGCGGGAAATTGACAGGAAAAGTAGAAAAATTCCCAGGGTCACCAGGGCTAAAATCCAATTCAAACCGAATAAAACGCCCAAGCCCGTTGCAACAGCTTTTCCCCCTTTGAAACCAATCCAAATGGATTTTGTATGACCAACTAATGCCTTCAATCCAGCAAGTGTAGCTATCCAGTCACTCCAGGAAACCAAATCAGTGATGCCCGCCGTTGCCGCCAGATTTTGGCTGAAAGGCAGAGCATAGACAAGATAAACCAGGGTAACTGACCCAGTTCCCTTCAGAAGATCAACTGCCAGCACAACCAAAGCCGGTAATTTGCCACAATTTCTCAGTACATTTGTTGCGCCCGTTGATCCTGAACCCTGTTCTCTGAGATCGATTCCGTAGAATCCCTTTGCGATCCAATACCCAGTGGCCAGGGAACCGAGAAAGTAGGCGATTACCAATAATCCGCAGTTAAATAGAAGCCAGTAAGCCATCTCAAACACCTGAACGTACTTGCTTATCCTTCAAGTTCACTCTATCATCTTGCCAGATTTCTTCTATTGCCAAAGATATTTGTGTGCCCTACGGCTGTTTCTATCAACTATTCTGTCTCCGTTACCAGGGCGTGCCGATTAACGTAAAGCCTGCCCAGTAGTAAGGATACTCCAAGCTTTGAGATTGCTGATCTGCCAATTCCGGTGGCAATGCGACGCTACCTCGATTGGTTTGAATCTGTCCGGCTTCGATGCGGACATCCCCCCGAATCATTGCTATCTGGGTTTCCCGGAGCGCAGCGGCTTTAATTGAAGTCGTTCTTAAATCTCCATAGAACTCCGTCATCAGCGCCAGGGTTCCCTGATCGCTGACGTACCATAAACTGGCCAGAGATGATTTCACTCCAGCTTGAACCGATAAACCAGCAAAACCCAATTCTGCTTCTGGATCGCCTACCGCTGTCCGACAAGCGCTGAGTACCAGTAATTCCAGGGGGGGTTGATCCCAATTGAGTCTTGGTAGCTCATCTAGGGACAACTGTTTATCCCAGAGCTGAATGTAGGAATCTCGGGGTAGCCCTGCCTGAAAGTCAGCGTGAGTTGCCAGGTGAACAATATCGTATTCCGTCAACCGACGTTGTACCTCTAGATTTTCCAGGGTAAATTCCTCATTCAGAAATGATTCTCCAGGCCAGAGTTCTGTAATGGTGCCAAGCTCCACCGGAACGGCAGGCAGCGGATTTTGATTGGTGAAGGTACTGGCTCCCATGGCTAAAACATCTGCTTTTTTCAGGGAAGTGTAACCCGTGGTTACCAAGCTAGCGGTGGGAATGAGGCTGTACTTATATTTCTCGACTAAATGTTGCTCCCCATCCCAGAGGGCAGCAATGGGTAGACTGCGAAACCCGGCTCCAAGCGAGAACAACAGGGTGGTTGCCCCTAACTCTTCTAGATCTGATTCAATCGGTTTGAGCATCCAATCATAGAGTTGGCTCGCGGATGCAATGTAGCTCTCGGTATTCCGGGTGCGAACGCTGGTAATGTTGATCTGAAAGTCTTGTACTGTTGAGAACACTTTCTCCGCCGTGGCTTCAGGTACTGGACGACGAATCGGATCACCAGATGAAGGAATTGCCAAAATCTCCAATTGCTCATCTCGTGCAACGATATAGATAATCACATACACTTCCTGGGTGTCCGCTTCTACCTGCCGGAGGAGTTCCTGAATCGACTGGCGATCCACAGCCGGGATATCAATTCCTAGATATTCCTCAAATTCCCGATTGCGACTGTTCTCCAGCAATTTCAAAGTAATATCCAGATCATCACTTTGAAAGGCAAAGTCCGATGAAGATAATAACTCACTGGGATTAACCTTAAGCTCTTCCGCTTTCTCTGGATTGTCAGTCAGGTCAATCTTGTCATCGGCTACATCTGAGTCTTCGCTCAAGCTGTCCCGCTCTACCGTAACGCCTTCTTCAAGCGTTAATCCAGCATCAGACAGGTCATCTGGTAGATCTGTAAAGGGGGGATCGTCAGTCTGTACGGCAATATTGCCCTCAATAGCAGAGTTGGATAATGTCGTTCCACTGCTAACCGTTGCTGTGCCGGTGGTAATTGCCGCCGCTGTACCATTAACGGTTGGATTCCCCACTTCAAATTCGGCCACAGGGGTATCCAGTTCTCCTCCTGCGTGACGAATAGTCACTGCACCGCCACCATTGGGGCCTGCGGTTGAAATGCTAGCGGTTCCTGATGGAGCAAAAGGAGTGTTAAAGCTATCGGTAACCCGAACAAATTGGCCCGTGGATTCGACCAAAACATTTCCCCCCACTCCAGCACCACCTGCTTCTGAACGGATTGAACCCACTTCAACGTCGCCAGCCGGATCGAGGGTAATATTTCCCCCATCCCCAATCTGACCACTGGCATCAATTCGTCCTGCTTGAATCGTAGTCGCAGCCTCAACTGTAATGTCTCCTCCGGTTGTTCCAACTGCTGTCAGGTCGCCTGTGGTGATACCTCCCGTTGGGGCATTTAAGCCAATATTGCCGGCGGCTACCTCACTTGAGGTCGTTAAGTTTCCTGTTGTTAAATCTCCCTGGGTACTCAGGGTAATTTCAGTGGCAGCAATACCATCTGTGGTTAATGTCTCTGGTGCATTGATATCCACGGTTCCCAAGGAATTCACAGGATTATTCAGTGTCGTAGAGCCAGAGGCGGCAATATTCACGCCATCGGTTCCAGTGGCAATCGAACCGACCCCCGTGACGTTGCCTGCATCAATCTGTAATCCCTGAAGTGGGGCAATACTACCAATGGTTCCGAGGGTAACATTACCAAAACCTGTGTTGAGGGTTAAGCTGCCTGGGCCATCGACGTTGGCGGTCAGCGGCAGGTCACTGTTATTGCTGCTGGTATCCAGAGTAATGTTGTCCAACACATTCACCTGGGTAACGTTGGCGAAGTCTAGGTCATTTGTGAACAGATTCCCAGACAAATTCAATGTTTCTCCCTGAAAACTGATGGCCGATAGCTCTGCTCCCAGACTTCCCACCTGATCAAGGTCAATGGTTTCCGCATTCAATATGAGGCTATTTCCTGCTCCGGTAATTGGACTATTAAATAGAATAGCGCCGCTAGTTTGAGCCGTTAATGCTACGTCAGTGTTCAGGACGACTTCGCTTGGGAAAGAGAAATCCAGGATTTGAGCGGCAGTGACATCATCATTCAAAACAACCGTTCCAGCCGTGCGAGTTGTAATGCTATTGAATGGTGTAGTATCCCCAAAACTGGCCAAATTAATATTGGCTGAACCGGCCTCTAGATTCAGGTCAACTCCGGCTTGAGTCGCATTCAACGAATTGCTGAAATTAATCGCTCCACTACTTGAATTTCCTGCCGTATTCAGAGTGATTGATGTTTCGATTTCCACTGGTGCTTGAAAGTCAATAGAATTGGCTTGACCCGATGGAGCACTCGTATTTAGATCACCGGATAGGGTAACTGGATTACTGGAATTGAAGCTCAATGTTCCAGACTGAGCTGTATTTTCTGGAGCGCTTGTACTAGTATTAATTTCACCGGCAAAGATTTGGTTGCCCGCGCTGAGGATAACATCACCTCCATCAGCGTCAATAGAACGAGTATCAATCACACCAGAACGGGTATCGATATTTCCATCGGTACTATTTAAGGTCACGGAGCGACCCGAATTAACCACGTTTCCCGTTACAATATCGTTCTGAGCATTTAAAGTTAATGTGGCATTGTTAACGCCATTGATTGAAAAGCCTGCGGAATTAATTGACTCTGCCTGAAGAGTTGTAGGAACACTAAAGGTCACATCACCCGATAGAACGACTGGATTGCTCTGTTGCTGATCTCCAATGGTTAAAGTGTTGAGATCCGATGGAAGAAAGCTTAGATCTACCTGGGTTAATTCCAGAATATTTGGATTGGAATTAACTGTTCCATCTAGAGTAATGGTTTGGTCTGAATCCGCCGCTATATTCAAGTTTTGAGTTACTCCAGTCACAGGAGCAGCAAAGTCAATTTCATCTCCGGTTAAAGTCAGATCACTCAGCAGATTAACAGCATCTCCATAACGTTGACCCACCTCTCCCGCAGTCGTTACATCACCAGCTAATTGTGTAAGGCCACCTGGATTAGTTGAAAGACTGTTAGAATTAACCCCACCATTGAAGGTGGTTGTACCACTACTGTTAATCGTTAAATCTCCCAGGGGTATCAAATTCCCCACCGCTTGATTGAACTGAATATCACTGGTTCCGCTCTCCAAAGTCAGAGAATTACCAGTGTTAGACGTACCATTAACAGTCCCATTAAAATTGATTTCTCCTCCAGATTCGCCAGAGTCGGCGGTCGTGAAAGTGGTTGAGAGCTGAGTCAGTTGAACATCACCATTAAAAGTGAGATCTCCATCAGTTCCCCCTTCGCCAGAAGTATCGAAATCTTCAGTAATAAGAATCTCATCCGAATCACTGGTCAGGGTAATGTCACCCCCAAAATTATCAATCAGTCCAGTTCTGACTTCCTGGTCAGCCGTTAAGTCAATTGCACCAGCGTCGTCTGAGGCAATAAGAGTATTTTCTCCAAAAAATAGACGACTACCATCGACTTGAATTGCACCTGAATTACTCAGAATTAGGCTATTGCCCAAGGCTTGAATGCCAGAACTTTCAATCCCTACTGCCGTTGTTTCTGTAAGATTGATTTCTCCGAGGCCATCTGTCAAAATCTGGGCATTCCCCAGCAACAAAATTGCAGCATTATTCGCATTGGACTCGGTAATTGACCCCTCAAGATCGATATCCGCTTCAGCGGATTCAACTCGGCTATTACTCAGAACAATCCCATCCCCTTGATCTGTACTGTTTGTAATTCCAGTCAGAGCAATATTGCCAGAATCGGACTCCACAAAACTGTCATTGCCAATAGTAATCCCCTGACTATTCGCCCCATCTCCACTTTCACCTATTAGATTAATATTCCCTGAGCCCAATGCTTCAATCTGGGCTTGATCAAACAAGATGAGACCATCATTATTCGTTCCCACCGCTTCACTGATACCATCAATGGTAATATCTCCTGTTCCCTCGGTTTCAATTCTGCCGCCAGAATTAATTAAAATCCCTGGACTTGAATCTGTACCTCGCCCAGTTCCTTCGAGTTGAACTGCACCGTCATTGGCTGTGATTAGACTATTGTCAAAAACTAAAATTCCTTCGCTATTGATGCCGTTACCCCCGGTTCCCACTAGAGAAATAGTTCCTGATCCAGTGGATTCAATTTGGGAGTCCTGAATACTAATACCATCATTGTTATCGCCCAAACCATCGCTGGTTCCAGTCAGGTTAATCTCTCCATCGGTAGATAATAGCCGTGAGTTCTCAATTAGTGTAATCCCATTAACATTATCAATTCCCACTGCTACTGCTGTTAAGTCAATCGTTCCGGCCCCAGTGGAAACTAAAGAGTTTTGAAAGAAATTAATACTATTTCCGGTCGCCGTAAAGTTACCATTACCCGTATCGATCAAGGCATTGCCAATACTGACGTTGCCAGAACCATCTCCGTCAAAATCCGCGTTGAACTCCAGATTTAAACTTGCCAAATCGGGAACCAGATTGACGATATCCTGACCAATCAACCGAATATCATTGACTGCATTTAGCGTTAAATTCGCTTCTGTAACTTCTACAGCATCAAGCTGAATTGAGGTATTAAAGGTAATGTTACCCGCTCCTGGAATCGCCGGATCCGTTTCTATAACAATGCTGCCACTCCCCGCCAGCGCATCTTCTATCACGTCCGCTTCGATCTGAGTAATTCCTGATGGCGGGACAGAATCAAGAATCTCTACGATTTCGATTTCTTCTGGATCAATCAGCCAGGTTCCCCCCTGACCATTCAGTGCAGAAAGATCGGGGGCTTGTAGAATGGACAATACACCGCGACTGCTGGTTTCAATAAAACCACCATTGCCTGCGAGGGAACCGCCCTGGGCCCTGAGTTGTCCTGCAATTTCTGTCCTTTCCTCCGACCAGACAATGATCTGTCCCCCATTGCCAGTGACTGCTGCATCGGCGTGAATCTGAGAGGTGGCATCAATTCTGGTTTGGCTAGCATTCGGTATACTGCCCTCTCCCCGAACATCGCCTCCAACCCGAATGGTTCCGCCCCCATTGCTCCCGCTAGCGTCAACGGCGGCATCGGCTAAGATCACCCGCTCTCCAACCAGATTAATCTCGCCGCCCGATTCATTAGTTTCTCTACTCCCTGCATCAACCTCTCCTGTAACAATCGTTGTACCGGACGAATCTGTAAGAGCTTCTTGCGAATGAGTTAGAACAATTGCTCCAGCCTCACTCACCTGTGCCATTGTCGCGCCCTGTTCCTGGCCTCCAGTCAGCAGTTCTGGTAGGGAAAGTGGATTGATTTCTGTATGGTGTAGCTCAGCCGTTGGCGCAGGTAGAACTTCCAGGTTCAGTAGGTGATCGACCTGGCCAATCCGAATCATGCCCGCTTCCGGTAGGGCCGCGACGGTAATTTGACCACTCGATGCCTGTAGATTTCCGGCATTCAGGACGCTGCCCCCCAACAGTGTTAGACTTGCGCCTGGTGCAACGGATAAATTGCCGAAATTAGCAATGCTACCAGGATCTTGGGAATCAAAAACAAAGTGGTTCGGCGTGCCCACCAGGTTACTCCAGTTATTCTCCTGCCAGAACTGTAGGCCATTGACTGACTCGAACCCTACTCCTGTTGCAGTGTTCACAGTCAGCGATCCAGGAATATTGAGACTGGCATGCTCTCCAAACAGAATTCCGGCTGGATTGATCAAAAATAAATTGGAATTGCCTCCCGTAATCTGCACCAAGCCATTAATGAAAGAGGCTTCTCCCCCCGTCACTCGGCCGAGGATATTGCGAATTTCCGGAGATGCGAGGAAATTGATGATCTGTCCCTGGGACAGTCCCAAACGTTCAAAGCTGTGAAACAAGTTCGTATTGTCACCGGAGCGTTGACCTCCCGTAATATCAAACTGATTATTGCTCGGTGTAACAACGGTACCTGTGCCATCTTGAGCTGGAACAACAGGTTGCGGGTTGAAGGGCTGGGCATTGATCTGACCCGGAAATAGCAGGGTCAACAGGGCTGAAATGAGAGAACTAATCCACGGAGAACGCTGGGGAGTCATGGCCACAATTTCCTATTTGTTGAACATATCCCACCTCTGGCGGGTACTACTACAATTGTTGCGAGAATGAATTAGGTTAGAGCAAGGTTGATACAAATCAGGTTGATAAAAGTATTGGGCTGACGAAAGTAACGATAGCGAATCGAGAGAACAAGGCGTCGGAGGGTTATCACACTGCAAAGTTATGCTGATTTTAACACTCTGGAAATGGGTCAATTTAGGGACTGCTGCTCTCGGTATCACAATAATTTCGAGGGGGGTCAGATCGAGATTGAGGCTAGAACCAATGGAGTAAAATTTAGCGTTGTGACCAATCTATGCAAAGATAAAAGATTGTTGAACTTCTTTATGAATGGCTATTTTTGCTGTTGGTTAGTGAAGTTGAGAGGAGAGCATTAGGTTAAGGTCTATGAAAGTTGGCGATCGCGTTCGCGTTACATCTTCAGTGGTTGTTTATATTCATCCGTAACATCGTAACCAACCTCACTATATTCAGGGGATGGAGGGGGAAATTGTTGAGATTCTTAAAGATTGGCAGGGGCGACCCATTACTCCGAACCTGCCGATCATGGTCAAATTTGGCGCAAAATTCAAGGTTCACCTCAAGGATTCTGAGATAGAAGTGATCTGATGCTAGCGGAATTAATCCATGGAACCGATTCAGAGGCTCAAGATCAAGCGAGCAATCGTGAAGTAGATTAGCACGCCCAGAACGTCAACAGCAGTTGTGATGAATGGGGCTGACATTAGGGCTGGATCTAGCTTCAACGCTCGGAATAAGAAGGGAAAGGCCGATCCAGAAACAGATGCCAGAATTGAAACGGCAACCAGGCTTATACCGACCGCGATAGCAACGGGGAGTTGACCCCGTACGACGAATACGTTAGCCCAAATCGTTGCCAGGATCCCCAGGATTAGTCCCAATATAGCCCCGGCCAAGCCCTCCCGCCAGATGACTTGCAGGGTTCCCATGCCTCGAATCTCATCGGTATTCATCCCCCGAATCACAACGGTAGACGACTGAGCACCGACATTCCCACCTGTCCCTGTCAGTAACGGAATGAAAAAGGATAAGGCCACCACTTGCTCGATAATGTCCTGCTGCGTTTTCAGGATTGATCCTGTCACGCTGTTGGTTAAGAGAAGTACCAGCAGCCAGATCACCCGCCGCCGCGCCACCGTAATTAAGCTTGCCTGGAAGTAGTTGTCCCCCTCCGCTTGCACGCCACTCAGGGCATAGATATCTTCCGTAGTTTCCTCCTGCAAAATATCTAGGACATCATCCACCGTAATAATCCCCACCAGGCGTTGCTCGCTATCCACCACCGGAACCGCCAGAAAATCATAGCGCTGGATAATTCGAGCCGCCTCTTCCTGGTCAGTCCCCGTTTGAACACACACCAGATCACGATTCATAATCTCACCGATGGTTTGATCCAGTTGAGCGGTGACCAAATCTCTGAGGGATAGAATGCCAGTAAGTCTTCGATCTGAGTCAGTCACGTAAAGGGAATAAATAGTTTCCGTCGCCTGGGCCAAGCTACGAATTCGTTCCAAACTCTGGCTGACGGAATAATGCTCCTTCAAGGAAATATACTCTGGAGTCATCATCCGTCCGGCGGTTCCAGCCTCATACCCTAGCAGCAAGGCAGTAGACTGACGTTCAGAGGGACTCAGTTGGGATACCAATCGTCGCACCACTGAAGCGGGCAACTCATCAAACAACTTGGCACGATCATCTGGGGACATCTTATCGACAATATCAATCACTTCCTGACGTTTAAACTTTTCACAGAGGGACTGCTGCACTACAGAATCAAGCTGCTCATAGACCTCAATCGCCTCGTCCTTAGATAACAGCCGAAACGCAATCACCTGCATTGTTTCCGGTAATCCTTCAATGGCATCGGCAATATCTGCAGGTTGAACAGGAACTAAGATCGCCTTTGCTGCCTGTAGGTCACCGTGTTCTAGCAGTACCTGGAGTTGTGACCGCACAAGTTCTCGCAACTCTTTGCGGGGCATTACCGTTAGGGCTTGCTTTTCATTTTCGGTCAACGGTGCTCCTCCTACAATCCTCCCTATATCAGTCTAGAGGGTAATACAGCCTCAGAACGTAGAGATGTGTCAAAAGATCGATCTGATAGGTTGGTCGTGCATGAAAAGATTTATACAATGATGTATACTAGCAGTCAGGGGTTTTACCCATTTGACGTTAGACAACGGGTGAGGCTAACACTTATACAATGGCACTAAGAGAAGCTGATATCCTTAAGGTTTCAGATTGACGAGGGGTTTGTCCCATGTTTCTCGATTGTCTTCTGTTTGGGGTTGATTGCATCTATTGGTTTTTGTTTCAAGTTTGTACTGAAATATACGAAGTCACATAACCTTTCCTATCAAAGATTAAATATTTCAGATTACTCCATGTTCAGATCTGGTGCTGCATCTGAATCTGGACTATTCTTTTCGCTTTTCCATGGTTGTGCAAAGCAACTCTATTCTAAGGTGTTCTCAGTATTGGTAGATGTTCTTCACAGAACGCTATCGAAATGGTTTTGGAAATTTTTTTGGGGTTTGAAGTGGTTAGTCATTTGGAGATATCAAGCAAAGAATTCTTCTTTCAGGATCGAGAGCCTGTACCCGAGAATCAGCAGAATCTCGATCTGGTTACAGGTTTGCCCAGTCGAGTCCAATTCATGCATCATCTGGCATCAACTGTTGAACAGATACATCATCACGATAGTCAACGGTTTGCACTGCTACTCCTCGACATCGATCGATTCCAACTGATTAATAACAGTCTAGGTTATCAAGCAGGGGATCAACTCTTGGCAGCGATCGCCCAACGATTAGGACAGTATGTTCGCCCAACGGATTCGGTGACACGCCTGAGTGGAGATAAGTTCGCCGTTTTATTAAGCAATATTCCTGATTTAACTATCGTTGCTCAAATTGCCAAACGAATTCAACAACAACTAAAGCAACCTTTGAATTTAAAAGGGCATGAAGTCTCAATTACTGTCAGCATGGGAATCAATCTCAGTCACAAAAGGTATCAACACGCCGAAGACCTCCTGCGAGATGCTGATATTGCTCTGAATCGGGCAAGATCTAGAGGAAAAGACTGCTGTGCTGTATTTAATCAAACGATGCATTCTCTAGTTCTAGAGAAACTACATATTGAGAATGATCTGCGACGGGCGATAGAAACCCATCAGCTTCAGCTCCATTATCAACCCATCGTTTCAATCAAGACCAGTAAAATTGCTGGATTTGAAGCGCTCTTGCGCTGGCAGCATCCTGAACGAGGGACAATTTCTCCCGCACTGTTTGTGCCTGTTGCTGAGGAGACTGGACTGATTCATACCCTGGGAAAATGGGTTTTGACCATGGCTTGTCAGCAAATACAGAGTTGGAATGAAGCTTTTCCGCAACTTGCTCCCCTATTTATGAGCGTGAATCTTTCCAGTCAGCAATTGACGCGGTTTAATCTGGTGGAAGAAGTCGCTCAAGTTCTCCAAAAAACTGGATGCGATCCCCGTTATTTGAAGCTGGAAATTACTGAAAATGCCATTAATGAAAAGTCAAATACAGTTGTTTCGACGTTGGAATATTTGCAAAATATGGGAATCCATCTCTGTATTGATGACTTTGGTACGGGATATTCTTCCCTCAGTCGGCTCTATGATTTGCCGATTGATACCTTGAAAATTGATCGCTCCTTCGTCTCAGGGATGACCTCAATTGGAGGTACAGCGAAAATTGCAGCAGCGATCATTGCTCTGGCGGAAAGCCTGGAAATGGAGATTATTGCTGAGGGGGTGGAAGCCGAACAACAATTGAACACCTTACAAAGTTGGGGCTGTCAATATGCCCAGGGATTTTGGTTTGCTCGACCCGAAGCTGCCCACTTGACCGAGATCTTCTTAACATCCCAAGCCCATTTGGTTAGCACCCATTAAACCGATGGCGAGCAGCTTTACTACCCGCCATTCCATTAAAAATAATCAAAGTTTGTGACTCAGCAGCAACCTGACCCATTAGATTATGTCATGCTGGACTGGGTCACAACTCCAGGATATCCATCTTCTTCTGGGAATCGGATAATATCATCATCGCCCAGGTACTCTCCATTCTGTACCTCAATCATAATTAGGGGAATGACTCCAGGATTTTCAACCCGATGGGGTGTATTCATTGGCACATAGGTAGACTGTTTGGGAATCAGTAATGTTTCGTGTCCGCCGCAAATGACTTTTGCTGTCCCAGCTACAACAATCCAATGTTCACTGCGATGGTAGTGCATTTGAGTTGTGATGTGAAAGCCTGGATTAACAACAATCCGATTGATTTGATAGCGATCGCCTGCTTCTAGAAGGGTCACTTCACCCCAGGGAGGATTCCGAATCGGATGCTTCTCAGATTGGGCCAAACTTTCAGGAGCAGTATCTTTTGCCATGATAATTTCCAGGAGTGAGAAGGTTAGCTAATACGGTTTTAGCATTGATGGGCAGCAGATATCACCCAATTTGAGAAATCAATTCAGATCTGTTCACCTTTCTATTTAATATGAAAGAGTGGGCCAATTGCCCACTCTTGATTAAAATCTGGCATGAAGCCCTCAGTGCTACTTTTGGGAAGTCACCGTTTCTGTCTCTGAGGGTTGTTCTGTTGAAGTTGGCTCTTCAGAGCTTTTCTGTTTGATATTTTGTCGTCGATCTAGAATAATTTGAGTGATCTCCGCAGCGAGCAATGTTGCGATCGCCCCATCGTCGATCCAGCCTACAATTGGAAAAATATCAGGCGAAATATCCAGAGGGCTTAAAAGGTAAAATGCAGAACCGACGATGATCAACCAGCGATACTTTGGATGATTGAGGAGTTTACGATAGAGGTTCTGGAATACAGAGCTTTTCATAGAAGTTTTAGAGAATTATAAGAGGGTAGACGAATCGGCCGATTCGCATTTAATCAGAATCATACAGAGCAACAGAAGGATTTTCATTAATCAAAGGTTAAGGATTTCCCGCTTGAGTCAGAAAAATTAGACGGAATAGTGGTGCAGCCGCCTACCATTCCGCCTCAAGTTAATGCCCGGGTCAAGAAAAAAGCATGGCGACCTTTACAGGCCGCCATTGCTCAAAATCAGTTTTGCTCGAAATTGCTTCTAGAACAATTCAAAGTCATCTACACTGATTTCTGGATTACCAATAAAGGTTGCAACCTCTTCACCTTCAAAGAGAAGTTGGCCCGTCTCACGAACGTAAACCAATGGAGTACCTGCATCGTCTGCATCATCTTCCGTGTCAACGACAGTGAACTCGCTGCCCTCGACGCCCGCACCCAGAGATGCGAAGGGAGAGTCACCTGAAGTATCCAGCAGAATAGAGTCAGTTCCAGACTCAAATCCAACAACTGAATCTGAATCGTCAGAACCTGCCAGGGCAAAGCCGAAGGAGTCAGATCCACCAGTAACATCAACTAGGCGATCATTACCCTTGTCACCGAACAGCACGTCATCGCCACCGCCACCTTGGATGGTGTCACTACCTTGACCACCATACATGGTGTCATTGCCTTCACCACCGAAGATTGAGTCATTGTCAGTATTTCCAAAGCCTAGGTCGTTACCTTCCCCAAGGACGATAACGTCATCACCCTCGAATCCGAAGATGGTGTCATTACCCGCATTGCCAGATAGGGTGTCACTACCCGCATTGCCTTCGATTCTATCGTCGCCGTCATCTCCAGCAACCGCGTCATCTCCAGCACCACCATAGAGCTGATCATTGCCACCTTGTCCAGAGATAGTGTCATTGCCACCGCCACCGAAGACCTCGTCGTCGGCTTGACCAGCAACAATTGAATCGTTACCATCCAACCCCTGAATTGACAAAGGAGAGGTCGCAGCTGGAAAAGCAACAACATCTGCGCCATCCGTTCCTATGACAGATGAGACGGTTGCACCACCAGAACTCTGACTTTGGGAGAACTGAACACTTGAATCAGTCGGTTGGGGTTCTAAAATAACGGTTCCGTCACCAGCATCTGTAATGATGGGAGTACTTGGACTAGGTACCTGTGACATACATTCCTCCTCACGAGAAGTTTACATTTGAACTGCAACAATGGGATTCTACACTAGGAGTCAGGAGATCTGGTAGATTTTCTCTTACCACTCTGTTAAAGACTACCTGAAACACACTCGACTGCCGAAAGCTAACACTAACCTAGTTGAAATTAATAGAGCGAAGCAACCGAGTAAACCCTGAGACGGGTTAGCCTGATGGAAGACGAAGCACTATGCATCTCCGTGAAATCACCGAGCCATACAGCAGATCTAATCAACTCAAATACTCCTCGCTACCACACCACAGTTACATAAATTGATTTAAGATTACATCCTCAGTGAAGACAGCGAAAAAGCTGATTAAGGATAGCAGAAATCCAACAAAAAATGCAAGGGATCTTGTCTAATATTGAGTCTGAGTCAATCTGGCTTCTACATTCAAACCCTGATTGCTGTCCAGCCGCAGCTTGTGCATGGGGAGGATCCACATAATCAAGAACCCCCTGGCGAGCCCAAACCTCAGCTACTTACAGTAATCAGTTATGGGTTACCAGGTCACTGCCAATTCTGCCGCTACAGAACCAGTGCCAGATATATGAGAGAAGCACCTCTGAACCATAGACTGTGCCAGTTTCCAAATGTTCCCCAGAATCTTAGAAGATATTGGGATTTTGAATTTTGAATATCGCTTTCGCTTCCCCAATCTCATCGATCTGGTGCTGTCTTCCCAGATCCAGTTCTTCGTTAGAATGACAATTGGCTCTGACAGGAACCTACGCTTGCTGTCGTAGCGTCAAAATTTAGAAATACCGATTCGCATCTGAATAATTGTTGCTCCTTATGGTAATCCCTTATCCGTTTCAAAAAACTGATCGTTCTCAAATTCGACTCGGTTCGGCGTATTCTGCGCTCTCTAGAGTTCCACTGCTGAGCTTCACCCTGGCAACGGCGGTGAGTGTTCAGGTGAGTACACAGCAACTAGCTAAGGCAGACTGGAACCATCAGCCCAATGTGCTTGGCCAGACAGCTCAAACTCAACCAAATCAGGCAGCTCAGGTGATCTATGTGGATGCGGTTCGAGGCATTGACAATGCAGCTTCAACGGGAAATGAAGGCAGTCCACTGAAAAGTATCACCTACGCCTTGCAGCGAGTTCAGCCCGGAACAGTAATTCGGCTGGCTCCTGGCACTTATTCTCAGGCTAATGGAGAAGTTTTTCCAATTCTGATTCCTGATCAAGTAACGCTGGAAGGAGAACCGGATAACAATGGCCAGAATGTATTAATTGTTGGTGGTGGACAATTTGTTAGCCCCACCTTCGCCCGCCAAAATGCCACTCTGCGAACAGCAGGCAATAGTCAGATCCTGGGAGTCACTCTCACTAACCCCAATACCCGAGGTACAGCTCTCTGGATTGAATCTTCCGACCCAGTGGTTAAAAATTCAACCTTTATCAACAGCAAACGGGACGGGATTTTTATCAGTGCAGAGGGGAACCCGACAATCACCGATAGCATCTTTGCTCGCAACAGGGGAAATGGCATCTCGGTAGCCCGTTCCGGGGCAGGGGAAATTCGTAACAATCTACTTCAGAGTACTGGATTTGGTATCACTGTGAGCGATGAGGCAACGCCACTCATTGTTGCCAACAAAATCGTAGAGAATCGCAGCGGCATTATTGCTTCCCATAGTGCACAACCCACCCTCCGCAATAATCTGATTGAGAATAATCGCCGGGATGGCGTTGTTGCGATTTCTCAAGCTCAACCTGATCTGGGAACTCAAGGTAATCCGGGACAGAATATCGTTCGTGACAATGGCCGTCATGATATCTACAACGCAACCCGTGGTGCAGTGATTATCGCAATTGGGAATGAAGTTGACGAGAGTCGGATCAATGGAGAGATTGAGCTAGTGGTTGTAACGGTGCAACCGCCCAATGTCTCAGTTGATCCTGGCACAATTTCAGATTTAAGCGGGCATTGGGCACAGCCCTACATTGAAGCTTTGGTACAGCGGGGCATTCTTTCCGGCTTTGATGATGGTACCTTCCGTCCGGATGAGCCAATCACACGGGCTCAATTTGCCACCATGATTCAAAAAGCCTTTAATCCAAATCCACAAAAACCCGGAGTGGACTTCCAAGATATCGCTCAGAATTTCTGGGGATACGGAGCAATTCAAGCGGCTTATCGGGGGGGATTTCTCTCGGGCTTTCCCGATGGGCAGTTTCGACCTAATGATCAGGTCACCCGTTTGCAGGGGATCATCAGCCTGGCGAATGGTCTGGAATATCAGTCAGACAATCGAGCCCCTCTGGCCATCTATCAAGATATTAGTGCGGTTCCAACCTGGGCACGGGAATCCCTGGCAGGTGCAACCGAAAAGCAGTTGGTGGTTAACTACCCTCAACAAAATCAGCTCAATCCCAATCAACCAGCGACTCGTGCTGATGTTGCGGCGTTTGTTTACCAGGCGATGGTCAGTTCTGGTAAAGCAGAAGCGATCAATTCTCCCTATGTTGTTCAGTTGCCCCAACGACCGGGCCAATAGCTTATGAATCTACCCAATTGGATCACCCTCTCTCGACTCCTGGCAGTACCGTTTCTGCTCTATGGGTTGCACGATCCAACTGAGCAAACTCGCTGGGTTTGTCTGGTAATCTTTCTGATTGCGGCAGGAACCGATTGGCTAGATGGTTACCTGGCCCGTCGATTGAACCAGATTACCGATTTAGGGAAATTCCTCGATCCACTGGTAGATAAGCTCTTAATCCTTGCTCCCCTGCTGGCCCTGGTTGAACTGGGTACAGTTCCAGCTTGGGGAGTCTTTTTGATTCTGGCACGAGAACTGGCGATCGCAGGCTGGCGAGTCAATCAGCCCAAAATTTCTGGTGCTAATCTCTGGGGGAAGTTGAAAACGGTATTACAAATTGTGGCGGTGACTGGCTTGATTGCACCCTTATCTAAAAATTGGGAGCTACCGACTCTGGCTCTATTCTGGGTTTCAGTGGCATTGACATTGATCTCTGGTGCGATTTATCTCTGGCCTCGCGATGCGGAAGAACAATTTTGATGGAGCGACGTTGTCGACACGTCCACTCCAATGACCGGATATCAACCTAAGGCGAAGTGGTGGGCGGCGGAGCTGGCCTACCACTTCATTAAAACTGTTCCGCCTTAAGCGGGAATCCAGTAGCCGAGCTGAATTTGCCGAGCTGAATTTGATTTCAGAAAAACCCAACCAGGGATAGAGGAATTTTTAGAAGTAAGTGCCTATACTCCCTATTGACATCAAAAAATATAGTTTTTTTTAACTTTCCCCTTGCCAAGTGTGCCCTGCAATCGGACACTGGTTTTGGGAGAACGTAGGCCGTTGGGAGGAAAATTTTGTGAAGAAAGAATAGTCGATTATTATAGGTGGCGGAGCCGGAACCCGCTTGTACCCCCTCACAAAAACTCGTGCAAAACCTGCCGTGCCTTTGGCTGGTAAGTATCGACTGATTGATATTCCGATTAGTAACTGCATCAATTCAGAGATCAACAAGATGTATGTTTTGACGCAGTTCAACTCAGCTTCGCTGAATCGTCACATTGCCAGAACCTACAACTTTCCTGGGTTTTCGGAAGGATTTACGGAGGTTTTGGCGGCCCAGCAAACGGCCCAAAATCCCAACTGGTTCCAGGGGACGGCAGATGCTGTTCGTCAGTATATGTGGCTCTTCAGTGAGTGGGATGTTGAGCACTACCTGATATTGTCTGGCGATCACTTGTATCGCATGGACTATCGTGATTTTATCCAGCGTCACATTGATACTAATGCTGATATCACTCTGTCAGTGCTTCCCATTGATGAGAAGCGGGCTTCAGCGTTCGGTCTGATGAAGATTGACGATGGAGGTCGAGTGGTTGACTTTAGTGAGAAGCCCAAAGGGGACGCTCTGAAGATAATGGGAGTGGACACCACTACCTTGGGCTTGAGTCCTGAAAAAGCCCAGGAAAATCCCTACATTGCATCGATGGGGATTTATGTGTTCAAAAAGCAGGTGCTAGAAGACTTGCTGGACAAGAATGAGAATCAAACTGACTTCGGTAAGGAAGTGATTCCGGGGGCGGCTGCGGATTACAACCTGCAGGCTTATCTGTTTAAGGGCTATTGGGAAGATATTGGAACGATTGAGGCGTTCTACCATTCGAACCTAGCTCTGACTGAGCAACCTGTTCCTTCCTTCAGTTTCTACGACGAGAAAGCTCCCATTTATACCCGTTCTCGCTACCTGCCCCCTTCTAAGCTGTTGGATTGTCAGATTACCGAGTCAATTGTGGCAGAGGGCTGCATTCTGAAGAAATGTCGGATCGAGCATTCTGTTCTGGGATTGCGGTCACTGGTAGAGAAGGATTCTGTAGTTGAAGACAGCCTACTACTAGGGGCTGATTACTATGAGCCCTATGTAGAGCGGCAAGCAGACATCGAAAGTGGCAAGGTTCCCATTGGGATTGGTTCTGGATCGATCATCCGTCGGGCGATTGTGGACAAGAATGCCCGAATTGGTGAAAATGTCAGGATTGTCAACAAGGAAGATATCGAGAATGCGGATCGAGACGAGGAAGGGTTCTACATTCGCAACGGAATCGTAGTTGTTGTCAAGAATGCTGTCATTCCTGATGGAACGATTATTTAGTAGGAAATCGAGTCAGGATGAAATGCTGGGAATTTGTCAGCGAATGAGGTTCCGCAGTTCTTCATCATGTCGCAATTGGTTTTAATGATTGGGCTTCCCGGTAGCGGGAAGTCCTTTTTAGCAAATTGGTTGATTCAATGTCTGGAACCTTCCCCTTGTCTGATCTCGACTGACCAGATCCGGGCACAGTTGTTCGGTGATGAAACGATTCAAGGCCCATGGCTGAAAATCTGGCAACAGATACGGCTCCAGTTCAGCAGCACCGTTATTCAGAAACAGAATGCAATTTTTGATGCCACTAATGTCCAACGTCAACATCGGCGGGAGGTGATGGTTCTGGCCAGGGAGTGTGGATTTGACCAGATTACAGGTCTTTGGGTCAATACTCCTTTAGAAACCTGTCTCAAACGCAATCACTGGCGCGATCGCCAGGTTCCAGAAGAGGTGATTCTCAAGATGTTTAGACAGCTATCAGGTGCACCTCCATCCCTGAGTGAGGATTTTGATAGCTTGGTAATTCTTGAGCGTTGCGGTCAGGATTCCTAGATTCCCACCAGGTCTCCCGCAGGGTCGATGATGTACGGGGATTGCACAGATGGGTCAGCAAGAACCGAACTCAGGTGACTCTCAACCTTTGATAAGCTATTGAGTAAGTTATACAAAAACTCTCTATACACTTTCTTTGGTAGCAGATGGCAGGAACAGGTTATAAAGATTACTATGAAACTTTGGGGCTACAGAAAAGTGCGAGTTCGGACGAAATCAAGAAAGCTTATCGTCGGCTAGCTCGCAAGTATCATCCTGACATGAATCCGGGTGACAAAAAGGCTGAAGCTCGTTTCAAAGAGGTCAATGAAGCCTATGAAGTTCTATCTGACCCTGAAAATCGCAAGAAGTACGATCAGTTTGGTCTGTATTGGAATCAGGTAGGGAATGCAACGCCGGGGGGGTGGCCAGGAGGCGCGCCAGCAGGAGCAGGCGCAACCGTTGACTTCGGTGGCTTCGATTTTAGTCAATTCAGTTGTTTTGATGAATTTATCAATGCCCTGTTGGGTCGAACGGCTGGAGCGGGGGGTTACAGTCCAGGGGCGGGTCAGAGCTATGGTTATCGAACTAGCACCCGTCAGACATCTGGGTTTGGAGGTTCACCAAGAGCAGCCGCAGCCGCATCTGACATCGAGGCAACTATTAGCTTAACTCTGAGCGAAGCTTTTCGGGGAACCAAACGACAATTTCGGGGTGGAGAAGTCAAAATCCCTGCGGGGGTCAAACCGGGTAGCAAAGTTCGGATTCGAGGCCATGGACAGCGTGATCCAATAACCCAGCAAGTGGGGGATTTATACCTGAATGTCGAGATCCAACCCCATCCCTACAACCAGTTTGAAGGCGATAATCTGGTCTGTGACTTACCTGTCACCCCAGACGAGTTAGTTTTGGGCGGTTCAATTGAGGTGCCAACGCCAGACGGCCCAGTCACAATGAATATTCCAGCCGGAGTTCGTTCCGGTCAATCTCTGAGGCTACGAGGTAAAGGATGGCCCAGCCCTAAGGGGAGTGGACGGACTGATCAATTAGTTCGGTTAGTTGTGGTTCCTCCAAAAGATCTCAGCAGTATCGAAAAGGAATGCTACGAGAAAATCAAAGCCAATCGTAGCTTTAATCCCCGCACGGAGTTGAAGCATACTCAACTTTAAAAACCTCATATCGAAACTTACATCAATGGTTGACTCTGCTCGATTTGGTTTTCTAATCACCTGGAGTCTGACGGCGGTGGCGTTGTTCGTCACTGCCGCCCTGGTTCCTGGAATCCAGATGGTTCACTGGCAGTCTGTCCTGGTGGCAGTTGTTGTTATGGGCCTGATTAATGCCTTAGTCAGACCTGTTTTGATCGTTTTAACCCTTCCCCTAACCCTGATCACACTGGGACTATTTCTACCCATAATTAATGCAGTTTTGTTCCTGCTCGTCGGTTGGTTGACTCCTGGACTCATGATTACTGGGTTTTGGTCAGCGATGGCTGGATCAATTGTTCTGTCAATCGTTTCAGGCGCGATTGATCGAATTGTGCAACAGATCTGGCCGCACTATACTTCAGCACATTGCTCACAAACCCCAAAAAATTCTAGGGTATGATAATAAATTTTAAAATTGTAAGAGTCCTGTAGGGTTTCCTCCAAATGATGGACAGGGCAATCGTCCAACGGTACTGATCTCCCACATTCAACACAGGTTAGATGATGTTCATCCTGCTGCATTGAACCATAGACTGATTCTCACGTTGGCAGCGTTCGCATCTGGACTAACCCGACGCGTTTCAGGGCATCTAAACCCCGATAGACTGTGGCTAAACCAATTGATTGATCGCCCTGCCGTAATTCCAGATGAAGCTGCTGCGCCGAAACAAACCGCTCAAGGCTTTTAAGCTTATTTAGAATTCGCTTTTGTTTTGGAGTTTGACGGGTCTTCATACACTGTTCTGCTCTGGTGTCAATTACTCTAGGGTCAAAGTTGTGGTTCGGTGGGTGCTTTCTGAAACACTTACACTCAGCAGGCAAACATGGGATTCGAGCGGGATTTGGGCGAAATACGAGCAGAGTTCTTCTGTCGTACCGTGGGGACAATCAGGATGCTGATTTACCACATCTGGTAACTGTTTACTCCATGCTTGCAGCCGATTTTCCATGTCAACCATATCAATTCCGTACAGATCACCAGGCCGGCAGATTGCTTTCAACACCAGGGTCACTACAAAGTCATGGAAATGCAGATCAAACCAAAGAGGCGGATTGCAATGTTGTCGCCGGAACCCTGTACTAATTTTATAGGTAAATGTTGTAGGAGTTTGCTGTCGTTGTTCATGGGCAGGGAGAATATCCCGATAGGATTTTGACTGATAGGGTTTTGCCTCATGGGATTTCATCTGGCAAGGCGACACCGAAGGAATATGAATTGAATTTAAAGGATTAGAATAAATCTCTGTCATAGGTCACTACATTCATTACAGAATTAAAATACTCAAGGAAATTTTAGACCCCCCAACTGATGAAGAATCGCGAGAAACAAATCTGATCCTATGGAATCTCCAAATATTTATGAACCTGTACCGATAGCCGATAGGTGGGAAATCGGTGTAACAAATTTAAAATAATCGGTATGGCCTGTTCCCGTTTTGTCCACTCTGGCTGTAGGAAGACTGGAATTTCAGGTCTAGCGGCTAGATGTTCCGCATAGAATGCAACCTCGTCTCCTGTTTGAATGATGAGCTTGATCTCATTGGCCCTTTGCCACATTTGTTCTAGAACCGGGTACTCAGGGCTAATGTGTTGTTTGGGACTCAAGGTCACCCACCCCTGCAAACCAATATCCTGCCAGAATGCACCGGATGTTTCAATCGAAACCTGGCGCTGGGTTGCCTGGATCGCCTGCACGAGTTCTGGAAGCTGCGGATGAATAAAGGGTTCTCCGCCTGAAATTACCACGCGATTCGCCTGTAACTCTGCCATCAAATCAGTAATAGATCGCAGATTCCGGGGGAGGCTTTGGCCCCCATTGCTGTAGCCTGTATCACAATAGAAACATCGAACTGGACATCCTGCCAACCGAATGAAATCTACAGGTGTACCGACCCAGTAGCCCTCGCCCTGAATCGTCTGTTGAAAGGTTTCATGAATTGGAACAAGATGCTGATTCAAACCAACTGGCTGCTGCACAGCAGTGCATTAAAAAAATCCTATTCTCGATCTTAGCGTTTTGTTTTCAGCTTTGGCATTCACATCAAATGGTTAGAATAGGACTAGACCTGTAGCAGTTTTGACGATGACTGAGGCTTCAACTTCGATAATTCGGCCTGAATCCCAACCATGTGTTGGAGTGATTGGCGGTGGGCAACTTGCCCAAATGATGGCGGAAGCGGCTCGAAGTCTTGACGTCGATCTCGTCATTCAGACACCTAACAATTCTGATCCGGCAGTCTCATTTGCTACCAAATCTTTTATCGGTGAAATTACTGACGCAGGGGTCACGGCAGCCCTGGCCAAGTATTGCGATGTGATTACCTTCGAGAACGAGTTTGTGGATTTGTCTGTACTTCAGCCTTTGGCCCAGAAAGGAGTATGTTTCCGCCCTCCGCTGCAAACGCTTGCGGTTTTACTAGACAAGTACGAGCAATTGTTTCATCTACAACAGTGGGGTTTGCCCACTCCAGCATTTCAAGCCATTGACTCAGTCACCGAGCTGCTGCGACCTAATGTCCATCAACAGTTTCCCCTAGTTCTGAAATCCCGTCGTCATGGCTACGATGGCCAGGGAACTTGGGTTATTCCTGATCAAAAGGCGCTAGAATCTATTCAGGATAAGTTATCCAATACCCCACTGCTACTCCAGGCTTTTGTTCCATTTGAGCGGGAGCTTGCAGTGATTGGTGTACGTTCCGTATCGGGGGAGGTTGCGATTTACCCAGTTGTGGAAACGCACCAGATTGATCAGGTTTGTCGTTGGGTTGTTGCTCCAGCCGATCTTCCTCCCGCTCTTACCGAAGAGATTGAGAAGATTGCTCGGATTTTTTTACAGCACTCTGAAGCGGTAGGGCTGTTTGCAATTGAACTGTTTCTCACGACTGACCAACGGATTTTGATTAACGAAGTTGCCCCTCGAACCCATAACTCCGGTCACTTTAGCCTGGATGCTTGCCATACCTCTCAATTTGAGCAGCATCTACGGGCAGTTTGTGGGCTACCTTTGGGGAATCCTAGTTTAAAGATACCTGGGGCTGTCATGGTGAATCTGCTGGGATACGAATATGCCAAAGATGAGTACAGTACTCAAAGGGCTCGATTGTCTACCATTCCTGGGGCAGTCGTTCATTGGTATGGCAAATCAGAATCTCGGCCCGGTCGTAAGTTGGGCCACGTTACTGTTCAGTTGCAAGCATCCAATAGTCAAGCGCGACAGAGTGAAGCCAGAGTAGCGATTCAACAGGTGGAAGCGATATGGTATCAATATTAAGAATGGGTCAGGACGGTGCTAGCAGCATGGAATTAAACTCGCAATCTCCTGCACTTTCCATAGTTGATCTGGCCCTAACAGAGTCAGCCGACATTTTGATTGTGGATGACCAGCCTACAAACCTGCGGCTTTTGACCAGAGTTTTAAGTCGTGGAGGCTTTGCCGTTCGACAGGCGATTAGTGGCAAGATGGCATTGCAGGCCATTAATGCCCAGTCCCCAGACTTGATCATGCTGGATATCATGATGCCAGAGATGAATGGATATCAGGTCTGCGAGATACTCAAGGCCAATCCAATCACCGCTAACATTCCAGTCATTTTTTTGAGTGCGCTGAATGATGTCTTTGATAAGGTCAAGGCTTTTTCCGTTGGTGCTGTGGATTATATCAGTAAGCCCTTCCAACCCCAGGAAGTTCTGGCGCGAGTCCGTCACCAACTCACTCTTCAGACCGTCAACCGTAAAATTAGTCATCTTAATTCAGAACTAGAACAACAGGTCGAGGAACGGACACAACAATTGGCTGAGGTCAATCAACGCCTACGGCAGTTGGCGCTCTATGATGAGCTGACTCGACTGCCCAACCGCGCCCTATTCATGGATCATCTGGAAAATGCGCTGAAAATAGCCCAAGCCCAGCCCAGTTATCAGTTCGCAGTGTTGTTTCTGGATTGCGATCGCTTCAAGGTGATCAATGATTCACTTGGTCATTTCGTGGGGGATCAACTTTTGAAAGCAATTGCCCTGCGATTGCAGGATACTCTGCCAGAGGTAGAGAGCTTGGCGCGTCTAGGAGGAGATGAGTTCGCAATCCTCTTGAATCCCCCATCGAAGGCAGATCAAGCAACAGCAATAGCTGAGCGAATTTTGCGGACGTTTACCCAGCCTTTTCAGCTCCAAACCTACGAAGTTTATATTAGCGCCAGTATTGGAATTGCGATTAGTAACGATAGCTATACTCAACCACAGCAAATTCTACGGGATGCTGATACAGCAATGTACAAGGCGAAAAAGGGACACGAGCCCCGTTGCCAAGTTTTCGAGCCAAACATGCATCAAAAGGCGTTTAAGTTTTTGCAGCTTGAAACTGATCTTCGCAAAGCCATTGAACAAAAAGCCTTACATTTAGCCTATCAGCCGATTGTGGATCTCCAGACAGAAAAACTGCTTGGATTTGAGACGTTGATTCGTTGGCAACATCCTGAGCGCGGGTTTGTTTCCCCAGGGGAATTTATTCCCCTGGCTGAAGAAACAGGCTTAATCTTACCCTTGAGTCAGTGGATTCTAGAGGCGGCCTGTCAGCAATTTAAGCAATGGGAAACTCAGCAATTGACCTATCCCGAACTCACCCTTAGCATTAACTTGTCTGCTCGACAATTTGTAGAGAAGCATCTGCTACAGCAAATTGACCAAGTGCTGGAACAGGTTAAGCTTGATCCAGGGGCCCTGAAGTTTGAAATCACGGAAAGCTTACTGCTAGAGAATCAAGCAAAAGCCCAATCTTTACTTGAGCAACTCCGAGAGCGGAATATTTCAATCTGCCTGGATGATTTCGGCACTGGGTATTCTTCTCTGAATTATTTACGTTGTTTTCCGATTGATACCCTGAAAATTGATCAATCATTTATTCGACGCCTGGATGGAAATCCAGAAAACTTAGGGTTAATCCCTGTCATGATCAATGTGGCAAAAAACATGGATATGACCGTGGTTGCAGAAGGCATCGAGATGGCTGAACAGCTTCACCTTCTCAGAGACCTGGGTTGTCATCAGGGCCAAGGATATTTCTTTGCCAGACCTTTGAATGCGGAAGATGCGGCTCGGTTTTTGAGGGAGAGCCATTAGGTTACTGGTTACTGGTTCTAATCAGCTTTTGTGAGGACAAACACACTGCCTTCATTGCCTCGGCCAATTCGCATGTCCTCGTCGAGATAGGTGATATCTAGCCATCCCTGCTGTCGGCCTTCCGGGAAGTTGAAGTCTACCGCAAAGAATTTTTTATCTGATTCCAGGGACTGAATGAATTGGCCAGGGTTTTGATAGCCCAATAACCGTTGTAAACCTGTGACTAACCGACTGAACTGTACCTGAACGCGACGATTGGAAACCGCTTCAAATTTGGCGGCAACACTGACAAGTCCTTCCAGATAGGGTGGCCCATGGATCTCAGCAATGTTGTAAATTCTCCCTGTTTTGATCTGAATTGATTGATAAATTTGACCCAACTGATACAGAGGGAATCGATCAATGCCAAGTAGCTCCTGACTCGTGGTGTAAAGTAAGCGCCAATTTCCATCCAATAGTTCTTTGGCTTCCAGAGGATTTTGGTTGGGATTATAGTCTTCTAGTTGAGCAATTTCGGCCAGGATTACTCGCTTGTCAGGCTCAGTTGCTAAAAGCCCACGATTCTTACCTGCAATTAGTTCTAGCAATGTTGCTTTTCTCATGAAGCCTTGCCTATGACAACGTTGTGAGGGTATCAAGATGAGGTGGAGGGGTCAGCGGCCTCGCTGCCCCAACTCTCCCATCAAAATTCCACCTTGAGCGGGAACCCCGTTATGAGAGCTGTAGGGTTGGTAACCCATGATTAGATTGTAATTCTTCAATGTCATCTCGCAACCGCTGATAAATACTCTCCAGCGGGAGATCGTTATAGTCGTAGCCAAAGGGATTTTCGATCTCCAAGCCAATTGCTTCAATCCCAAATAACGCAAAGGTCGTGACTCCAGTGGCAACCACGCTGGCCCATCCCAGTTCCTGAACAATCTGAAAGGGTAAAAACAAGCAATATAGAATTAGCAAGTGCTTCAAATGCTTAGCATAGGCCAACGGCATAGGGGTATTGAGAATTCGTTCACACCCTGTCATGTAATCGACCATTTGGTCAACTAGGTTGTTATAGTTTGTCAGTTGAACAGTATCAATAAAATTCTGTTGATGGAGTTGCGAGAAATGATCACTGATCCATTTAGCAATTTCAAGCGGTCGGTGGCTGGAACCCTCTAGCCGCTGAACCTGTTCAGCCGTCAGAAGAGATGCAAGCCGTTGATCAATTGGTTCCTTTCGTAGACGCAGAACCGCTGCCCAGAAAAATGCTGGGAGTAATCGCAGGACTTTTTGCTGTATTTGACTAACTTCAGAATTCTTATCTGGAATACCTGTCAACAACTGCCGTGATAGATTCCGACCTGTAATTAAAATTTTTCCAATTAATTTCCGCCCTTCCCAAAATCGGTCGTAGGCAGTATTAGTTCTAAAAACTAACAATAAACTCAGCACAATTGCTGGAATTAGTGTTCCAAGTACAGGCTGGTGGACATCTGGAAAAGTGATGTGGATGAGTTTAACAATAATTGCGTAAACCATACTAGCCAGTACCGGAGGCATAATCCGTCTCACCACTGAGCCCTGTAGACTCAGGGCTGACTTAAACCAGTTGTCGTTCGTCATGGCAATATTCTAAGCAGCAAAGGTGACAGAGATTCAGTCTCAGAAAAACAGGTGGATATGCTCACCTCGTTTGGCGAGTGGGCTGGAAGAAACAAGCGGTTCTAAAGAAGGATTAAAAAAGATTTGAGAGGTGGCGGCGCATCGTGCCACCACCTCTCCTAGACGAGACGAGAATGGGGACTACATCATGCCCATGCCGCCCATACCGCCCATGCCGCCCATACCGCCCATGCCGCCCATGCCATCCATGTCAGGCGCAGCAGCTTTGGGTTCAGGCTTCTCAACTACCAGGGCTTCAGTGGTGAGAACCATTCCGGCAATGGAACCAGCATTTTGCAATGCAGAACGAACAACTTTAGCTGGATCTAGGATTCCCGCCGCAATCATGTCCTCAAACTGACCTGTCAGTGCGTTGTAGCCCACATTGAATTCAGTCTCGCGGACTTTCTCTACTACAACGGAACCCTCTGCTCCAGAGTTGTCAGCAATCTGACGTAGGGGGGCTTCCAACGCCTTCGCAACAATCCCTGCACCAATCTTCTCTTCGTTGGTTAGGGTTTGCTTGATCTCGTCCACTTTTTTCGCCAGGTGAATTAGTGCTGTACCGCCACCGGGAATAATGCCTTCATCCACCGCCGCTTTAGTTGCATTCAAGGCATCTTCGATGCGTAGCTTGCGAGACTTCAATTCCGTCTCAGTTGGTGCCCCTACTTTAATGACTGCCACACCACCCGCTAACTTCGCAATCCGCTCCTGCAACTTCTCCGAATCATATTCAGAGTCAGTCTCTTCGAGTTGGCGACGCAACTGAGCTACCCGCTGGTCAACCTGGGCCTTGTTGTCATTCCCTGCAACAATGGTTGTATTGTCCTTCTGCAAGGTGATTTTGCTGGCGGTTCCCAACATCTCCAGATCAACCTGTTCCAGGCTGAGGCCCACTTCTTCGGAAATCACCTGACCCCCAGTCAAAATGGCAATATCCTGAAGCATGGCTTTGCGGCGATCACCAAATCCAGGAGCCTTCACAGCGGCGACATTCAATACACCTCTGGCCTTGTTGACCACCAGGGTTGCCAGTGCTTCACCGTCTACATCTTCAGCAATGATGAGCAATGGCTGACCGGAGCGCGCTACCTTTTCTAGAACGCCCACTAGATCCTGGATACTGCTGATCTTTTTGTCCGTAATCAGAATTTTGGCACTGTCAAAGTCAGCAATCATCCGATCCGCATCGGTGATGAAGTAAGGAGAAAGATATCCTCGATCAATCTGCATTCCTTCCACCACATCTAGTTCAGTGGAAAGGGACTTTGATTCTTCAACGGTGATTACCCCATCCTTTGTGACCTTCTCCATGGCCTGGGAAATCATCTGACCGATCTCTTCGTCGTTACCCGCAGAAACCGTTGCAACCTGAGCAATCGCCTCTCCCGCAACGGGCTGAGCAACGGATTCGATCTCTTGAACCAGGAAGTTAACGGTTTTCTCAATACCTCGACGCAGAGCCACTGGATTAGCGCCCGCTGCAACGTTCTTCAGACCTTCTTGGACAATGGCCTGGGTCAGAATTGCTGCGGTGGTAGTTCCGTCTCCTGCCACGTCATTGGTTTTGGAGGAAACTTCCTGAATCAGCCGCACCCCGGTATTCTCAAGAGGATCAGACAGTTCAATCTCCTTTGTTACCGTGACACCGTCATTGACGATACTGGGTGCACCAAACTTCTTCTCTAGCAGAACGTTCCGTCCCTTGGGGCCAAGGGTTACACGAACTGCATCAGCGGTTGCATTGATCCCTCGTTCCAGGGCTTGCCGCGATGCTTCATTAAATGCAACGATTTTAGCCATTATAATCACAACTATCAGTTTCAATTTGACAATTTAGCACTCCTGGGGTCAGAGTGCTAATTCGTGGTAACCGTACTAACTCATCACCATCCCTCCATCCACGTTGAAAACCTGACCTGTAATATAGGCAGCAGCCGGGTCAGCGGCCAGGAATTGCACCATTCCTGCTATTTCTTCCGGTTGACCGTACCGACCCAGAGGAATGAACTTGAGAATTTCTTCGGTATTTTTCAGGTCTTTTGTCATATCGGTCTGGATAAAACCCGGTGCAACCGCGTTCACCAGTACCCCACGACTGGCCATTTCCTTTGCTACGGTTTTTGTGAAGCCAATCACCCCTGCCTTGGCAGCACTGTAGTTGGCTTGACCTGGATTCCCCATCTGACCCGCAACAGAAGCATTATAGATGATGCGACCGGAACGCTTCTTCAGCATGATTTTGCCGACGGCGCGAGTACAGAGAAACACGCCCGTCAAATTCAGATCAATCACCGCCTGCCAATCTTCCGGCTTCATCCGCAGCAGTAACGTATCACGGGTAATGCCTGCATTGTTTACTAGAATGTCAATTCGCTCCTGTTCTTGCATCACCCGATCCACCAGAGCATCGATCTGCTCCACCTGGGAGACATCGGCCTGTAGCGCCTCCGCTTTACCCCCCTGCTGTTCAATCTCGGCAACGACTTCATCTGCAGCCGCACTGGAGCTAGCATAGTTGACAACAACCCTTGCACCTTCCGTAGCAAGAGCAAGCGCAATGGCCCGACCAATTCCCCGTGATGCTCCAGTCACGATTGCCACTTGTTCTGATAAGCGTTGCACCATAGTTTTCTAAACCTCTCCTCGAATTTGTGCTTATTTTTAGCGTCAAACTTTTAATCTTAGAGGGTGAGGGGGTAGCACAGAAAGTCTCCGTAATAAAGCTCCGTAATAAAGTAAAGTGCTATCGAAACCATTGGCTGGGATAATGGCACACTATAATCGAGTCAGTTATCCAGTACAAGACTACTTAGAAACATTAATCCTATGAGTGTTAAGAAAACTTTCGGGAGCTTTCAGGAAATGCTTGCCAGCTCTGAGACCCCGATTCTAGTTGATTTCTATGCAACCTGGTGTGGCCCCTGCCAGATGATGGCCCCGATTCTAGACGAGGTCAATCAGCAGATGAGTCAAAAGCTCAAAATTGTCAAGATCGATACAGATCGCTATCCTGGCATCGCTTCTCAATATCGGATTGAAGCATTACCGACTCTGGTTCTGTTCAAGAATGGTCAGCCTGTGGAACGGATTGAAGGCGTGGTGCGTTCCCCTGATTTGATTCAGCGCCTATCGGGTCTGGTGTAGTAACGTTCTGGATTCACAAATAGTTTTTGAGAGGGGGCGATTCTGGAGGATTAACAATTCTCCCCCGTCCGCAAGGCTAAGGGAATTTCTGGTTCAGCGGGTCGTAATTGAACAGGATTGTTCCAAATCAGCTAGAGGAAATCTCTCCTCCAAAATTACTCCAACACCGGGGGAAAATTGACCCGCCTGCATCACCAATATTCTTGGATAGAAGCTACCTGATGACTATCAAGAGTCCCTTCAAGAATTCGCCCTGGTTAACCTTGTAGCCAGAGCATCACGGGCTTGTTCACGATCATCGAAGTGAACTTTTTCTGTGCCTAGAATTTGATAATCTTCATGGCCCTTGCCTGCAATCAAAATCCCATCTCCAGCTTCAGCCTGATGAACCGCTTGTCGAATTGCGGCGGCCCGATCACCAATTACCAGCGGATTTTTCTCCGAAGGAATCCCTTCAACAATATCCTGGAGAATTCGCTCCAGATCTTCCGTGCGAGGATTATCAGACGTCACCACCGCAATATCCGCTAGATCCGCCGCAATCTTTCCCATTTTGGGACGTTTAGTGCGATCGCGATCCCCTCCACAACCAAACACACAAACCATTTTGCCAGGAATAAACGGTCGAGCCGCCTTGAGCAGATTCTCCAAACTGTCAGGGGTGTGGGCATAGTCCACGATCACGCTGATATCCTGGTCAGGGTCAATCTGTACCCGTTCCATCCGTCCGGGAACCCCTGAGAATTCTGGCAGTTTTTCCACCATTGCTGATAACTCTAAGCCCAGAGCCAATCCCGCCCCAATCGCCGCTAGCAGGTTGGAAAGGTTGTATTGACCGACTAGGGGCAATGAAAATTCGGCTTTTCCCTTGGGCGTATGCAGGACACCTTCGACCCCAGTCGGCTTGTAGGTCAGTTGATCGGCCCAGAGATCTGCTGTGCTGTCCTGAATACTGTAGCTCCAGACCCGCTCTGCCAGGCGTTCAATTAATCGCTGGCCATAGGAGTCATCTTGATTGACCACTGCTCGACCCTGAAGATAGGGATCACTGAAAAGTAGAGCCTTGGCTTCAAAATAGTCTTCCATCGTGGGATGGTAATCCAGGTGATCTTGGGTCAGGTTTGTGAAGACTGCCACCTGAAAGGGACAACCCATCACCCGTTTTTGATGCAGGGCATGGGAGCTAACTTCCATGACTCCATATTCACAGCCTGCAGCGACTGCCTCTGAAAATTGTCGCTGGAGATCAATGGCGAAGGGTGTCGTCAGAGATGCTGTTTTCTGAAATCCAGGCCAGCGGGTGTAGAGAGTTCCCAGCAACATTGTAGGTTTTTGCAGGCTGGTCAACAGAAAGTCAATCAAATGGGTTGTTGTTGTCTTGCCATTGGTTCCAGTCACGCCAACCAATTGTAATTTTTGAGCGGGTTGATCGTAGAACGTGACGGCGGCTTCCGCACAGGTTTGATTCATTTCTGCCGCAGGAATCACACAGGGCGGTTCTTCTGTTCCTGTCGGTGGGTTTTTCTCAAAGGCGGCTTGGGAAACCAGCGCTGCCACGGCTCCAGCCTCGATTGCTCCTGGCCAAAAGTCCCCCCCATCCACTCGACTTCCCGGCATGCCGATGAACAAATCTCCCGGCTGACAGGCATGGGAGTTAGTTGATAATCCAGTGACTTCGCGATCTAGTGCGGAGTGGGTTGTAGCGTTGGGGAGATGCGAAACGTGTTCCAGTAATTCCTTGAGCTTCATGCAGATGAGTGCCTTCCAAACCAATGATGCTTAAAGTGCATCATACAGCAAAGATTGGGAAGGAGAAACGGCCCTACTGTAAGCGGCTATATGATGGCTTAAACCATTCCACTGCGAAAAACTTTACCAATTACCTCATCCACTGGTGGATCAGTCACAGTTAAATCTGCGATGTCAACCTCAGCCAGAACTTTGGAAACCGTCGCAGTCAGGGCTTCCCGTTCCACGAGCAATCGAACCGATTGACCTGTAATTTCCTGGACTTCTCCATAGGCCATTAGTTTTTGGCGCAATGTTGGGATGTCGAAGGGACTGGTTTGAGCCAGATCAAGCTGCACTTCCCGGTAGGGAGCAAACTGATCCAGTAACCCTTCCAGGCTACCGTCATAGATCAATTGGCCCTGGTGAATCAGGATCACGCGCGGACACAGAGCAGTGATATCTGCCATGTAATGACTGGTGAGTAAAACGGTTGCCTGATACCGTCGGTTGTACTCCGCCAGGAAATCCCGCACGTTCACCTGGGCATTGACATCCAGTCCCAAAGTGGGTTCATCCAGAAATAACACCTGGGGATGATGGAGTAGTGCGGCCAACAACTCAGCCTTCATCCGTTCCCCAAGAGACAGCTTGCGAACCGGCTGTTTTAACTTGCCCTCCATGGACAATAGCTCGGTCAGCTCACCCAGCCGCCAGCGATACTCACGCTCTGAAATTCCATACACCGCCGCATTGATCTTGAGGGAATCCAGGGCCGGCAGATCCCAGATCAGTTGTTGTTTCTGACCCATGACCAGGGTGATCTTTTGCAGAAAGTCAGGATGGCGCTGGAAGGGGGTATACCCTGCCACCTGAACAAATCCCTGGGAGGGGTGAATCAGCCCCGTTAGCATTTTTAGGGTGGTGGTTTTCCCTGCCCCATTGGCTCCGAGAAATCCAACTACTTCACCGGGTTCAATCGAAAAGGACACGGACTGTACCGCTTTCACGTCCCGATAGGTGCGGTGAAAGAAGTGCTGAACCGTTCCCTTGAAGCCCGGTTCTTTGACCGCTACAGGGTAGGATTTGCTGAGATGCTCGGAAACGATGATAGGCATGGGAATAGGGTAATTTCAGCCCGGTTATTGCAGTAGACGGGTGGCCCGCTTTGCCAGGGCTCCCGCTGTAATGCCGTTGAACTTCATAATCTGAGCGGCACTAGAAGCCGTTTCACCTCGCTTCCAGGCAAAGGTATCCCTGGGCAGAGTGCTGCGGAGCATCACAGGCTCCAGCATCAGGCTGGCACCCCCCGTTACTCCGATTAAGGCGTCACCTCCAAATAGCTCAGTGAATCCGGCATTATCCAGGAAGCCACCATCGGGTTCTGAACAAGCTTCCCAGGCGACATCGTGGGGACGATAGAGGCGGCGTGGATTGACCACAGAAATAATCTTAGACCCGATATCTTGACTGCTGAGTTCCTGGGCCGCTTCGTAAACTGGAATCAGAGGCATATCACCAATCACCGCAAAGACAACGGTTTTGTTGCCAGGAGTTTCTTCCAACAGTACAGCTCCCTGTTGTAAACCCTGACGAGCCTGTTCAAACGTCGTTCGAATCGGTAGAGAGGACTTGCTGGCGGTAATCGTAATGCCTTTATTCTTCGTTCCCAAAGCCCATTCGTAGCAAATCTGGATACTGTTGGCATCGGTAGGGAAGAGGGCAAAAATGTTGCCATTGCGTAACATTGCTGCAAAATAGGCTTCGATTTCTGGGCGCTGGTGTGTCCAGCCGTTGCGTCCTTGCTCCAAAGCACCCGCCGTAAATAGTGTCACCGTTGAAGGGGTTTTATGGCGTAGTTCAGCCATGGCTTGAGTCACTGTTTGCCAGATGGGTAGACCGTTGATGGCGAAGGATTCGTAGGAACACCAAAGGGTTCGTGCCCCCATCAAGGCCAAGCCTGCTGCCAGACCTGCACAGGCATCTTCACTCAGGGGTTCGTAGACCTGACCCTTTGGCCCCTGAAAATAGGTTTGGTCGAGGGTCGGGTGAATAATTCCTAGCGCCTGGTTAATGTAATTAAATCCAGACGCGGCATTTCCATCAGCGTTGGTCACGACGAAATGGGAATCTTTCTGACCCACATGGGCTACAATTTCTCCCATGGCGGTGGTTGCCACTTTTGTTTCTGCATCCACTTCAAACTCTGTCAGAGGGATGTCTCCTAAGTCGGGCAACGGATATTCAAATTCCGTCACAACAGTTTTGGCGGCTGGCCCCCCGCCAGCCCGAACGGCATTTGTCCGAACCAGTTCCCAGGCTTGGGGGGGGAGGGCAAGTTTTTGCAGGG
>JBHJGO010000007.1:0-21287 GCA_050331715.1 Microcoleaceae cyanobacterium
TATCAAGCTTTAAGTGATGCTATTGAAATAGCTTTCGCACAAGCTTCTAAAACCGATATCGAAAATTGGTTTACTCATTGCTGTTACTGCTCCTGATATTTGTGAAATCCGCTATATAGTTTCCCTGCTCTTTTCGATTAGCTTCCATACAAAACTGAGCCTCAGCACTAGCTTGTCTAGCCTATGAGTTTAGTTATCTAGCCCAAGGGAACTCTTTAGCCAGTTCTTTGCATAGAACTGACAATCGAGCCTTGTTAACGCCCTCTTCATCCATCCATAAACGGACGGCTTTGTTTCTAACAAACTGTGCTGTCCTGATGGCTTCATCAAGTGCATGATATTGGGCCTCAGAACCCTGTAGTAGCTTGCATTCTCTAACTAACATTCTTATATTTCACCACAAACAAGACCGGATAAAATAAAGCCGTCCTAGAAGGACGAGGCTTTAGACCCAAGTTTTTTGGTAGAGTGCTTACTGGTCAGTTGTTACTGGTCAGTTGTTATTGGTCATTGGACATTTTTTGAGCCAACCGCTGGTGGAGAAGTTGTTTGTAGGTTAGTTATTCTTCCTCGGTGATGTCGGGCCGTTGATTGTAAAGCTCTATCAACTTTTCGAGTTGGTCAAGTTGATTTTGAGCTTTTATCTTTGCCGATGTATACCAAGCGATGCAATCGTCATATTCGCGCAGTCGCTCCCTAACCTGTTCGAGTGACTGCACCAGGATTCCCCCAACCATTGAATCGCGTCTGGGCTGAGGGTCTTCGAGTTGCCTAAATCTGTGATCAAGTCGGATCGGCTTTTGCCCAGAGCTTTGGCCTTCTCCTGAAGCGCTTCCCAGGCTTCCTCTTCCACATGAACGCTGACCTTTGTTCGCTTCTTGTCCTTGGGAGGTCTGCCCCGCTTGCCATGTTCGCTCACTCTTACCATCCATTAATTATTTCCCCAATTTTAAGGCATAAATTATTTCTGCTTGGATGTTCACGTACTCCTTTTATTGGTGTAACCTAATAAAAGGAGTATAAAAAGCAGGCTAATTGAATTGAAATTCTGAACGGCCTGAAAATTTGGGGGTTTGGGTAGATTACTGGAAAACCGTCGGAAGCTTTGTCATCAAAGGAATAGCCTTGCTCCCCTCTTTCTAGACGCGACAGCGGCTTCCCGAAGGATAGGAGGGTGCCTTCGCGAAGCGTGTCCGCAGGACATAGGCCGGAGAGGAGCTTCGGTGCCATAGACTTTATTCACCAACGGAGGACGTCAATATAAATGACCTACGAATACCCCCAACCAGGGGACTTATCCCGATTCCAACACCACCGCATCCCCTTGACCGTCATTTTTAGTCAAGGTCGAGATCATCTCTCCCGCACCTTTGCCCATACTTTGACCCAGGCAGAGATGAGACATTACATGGATTGTCTCGAAATGTGTTTTTCCTTCACACCCGACGACATCAAAGCCGCCCTCACTGCCTGGCAGTGGAGACAGTTAAACAATGCCACAGGAGACAATGATGGTGAAATTTAGCGATCTCGATCAACGTCGTCAGGTCTTAATTGCGGGGAATGCCCTGGGAATGCAGAACATCAGGATCGCGTTCGCCAACTACCCTCGTGTGGTTAGAAGCATTCTCCTGACCACGGCGGGTCAAGCCCAGAAGCTAACGGAGGATGAGTTGAAAAATCTCATGCAGCAACTTGATGAGTACGCTGAATCTGACAATGCCCAGCTCTTCAACTCATTTCGGGTTAGACGGTAACCGTCTGCTAGGAGAAAAATGATTGTAGAGTGAGACCAAGCATTTACTGCAAGCTCTGCAATAAACTCTGCAATGTTCAGCTCATTGACTCCTCTGATCCAACTCTATCCCTGGCTCATCGGTGGCGTTTCCTGTGGGTGGATTCTAGGCCGACTGTTGCCGACAAAAGCGCCGATTTATCTAGGTCGGTTTCTGTTTTGGGTTGGTGCGCCTGTGGGCATTCTGGTCTTCATGCGGCAAGCGGATCTGTCCGGTGGTATTTGGCTCGCGCCAGTGGTGGCCTGGTGCGCCATGGCAACTGGTGTCGGATTAGCCAGTCTGTGGATTCGATTGAATTCCTCTGCTAAACCCTGGACATTGCCAACCCAGGGAAGTTTTCTACTGGCATCGATGGTGGGGAATACAGGTTACATCGGTTATCCGGTTGTCTTAGCTCTGGCAGGCCCCAAATACTTTGGTTGGGCTGTTTTCTACGACGGTTTGGGGTCAACCATTGGGGCCTATGGATTTGGAGTCGCGCTAGCAGCTCGGTTTGGCCAGGGAACTGAAGCACCGGGGGCCTTATTCCGTGTGATGCTGAAAAATCCTGCTTTCTGGAGCTTGTGGTTAGGGCTAGGGCTGCGACAAGTTGTGCTGCCTGATGGGGTGGAGCAGGGGCTTCAATGGGTTGGCTGGACTGTGATCGGCTTCTCGTTAGTAACGCTGGGAATGCGACTGAGCCAACTGTCCTCCCTGCATCATCTGTCATCGGCTGGTGTGAGCTTGCTGATCAAGATGTTAGTTGTTCCTCTAGCCCTGGGGGCTGGCTTGGCACTTCTGGGCCTTCGTGGTGAACCGTTATTGGTTTTGGTTTTGCAAATGGCTGTTCCTCCAGCTTTCGCAACACTGGTACTCGCAGAAACCTTTGACTTAGACCGGGAACTGACAGTAACCACGCTAGCCATGGGGTCAATTGGCTTGTTGCTAACGTTACCGATCTGGCTGTTTCTGTTTGGCAACTAAGTCCGGGCAGATTGAGAGGACACATTACGGCATCGGACTTCAGCTAGCGTTGAGGTGATTTCTGGAAAAGATTTTCCCAGATAGAGCAGACACGACTGTCCAGGTTCCCGCAACACAGGAATAACAGTATGGGTGTTTTCATGCTGAGACATCGCCTGGGGTCAGGGTTTCTGGATTCCCGCCTACGCGGGAATGACAGTTTTTTGTAAACCCTTAGCGCTTTGCTAGCTGCGCTTCTCCGTAGACGTACTGTCCCAGGGCATTGGCCGTGCGCGCAGGTTGAGCCAGATGCGCCCGCAGTTGAGCCTGCTTGAGTAGGGGTTGTAGATCTTCCCAGAAAAATTCACCACCTCCTCCAGTGACAACAACATCAGTTACTCGCTCAGGCAACCAGTGAACGAGGCGAGAGGACAGCTCCTGGGCAAATTTTCTCCGCAGATCTGGCACAATCTCGTCCAGGTTGTAGGGCTGGGTAGACCCTTTGGGACGATAGAACCGCTGACCGGAAGGGCGATGTACTGCCTCCAGTAGGTAAAGGGATTGGCTGTCGGCTCCTTCAATCTTGCTCGCCACTTCTTCGTAGAACTTGTTCATGGCGAAGACTTCACTTTGGGAGGCTCCCCGCGCAAACCGGAATTTATCAACTGTGAGGAAGTCGGTGGTTTGATGACCCACATCGACAACGGCAATCGATAAATCAGCAAAATTGGGCATTTCCTTGCTACCCTGTGCCTCACACCAAATTAAGCTGCCGTACCCCTCCGGCATGACTCGAACATTCTTGATGTCAATGGTGACCTGCTCTCCTCGGAAAACGAGAACATGAGGGCCAACTAGCAAGCTAATAATCTGTTCTTTCTCCCGCTCAAATTCTTCTTGAGAATAGAAAGGTAAGCCCAAAATCACATCAACATCGCCCTTGAGCTTGAAGTAACCAGCACAGGCAAAGATCTTGGTCAAGGCATTCTCAACTTTGGAAGGATTTGCAGCAGGATCACCACCAAATAAGTTGGCTCCAAAGTCAGCCGCTAGTTGACCTACGGCGTAGCCATTTCCTCGATACTCTAGCCATAGATCAAGCAGGGGATCGGTATTGTGAGATTCAAATCCACCACCACGAGCTTTTTCGACTGTAATCTGGGAAACATTGGAGGGAATAAAGATCACCTCAGTCGGATCGCGGCTGATACAAGACTTGGTTGAGGTTCTGCCCAGGTCAATGCTCAAGATTGTTCGCCTTCCAGTTGTGACAGTCTGCCGATTCACAACCGCATTGGGGTTGATGGCGGGCTGTCCTGGCTGTTTGTTGATCTGCATCAGTAATTTGTCACCTCGCGTAAACTCATAGACTATAATGCCTGATCTGTGACACCTTGCAGCGATAAGATAGGGGTCAGTTCAAATTAATTTAAAAAGAAGAGATGAGTTCCACTCCCCAACCTCCCCACTCTACGAGTCCAGCGCCTAATGAACCTCAGCCTAGCTATGTCAAGCTTGCCATGCGCAATATGGTGCGCAAGGGAGGCAAATCTTTGTTTCACTTTACATTAACCACGTTAGGTTTGCTGACGGTTCTAGTTGGGATTGCCTATTTAACCCGATGAAGACCATGGAACTCGCATGTCATGCAACTCCTACAGGTTGAAGTCACGGTTCAGGGACAGTTTCAAGGCGATTGCTTAGATGATTTCCAGGATATTTCTCAGGAGCCAATAACACCGTCAGAGTGGCAACAGTGGTTTCAGCAATGGCTCACGCTCCAGCAAGCTGACCTGATGCCCGCATTAGCCTATGAAGTCAGTCTATGTCTGACCGATGACCCCACAATTCAGGCTTTGAATGCTCAGTATCGTCAGCAGGATCAGCCGACAGATGTTCTAGCCTTTGCTATATTGGAAGCGAAAGGCCAGTGGCTACAAGAGGCGTTACAGTCTCAGCCGCTTGACTTGGGTGATATCGTGATTTCGGTTGAGACCGCTGCACAGCAAGCTCAACGGCAGGGTCATCCATTGAGAACTGAGCTAGCTTGGCTAGCAACCCACGGCTTACTTCATCTCTTGGGGTGGGATCATCCGGATCAAAATTGTCTGAACCAAATGCTGGAGCAGCAACGTCTGTTGATACAAGCTGTGGGGCTATGGGTTCCTAGCACTTACACCGACTAGTGGTCTGATCAGCAGCTTTGTCAGCAGGTTGTACCGGATAAGAGTGTTGACTAGATCTCGTTGGCTGGTTCACAGGAATGTTACTGATGAACTGCCTGTATCGTTTAATCCTTCAATCATAGAGTGAAGGTCGGATGGTGGCTCAATGGGTCATGGGGGAGGAACTGGCACCGTCACAGTCCCGAATATTGGAGTAATCTGTAGGGTTAAACTGCAGACTTGTTCCTGGGTGTAGATATATCGGCAGTAAATAGTTTGCTATGGTCTTATCAGATGTCAGTCCTGCTAGCAGGCATTCTAGCCAGAGTTGGCCTGTCCATGCAGGCTAATCAACCCGTGTGGCTCAATGTGTGTTAAATTTCATCAAGCACTGGAGCTAGTCTCAATGATTTTAACGATCTGATTCCGTAGTCCGTATATAGAGGATGTTGTCTTCAATATGTCAACCATGAACTCTAATCAATCTCCCCTAAGCGCTCTTCAAAAAATGCAAGTTAATTCTCGAACTGTTACAGGTTCACCCCCACTGACGGATCTAAATGGCTCTCCATTGGTTTCCTATGATCGATCCCAGTCCTGGCAAGTTGCACAAAGCCTGTTCAAGAGTTTTAAGTATGCCTGGGATGGGGTGAGCTATGCCTTTAGAACCCAGCGAAACTTCCGGATCCATACCGTCGTTGGTTTCCTTGCAATCGGTTTGAGCATTCTGCTGCACCTGAGCGCGGTAAAAATGGCTGTTATCGGCCTGACCATTGGTGCGGTGATGGCAGTGGAGCTATTGAATACAGCAATTGAATCCATTGTGGATTTATCGGTGGGTCAGTTCTATCACGATCTAGCAAAGATTGCAAAGGACTGTGCTGCGGGCGCAGTTTTGATCTTTGCCCTAGCAGCGGTTTTGGTGGGGAGTGTTTTGATTCTGCCCCCGTTATGGATTGCAGTCCAATCTTTGTTCTAAGCTGGGTATCAACGCCTGAAGTAGGATTTTTAGGGGTAGCAGCGATTGATTCTTGTTATTGATAACTACGATAGCTTCACCTACAACTTGGTGCAGTATTTGGGGGAACTGGGGTCTCGGTTTCCAGTGGCCTCTGAGGTTGAAGTGTATCGCAATGATCAGATTTCAGTAGAGCAAATTCGGGCTAAGCAACCGGAGGGGGTTGTGATTTCCCCAGGGCCGGGTCGTCCTGAAGATGCTGGAATTTCCCTGGAGTTGGTTCGTACCTGTAGCGCACATCTGCCAATTTTGGGAGTTTGCTTGGGACATCAAACGATTGGTCAGGCCTTCGGTGGTCAAGTGGTTGCGGCTCCAAAACTCATGCATGGCAAGACTTCACCGATTCAGCATGGCGGGGCAGGTATTTTTCAGGGATTAGAAAATCCATTCACCGCAACCCGCTATCATAGCCTCGTGATTGACCCCCAGACCTGCCCAGACAAACTAGAAGTTACCGCTTGGGCTGATGAGATGATTATGGGGGTGCGACATCGGGATTATCCTCATATTCAGGGGGTGCAATTTCATCCAGAGAGTATTTTGACCGATTCGGGTCAGGCTTTGCTCCAAAATTTTCTCCAGTCTCTAGGTTGAAGTTTATTGAAAGATTCTGGTAGCGTACGGTTTCGGACTGCAACATAGATACAGCGTTTTCAACGCTGATCGAGTATGGGGGATTGGGGCGCAACGCACTACAATCTCCCAAATTCATACCTCACCAAGTCTGGAAAGGCTATAGTAATATTCCTCATAGTTGATTCTTAGCTGGCAGATAGGTTAATGAAGCGACGACAATTTGTTCGTTTGGTGCAAGTCGGTGCTTGTAGTGCTCTGACGACAACTCTGATCACAAAATGGGCAGCTGATTCTGCTCAAGTTATGGCCCAAACCGCTGATACGGGGATCCTGACGGTTCGATGGTTAGGTCATACCTGTTTTCAGTTTACAGGGGGTGGTCTGAGATTTTTAGTCAATCCTTTTCGACAACTCGGTTGCACCGCAGGCTATTCCGATCCGAAGGTCGATACGGATTTAGTGTTAATCAGTAGTCGGCTCTTAGACGAAGGGGCCGTTGAAAATTTTCCTGGAAATCCTTCTCTACTCTACGAAGCTGGAGTTTACCAATTTAATGATACTCAGGTGCAGGGGATTCGAACGATTAAGGATCGGCGGCAAGGACGACAATTTGGAACGAATGTGGCCTGGCTCTGGACACAGGCGGGGGTGAAAATTTTGCATCTGGGTGGATTGGCCAGTCCCATCGACCTAGAAGAACGAATTCTGATCGGTCGTCCGGATATTGTGTTTATTCCAGTTGGGGGTGGGCCGAAGTCCTACACTCCGGAAGAAGCCAAGCAAACTCTGGGAACCCTGAAACCCCAATTGATTGTCCCAACTCACTACAGAACGGCTGCTGCCGATGCCGCAAGCTGTGATCTTGTTCCAGTGGATGAATTTCTCACGGTGATGCAGGGCACTTCTGTGCAACGCTTGTCAGGAAATACCTTGACTGTAGGCTCCAGCCTGCTCTCCAGCAACGAACCTATCATTCAAGTGTTTAACTATGGGGATTCGACCGTTGAGGATGCTGAGGAGATTGAGGAAACCTCCTAACCATTCTGAGTCATAGGTTTCAAGCTCTGTCCTGGGCGCGAATTGGGAGTTGGATAATAAATTCAGTTCCTTGATCCGGCTCTGACTTGCACTCAATTGTTCCATGATGTTTGTCAACAACAACCTGATAACTGATGGATAATCCTAGTCCAGTTCCCTTCCCCACTGGCTTTGTTGTAAAAAACGGATCGAACAATTTTTCTTGGGCGTCCGGTGAAATTCCACTGCCATTGTCAGCAATGCTGATTCTGACGGAATTTTGATCCGTCTGTTTGGTTGAAATCCGAATCTGAGGAGTGATATCTTTTGTAGTCAAGGACTCTTCCAATGCATCAATCGCATTGCTGAAAATATTCATAAATACCTGATTTAACTGTCCGGCATAGCAATTAACTAAAGGCATATCTTCTTACTCTCGAACAATCTCGATTGCTGGACGATCGGGTTGTGCTTTGAGGCGATTATTCAAAATCATTAGGGTATTATCAATTCCCTGATGCAAATCTGCTGATTTCAATTCAGCTTCATCTAGACGGGAGAAATTCCGCAGAGACAACACGATTTCTCTAATTCGGTCTGTACCTACTTGCATGGATTTTAATAACTGAGCGAAGTCATCTTTTAAGAAGTCCAATTCAATCTCTTCTATCACCGCTTGAATTTCTCCATCGGGTTCCGGATAGTGTTTTTGATATAGGTCAAGTAGTTCCAGTAAGCTATCAACATATTCCTCAGCATAGGGAAGATTAGTATGAATAAAACTCACTGGATTATTAATCTCATGGGCCACACCTGCGACCATCTGTCCTAAACTGGACATCTTTTCACTTTGCACCACTTGGGCCTGGGTATACCTCAATTCCTGTAAGGTTTCCTGCAATGTAACAGTCTGTTGTTTCAATTGAAGCTCCGCTCGCTTACGTTCGCTAATATCCATAATTGTGCCAAAAAGCCCAATCACTTTCCCTTTTTGATTACAGACAGCTTCAGTTTTGAGATGAACGTAGCGCAGATTTTCTTCGGTTTGACCGATTCGCTATTCCAGTTGACTCTGTCCCTGATTCACATATTTCTGGTTGAGATCCTGTTGTAATAGCTCAGCATCGGTAGGATGGAAGTAGCTTGCCCATTGCATAATATCTGGTGTCTCTGCCTCCAGCGGTAATCCAAAGATTCGGAATACTTCATCTGACCAGTTCAAAGTATCTGTTCCCCTGTCGTAACTCCAGTTCCCAATATGGGCAATCCGCTGCGCTTCCTGTAAATTTTGGGTGAGTCTTTGGAGGGCAATTTCAGCCTCTCGACGCTCACTGATATCCACACTAGTTACAATCAGTCGTTGAACTTCTCCTGCGTGATTTTGTAATGGATTAATATTGAGTTGCCACCATTTTGTTTCCCCATGCACAGGAAGCTGCTCTTCAAAGAAGCTGCTCTCGCTAGACTGAACACAATGCCGATAACGATTTAAATAGATCTGAGCGATCTCCTCTGGGAAGGTTTCACGAACCGTTTTATGGAGGAGTTGCTCTACTGGAATGGGGCTAGCTTCTATCAGAGCCGGATTGAACTGCACAAAGCGAAAATCTTCCCCTTGATTGATCACATCTAAAATATAAATTCCGTAGTCAACTCCTCCCCAGATACTTTGGAGGAAACAAGTTTTTTCCTGGAGCTGATGATTGCTTTCTAACAGGGCCAATTCCGACTGCTTGCGATCAGAAACGTCATAGCCTATCACAATATATTGATAGGGTTTACCTCTCTCATTCATAAACGGAGCGACTGTGGTATCAATCCAACAATTACTACCATCTTTCCTTTGATATCTAATTTCTCCTCTCCAAATATTTCCTTTGGCAATCGTGCGCCACATTTCTTTGAAATGGGGTGTAGTAGTATAGCTGTAGCTGAATATTTGTTGATTTTGACCGATCAATTCTGACGGAGAGTATTGTGACACCTCACAGAACTTATCATTGATAAAAAGGATTTTGCCTCTAGCGTCGGTAATCGAGACCATCGCTGCTTGATCGAGGGCCGATTTAATATCTGATATTTCCCGCAGAGATTTCTCCAGGGCTGCTGTCCGCTCCGATACATGCGCTTCCAATTCATGATTGAGAATTCTCAGGGTTTCTTCTGCCTGTTTCCGTCCAGTGATATCTTCAATCGTGCCTAAGATTCCCATCACATTTCCGTCTGAATCTTTCAGTGGAATCTTGTTGGTGTCTAGCCAGGCTTGTTTGCCATCGGCCTGCTGTTGGGGTTCTTCAATGTGAAGTTCTGCTTCCCCTGAATCCATTACTTTGCGATCGCACTGACGAAACCACTCTGCCTCTTCCTGCTTCCAGGCCAAGTCAAAGTCAGTTTTTCCGACAATTTCTTCAGGAGAATTCACCCCTGCAACTTGAGCAAAATTTTGATTACAACCCTGGTAAACAGAATTGCGATCTTTCCAGAAAATGAGTTGAGGAATATTGTCTAAAATTAATCCTAAAAAATCCTGAGACTTCTGGAGCTGAGTTTCAATGATTTTTTGCTCTGTAATATCGAACACGCAACCATCCCATAGAATCGAACCATCAAAACAGCCTCTAGGAGACGCAATTCCTTTCAGCCATTTTTCCTGTCCTTGGGTGTCGAAAATGCGCCAGCGACAATTCCACTGCTCCAGTGTCCGGGCAGACTCAGCGATTGTACGTTGCACCTCTGATAAATCGTCAGAATGTACACACTGATTCAGTATAAGTTCTGGATTTTGCTGAACGGCTTCTGGCTCAAGTCCATAGACTTCGCGACAGCCAGAGGAAATGTAGGGAAAACTCGGAGTACCATTCGCATCGAGCCGGAATTGGTACAACATTCCAGGAACATTATGGGCCAGATTTTGTAGCTGTTGGTTTTGGATTTGCCAATTGTCATTCATCTGATCGGGTGATTCTTGCGGTGGAACGGGAATATTTTTCATGGGAACACTCCGGTCATCGTCAAGGCTAGATGGATTGTAACCTTTAATCTTTTTAGAGTATTCTTAGTATTCCCCATCCTCAAAGATCCCAATCAGCAAGAATACCGATCAAATGCATACCTGACGCGATCTGTACCCCGCCAGCGCTGGAAACACTGCAGATCATTTGTTATCTGACTTTAGAGTAATGTATGAATTCTAATTTTTATTCAATGGCTCCCAACCACTGATACATGATAAAGATATCTACTAAGCCCAAAGTTTGATGTTGGAAGCCCTTGGGAATTGTGCCGACAATTTCAAAGCCCAGTTTTTGCCACAACTGAACAGCTCGCTGATTCGTGCTGACCACGGAATTAAATTGCATCGCCTTGAATCCCAATTCTCTGGCCGTTTGCAAAGCATGTTCTCCCATCAAGCGGCCAATCCCCTTTCCCCTAGAGGCTTCCGCCACCATAAAACCAGAATTACAGATATGGGATGCTGGCCCGATGCCATTCGGTTTGATGTAGTAGGTTCCCAGAATTTCTCTGTCCGCCTCAACAACATAGGTTTCTAGCGGAATTTCCAACCACCATTTACGGGCCTCTTCCTGCGTCGTTTTGGGTGAGAAGGTATAGGTATCTCCCCGACTAACAACTTGATGGAAGATCGGCCAGATCTGCTCAAAATCTGCCTCCTCAGCCGGTCGAATTCTCATGGCGTGGCCTCCTCAATTCAGACTATGGATATTCTCTTGAGTTCTGATTCACCTCATCCAAGAATACCTGAATCCTTTGCCACACCTTTTCCAATAGATCTGAACTATCTGCATCAAACCACTCAATCTCTGGATAGGCCCGAAACCAGGTGCGCTGACGCTTGGCAAATTGCCGAGTATGTTTCACCGTTAGCTCAATCGCCTCCGGTAAAAGGATCTCTCCAGCCAAGTATTGCTTGATTTCTGCATAGCCGAGAGTAGCAAGGAGAGGCAGATCTAGCCCGTATTTCTGACAGAGCGTATTGACTTCCTCAACTAGTCCCATCTCAACCATCATTGCAGTGCGGGTCTGAATTCTTTGCTTTAGTCCTTCGGCACTAGTAGTCAAACCAATTTGCAGAATTGGATAATCTGGCGGATTTTCACCCTGCTGTTCAGAAATAGGGTGACCCGTGACATAGAATACCTCCAGCGCTCGTTGTGTTCGCACTGGATCATTGGGATGAATCTTGTTGGCGGCTTCAGGGTCAACTTGCCTGAGCCACTGATAACACTGGTGTTGTCCCAACTGTTGCAGTTGCGATCGGAGTTCCAAATGGGGCGCAACCTGTGGAATCTTCATTCCACGGACAATAGATTTGATATAGAGACCTGTCCCACCCACCAGCAATACAGGTGAGTTTAAAGTCGAAATTAAGCCCTGAGCTTTTGCTTGATAATCTGCTAAGGTTAAGATCTGGGTTGGATCACAGATATCAACTAAGTAGTGGGGAACTAGAGCTTGTTCGGCTACGGTAGGCTTTGCAGTTCCAATATCCAGTTCCCGATACACCTGTCTGGAATCAGCACTCAAAATCGCAGTTTGTAGTCGTTCCGCGAGCTGAATGGCCAAGCCAGATTTCCCCGTTGCTGTTGCACCACAGATCACAATTAACCCTGCCACCATTCCTACCTCTTCTTCTCAATCCAGGTTACGTGGGTATACCCCAAATTTAAACTGCAAACCAGAGCCGCCTCAAGTCGTTTGTAACCCATTTATGTTAGAATTTATGAGATATTCTTCATTTTGAAGCCTTATGGACTTCAGCGCCATTATCGGAGCAGTAATCGCATGACAAGTAGCTACAGTGCCGAACAGATTCAAGTTCTTGAAGGATTAGAAGCCGTTCGTAAGCGTCCGGGAATGTATATCGGCTCCACAGGGCCACGAGGACTCCATCATCTGGTCTACGAAGTTGTTGATAACTCCATTGATGAGGCACTGGCTGGCTACTGTACCCACATTGAAGTAGATCTGAATTCTGATGGCTCTGTTGCTGTAACGGATGATGGCCGAGGAATTCCCGTTGACATTCACCCCAAAACTGGCAAGTCTGCTCTAGAAACGGTAATGACCGTCCTGCACGCAGGAGGCAAGTTTGGTGGCGGTGGCTACAAGGTGTCGGGGGGGTTGCACGGGGTTGGCGTTTCCGTTGTGAATGCACTGTCCGAATGGGTTGAAGTTGAAGTTCTACGGAATCAGAACCGTTACGTACAGCGCTATGAACGTGGTGTTCCCAAAGGTGACTTAGCTGACCAATCGATTGCGGAGGAACAAACCGGAACCTCAGTCTGCTTCATGCCAGATATTCAAATCTTCACTACTGGCATTGAATTTGAGTACACCACAATTGCGAACCGCCTGCGGGAACTAGCCTATTTGAATGCTGGCGTTAAGATTACCGTCACTGACCATCGTCTAGAACTCCTCGGTAAAACGGAACCCAAGGTTGAAACCTACTTTTACGAAGGGGGAATCAAGGAGTATGTTGCCTTTTTGAATCGGGATAAGCAACCCCTGCATGAGGAGATTGTTTACGTTTCGGGAGAGCGCAGTGATGTCCAGGTGGAGGTTGCTTTGCAGTGGTGTGTGGACTCCTATAGTGACAACGTGCTGGGCTTTGCTAATAATATTCGCACCGTTGATGGTGGAACTCACCTGGAGGGATTGAAGACGGTTCTCACCCGTACAATGAATTCCGTCGCTCGTAAGCGCAACAAGATCAAGGAAAGTGAGGCCAATCTGGGAGGAGAAAACGTTCGAGAAGGGCTGACTGCCGTTATCTCAGTTAAGGTTCCGGAGCCAGAATTTGAAGGACAGACAAAAACGAAGCTAGGTAATACTGAAGTGCGGGGTATCGTGGACTCTTTGGTGGGGGAAGTCCTGACTGAATACCTGGACTTTCATCCTAATGTGGCCGACTCTATTCTGGAAAAGGCGATCCAATCCTTTAAGGCGGCTGAAGCCGCTCGACGGGCCAGAGATTTAGTTCGCCGCAAATCGGTACTAGAATCCTCCCCCCTACCCGGAAAACTGGCAGATTGCAGTGAACGCGATCCAGAAAGAGCGGAAATCTTTCTAGTTGAGGGAGACAGTGCGGGTGGGAGTGCCAAGCAGGGTCGCGATCGCCGCACCCAGGCGATCCTGCCCCTACGCGGTAAGATTCTCAATGTTGAGAAAACAGACGATTCCAAGATTTACAAAAATAACGAAGTTCAGTCTTTAATTACGGCCCTGGGTCTGGGGATCAAGGGAGAAGATTTCGACGCCTCTCAACTGCGATACCACAAAGTTGTGATTATGACCGATGCAGACGTTGATGGAGCGCACATTCGGACGTTATTATTAACCTTCTTCTACCGTTACCAACGGGATTTGGTGGATCAGGGTTTCATCTACATTGCTTGCCCACCCTTGTACAAGTTTGAGCGAGGGCGGGCTGAACCTCGCTATTTCTACAGTGATCAAGAACTTCAACAGCACATCGGCACACTACCGGAAAATGCCAACTACAACATTCAGCGCTTTAAGGGTTTAGGTGAAATGATGCCCGATCAGCTGTGGGAAACAACCATGAATCCAGAAACCCGTGTTTTGAAAAAGGTTGAAGTTGAAGATGCGGCAGAAGCCGATCATATTTTCACTATGCTAATGGGCGATCGGGTAGCTCCCCGCCGAGAATTTATTGAGAGCAATGCGGCGAAGTTAGACATCACTGATTTGGATATTTAGTCTTTGTAGTTTGTTGGCAAAGTTACCGATTTTCGCGCCTTTTGACATACTCACCTTCCTGAAGGAGCGGTGATTCTCATTGATTACAGGTTGCTAACGAGACTACTCAATTGCTCTGGTTTCCCATCACAATCAGTGGCAGGACTCTCCCCTGTCGTTCCCTCTTCCGGGGCAGTTTCCCCATGCCCTAGGGTACTGTCAATGTTCCACTCATGGCCTAAGATATTCATCCCTCGCTGCAAGATATTCATTGCTGCGGCTGTATCCCTACAAGTCTCAAATTTGCAATTCGGACATGAATGAGTTCTGGTACTGAGTGACTTCCTCAGTTGTTGTATTCAGAATATTGAGAAGCCTTTGGACAATTTCGTAGTAAGGGTTTCTAACGGCTAGAATCATTCCGTAGTGATGTTTTTCTTGCTCGAAGTATGATTGGGCTAACTTCTCAAAGTCACTGCGATTGTGAGTAAGAATTGCAGATTTCTGGCTAATTGCATACTCAAGCTGCTCTGCATCAGTTTTTCCCAACTGACCTGACTCCCTGGCTGTTGTTGCTGGAAACCCAAGCAGGTGATTCGCGAAAAAAACACAACAACGTCGCTGCCTGTTGTGAAAATTGGGGACAGTGATCGGATTTTAACTGATGCGAATTATCGCGATCGCTGTGTTGATCTGGTAATTGAAATTGTGTTCGATATCGATGACTATCGGGGTTCAAGGCGGCTTTTTGTTCCATAACTTGAAAACTTTCCTGATCCTGCCCACAAACTCTGCCAGAATAGAATTGTTGTGAATGCAGGTGGGGCGTGGAACAGCAGAAATTACAGGTATTTCTGAAGTAATCCTTCCAGAATTTGGGAAGAGATGCGGAAATTGGTTTGTTGCAATTGAGCGATAACGTCAGGAAGGTGGATTAACCCTAGGGAAGCAGCCTCATCCAAAATACCAATCACGCCGATCACTGCTACCCCACGCTGAATAGCAGCCTTTCTACCAGACCGTTCATCCATGATCAGTAATTGGGCGCTGAGTTGTTCAGCCAGAGCAATTGCAGCTTGTTCACCAGGGTCTAAATGGCTTAGCGCTGAATCGGCAGGCTGCGTCAGGGTTTGAACGTTCAGCCAGGATGGTGTTTGACTGATCCATTGCTGAAGTTTGGATAGGGGCGTTGGGAGATTGCAGTTCCCTCAGAACAACATCAGGAATCGTAATCTGGTCGTACAGTCGGGGTAAGAGGCCGATCTGGTCGATCAACACCAGGTAACAAATCGGAGAGGTGTCGGCAACAACAATCATGGTTGAGAAGACTGTGTCGTCCGAATTTCTTGGAGAACAGCGCGATCATTTTCCAGATCAGTGTCGTCGTAGTGAAGATCGGCTCCTGCTGCTTTCAGGAATGCATCCACCTCCCAACGCGAGAGATTCAGAATTCTACCCACTTCTGCGTGAGTCAGGAGTTCATCGCGATAGGCTTGAGCAACCATCGACTCCAGAGCACGGCGGGGCAAGTCAGGAATCCTTTGTTGAAGGTGTTCGGCGATTTCGTCTGGAATGGTAATTGTAATTTGCATATTTCTGACTGAAGCAGGATTCCCTCAGAACATTTCAATAACCCTGTCCTCGATTGTAACGGTCTTCTCCAACAAACTCTGCCAGAATAGAACTGTTGTGAACCCAGTTGTTCGCTGATGACGATTAAGGAAGAACTGATTCGAGAGATTGAGAATATTTCAGAAGCTAAGTTGATCAGGGTACTAGAGTTTGTCAGGACACTGAGAACTGACTCCGGAGCCGAATCTGAGACTCATTCAGTTTGGCAAGCTTATCTTGAATCCGAACAGGAACGAGAGGAGGTTTACCGCCGTCTTGCTGACTCCTAAATTTCTGACGCAAGAGATCGTCCTAGACATTCATGCTCGACAAATTGATAAATTTGGAGGAACACCTGGATTGCGAGATGGAGGGCTATTGAAATCTGCTCTGGCTCAACCTCCGGCCACTTTTTCGGGAGAGTTGTTACATCAGACAATTGCTGAGCAGGCCGGCGCTTATCTGTATCACTTAATCATGAACCATCCATTTATTGATGGCAATAAACGAACAGCTTTTGCGGTGATGGATACCTTTTTACGGGTGAACGGTTACACTCTGGCTTTGACAGATGAGCAAGCATATAAATTGGTGATGAGTGTGGTTGAAGGTGAAGTAACCAAAGTTGAATTGATCGCCGAACTTAGGACTGTTGTCGTTGGAATTTTATAGACATTAATTGAATGGTGGAACAGACTTCTCACAAAAACTCTGCCAGAATAGAACTGTTGCGAATGCAGGTGAGGCGTGGAACGGGCAGAACTATTAGTACTCATTGATCAGGCCGTTGACGAAGGCTAGACAGAACTTGATCTTGCTGGAAAAAACCTGACCGAACTCCCTCCGGAAATTGGCAAGTTAACTCAGCTTGAGACATTAATACTGGGGAAGTGGGATGAAGAGAAAGATGAATATATTGGCAATCAACTAACAACTTTACCTCCTGAAATTGCTACGTTAGTAAACCTAAAAACGCTTGATCTTAGTAGGAATCAAATCAGCGAGATACCGGAATGCATTGGGCAACTGAGCAATCTCTTTGGTCTGTCAGCGTTCAGATTTACTTGTCAATCCTTGACTTGGTCTCAAGTCTTTGTAAAGACTACTGCATAGCGAGTCTAGGCTTTTAAAGAAATAAACAATCCGGAAATTCGCACTTTACAATGCAAAATCTGCAGGAAATTTGCACTTTCATTGCAATAATCCGCAGCTTCATTGTAAAGTCAGAGAGCTAGAATACCCGAACTTCTTCCAAAAATTTGCACTTTCATTGCAAACCTACACTTTTAACGCTTCCACTACTGAACCAAACTCCGCTGACACAAAAGTCAGAACACTCTCCCTGCAACACTGATGAAACCCTGCAAACATCAATGAAACGTCCTCGCGTGCGATATAGTCCCACACCGGACTATACTCAACCCCTGCTCGAAATTGACCCTAGCACCCAGAATAAAATCCGCCAACGCCTCAGCTTCCTCTATGGCGAAGACCAGGCCAAAACCTATCTACCAGAAATCGAACGCCTTCTTAAAGTTCACGGTGCCCACAAACCCCCTGAATTAATTGCAGCCGAAAAAAATTTCGATCCTACCCATCGCTTTACTGAATGGGACTTAATCCTGAATACCTACGGGGACTTACTCAAAGGAAAAGGCAAGTCCCCCCTAGCTACTTTGGCTCAGTTCCTCAACTACCATCTGGAACTCAGTATCAACACTCTACATATTCTGACCTTTTTTCACTATTACTCTGGCCGGGGCTTCTCTTTAATTGATTTCGACAAAGACGATCCGGCCCTGGGTTCCTGGCATGACAACGCAAGCATGGGGGACTACTACCAGCTAGTGTACGACGGTGTTTTCAACCATGAATCCTCCCAAAGCCCTCTGTACCAGCGGATGCTGAATGGTCATCCGGACTACACCAACTTCTTTACCGTTTACCATTCCCCCGACGAACTGACCCCTGAAGACCGTCAGATGATTGTTCGGCCTCGCACCTCCGATATTTTGACCAAATTCGACTCGATCAATGGCCCCATCTGGGTTTGGACGACTTTCTCCGCCGATCAGATTGATCTGAACTTTGGAAATCCCAAGGTGTTGCTTAGCATTCTGGAAACGTTTCTGCTCTATGTGCGGCGGGGAGCCAATATCATTCGGTTGGATGCGGTAACTTATTTGTGGAAGGAACTCGGAACTTCCTGCGCCAACCTGGAACAAACCCACGAAGTGATCAAACTGTTCCGAGATGTGCTTGAAATTGCTGCGCCAGAGGTGGCCATAATTACGGAAACCAATGTACCCCACGAGCAGAATATTTCCTATTTTGGTAATGGCCAGGACGAAGCCCATATGGTCTACAACTTTGCGTTGCCGCCCCTGGTGTTGTATTCCTTCTATCGGGAGGATGCAACTGAACTCTCCAATTGGGCCCAGGACTTACAGCCGGTTTCTAACACTACGACCTTCTTCAATATGCTAGATACCCATGATGGAGTGGGGTTGATGGGGGTGAAAAATATTCTGTCTCCGGCAGAGATTGAGTTCATGATTCAGCGGGCTCGGAAACACGGTGCATTCGTTTCCTATAAAACGGGAAAAAATGGTCAGCAGGAACCCTACGAAATTAATACCACCTGGTTCAGTGCCCTGAGTCTGGATAACAACAATGAAGACACAATCTTCAAGGTCAAACGCTTCATTGCCTCCCGCAGTATTGCCTTAGTACTTCAAGGGGTTCCTGGCCTCTATTTCCATGGTTTGATTGGAACGCTCAACGATGTGGACACGGCTTTGAAAACCGGATCGAAACGAGATGTGAATCGGCAGATTCTCGATGAAGAAAAGTTATTGGAGGATTTGAACGATCCCAAATCAAAGCTGTCCTGTTTACTAGAAAAGTTAGGTCGATTGCTGGATTTACGGGTGCAACAGCCTGCCTTTCATCCCAATGCACCGCAAGCAATCTTGCAGATTGTGCCCCAGGTATTTGCCATTTTACGAACGTCGATCAGCGGCGATCAGCGCCTTCTGGCTTTAACCAATGTCACCAATCAAGATTGTGAGGTTACGATTCCCCTCAAAACCCTGGGAATTGAGGAAACGCAGTGGTACGATTTAGTTCGTCAGCGGGGTTGGACAGCCCAAACACCGGAAACCCTGACGGTAGCTCTGCACCCCTACGATGTTGCCTGGTTGACTCCGTTTACGGAGCTAGAAAAAACGATTGAATCAAAGGCTTGTCACCGGGGTTAGTTCTTTAAAAACCATGATCAAAGCATTTCTTCGCCACTGGCTTTCCTCTGTTGCAACGTTAGGTTTATCACTGGGCTGGGGTGGGTTGATTGCGCCGCCAGCTCAGAGTGCATCGAATATTGTGATTTCTCTTGGCTCTGCCCGTACTTCCGTTTCTGTCGAAGATCTAAGCCAATTTGCCCAAGCAGGGGAAGTAACGCCGATCCTAGCCCTATACGGTACGTTGCTGAGAGTAGAAAATGGTGAACAGGTGCGAGAATTGCTGCAAACTCCCTTCGATGCAAGTCCTTGGGCGGTTGACCAGGTGATTGATTCTCCCACCGGGGATCTGATTTTCCGCCGCTTGGGGAATGTTCTCAAAACTGAGACGGGTGAGAATGGCAGTGCCGCTCTCAAGGAAGCGATTCAAACATCCCTAAAAAGCCCTGGAGGTTTGACAGTGCTACAAATCCTACAGAATTTTCCAGGGGAGAATATTCTGGTGGATCTGGCCTTTAGTGTTCAGTTGCTCCAGGATGTATTTGAGATCCTGCTGGAACATGAAATCATTCTGGAGGAGATCGAATCTCAAGCCCAGAGTACAGTCGCCGTGAATCCTGCTGCTTTTTCTCAAGACCTGCGCCAACCTGGCCCTTTATCCTGGGAAGAAATTGATCTCTCCTTCCGCAATCCTCGGCGGGATACATCTTCGCCCCTGTACATTTATCTGCCCCAAGCGGAAGAGCCAGCCCCATTGGTGGTCATTTCCCACGGATTGGGTTCTGATCCTAAGACCTTTGAATACGTTGCTCGACACTTAGCATCCTACGGCTATGCCGTTGCTATTCCAGAACATATTGGAACCAGTGCGGCTAAGTTTGAGCAATTTTTTGATGGTTTTGACCAGCCGCCACAGCCTGCCGTGTTTGCCCAGCGACCCACAGATGTTACTGTTTTAATCGATCAACTGGCGCAGAATTCTCAGTTTCAGGGCCGAATTGATTTTAGAAATGTTGGAGTCATGGGCCAATCCTTTGGGGGTTATACCGCTCTAGCTGTAGCGGGAGCTCGCCTGAATCCGACGGAATTAGATCAAGGCTGTAATGCTCCAGATCGCCGCATTACCCTGAATATTTCAACCCTGTTGCAATGTCGTGCTCTGGAAATCGCCCAAGAAGAAACCGATTTTCAAGATGATCGGATTCGAGCTTCATTGGCGGTAAATCCCCTAACTAGTTTGATCTTCGGCGAGCAGGGCATGGCTGAGATTCAAATTCCTTTGATGATGATTGGCGGTAGCAATGACTACGTCACTCCAACTATTCCGGAGCAAATTGATGCCTTCACCTGGTTGAAGACACCCTGGAGACATCTGGTAATTCTGACACCAGGCACACATTTTTCCTTTCTAGATGAAGCGGAGGGTAGAATTGCCTTTCCACCCGAAATGATTGGCCCTGATCCCGAATTGGCCTATCCCTATCTACGAGCCATGAGTCTGGCCTTTTTTAACCGCTATTTGCTGAAACAGACAGAATACTCTCCCTATGTAAGTCAGGCCTATATGTCTTTGTTAGATGAGCTGCCGTTTGTGTTGAATATTCTGGAGCAACTCACTCAAGAAGATGTCCAACGAGCAATCCAAAATGCGGAGAATCAATCTCAGCAGGAAGCCGCTTCTGAATGATTTTGGAGCTACAACTTACAACCAGAAGTTTTACCAGTCTTCTTGGTAGTTGAGCATCAATCAGAAACTTCACCGAAGCACCTCACTTATACTCTTTATCCGTGTGAGTTGAGTTGCAAATGACAGAGCAGCAGCAAGTATATCGTCTCGTTCGAGATCTTCATAGTCTTCCAAAATCTCTTCCGTGGTCATGCCAGCACTTAGTAGTTCGAGAATCAGCTCTACTGGATAGCGTAAACTTCGAATACAAGGTTTACCATGACAGATTTCAGGATCTAAAGTGATGCGCTTTAATAGAGGCTTCATATCAATATTTTTCGATAGTTAGTTGATGAATCTCTATTATCCTAGCGAAGTTCATCGCAACTCATTAGACCTGTCCTAAATATAAATGTAGAGCAAAAAAGGTGGTAGAACGGAGTTTTACCACCAAAAAAAATGAAAAATCCACTTGATTATATTCGTAAATACCCTGAGCGTACCAAGGGAATTTTGGGGATAAACGGCGTTGTT
>JBHJGO010000008.1:0-24479 GCA_050331715.1 Microcoleaceae cyanobacterium
GAAATTATGATGGCACAGTCGTCGTCGGCTCCCACGACCGATATTTTATCTCACAGGTTGCCAACAAGATTGTCGAGATTCGAGATGGAGAATTTCACACCTACTTAGGAGATTATCACTACTATTTAGATAAGATTGCTGAAGAAAAAGAGGCAGAGAGGTTAGCAAAGTTAGAAGCAGAAAAAGCCGCTAAGAAGAAAGCAAAGGCTACTAAGAAGAAGACAAAGGCAACAGCAAAGAAATAGAAACTCAGGTTATTATGAGTGGAATTGCTTCCTTTAAACTAGACAGAATTAGTAAGGCTTGTTGCTTCACATCCTCATCCGGGGGAGCCTGGTTTGGAACCATGACACCCAGACAACCCGCCGCGATCGCCGCCCTCATGCCATTATTGGCGTCTTCAAACACAATTGCTTTCCCTGGCCGCAGGTTCAGTTTTTTAGCAGTGGTCAGATAAATCTCTGGATCAGGCTTACCCCGCTGAATATCATCAACAGTACTCACGGCGTTAACCGCTTTCAAATACCGTGATCGACCCAGGAGTAAATCTGCCTTTTGAAAATCAGAACTTGTGGCTAGTCCGACAGGAATTTGGTGAGCTTCCAAATGGGCAAACAGTTCCTCAAATCCATCTCGCAACCGCACCCCATCCCGTTCCAGTGCTGCATGATATTCCTGCTTCCAAGCCTGGGTGAACTTTTCCACCGAGAATTCAGAACCAAAAGTGTCTTGAAGAATGTCATCACAAACCGCATGGGGCAATCCCAGTAGGTGAGAATACAATTCGCGACTGATGGAGAAGCCTTGGGCTTGGGCAGCATTCTGGTAGGCAGAGCGATACATGATTCCGTTGTCCAGAATCAGACCATCCATATCGAAAATAACGCCATCGAAGGGTTTGTCTAGAATTTTCATTGGAGTTTTATTGATAGTTAAGGTACAAGGAGGTTAAAGTTCGGGGTTCAATCTCAGTGACTAAATCTGAGTGATCAAATCTCAGTGATCAACTCTGAAATTAGCGAAATGTGCTGTTTTTTCTGGAACAGGTCGGTTCTGAATCTGAACAGAATAAACTGGACTGGTCGACACAGTGGGAGGGATAAAAAACTCTGACATCCAGGGCTCACCTTCCGGCCAGGTTTGACTCGCTGTTGTGACTAAGAGATTACCTTGAAATGGGCAAACGCTAGTCACATTCTGAACGGGAATTAACAGATCTCCAATCCGCTGTCCCTGAGCATCATAGCCTCTAACCTTGCCACCAAACCAGGTAGTAATCCAAATATTACCTGAGCCATCCACCACCAAACCATCCGGCGCTCCATCATTGGATTCAAAGACTGCAAATTGATCCTCAGCTGTAGGATTGCCATCCTGATCTAAATCATATTGCATGACCCGATGAAGAGTCGTATCCGCTAGATAGAGTCGATTTCCATCCGGAGAGAAATCAATCGTATTTCCATAGGAAATTCCGGTAGCCATAATCTGCGTAGAACCGTCTAGATCGAACTTAACTAATCGGCCAGAATTTTGCTTAGGAGAGGTTTCCTCTGTCGCATACAATCGACCCATTGGATCAGCACGAATTGTATTAATTGGAATGTCCCACAGTTGTTGAAAATCTCCAGGTTTTATATCCTGATCCGTCAGATCTGAACGCTCACAAATTACTAATCCCATGGGGCCACCCAGTAAAATCTGCCCATTTTGATGGTAAGCAACTGTATAGGCTGGGAACGGCAGAGAAATGATATTGAGGCGATCCTCTATTTTGATGTATTCATAGAGTTGACAACTTTGGTAATCAACCCAAGCAATCCAATCTGGATAGTTCACGATTCCTTCGACTGCCTCAACCTCTTGATAAAAAATAGAAATATCGTAGGTTTGATGATTAATGGTTCTCCATGAGCGCGTGATCAGGTTTGCCAAACGATTCGACCAATGATCCACAATAGATTGTGATTTCCCCCAAAGATTGGCATAGGCAAATAGACTATGAATTGGTTGTTGAGGATGCACAGCAGCAACTAATTCAAACGGGCTGACTTTATTTAGATGTTCTATCATTTCAAAGTCAAGCATTTGTTCCGCCTGGGAAATCAATTCAGAACTTTTCAAATATAAATTTACAAAGTGTAGAGAAGACTTTCTGGGTAATTCTGCTGGCCGGAGGACATCCTTTCCTATAGCAAGCTGAGTTGAGACTTGAAACAGATCCACCTCAAAACACTGACGATACAGGGAACGAAAGCAGGAAGCAATTCGAGGATTGAATTCCATTAATCGTACATCTTCATTCTCGACCATGTATTCAATGCAAAAGCACGTCTGATCAATTTCCAAGGCCTGGCAAAGTTGAGCAGTGTAATCGATAAGTTGCTGTTCAACAGTTGGGGATAGCGGCACTGGAACGAAGTAACGTTGTTCCGTTTCATTATGGGATTCGCCGACAAATCCTAGAACTTGGACTTGTCCATGCTGAATATAACCATCACAGTTAATGATTCGTCCAGGAAGAAACGGTTCAACAATGACTGGAGCCTGCATTGAGAGCCATTCAGTCGGAAAACAATTGCTGCAAAACGTTTGAAAAAACCGAGCAAATTTTTGCCAAATTGTGCTGTAATGTGTCGCAACTTCAGCACATCTTGTCTGCAACTCTGAAGCTGTTGTTGCAGCCCCCGAAAACTGACTGGCACTGCCGCAAATTGGTTTGACAAAAACGGGAAAATTAATATCTGTCGGTGGTTCTAATGCAGCGTCAAGAACTCGAACTGGAATTGACTGTACAGGGTCAAATTGACGTGCTAGAGGTTTACAGTAAGCTCGCACCACTGATAACAAACTGGGGCCAGGAAGCTTTAACGTTTCACAGACAATCGCAGCAATCAAAGCAGAGAAATCAGAAGCGTATAGAATTGCCTGGGCCTGGACTCGCCGGGCTTCTAAAATGGCCTTTTGAGTAATTTCACAGAAATCAATTTCGGCAGCAATTGAAAGGGGGTGAGTGTTGAAACCTGGAATTTGAAACAGATGGAGAGAGAATTCTTCTGGTAGAGAATCTAACTTTAAACTTTGAAGAACTTCTGTAGATGGACAGATGAGTAGAACAGCGATCGCCTGAGTTTGAATGGATTGATGCATAGACCGTAACTTATGGGAATTCTGGCATCTGACAAATCGTTTTTCGATCCCTTATGGAAGAGTCTTAATTCAATAGGGCGGATTAGCGTCAGCGTAATCCACCCCATCTGTAATCATTAGAACAATGCTGGACAGGTGCACTCACCATGCACCTACCACCGATTAGTTCATCTCTTTGCCACTAGCGTGAACCACAGCAATCAGGGTATGACTTACCCCAAGCCCCTGCTGAACATCTGACTCCAGACTACGCAGAAACTCAGCTAATGTGGGTTCAACCACACTGGCACGAAATTCCTGATCGTTAATAGAATCAGGAGTATTTTCCCGTAGATTCATCAGCTTTTGCTTCAATCCTTCTACAGATTCTGGTAAATCAACCGCAGTTTCAACACCAAGGGACTCGCCGCAAAATTCAGCCATCTCCGCCACCAGCCGATTCCATTTATGAGAAAACTCCTCAAAGAACTGCTTTACCTGATCCGGAGCAGAATCAGGGACTTCACTCTGGAACAGCAACTCTCGTAAGTCTGTGGTTGTCTCTCTATTGTAGAGGGCGTTGATCAACTCCCGATAGGGTGGAATCGAGGAGTTATATTCTCGAGTCGAAGTATGACGACCCACCATGATGGAGCGATCAAAGAACTCAACACTATTGACTTCACAGCCAGCTTTACCCGCTGCCTCACGAATCTTCTGCTCTAATTCGGGAGCATAATAACAGGTCATCATTGCAGGCTCTTCATGCTCACCCTCCGCCAGGAAGCTCATACGGTAGGGCCAGCGGTTTAGCCCCCACTGAGATATCCATTCAATGGAATAACGTCCCAGAACATCAACCACGACCATAGATTGAGTCTGATTCTTCTTGATGGTCTTGAAGATATTTTCCAGGGTAACCTGGGTCTCTTCTGGGGTGAGGTGAGAATAGGGAACCCCACAAGAGAAATAAATTTCGGCAGGTTGTTCGGGAATTTCATGGCGAAAATCTACCTGCTGAAAATCAACGTTTGGCGTATCTTCCCACTTCTCTTGAGCAACCTTGACCATTTCCAAACTATTATCTACACCCAAGTAGGAAACATCTTTTTCGTCAATATCAAGATTTTCCAATGCATTCTGTAGCTGAACAAATCCCCCACCGATCCCGCAACCAAAATCAATAACTCGCAGCGACTCTGGTGCAACTTCTTCTTCTAGCTTCTCAATCGTATGGCTAATCACATCGCATGAAAATGATTCCTCCCATTGCTTCTTTACGTCATCCTTTCTCTTTGGCGACAGGTAATGACTGACTACAGTTTTGTAGGTATCCTGATTCGTGCCCATTGTAGAATTCGACATATTAGATTGTGCTGGAGTACAAACAATAACCTACCATCAAATGTCTGAATTATCACTTATCACCTGTCCGTGCTTTAATTTTTTCGTCAAAAATCCTATGCTTTTTACCTTCTCTTAACCTTTCAGGGCAGGATTTTCGGAAGAATTGGATTTGCAGAAAATCGAGATTAATTATTAAAATACTGGTCGATTTTAGAAAAATCCGGATCACAAATCATTTGAAAAGTCAAATTCAGAATTAAGAATCACAAAGTTACACTGTAGAAAATTGCCAGGGTGGTATAATATAGGATTATTAGCCGCAATCCGTATCATTCAAACTATCTCTAGAAGTCAATCATCTCAATGAATTCAGAACTTTCTGATTTAAGGGGCATCGTAAGAGAATTTAGTCGGGATTATTCGGCTTGACCAACTGAACATAGTGTGATTGATCCGTTAAATCGAAACAAGGCTGTTGCTTTAAATTTTCGTAAGCTGAAATTCGAGCTAGAATTGTTAAACTTCTCTTAACCTTAGCGCTGTCAGCGCAGGTTATACCTAGTGATAAGTTCAGATCGATAAGTCCAGATTGATGAGTCCAGATTGATAAGTCCAGATCGATAAGCTCAGATCGATAAGCTCAGACGCATCCATGCAGCAACTTGATAAAGCCAAAAGCCCTATGAAGCCAGAAGTGTTCCGTAAAGCCTTTGTCCTTGCCTTATTTGGGACAGTGTTGACTGAGGGACTAGCGCCTCATTTGCGCTGGGTTGAAATCTCCCAACCTGCTTTCGCTGAACTGAAGGAAGATTTACGGCAGCTACAGAATACAGGGAATTGTCCAGATTGTGACCTAAGTGAAGCGGATCTGAGTGAGGCTGATTTATCCAGTGCGAATTTGATCGGAGTCAATCTACAACGGGCCAATCTCAGGGGGGCAATCCTGCGCGGTGCAGATTTGAGTTCTGCGAATCTCACTGGAGCCGATTTGACGAATGCCAATCTGCGGGATGCCAAGATGCACACCACTACATTGCGCAGTGCCAATCTTCAGGGAGCCAATCTATCCTGGGCGGATCTCTACCGAGCCTTTCTGGAGAATGCTCAATTCACTGAGGCAGATCTGTCAAATGCTAATTTGAGCGGTACAAAGCAAGAAGGAGCCGATTTTTGCGGCGCAACTTTGCCCAGTGGAGAAAAGAGAACCTGCTAGGCAGCATTACTGACCTACAATCACTTGCCATAACAAGACCGTTAGCACCAGTGAACACAGATGTTGGGGTAGCAGCCATCTGAATGATTGTCGAGCGACCTTCTGAGTTAGGATCACGGTTGCAAAAACACCGGCAACCAACGTTGTTCCCTGGAGAAAACTAATCACTGCTGGGTGGGCGATAAACATTGGCAATTCTGCTCCTGCAAGCCCGAAGGTCATGGCCGCCACCGGCAAAACCTGGCCCCCCTCAAATAAGCCCAGTTGCAAATAATGGGAAAGATTAGCGGCCAGCACAAGGGGCAGATAACCGTAGGCAAGCTCAACAAAGCGACGCGGTTTAAACTGGCCCCCAACCTGAGCAATTAACCGCATGACGCCATGGGCCAAGAGCGGTAAAGCAACTGGTGCACTGAGCAAGATAATGGCTCCCAGGGCATGAGTCCCGAAGGAATGAAACTCAGGTAAATTCAGGAGAATTTGAATTTCTGGTAAATGATGGAGAAAAACAACATTCAATAACAGGAAGAGCAACGCGACTTCATAGCTTCGAGGTAAGTGAGACGTCCACAGGTCAATCCCCGGAGGACGCAGATTAATGGCAACAGAACGGTGGGGACAGGCCTTCAGACAGGTCATGCAGAGAACACAATCGCGGTTGTCGTCCAACTGGGCTGGATGAGAATAGAGAGGACAGCCATCGGTGGCTAAACCCTCTCCTTTTTGGGGGCCACCTTTATAACATTGATAGGTCGTACATTCAGCGGAACAAATTCCCTGCTGCGCCCGCAATTCCGTCATTGATAACTTGGCAAACAGACCATTCATCCCCCCAATTGGACAGAGATAGCGACACCAAAATCGCCGCTCAAAAATCAAAGAACAAATCACCGCACCTGCCGTGATCAACAGCAGTAAATCTGCCGAAAGATAGGCAGTATTCGGCAATTCCCAGAGTTCTTCCCATAGGAGAATCAAAGCAAATAAACCAAACAGGAACCAGCCGCCCCATTTTTCCGCTAACTTTCTGGGCCAGCGCTTCAACTGTCTAGGAAATAGCTTGAGGGAAATGGTCTGTACCAATTCGCCATAGATCATAAAGGGACAAACCGAACACCACAATCGCCCAACAAAGGGAAATGCTAGTAAGATCAAAGGCCACCACCAGGCCCAGAATAGAACCAGGGCAAAATTTCGATCTCGGGTTTGGGGAGCGAGAAATAAAATCAGAACCACCAGAGTGTAGGTCGGCAGAACAATACCGTAATTAATTCGATCTGGCCACCAAGGACTACGGAGGAATCGACGGAAATCTGGATAGGCATTGAGTAAATTCCAGCGAAACTGCTTTTTCTTCGTTTGTGCCGGCCAGATAATTTCTTCTGTAATTTCTGAGCTGCCCTGAAGCTGCACCACAGCTCGTTCCAGAAGACTATAGAGTTCCCTTAAGTTACTGGGGAAGTCATAGGTTTGCAATCGCCGAATTGCCTCTGGGGTAATCGTTACTTTCTGAACTTTCTGATCACGGCAAATTAGGCTGATGAAATAGCGAGACAAATCGTCAATATCAGCTTTTCGTACTCGTAGAGGAACCGCTTTGATTTCAGTTTCAACAATATTTTTGAGTTCCGGAACGATGGTCTCAGAGATCAGAATAATTCTGGCCTGACAGGGCTTTTCCTGTGCTGGCGTCTCACTTGAGCCAATCGGGGTGTAGATCTTGGTTTTCACTAAATCCGCAATTTTTGGCAGCAATGCCTTCGGAGTCCTGTCAACATTATTGAGTACTAAAGTTCCATCCTCTAAAGCTTCAATAAAACCAGGCTTTCCGCCTGCTCGACCAAAGAGGGTTGCGCCATTGGCCTGCAACTTACTGCAATCAATCTGAATGATCAGCTTGCGGCGACTCGGAGAACTAAAATGAATCAACGCAGCCAGGTTATCTTTCTCCAGCCCAGGCTCTCCAAAAAGTAACACCGTACTCCGATCTCGAGCCGCTTGAATCACTTGAGAACGCAACCGCACCGCATAGCGACTTTTCCCCACCACACCCCGTCGCACCTTTGGAACCAGATAGGGCTGCAAAATTGCTAGCCGTTCCTGCTCATAGGCCAATCGGGAAGACAAGGATTCAACAGCTTGGGCCAACTGCTGAGAAAAAATTTGATTGACTTCAGGATAGCGGTGACAGAGTTCTCGAAAGGTTTCTGCTGTGATAAACCAAAGTTGACAGGGAGTGAGAGTAATTAAACTTTGCTTGATCGGTTGATTCAGCAATAGCTCCTGTAAATTAATCACCGACCCCGGTAAGAGACTGTAGGAATAGGACTGATAGGCTTGAGTCTCTACTTGACCGGATTGCAGAATATAGAGACCTTGAGGCGTTTCCCCAGCCGCAACAATGATCTGATTGGCATCGAGTTGACGTGATTCAAGAACTTCAGCGATGCTTGCCAGAACTTCTAATCTGAGCGGATCAAAGGCCGTTCGCTCCTGAAGCCAGATGATTAAGTCAGAGGTGTTCATCAGTTGTCCTCCCGAATAGCTTAATCGCACTTTCGAGGCGTAATTGCGCCTTGATTGTGCCCATGTCGTTAGACATGTGATAGCGGATCTAGCCTTAATTCTAGGAAGGGGTGCGGGTTCCGTCGATGATGGGTTCACAAAACTTTTTCTTGACCTACGACCATAGGCTGATCTTTGTCAAGGTTTTGTTAACAAATGTTGCGGAACTATCGGTCGCTATGTTAAATTTTATTTAGTTAAAACGCACTGCATAGGAGTACCTCACCATGGAAACTAAAGAGAATAAGTTAGGTTTTACAGAGTTTGCTGAGACTTGGAACGGACGTCTGGCAATGCTAGGTTTTGTGATCGGTGTTGCAACTGAGTTCCTAACAGGCCAGGGAATTCTACAGCAGATCGGTTTGATGTAGTTTTTCGATGCAATTTTTCTGGCGTACTCTAAGCTTGCACTTTATGCAGCTTACTGGTACCCACTCAGGGCTCCCGATTCTTCGATGGGAGTCCTTAATTGTATATTTATTAATGATGAAACAAATGACCAATAGCCGTGGACTTTACAGTTGCAATTCCCACCTACAATGGGGCCGAACGATTACCGCTAGTGCTTGAAAAGCTACGGTCGCAGGTTGACCTAGAGTCCATTACCTGGGAAGTCTTGGTTGTGGACAACAACAGCACAGACAACACGGCTGAATTAATCCAGCAATATCAGCAGCAGTGGCCGGAGTTTTCCCTACGATACCTGAAAGAAATGCAGCAGGGTGCGGCTTTTGCCCGGAAGCGAGCAGTGGCAGAGGCCAGGGGAACCTGGATTGGATTTCTAGATGATGACACTATCCCTGCATTAGATTGGGTTGCGGCAGCCCATCGATTCCATCAGCAGCATTCCCAAGCTGGAGCCTATGGAAGCCAGGTTCATGGTGACTATGAAACAGAACCGCCAGCAGGATTTGAACGAATTGCCAGCTTTTTTGCCATTACTGAGCGAGGTTCTGAACCCCACCGCTACGAACCGAAGATGAAGATGCTGCCGCCCTCTGCCGGGTTGGTGGTGCGGAAACAGGCCTGGGATAAGAATGTCCCTGACAAACCGTTTTTAAGTGGACGCTCAGGCCAATCAATCCTGAATAGTGAAGACCTGGAAGTAGTGATGTACATCCAAAATGCGGGCTGGGAAGTTTGGTATAACCCAGAAATGCATTTGTACCATCAGATCCCGGCAAAACGTTTAGAACGGGATTACCTGCTCTATTTAGTTCGCAGTACAGGGCTAGCTCGACATTACATCCGAATGCTGCGGTTAAAGCCCTGGCAGCGGCCTCTATTATTTCCCGTGGGATACGCCAACGATCTTCGCAAAGCCCTAACTTACTACCTGAAACACCGCCAAATTCTGGCAACGGATTCTATCGCTGCCTGTGAAATGGAATTTCTTCGCAGTAGCCTCATCAGTCCGTTTTATCTTTGGAGACAGGCGTTGACTACTTCCAATCCTCCCAAGAGCGATTGAAAATCGAAGTATCTGGAAACGCAATTGGATTACCGCTTTTTTCTAGGCGTTGTTGCAGGGTTTCTAACTCAGGCTCACGATTCGGCAAATCATCCACCAATTCATAGGGCGCAATTCCTTCCTCCAAGGCAAAGGCAACCGTCGCTCCAGCCGCTACCCCAGACGACCACTCAAAGGAATGGACGCGATAGGCCGCAGAAGCAATGTGGCTGGTGGCAATGGCTTTACCCACCACCAACATATTGTCAATTTCTTGCGGAATCAAAGATCGCAGCGGAATCTGAAACGGATAGGCGGCCCCCTGACCCAAGCGTTCCCCAGCCCGTTCGGTATTGCCAGGGGCTTCCGCCGGACTCTGGGTCATACAGGGATGAAAATCAATGGCGTAGTGACCAATGCCCACGGTATCGGGGTAGAGTTCCGCCCGGGCTTGCAGACTCGTTTGTTCCACCGTTTGCAATCCGGTTACCAAAGCGGGCAATTCCAGCGCTGCCAACTTCTGACGCATGGCTTCGTACTCTTCCGGCGGTAAATTCTCTGGATAGAAGTCCTTGGTGAAATCATTGCGGGACATATCCACCTCTCCAATGGTGAAGCCATCAGGATGACCAAAGCTAGGCCGACCAATCACGCGCCGCCCCTCTCGCATATAAGGAAACTTGGATAGGCCATGCACTGTTCCCATGGGAGAATCCAAACCCGTTACATAGCGGTAGTTTGGATGGGGCTGCTTCACCCCATCACCCAGTTGAGAGTCAGTGGTTCCCACTACCAGCCAGTAGAAATAACCCATGGCATTCTCCTCACCCCGTCTCAGGGTATCGGCCCGCAGACCCCCAAACCAGTTACCTGGTTCCAGATGCCCCATGTCTTACAACTGTACACGGGTAAAGATTAAGTTATCTTCCAATGTGCCCGGACGGTAATCGTTGCCCCATGTCCAGTTCTGCATGGAAATATCCCCTGGAAAAATTGGCCAATTCTTCACACCACCTACACGCTCCGCATCGGGTTGGGTACTGTAGATCTGACGATAGGTGAAGACCAAGGGAAAGCTAGCCAACCGTTCTAATTCGTAGCTGTAGTAGGGTTCGTAGATTTCGTAGAACTCTGGTAGCGTGTGTTCCTGGGGTTCAGCCGTTGCTTCCATGGCAAAGGTGTAGGTAAATCCCTGGGTACAGTAGGACGCACCTTCAATACTGGAAGACGTTGGATTGTTAGAGCTGCGGGGATCAACGCCTAAGCGATAGGGCACGTCTGTTAAAGCCAGAATTTCTCCAGTTTCCGTGGCCTCAATCACATACCAATCCGGAGCATCCGATCCCTCCTTTGGTTCTGCCGCTGTGAACTGAATAATCGTTTTATCAAACCGCTCAGAATCTTCATAGCGATAGGCATCTTCAATCACCTGAGACAGCGGTTCTGTATTCAAGGGAGGGGTTCCAGGAGCGGGCTGATGCTGAATCGCTGTAGCGCTGACAATTTGACGGTCGATGACTTCGATATCCTTCACAACCGTTGCTGGGAACCACTTCAGCTCACCGCCCCCTTCCTTTTCCGCATCTTCTAACATCTCAAATAAAATCCCATGGCCATCGTAGGGCATGAAACAGGCCACACTCACCCAACACGCGCCTGGATTCAACCGTCCGTAGTGTTCCTCAATGCGCTCACGGAATTCTAGATAGCCCTTGGGAAAGAACAGGAGCGATCGCTGCGTCGCCCGTTCATCGAGGGCCGAAGTCCCCTGTGAGGAAATCTGCCCCCCAACCCAATCAGTAATCTCGGTCATACAGACCGTTTGTCCCTCTAGCAATGCTTCATAGGCAGTTGCTGATCCTGCTAATCCTCCACCGATCACGAGAATGTCGCAGGTTTCCTCTAGGTCAGGCGTTGGAGCTGCCATTCCAGGTCGAGCCATTGCCAAAGTTAAGGGAATAGGACTGAGACTGATGGAACTGAGAGCAATAGATAGAAGGTAACGTAGCATAGCGGCTTGAGATTGAATTTAAAGGGATTGAGCTGGGTAAATGACACAAGGCCGTCAAGCTCCTGATCTTAACAGACTCCTCTATGCAGAACTGAGTTCAGTTAATTTAATTATTCTCTAATACCAAATTCGCTTCTCTGAAAAAATTCTGGTACGTCAATGAATTGAAGACCAAGCAGATCAAAACCGATACAACACATGATGTTCAAGGGGATGTCCAGAGGGTAAATGGGGATGGTTGAAGTCATCCGCCGGGTTATGACTCATCACTACTTCTGTATAGCAATCCTGAATCAATCATGAAAAGCACTATGGAGGAGTTTGGAGACTTTCCGAGAAGGGGGTGAAGGGGGCGTTACTCCCTTTTCACAAATCATTTGTGATTGCTATATCACTAAAAAAAGGGCTGGATGATCCAACCCTTTCACTAAATTACTTAAGTTACTACTGAACTTTTTGTGAAAAGTAGAAACTACTTAGCAACTGCTTCTTCAGTAACTTCGGATGCTGCATAAGCCTTCTCCAAACGCATAACTTGCTTGGCTTTCGTAGATAGGGCGCTCGCGTCCAACCAGTTAGTGATTAGAGCATCGACTGAGAACAGTCCAGCACCGTTGATGGTGAAGAACAAGAAGGAGGATGCATAAATAGCAGACAACTCCAAGTATGGAATGCTCAAACCTGCCACTGAAATATGGTGATACATCGCAACACACATGGTTGAGAACAGGCCAAATGATGCAAATCGTGTGAATAGGCCAAGTGCCACTAGGGGAGCACCGATCAGCTCAGTGAAGGCTGCAACATAGCTCAGGAAAATGGGAAAAGGTAATCCAAGATAGGCTACGTAGGCTTGAGCAAAGCTCTCAATATCGGATAGCTTGTCAAGGCCATTGTGTACCATCATTACACCGATGACCACGCGCATGATGGCCCAACCTGTCTGGGAACCGACATTCAAACTCTGTGTTGGCCTAAAAGAAGCCCTCAAGAGGCTTACAGCTCGATTGATGTTATTCATAATTGCTGGAGGTTGTTTATAAGATTCGCTTATATTAAGAATCTTAACAGAATTTTTTCAGAAAAGTTACAAAGTTCTAAGATGTGTGTCTTTTGGTTGAGGTTGGTTGCCGGTCATTGGTTGTTGATTGTTGGGAGGCGTACTAATTTTTTGCAAAACTAAATTTGCTAGGTTGAACAAATGACGGAGGCTCTGACTTTGGTGGAGGTTCTGGCGGCGGCGGTGATGCAGGGAGCTTCTAACAGCTTCAATGCTCAATTTTTCAGAGCAACAATCAAGCAGTGGAGGCAACAATTAAATTGGTAATAACGCCACCGCCCATGGCTCGGATTCCGATCTCAGCCAGATCGCTGCGTCGTTCTGGGGCGATACCGCCCAAGCCACCAATTTGGATACCAATCGAGCCAATGTTGGCGAAGCTACAAAGGGCAAAGCTGGCAATTCGGGCAGCTCTGGGAGAGATAGCATTGTCTTTGATCAGATTCACCAGATCGCCATAGGCAACGAATTCATTAATGATCACCTTTGTTCCAATCAAGGCCGCCACTTCGCTAACGTCTGCTTGGGGGACTCCGGTTAGAAACGCAACGGGATAGAGCACAATTCCCAAAATGAAGTCGAGGGAAAGCTGAGGAATGCCAATATTTCCGCCTAGCCAGCCCAGAACACTGTTCAATAAAGCGATTAATCCCAGGAACGCAATCATAATCGCTGCAATATTAATCGCTAACTTTGATCCTTCAATTGCCCCACCTGCTGCCGCGTCAATCACGTTGCTGGCATTTTTTTCCATGTTGAATTCCAGTTTGCCTGCTGTTTCTGGCTTCTCTGTTTCGGGATAGAGCAATTTTGAGATTCCCAAAGCGCAGGGAGCCGCCATGACTGAAGCAGTGACCAGATCTTGCGCTGGAATGCCAAAGGAAACGTAGGCCGCCAGAACCCCACCAGCAACGGTGGCAAATCCGCCCGTCATTACAGTGTTCAATTCTGATCGGGTCATACGACCGATAAATGGTTTCACCAGCAGGGGAGCTTCGGTCATGCCGACAAAGACATTAGCAGCATTGGACAAAGATTCTGCTCCAGAGGTTTGGGCGGTTTTCAACATCACCCAGGCTAGAACTTGAACAATTCTCTGAAGAATGCCTAGAAAATAGAGAATTGAAACGAAGGCGGAGAAGAAAATAATCGTGGGCAATACCTGGAAGGCAAAGGGGTGATCGGTGTAATTTTCTCCGAAAACAAATTCAGACCCTTCATTGGTAAAGTTTAGAAATTGCGTGATAGCCTGACCAAGAACATCAAAAATTCGATAGGCTCCAGGAATTTTCAACACAAACACCGCAATAATCAGTTGGAGGGCTATTCCCCAAAGTACAGTACGCCAGCGGATTGCTCGACGATTATTCGAGATGAGATAACCAATTCCAATAAAAGTTAATATTCCAAACAAAGAAATTAGACGTTCCATGTCCCTCGTGGTTTAGAACAGCATTAATTTGCTCCGGTTGCTGCCAACCAGAGGTGTCGTAGAATTCTGGCGAGTTTCCGCTGAAATTCTAACCCAATTCCGAGTTGTAACCTTGCTGGATCGATAACCGCTGGTGAACCAATTCAGTTGCCAGCCGAATGGCTGCTACCATGCTGCTGGCATCTGCAATCCCTCGACCGGCAATATCAAAGGCCGTTCCATGGTCGGGAGAGGTACGAACAAAGGGTAAACCAATGGTTGTATTCACCGCTTGATCGAAGGCCAGTAATTTAACGGGGATCAGACCTTGGTCATGATAAAGGGCTAAGTAAGCATCATGGGCCCGATTCTGAGTACCAAACCAGGCTTGACCCGGTCGAACCCAAAGGGTATCGGGCGGTATGGGGCCATCTAAACAAATCTGGGGGTAGTGCTGACGCGCCTGTTGTAACCAGGGAATCAGCCAATCCCGCTCCTCCGTCCCCAACTGACCATTTTCACCGCTATGGGGATTCAATCCTGAGACAGCGATCTTGGGTCGTTCCAGGCCGAAATCCCGATGTAGGGAATCTATCAGCAATGCTAATTTTTGATCCATTAATTCCGCTGAGAGGGCGCTGGAAACCTGACACAGGGGAATATGGGTGGTGGCAAGTAATGTTCTCAATGTCCTCTGGGTTTGGGGCGATCGCGCCACAAACATCATGCCAAATCGTTTCACTCCGGCCTGTTCCGCCAGGAGTTCTGTCTGCCCAGGATAATGCTGACCTGCTTCTTTCCACAGCGTTTTAGCAATGGGGGCCGTGACGATCCCGTGGAATTTTCCTGCCAGGGTTTCGGTAATGGCTCGGTTGAGGTAGGCAAAACTGGCCGCTCCGGTGGAGGCACTGCCAACGCCTGGTTTGAATTGCAACGGGCTCTCTAATTCAACTTCAACCAGTGGAAATTTGTCCGGATCAGCGATAGGTGCACTTGCCTGTAAGTGTTGATAGGTGTGTTCCAAAACAACCCGACTGCCCACCAGGGCAATGTTGCAATTCTGAGTCAATTGGGAATCTGCCAACGCTTTTAGAATCACTTCTGTCCCAATTCCGGCTGGATCCCCCAGAGGAATTGCCAGTTGAGGATACGAAGTTGTGTTTGCCGTCATAGTTGAAATTGCTAGCTCACATTACCGTTGCAATGCTTGTGTGAGAAATTAATCCTTTAAACTGAGCATAGCTGATTTTCTAGCGCCAATCTCCTACCAAGACAAAGGCTGACCAGAAATAGGGATGGTCAAAATATCGCTCCTGAAGCACCCGTCTTTGGGCCAGCCGCAGCGCTTCAATCTTGGTGGCATCGGAATTTTTCAGCGCTTGGTAGAAATATCGCATGAGGATGGAAGTGGATTCATCCTCGACTGACCAGAGACTAGCCAGGGTACTACGAGCGCCTGAACGAACGGCCATGCCCGCCAATCCCAGTCCAGCTCGATTATCGCCCAGGGCAGTCTGGCAAGCGCTCAGAATCAGCAGATCAATCGTATTGGCCTGTTGCAGATTGGACTTCAGCAGCCGTCGCAACTCCTCAATATTAATCCGGCCATCCCAGGTAAGGACAAAGGTATTTTCCAGATCAGAGCTAAATTCACCATGGGTTGCCAGATGGACAATGGTGTACGCCATTTTAGCGATTTCAGTGTTAACTTGTCCTTCGGTAAAGGACTCATTCAGTAGGGTTTTCGTTTGCTCGACCTGTTGCCGAATTTCTTCTAGTTCCAACTCCACCGCCGGCAAAGGTGGGAACCCCTGACGTGCTGCACTTAGCCCCCCACTCAGCACATCAATCCTCTGATTGAGCGTCGACGACCTTGCTTCAATCAACTGCAAGCTAGGGGTCAGAGCCAAACCATATCGTTCAATCAGATAGTTCTGACCATCATAGAGGCTGGCAATCGGAACATTGCGGAGTTTGCCATCTAGAATAAATACTAAATTCTCGATTTGATGGGTTTCCAATTCATCTTCTAGGGGACGAACCAGCCAGCTATAGATTTCCTCGGAAGGTTCTAGGAAATTCTCAATAAAAACCCTTTCCTTGGGGATTGAAATCGCATCGCTTAAGCGCTGTAGAACGGTTTCAACCTGATCTTCATTGACAAAAATTGTATGTTGAGACAGGGTTTGATCAGGAAAAGCAACAATCACTTCCAGTCGATCCGGCAGCAGAATCGTATAGACAATTGCAGCATTTGGATCCAGTTTTTCAACGTTCAGGGGTTGGCTATCAGAACAGGCATCCTGGAAAAAATTATCTAGTTCGGCCAACTGCAACGACTCGATCACATCCCGTGCCTGTCGTAAATTGGTTTGCGCCGCTTTCCCCTCCAGTAAAAGACTCACCAGTTCTCGATAAACGGGTTCAACCTGCTCTCGAAAGTTGAACTGAACTTCTGAACCGATCACAACGATATCATTGCGCAATGACTTCAAGGTTTCAACTGCTTGGGAATAGGCTAGAACCGCATTTTTGTTATCATTTTTTGCCTGAAGAATTCGACCCAATTGCCACTGCCATTGATAGGCGATATCGCGGGAATAGCTGCCCTGAGACAGAATTAATGCTTGCTCCGTGAGCTGCTGGGCTGCATCCCACTGTTGCATTTCTTCATATAAATGACCCAGAATTCCCAGACCGTAGGACTCCAGTCGGGAAATTTCTAATTGTCGAGCGCCTTGAATCGCCGAAGTTAGATGGTCAGCAATTCGACGGGCTGCAAGGGTTGTGTTCTGAGTTTTCGTGTCATTCTGTTGTATCAATACTCGTCTAAACCGAATTAGACTCTGAGCTAGATTAATCTGGCCTTGGATTTTTGTAGATGACTCTGGAAGTTGATCAAGTAATGCCTCCGTTTTTGAGATCAAAGCAATGATCTGAGAATCAGCTTGATCCGAATCGTAATCGATCCCCACATTAATAACTTGAGTAGAATTCTTAGAATTCGACAAATCACTGAACAGGTTCAAAGCATTCAATTGGGCTTGAAGTTTTAACTCTAGGGAATCTGTAGTGGAAATTGCTAATTGATACAATTCAACAGCTTCTTCAAATTGACTCTCCAACCGTACCGTATTCCCCAGACTAATTAATGTCATTGCTATCTGTTCCGGGTTTTGGAATTGTTTAGCTAGAATTAAGCTTTCTTGAAGTGCTGTCCGGGAAGTTTCGGGTTGACCTACTTCCCGCAACACATCTCCTAAACTCTGTAATGCTTTGGCCTTCAATAGTGAAGCAGGTTGCTGGGCTAGAATTTCCTGGGTGGCCGTTAGCTGTTTCAAGGCTTGAGAATAGAGGCCCAACGCTTGCAGGGCTTGGGTCTGATTGACCCGACTGCGAATCCAGCCAGTGGGTTGATTCAGTTGTTGATAGAGATCAGCGGAGTCTTTCCAGATATCCAGGGCTTTTTCCGGCTGACTGAGCGCTAGATAGAGCTGGCCCTGAACGTTTAGAGTCGATGCCTGCATTTGCTGTGCTGCGGGCGAGGTGGGCGATTCTTTGAGAATTAATAGTGCCGAAGCGATCGCGGTTTCAGCCTGCTGCCAATTCTGGAGCTGCAGATAAACCAAACCCAGGTTCCGTAGAGCCCTGGCAGTTTCCACCGGATCATTTTGCGTTTGATATAGTGCAATGACTTCATCCAGAACTGAGGCGCTTGCCGTAAATTTTCCCTGTTGATAGAGTTGCTGTGCTTTTTGCTCCAAGTGATTTGCTTGATTCGTTGTGCAGAAAGCATTCTCAGAGCAAGGCGTGAGCGGATTTGATTGGGGAGAGTCAGCGCGGACTGACTGAACCAGAATCGTTTCATGGGGCATCACTTCGGGCGCGGGTAGCTGAATGAAAACCCCTCGGAGGAAGAGACTAACAATAACAAATAGTGAAAAACCGAATAGACCCAGTGAGATTTTTCTCAGGCCAGTTAACCTTGCCCTAAATCTGCTCTGTTTTTTCATGACCTGATCGCTAAAATTCAGTCGCTAAAATGACGCACGGTAGCGGACTGAAAAATAGAGGCCATCCTCCTGCAAAGAATCTCCTGTATCTGACAGCTCCACCAGTGGAATTCCCCAATCAAGCTGCGCCACAAAATTGTCGCTGACCAGCAGTTTCAATCCTAACCCAACCGAACTGAGACTGCTCTGATCCAGTTCAACTCCCACTAATTCATTGCTATTCCACAGGGTTCCCCAATCGAAAAAAGGGGTTAGGGTTACCAGTGTATCCCAGCCGGTAATGCGCAGTACCGGGATTTGCACCTCTGCTGAGAGAAATACGCCACTGTCTGCCAAGAGCGCATCCTGGCGATAGCCTCGAACACTGCTCACCCCACCCAGACTAAATTGCTCTTGATTCAGCAGCGCATCCTCGGTCAGTTGCAGATCCGAACGGAGTAGCAAAAATGTGTCCGGAGCCAGAATTCGGAGATATTGAGCCTGCGTCCGCCAGACAAAAAACTGACTGTCCGGCAGATTTGCATCATTCACCGTCGCATCCAGGAGTCCTAAACCGAAGGAAAATTGAGAACGGACAGCGAATACATCCTCGGTACTGCGGGTGGTATATTCCTGAAACAAGCGCAGGGCAGCAATCCGAGTCTGACCGTCTTCATCGGCTCCAAGGGAAAGTGGGAAGGGTTCATCTTCCAGCAGCGTTTCAGTATCTTGCAGACTTGCTGTGACTCCCAGGGCAAACTCTGTACTAGGATTGAGGATGAGCGGCTGGCGATAGGACAGTTCATAGGTTTGGGAATTGGACTCAATATTGAGTTCATCAAAGGGCGTCTCGATCACGCGACTATCGGTGCGGCGATGGCTCAGTTGGATCGTGCCATTCTTAGCGTTAATCGGTAGGGTGTAGCTCAAATCATCCAGGGTGTTGCTACCGTCGGTATTGTAATAGGTGACATTCAGGCGATCGCCGCGTCCTGTGAGATTGTCATGGGTGAGCTGAGCTAAACGTCGAAAGCTTCCCACACTAGGAGATCGATAGTTGTCCACGGCTAGCTCCACAGCCAACGCTTCGGCCTCCTCTAGTTCCAGTTCAAGGCGGCTGAGGCCTGGACGTGATCCAGCGGAGAGTTCTGCCGATAAGTCTTCAACTAAGAGGTTGATCTGGAGCAGTTGTAGCGCACTGAGCAATGCCGTTTGATTTAGCGGCGGTTGGATGCCCAGCTCAACCCGGCTTTGCACATAACCTCGCCGCAGGCGTTCCAACCCTGAGATTTCGATCTCCTCGATGGCCCCTTCGATGACCTCAATCACCACCAAACCATCGGTCAACGTCTGAGGTGGAATAAATGCGCCGGAGGTGATGTAGCCATTTTTAATGTACAACTGAGTGACCGCCTGCTGCGCTTCGATCAATTCACTGAAACTGATTGGGCGCTGAGTAAAGGGTTGTAGAACAGTCGCTAGCTCTTCTGCACTAAAGACCGTACTCCCTCGAACTTCAAACTGCTGAACCGTAATTGTTCCCGGAACCTGTAACGGTGGGCGTTCTGGTTGGTTTGGGGGTTCCGGCGGTTCTAGCAATTCATCGGGGGGAGGCAGAGGTTCTACCTGCGGCGGGGGTTGGGGCTGCGGCGGAATGGGTCTGGGAATTGACTGGGCAAAAACTGAACTCGACACGCCCAAGAAAAGACAAATTGGTAGAACTACCCCCCAAGAAAAGACGCGCGAAGGCAAGGCAGGATTACAACTGAGGGTCATTCTGTTCCAATCATCTCCTTTTGATGTTCAACTTAATTATTTCATGTAATTTTTTCATGAAGTTTTTAGGTATGGCAATCAAATATGACATGACGACTCGATGCCCCAGAACAAAAGGATTATCAACCGATAGATTCTTGCGGCTTTAGAGGAGAAACCCAGAGACGCGAGGCAAAAGACTGTCTAAAATGGGAGTGTGGTACTTTGCCTGGAATATGTCGAATCAACGCTCTGGATCGTTCATCACTGGATTAGTAATGGGTTCAGCCATTGGAACTGTTGTTGGTCTGCTGATTGCGCCCCGTACCGGAAAAGAAACTCGCCGCATTTTGAAGAAATCTGCCAATGCCATCCCAGAACTCGTTGAGGATCTATCAACTAGCATCCAGATGAATGCGGATCGGGTCTCTGAATCTACGTCACGTGGTTGGGACGGAACCTTAATCCGGCTAAAGGAAGCAGTCAATGCTGGAATTGCCGCAGCAAGTCAAAAACAGCAAGTTCTGGTGCAAACTGACTCCGAGGTTCACGATTCTGCACCTCAATCTGTGGCTGATTCACAGCCTTAGATCATTCGCAATAGTTCAGCTTAGCGCCAGAAGAGTCTTTGAGTGGGCTATAGTGATACTGAGTTCTGCTTTCTGAACCGCATCTAGATATTGATTAAACCTGTGATTGATCCTCTGTTCTGGCTCGGACTCTCGATTCTTCTGGTTGCGCTCAGCTTAGCTGCTGTGCTGATGGCGCTTTTACCAGCAGTTCAGGCCATAGCGCGGGCTGCACGAAGTGTCGAAAAGCTAGCGGATACGTTACAGCGAGAATTTCCTCCGACCCTGGAAGCGATTCGGATGACGGGGCTAGAGATTAGTGAATTGACAGATGATGTTACTCAGGGAGTTCAGAGTGCAGGCCAGGTTGTCAAGCAAGTGGATGAGAGCCTGTTGGGTGCAAGACGGCAGGCACAGCGGGTTCAGAATACGACTGGCAATATTTTTACAGGGATTCGGGTTGCCTGGAGAACCTTTACCCGCAAATCTCCTGCTTTGCCTGAGCGTCGTTCCTCTAGTCGTCTCACCCATGCATCTGAGGTTCTACCGCCAAATCCTGTGAAGGATCAGCGGTTGAGTCGGTCTGAGAGCCAGAGTCTTGAGAGTGATTTTGACGAAGGTTTCGATAGCAACTTTGAGCAGGGCTTTGATCGAAACCTCGATAGAGCGGTTGACGTAAGCTCGGATAGAACTCTTGATCGAAAACCTGATAACGATTTTCCAGAACGTAGTCAGCGGGAACCCTATGAAAAGCCTATCGGTAGGAATCCGTATCTTTGACCCCTATTTTTGCTAACTTGCCATAAATTCTGAAGCGACCAGCATTGTGCCGATTCCGGTATCGGTGAAGATCTCTTGTAATAAAGCATGGGGAACTCGACCGTCGATGATGTGAGTCGCCCTGACTCCTTGAGCCAGACTACGAACGCAGCAGTTCACCTTTGGGATCATGCCACCGGAGACAATTCCTCTGGAGATTAAGTCCCTTGCCTCCTGAATGTCCATCTTGGTTATTAATGTCTCTGGTTTGTGATAGTCCTCCAGAATGCCGGGGGTGTCGGTTAGTAAAATCAATTTCTCCGCGCCCAGGGATGCCGCGATTTCTCCAGCCACTGTATCGGCATTGATGTTGTAAGCCTGTCCTGAATCATCAGCGGCCACACTAGAAACCACTGGAATGTAACCACTATTAACGAGAGCAACTAACAGATCTGGATTGACGTTATTCACTTCACCTACAAATCCAATTCCCAGATCTGCTTGGGGACGGGCTTTGATCAGATTAGAATCCTTACCGCATAGACCGACAGCTCGACCTCCTGCCCGGTTAATCAAAGAGACAATCTGCTTATTCACCCGACCCACCAACACCATCTCTACCACCTCCATCGTGTCAGCATCCGTGACTCGCAGACCATTTTTAAATTGAGGTTCGATGCTGAGTTTTTCCAGCCAGGTATTAATTTCCGGGCCGCCGCCATGCACCAATACTGGACGAATCCCAACGTAGGACAGCAGCACCACGTCTCGAATCACCTTTTCCTTCAAACCGGCATCCTTCATGGCAGAACCGCCGTACTTCACCACAATGGTTCGATTTGCAAATTTTTGAATGTAAGGCAGGGCTTCACTCAGAACTTGAACTCGACTCAACTCATCGGTCAAATCAAATTCCCGTTGTTGCTGCATTGGGGTTCTCCAAGGCTAAAGATTTTCAGTTCAGTTTACCTTAAGGCGCAAGGGTGAGCGGCTTAGCTACCTATATCCTTTGATCAAAATTGTTCCGTTCAGAGCATGAACCCATTTTAGGCAGTAACCCGTCATCTGTTACAGTGAGAGAATACTGAGTTTCCTTGTATCAGTCCAAACCTCTTGAGATTGGTCAGGTCATTTGTTACCATGCTTAGCGGAAGTCTCAGACGTATTGACAAAAAATTCAAGACAAGGGATCGATAGAACGATGGCTGAAATCTCTGCACAGGTGGTCAAGGAACTGCGCGACAAAACGGGCGCAGGCATGATGGACTGCAAGAAGGCTCTCAAGGAGTCCGACGGCAACATTGAAAAGGCAATAGAGTGGTTGCGGCAAAAAGGTATCACTTCAGCAGAGAAGAAGGAAGGTCGAGTTGCGGCTGAGGGCCTGGTGGGTAGCTACATTCATACAGGCGGTCGAGTCGGCGTTCTGGTCGAAGTCAACTGCGAAACAGACTTCGTCGCTCGGGGTGAAGAGTTCCAGGGTCTTGTGAAGAATATTGCAATGCAGGTTGCAGCCTGCCCTAATGTCTCGTACGTCAGTGTTGACGACATTCCTGAAGAGATTGTCAACCGCGAGAAGGAAATCGAAATGGGTCGGGATGACCTGGGTAAGAAGCCCGACAATATCAAAGAGAAAATTGTTCAGGGTCGGATTGATAAGCGCTTGAAGGAAGTCACGCTGATGGATCAGCCTTATATCCGTGACCAGAATGTCACGGTTGCAGAGTTGGTGAAGCAAACCTCCGGCCGTTTAGGCGAAAAAATTCAGGTGCGCCGTTTTGTTCGGTTCGTGCTGGGCGAAGGGATTGAGAAGGAAGAAAAGAACTTTGCTGAGGAAGTCGCAGAACAGACAGGTGGCAAAGCGTAGTTAGCGGTTATACCTTGTAGCAGGCTATAATTGAATTTCTTTGCCTCGATCATTCCGGCAATTGTGGTGTGATCGAGGCTTTTGGTATCTGAAGAAATCGCTTGAGAATGAGGAGGGGGAATGGCTGGCTCAACTCAGCAGATCGAGCAAGAGATTGCTGCATTAGAAGATTTAATTGGCGAAGTTGCCAAGGAATTAAAGCAAATTTACGGCAACTATCTGAAGGCACTTGGCAGAGCTGTTCGCCACCAGTTGGTTTTGGCCGTTTATCACCTCTGCACTCAAGGTTACCCCAAAGCTTTTTTAAAGCTGCCCTTCTCTCAACGGCAAAAATTTCAAACTGAATTGAGACAACTGGCCCGCAATGCCCAGGATGAATTGGAGGTACTAATTGATTTATCGCTGGCGGCCCATGCTCAGAAAAGTCGGAATGAAAATCGCCTATCAGAATCAGACCATGCGGTGTCAAACAGCTCTAGCAGCTCTAAACCCGGCAATTCAGACCAGGCTAATTCAGAACAGGCTAATTCAGAACAGTCTAATTCAGACCAGACTAATTCAGAAACCACTCAGCCGATACCGATTGAGTTAGAATCCATCAATCAGTATAATCTAGAGCCGATTCTGCAGGATGAGTTGGATAGTTCAAGTACAAAGTCAGACCAAATCCTAGAGCAAGCTAGTACAGAACGAGTTACCACAGAACAAGTAGAGACAGAACAAAGCAATGCGGAACGCATCGAAATCGAAGAAATGTTGCTGGAAGCGGATATCTTAGAAGAATTTATCGAGCTGGAAGAGCTGCCTCCGACCGAGCCGGATACAAGGGAGGATCAGCCAAATCTACCTGAACGCTTGAATATTTGGCAGGAAGGATTTGACCAGGCGATTACTCAGATCTTGAGAACGCTTTCACGGGAGACGAATTTTTTGCTGCGAAACTTTGGGGTTTTGCCCCGGCACATACCAGAAAAGGTGCTCAAAGCGGCCTCAAAAACTGAAGCGAGCGAAACCCTGGCTGGTTCTCCTAATCTACTGAATCTGATGATCGAGACGGAAAATCGGGATCAGTCCCAAACTGCAAAGTTGACTCGTCTGATGATTATCCATCTGAGGCTATCTGAAATTGAATTTGCAGATGCTAGTGTCATGACGGAACGCAACCAGATTCGAGCCTTGATGAATAAATTGGGCAAAATCAAGCGGGAGTATCAGAAAAAATTGCAGGAGCGAACGGTGCTAGAGGCGGAAGCCGCCTGGCGATGCAGGTTGTTTGTGTATTGGGCTGTTTGACCTGTTATCCTGTCTCGTTGGCCTAAAGTTCTTGAGTCTTCAGGTCACTGGTCGAACTTAT
>JBHJGO010000009.1:0-136422 GCA_050331715.1 Microcoleaceae cyanobacterium
CTTTCGGGTGTTCAAATTGCCTGTGGACGGGATCTGTCGGGGGCTTTGCCTAGACAAGACCGGACAAAGCAGGAACTCTCAGGAGCGATCTTGAGAAGCGACCCCTATACCCGACAGGGTTAGGGTGTCGAGTATGTCACTCAACAATCTGCTGTTGTTCGTAGGGAGTGGAATCCCATCTGAATGTTGATCGAATTTGAATTCGATTCAGATTGATGTGAAGGATAACCTAGGTCTCAGCTTTTCCGTCGGCCCGTGGGGTTGAGCCAGATTCATGGATGAAGTGATTGGGATATCGACCTAAATCATCTTGAATTGATTTGAAATAATGAGCTTGGAGAGTATGAGCTGAGGAATCGAATCAGAACTAGCAGGTTCGAGGGCCAATGACTTAGAACTGAAGGTGTGAGGAGAGAGTTCTAAGGGAAGTCCAGTATCAACGTACCATCCATACCGTGCAATCTCGTCAGAATTCACTGGGGAGATCACCTGGAGATGAATGATTCGTCTCAGGCGCGGGAGGTGACTGACTAAAGGAATAGCCCTGCCGACTCAGGTCTCTAATTAGCTCTACCAAACCATTTGCGATTCTGACTGCGACGACCGTACCGTCAAATTCAAACTCAGAGGTACTCAAGGCTTCGACCAGCATTTGCTTACCCAACTCAGTCATCGAAACGACAGGCACTTGATTTTCCTTCTCAATCCGAATCGCACCGGCTGTCCGGAGTTCATCATAAAGACTTTGGTGAACTCCAATCTTTTTACCTTGACGCTTCTGTTTGACCTTGCTGGTCAGCTCACTCTTTTTAATTCGGTCAGTAATGCCTCCTAGAGCCCAGAGGGTCAGCAAGAGCCGAGCTTTGGCCTTAGCATCTGCTTCACCCGTCACAGAGTTTGGGGCTTCGTCATATGCGACTGTTGACATATCCATCCATCCGGGGGTGTTAAAAATTACCCTCAGATTGTACAACAGATGATTATGGATCAAAATCAGGCCATGGCCAGGCTTGCAAACCTTGGGGCGGGGGTTCTAGTCTCAATGGTCTCTCAGGTTAGGTCTTCCCCATCTATTTGTATCAAAGATGACATAAGTATATTTTTTTCACAGAGCAGAACAGATTTTAATGGACTAGCGGGTGGCCTCGCGACCCACCACAATTTCTGCCCCTAACGCATGTCTAGTTCTGCTCATTTGGGACGCAATCTATGTTTTCTTGACCAGTCGGTAAAAAACTGCTAGACTTTAGGCTATAAAGCTTAAGCGGAAGGACATGGTTGGAAGAAAACGAGAATTTGATCGCGAAGCTGCGCTGGAAAAGGCCATGGAACTGTTCTGGTCGAAGGGCTACAATGCCGTTGGCTTGAATGAGCTGCTCCAGCACATGGGAATTCAGCGTCAAAGCCTCTACAACACCTTCGGTTGCAAGCACGCTTTGTTCCTAGAAGCAGTTCAGCACTACGGGCAGAAAGTTGTCTGCAAGATTGAGGGCAAGTTGAGCCAGCCGGGTTCTCCCACAGAAAATCTACGTTGTGTTCTGCAGAAAATTGCTCAGGACGCTACAAATCCTGAGTATCGTGGATGTTTCGTCGTGAATGCCATGATGGAGCTAGCACCTCATGATTCGGAGGTCGCTCAGGTGGTGCGAGGTTTAGCCAAACAAATTGAGCGGTCAATTGAGCAGACCTTAGACCAGGCGATCGCAGCGGGCGAACTACCGCAGGATACAGAGTCTGCGAAGGTCGCTAGATTCCTCTATCACGTCATTCTAGGTTTCAACGTTCGAGGGAAGCTCTGTCCCACTCAAGCCTGTGTGGAGGAGATCCTGGAAACGGCTCTGTCCGTTGTGAAATGTCCCAGCTTGGTTTAGAGACGGCAAGAACCTGGAGAGCAAGAACTGGTGAGGCTGGGCAAATTTTCAAGATCAATTCTTGACTGAATGGTAAAAAATCGAGTATACTGTCGGGTGTAGTTCGGTAGAAATGTTGAGCAGATTCGAGGAAAAACTTCCGACTTTCCATTCCAATTCTTGACTGAACGGTAAATTATGACCGCTTTGACTTCACAAAGGAGGCCCGACCATGAAAACGATTCTCACTCCCGCTCCATTTAGACAAATCCGTGAAAGACTGATGGTTGCTGCGGGTATTACGATAGCTGTTGCAGGAATCTCCACCCTTCATGATCATTTAGAAGCATCAGTGATGAATTTACTCAGCACTGATACCTCTAGCCTGCAAACTGCTCAGTTACAGCGCTTCCATCAGTCCAATCTTCTGGAGAATTTCACTACAAATTCAACTTCACTAGTGTGTCAGACCCCGCTTCGGTAATTCAATTCGGTAATTCAATAGGGTGTGATTCTCACTGACTACCAACGATGGATGTTTTCCGTACTCGCGTTCAAAGACAATAGAATATAAACTGATCATTAAGAATTGTTAAGCCTCATGGTTACAACACTAAGAACACCTTCAGTCGAAACAGAGATCTCTGAGACAACACCAACCGCTGGGACATCCCTGGTCACGGTTGAGACCACTTCACCGAAGCGGGACAAACCTCGACTGCTCCAGTTGATTTCTTGGCTGCGCAGTGCCGCTAATACCTTGGTTTCAGACTTTGCTGTTGCCCTTGAACGTGACCCTGCTGCCCAGAACTGGTTAGAAGTTGTGTTGTGCTATCCTGGCCCCCACGCTTTAGTGTTCTATCGAGTGGCTCACTGGTTGCATAATCGCAAGGTTACTGTTCTACCTCGTTTTATCTCCCATCTAGCTCGGTTTTTTACTGGTATTGAGATTCATCCTGGTGCCACGATTGGTCATAAAGTCTTCATTGATCATGGTATGGGTGTCGTGATTGGTGCAACGGCGACAGTTGGGGATTACTGTTTGATTTATCAAGGCGTGACCTTGGGAGGAACTGGAAAAGATAGCGGCAACCGTCGCCATCCTACTCTGGGCTGTAACGTAACCGTTGGCGCGGGAGCAAAAATTCTTGGAAACTTAACGCTCGGCAATTCTGTCCAGGTTGGAGCCGGAGCCGTTGTATTGAAAGATGTTCCCTCACACTGTACAGTGGTGGGCGTGCCTGGTCGAATTATTGAGAAGCCAGCCAATCTACAGCATCAGGCACAGGAAATAGCAGCATAGTCAAATTTGAATTTTCGATCAAATTATTGTCGATTAAATCGTCGATGGAGGTTACGATGTCAACTCCAACGTTAGATCTTGCAGCAACAGGCCAGCAGGTTGACTCTTTGACCGCCCTTGAGCTTGTAGAATGGGCGGCGTCAACCTTTGGGTCAGGCTTGGTACTCAGTACCAGCTTTGGAATTCAGTCTGCTGTGATGCTGCATTTGGTAACTCAGGTCGTGCCAGATATCCCCGTTATTTGGGTAGATACAGGGTATTTGATGCCAGAGACCTACAAATTTGCAGAGGAACTGACCCAACGTCTTAATCTGAACCTAAAGGTCTACCAATCTCCCATCAGCCCCAAGCAAATGGAGGCGACCTATGGTCGGTTGTGGGAGAAAGGAAACGTTGAATCCCTCAACCTTTACGATCAAATTCGTAAAGTCGAACCCATGCAACGGGCATTGAAAGAATTGAACGCCACTGCATGGCTAGCGGGGTTGCGGCGCAATCAAACTAACTACCGTCAGGCATTACAGAAGGTGAATTTTCAGAGCAATCGCTACAAAATTTTGCCGATTTTGGACTGGAGTTCAAGGGATATTTATCAGTACTTGGTAGCCCACGATTTACCCTACCATCCGCTGTTTGATCAGGGATATGTCACAGTAGGAGATTGGCACTCTAGCCGTCCTTTGACCCTGGAAGATAATCATGAACGGGACACTCGCTTCCAAGGGCTAAAGCAAGAATGCGGGATTCACTTGCCAATAGCTGTTCCTCGGCGTTCATGAAGATCAACTTAGATTTTTCATGGGACGTCTGATAGCTACGCCTCCCCTGTGCAGCAGGGGATATGCCCTCAACCCAATCCTGTAGGGCTATAATGTCTCAGCCATACATTTGAGTTTCTAGTTGCCGCACGGTGTGATTGCGGTCGGGATTACGCCTCAGAATTTGCCAGCTCTGCTGAGATGGAAGTGTTGTAAACAAAGGACTTACGGTTTGTATCATTCGGTTCAAATCTCCCAGCTCTGCCAGGATAGCGCGATAGGCAGAATGTCCCTGAAGCTGATTGAGGCCAGTGTCAGAAATGCCAAAGGAACCAACCGCCTGCCAATTGGGGCCAACCGCTTGGCGCGATCCGACACTAGCAGACAATCCTAACTGCGTCTTTGTCTCAATTGACAATTCAGCAACCTGGGTAATCATCAAATTCATCACGGGTTCGATCCAATGCTGTGGCCCAGAAATCCTCTTAATTTCGCCTAAAAAACCCAAACCTCCCCGGCAGACCGCGTAATGGGCTTCTTCAATCCAACTGTTTTGGATAGAGAGGGGAGTGTAAATCAAGGGAACCTGAATTAACGGCGTGGCAGGTGCAGTTGCTTTGACGTGGTTAAGGATGGATTGGACAACTTTGAATGGGTCTTCTACATCTTTTGTTGCGAGATCCTGTGCAGTCAGGAAAAAATGGTGCTGCATTAGACAATAAAAACTCTGACAAGCTCGCGGCAGGCCAACTTGTAATACCCATGCTTCTAGCGGTTGCAAATCCTGAGCGGTTAAATTCTGTTGATTGTGCTGCTTCCCAGTTAATCCTTTTCCTGGATTGGGTGTGGCGTGATCCCGCAGTTTAAAGTAAGTGGCGAGTAACTGCACCCGTTCTGCATCCGTCAGGAGAGAACTGTGCTGAATTCCATAGATTAGATAGAAGTCTAGGGTTGTCACCCAGGCGATCGCTGAAATATAGAGATAGTAATTCTTCAGAACAGGCTTAAGCTGAGCATTCAGGATAATCGCATCCAGTTTCGTCAAAGTTTCTAGACTGGGAATTGCCTCTCCAGCCCGCAGATATTGGTAAGTTGATCTGAGCGCTTGCTTCTCTGATTTATTCAGTTGAGAGTTGACCAGTGTTGACTCCAGGCAGTGTTCTAGCCCAACCCAGCGAGAGTTCTGACTGGCGATTCGATAGCGTTGGCCAATCTCCATGTAAAGCTTAGAAGAGTTAACCAGGTAGTCTAGAAGCTGTAGCGCAGCAAAGTCTTCAGTCGCCACGGCTTCGCTAATCCGATGATAGGCTTCTAGGCAACGAATCTTTGTCCGTTCGTACACTGGGGCCTGGACAATCAACTGGTTTACTTTTCGATCCACATTCAGGGTTGGATGCAGCAGATTATGCAGCACCACAAAGGCGTCATTACCCGCTAGTCCACAACCTCGCAGTTGCAGGTTTGATCCTTCGTTGCGATGGGGAGGAATTCTCACCTGATAACTCTTGCCTGTTTTCAGAGTTACCCTCTCCGTTCCGCCATGAAGCGTGACCTGGGGACTGATGAAAATATGATAAAGCTCGTCTTCACTCCAATCCGGCAGAGAAGAAGTCGTAGCGGTTGTAGCCTCCTCCGGATGAAGCGAATCAACCTGTAGGGTGTCAACCCAGCTCTGAGTTTTTTGGCCAACCGATTCCACAGAATGGACAGCCGTTTCAATCATATTTTTGCTGAGTTCTGAAACCCGCTGACCGATAGATTCCCGCATCCCAGCGGATTGGCGATCCAAGGGTTCATCTTCAGACTCGGAATGAATCACTTCTTCAACCTGTTCAATTCCTTGCTGAGCAACCTCCATGGCTTTCTCAACCATTGACTGACGAATTTCAGACGTCCTTTGAGCTGCCGTTTTCCAAAAGGACTGTTTTCGTTGATTGTTACTCATGCTGATTTCCTAGATAGGGAGAAGTCGTAAGAGCAGAGGAGTAATTCCCTGAATTACTCCTAGAATTCCACCTCCTTTTGCTTCATACTCCCGTTCAGGCAAGTTCTGTCGCGCTTCTATGACTTGAATAAGTTGACTTGCAACCTGCTCTCCCTCAGAACTCTTTAACTCAACAAAGAGCTCCTTAGCGTATCGAGCATCACCCATTGCTCCACTCAAATCCCCCAGGTCAGCCTTGGCCATCCCTCGACCAAAATAGGCTGCTGCCAGGTCAGGCTTCAGACGAATTGCTTGGTTGTAGCGGTCAATTGCATTAACGTAGTTGCCTAACCTTGCTTCCTCAACACCTAATCGGTAGAAGTCCTCAGCACTTGCACTGCCAGCAGGTAAACCAACCACTCCCACCAATTGCGCTTGGGTCAGATTGGTTCCCGTCAAGTTGGCATTCCCCAGATATGCACCCCGTAGATCTGTGCCGCTGAGATTAGCTCCATTGAGGTTGGCTCGATTGAGGTTGGCTCCGTGGAGGCTGCTGCCGGATAGATTGGCTCCAGTTAAATCCGCTCCAGTTAGATCCGCTCGGCTCAAGTTGGCCCCAACTAAATTAGCTCCTGTAAGATTGGCTCCTGCCAGATTGGCATGAACCAGACCTGCGCCTGCCAGATTACAATTGGGACATTGTTTGGTTGATAGAAGCTGCTGCATAGGAGTACTTACAGCTTCAGCAGATCCACTAGGTAAGGCCAAGCTAACCAGAACAAACGATGCAATTACTCCAGCTTTCATAAGCAACTACAAAACGCTACTGCGGTCATATTATGATATTCACATGGGATCGCGCTACTCTCTGGTAGCATATAGCAATCGTGATTCAACGAGAAATCGCCTCAAATCCAGCCGAAAAACGAATTCTGATCTGTCAAAACCGTACCTGCCGAAAACAGGGCGCAGCAAAGGTATTAGCGGTCTTTGAAAGGTTATTGCATCAGCGTCAGTCCAGTCAGCCTCTATCTAAAACAACTTGCTCTGAAACAATTAGCTCTGAAGATTACTCGATTCAGGCAACTGGATGTCTGGGGAAATGTGGTAGTGGGCCGATGGTGGTCATTCTCCCTGACGAAACCTTTTGGGATCACGTTAGTCCTGAGAGCGTTGCGAGTATCATTCAGCAGATAAATCAGGATTGATGGGAAACGAAGGGAATTTCAACAACTTCACCGATAGCATCTCCCACCTGAACCTTCAAGCCAGCTCCTCCCGCTTTGGTACGGATATAGCCGAGGCCCAGGTGTTTAGAAAAGTATTGTTCAGAAAAGTATTGTTCGGATTGGTCTTCCGTCGATTTTTCGGGGATTAATTCTTCAGTGAGGAGAGTGTAGCTGGTCAATACCCCAATCTTTTGACCCTCCAGGGTGATTACCGTTCCGGGTTCAACTGCCTTGCTTAATCGAATTCCGAATAATCGCTGCTTGGCACTGCCATAGGTATTCAAACGGGCAATGGTTTCCTGACCAATGTAACAGCCCTTGTCGAAGGAAATCGTGTGCCACAGCCCTGCTTCCAAAGGATTGTAGTCTTCCGTTAATTCAAAATCTGGCGTCGGTCTACCTTGCTGGATGCGGAGTTGCTCCCAGGTTGAGTGGTCAATGGGTACTGCCCCTTGAGTGACCAGGCTTTGCCAAAGCTGCGGAACCGCATCTGCTTGTAGAATTAACGTATAACCTGGAACCGCTAAGCCACTACCTGTCGCAATTCGCACTGTCATATCTTTTAAGCTGAATAATCGATGATTCAATGGCTGATGATGTGCAGGCTGACCAACGAATTCATCTGTTAAGTCGGCTCCTTGTTTTTTCAGGACTTCCTCACTGTTCGAGCCAATCAGATTAAAGACACCGTAATCCTGCGTCACATCCTTGACACTCACTTGATCCATCGGGAATATATATTGATCTAGCCACTCTACTAGCGGTTGACGACGGTTAGCAGAGATCAAAACGAGGATGGCTTCTTCGGTCAAATAGGCAGTTGCCAGGTCGATTGTTCTGGCAGTAGACGTGACGAATACCGTATCGCAACCTTGACCCGGCTTGAGAGATTGGATGTCATTGGTGCTTTGATTGTGCAGAAATCTTAACCGATCTGCTCCGGAGATCTCTAGGACACCCCAATTTGAGCGGTCGTACAGCAAAGCTTGGGATTGGGGATCGATGGGCTGTTTCTGTGTCATGGGTTGATTGAGTCTGAGATTAGGTCGGTAAGCTATCAAACAGTTGCTTGATTACGTGCCGGGATTTTTCCTCTAGCTTATTCCAGTCTACGTCCCCCGTTTCATCAATCAAGTCCGTATCAATCTCAACGGCCTGGCTATTTTCTTGGGAATCGCTCTGGTCATCTTTGCTATGATAATTCTTGAAACAGACGCGATAACACAGCTCCCAGACATCGACACTGATGGTTTGAGAATTTAGGGTTAAGTCCAGTTGATAGCCCGGATAAGGAGACTGAACCTCCTGGTAAGTGCCTGCCCAGGGAGACTCTTCTAGCTCCTTTCGCAGATTATCCAAAATTCGAATCAAAGCAGGCTGCATCAATAATTCAGCCTGCTGCCAAGCGATTTGGTCTTTGATCCTAGGTTTCATATAGTGAGTGTTTTGACAGAATCCGCGAGGTTACAATTCTCGTAACGATAGCAAGAATTCTGCACCAGAGGAGTACAAGATAGAGTTTCTTCTCAGAGCCGCATCAATGTGTTGATATTCTGCTCCTACCTGATCCCGGTTTACCTCAAAGTATGACAAAGCAACATTGACATGTTCATCTGTCAGATTGAATTTGTCCCGAATTGCTTTGGGTGGGTGTTGAGCTTTTAGCAAGTCCATCACATCGTAAAGCGATAAGCCAGTCCCTGAAACTATCAGCCCTCGTTCTGTACGAATGATTGTGGTGTTTTTATTGAATGATGAGGTCATGGGAATCTGGCTGATAAACCGGAACATCCTCAGCATAGCAATTTCTGACTACTCAGATGAAGAACTCACCCAACTAGGTGAAGTCTCCTTCGGATTACTAGCAGTAGAGTAAGTCTAGAGTCAATTAAGAACCCATTTACATCAAGGAGAAGAAACTATGACCCTGTGTTACCGAGGTATTCGATACGTTCCTTCTAACGTTAGGTCTGCTGTAGCCTGCCCTGAAATGAAGTATCGGGGGATTGAGTATCGCAAGTCCTAATGTCAGAAATTGAAAGCCGTTAATACGATTGATAAAACGCTATCGGGACAGGTTCTAAAACCTGCCCCGATAAAAGGTTATTTAGAATTTGAAGGTAGAATTTTAACCTCCAATCTCTAAACTCTAAGCAACTGTGAAGTCAGCCTCAGTCAGAGCATCAACCCCTTCAACTTTCGCTAGAGTTTCCTCTCCTTGAACAACTCTGACGCTGCTGTTCTCAGAAGTTAACTCCAGGTCAGCAAAGGTTAGACCCTCTAGGGCAATCATGTCAATACCGATTTCAAAGTCCACAATGGTGTCAGTTCCTTCGCCCGCCGCCAGAACGAATGTATCTGCGCCGCCGAAGAGATTTCCAGAATCACCGTGGAGAATGTCATCGCCCTCGCCACCGGATAGCAGGTCATCACCCTGGTCACCGAAGATTTCGTCATCTCCTGCGTCACCGGAGAGTTCATCGTTTCCAGCCTTACCAGCGATTTGGTCGTCACCGTCACCCCCGTTGATGATGTCGTCGCCACCGTCTTCACCGGAGGAACGCTGGTTCAGATCACCTCGTAGGAGATCATCACCTGCTGTCCCATCAATTTCATCGTTGCCCAGACCGCCAGCAACCGTGTCGTTGTTGTCAGTGCCAACCAGAACTTCATCTGCATCGGTTCCAACAATCACTTCACCCTCGTCACCACCAGGAACGCCAATGCCATCAGCCAATTCCAGCGGCTCAGGCAATTCAATGATGATCACTTCGTTGTTGTCGATGTCGGGGCCACGACCTACGGAGAATGGATAGTTGTTGTCGTTCGCAACCAGAATGCCGGTTTCATCCAGTACTAGAACATCCTCAATCGTTACGAATGGGAAGTCGAAGGTGGTGTCACCGTCGCCATTCAGATCATCGGGATCTTCGATATCTAGCAGATCAACCAACTCTTCCTTCTCGACAAAACCGTTCTCATCCACCTCAGACAGGTCAATCTTGAACACCTTCTTGAATTCAGCCGCATCGCCTTGATCGCCATCCCGCTCAATCACCAAGAACTCAGTCTCATTAACGGGCGCAAAGTCACCAATTGCATGGTTTGGCTCATCCTTCGGATAGAAACCAACCAGGCTCTGGAATTCACCAGTGGCTGCGTCTGCTTCATAGATTCGCAGGGAATTGTCAGGATCGCCAACCACAGAACCTTCTAGCATTGGGTACAGAGTTGTGCCATCGGGGCTGAAGGCCATCCCTTCGTAACCGCGAGAGCTAGGCAGGTTGGGCAGTTCAATTTCCTGATCCACCACAATGCGGCCAGTTTCTGGGAAGTCAGTGAAGAATCCATCGACACCGATTTCGATTAACTGACGGAATTCATCTTCAGGAGTCTGAGGTGTACCATCAGCATTTAGCGTTAGGAACCGCTCTTCGTCCCGCAGGGTGTAGGGGTGAACTTGAAGTCCAGCATCGTGAGCAAAGTCAATTAATGGGAAGACTTCGCCAGTCAACTGAGTGGTGATCTCAGCCACACCATCACCATTACCATCTACAGGCTCGTCCAGACCTTCTCGAAGTAGAATATTATTCTTCCATGGGCCAAGACCTTCGGCATAGTCACTGATGGCATTGATCACATCAGCGTTTGCTAGATCTTCGTAGGTCGGGCTGTCACTGAAGTCAATCAGATTTGCTAAGTCCTCACCATAGATCGCCTCAGCTTCTGCTTGGTCAAACTCATAGGGATTAATGGCAAAGGCAACCACTTGGGTATCGCGATCGCCATCCTCAGCGGAGAAGTCATTATCTTCCATCACCAACAACACCTTGCGACCATCCGGTAGATCCGGCCCGAATGCCAGGGCTTCCATGCTACCGATGCGCTCAATGCCACTCTCACCCAGCAGTTCATCGAAGTCAAGCAGTAGACGCTTGCTAGCAGGGGCGAAGCTCACACCCTCCAGGCTGTCTTCGTCAAAGACGTTAGTTGCACCATCTAAATCGATTTCGTAGAGGCGAACCGGACGGCTACCTTCGCCATCGGTGACACCCGCTGCAAATTCACGCTCCAGGGCAAATAGGCGGTTTTCGTCAATTGCCAGCAGTTCAACTAAACCACTACCCTTGCCACCATCCAGATCAGGATTGCCTTCTGAGTCTTCAGGAATAAGCGTATTGGTTGTGATTTCGTAAACGAATTCCGCAACTGGCTCACCGGTTTCTACATCGTACTTGACGATGCGGCTGAGGCCGATTTGACCATAATCTACATCAGGGCCATCCTGAATTAGGGTCTTTTCGTTTCCAGCAAACAAGAATTCGTTGTCAGGGGTGATGGTGAGGGATTCAAAACCACCACTGCCTCGAACGCCAGAATTGTCAGGATCGATGGTGGACAGGTGCTTCTCATCGACAGGAATTTCACTAACCAGCGTTCCATCCAGCTCATACTCACGGATGAATGGATCAGCAGCCGTACCACGCCCCTCAGAGCTGATCAACACGTTGCCGTTTGGCAAGAAGGCCAGACCTTCTGCATCCAGACCCCTATTGATTTCTCCCACATCATCTCTGGTGAAGGTAGTGCCATCGGTATCCAAGAAGAACACAGGATCGCTAGTCTCAGAATCAATCGTGATATCTCCCTCATCCAGAGACCCATCGCTCAGGTCAATCGCCAGATTGTAGAAGCGAGCATCGGAACCTTGGTAATCATCAGAGATGGCGTAGTAGGTGTCAGTAGTTCCAGGCTGTAGACCCAGACCAGATAAACCCCCCACTTCAGTGTCATCAACGCTCAAGTCTCCCTCGATCAGGTCAATACCCAGGAATTCCAGGGAATCAACCGCGCGATCGCCAAAGTTCGCAACGAAGTCAAAGGGGACGGAGAAACCGCCGCCACCTTCATTGATGAAACTACCTTCAGTATCACCAAAGAGTTGAACCAGCGGCAGATCACCCAAACCTTCTGCATCGAGCTGCTCCTGTAGTTCAATCAGATTCTGAAGTTCAAAGGACTGGATAAAGATGCGATTGGGATCAGTGAATCCAGTTTCCACCAATGTTTCAACTAGAGGTTCTTCCAAGGAAAGACCTTGCTCATCAAAGAATGTGGGGTGCTTGGTTTCAGGGTAGATACCAACCTGTACACCTGTTTCTTCTTCAACCCGCTGTACCAGCTCGATCACTTCCTGAAGTGTAGGAATTTCAAACTGACCATCGAAGGAAGGATCACGGAAATCGCGGGACTGAATTGCTCGCAGTTGCTTAATTTCATCCAGCGTGAAGTCCTCAGCGTAGTAACCTGTAATGACTTCTCCATCCAGAATCTTGGTGGACTGACGCTCAGGGCCGAAGACCTCTGCCACGTTAGTCGTATCATCCAACAGAGGCTCGTGACGCGCGATCAATACGCCATCCTTTGTAATTGCCAGGTCAGGCTCGATAAAGTCTGCCCCCTGAGCAATAGCCCGCTCGTAGGCTTCTAATGTGTGCTCTGGACGCTCACCGCTGGCTCCTCGGTGTCCAATCACGAGAGGTGCATCACCATTCAAGCTATTGAACTGAAGGTCAGGATTCTGAGGAGCGCGAACTTCTTCTGCCACCACTTGATCCCGTACCTGATCTCCAGTTAGTGGGAAATCGGTAAAGAATCCATCCGCACCCAACTGGATTAACTGCTCAACTTCCTGTTCAGGAGTCTGAGGTGTGCCATCGGGATTCAGCGTGAGGAAATTCTCTTCATTTCTGAGCGTATAAGGATGAACCTGAAGTCCAGCCGCATGGGCATCATCGATGAAGGGTAGAACTTCACCTGTTAACTGGCTGGTAATTTCAGCCACCCCGTCACCATTGCCATCAACTGGCTCATCGATTGGCTCCCGCAGCAAGAAATTGTTCTTCCAAGGGCCAGCACCTTCCGCGTAGGTTTCACCCAAGAATTCTAGAACTTCTGCACCATCCAGGTCAGCGTAGGTAGTTTCGCCATCAATTTCAACGGGGAAGTCAGCGTAAACGCTAGGGTCTGCGCCTTCTGCATCGGAGAAGTTGAAGGGAATATCGTAAGGCACAGAGAATCCGCCACCATTTTCATTGATGAAGGAATCGCTGGTGTCACCGTAGAGCTGCACCAGAGGAATATCCACACCCGCCGCAGGCATGATTTCATCTTGCAGTTCAATCAAGTTGGAGAACTCGAAGGACTGGATGAAGATGCGATCAGGATCAGTGAAATCCTCTTCAACCAAAGTGTCAATTAGCAACTGACCAAGGCTGATATTGATCGGTGTACCGTCCAGGAAAGTTCCCTCGTTGGCGAAGAATGTGGGGTGCTTGGTTTCTGGATAGATACCAATTTCCCGTCCAGTCTCCGCTTCAACTTGCTTAACCAGGTCGATCACCTCAGCTAGCGTTGGAACTTCAAACTCACCGTCGAATACAGTGTTCAATGGACGAGTTCCAGGAATTCGCTCCTCGGCCCGCAGCGTCTTCAGTTCTCCTAGGGTGAAGTCTTCAGTAAACCAACCAGTGACTTCATCGCCATCGATCAACTTGGTAGTTTGACGATCCGCAAATTCAGGCCGATCTTCAACATCAGTGGTTCCAGAGATTTCATTTTCGTGGCGTGCAATCAGAACGCCATCTTTTGTCGCAACCAAATCAGGCTCGATGAAGTCTGCACCTTGCTCGATTGCCAACTCATAGGCTTCTAAAGTGTGCTCTGGGCGGGAACCACTTGCGCCTCGGTGACCAATCACCAAAGGCTCTTGTCCATTCAGGGTATTTAAAGTTGGAATATTTGGCGTGGCAATGGGCGCTTGCTGTAGGACACCCTCCAGATCAAACTCCAACAAATAGGGGCCGAATTCATCTCCAATCCAGATCTGATCTTCCGTTAGAACAATGGATTCAATATCGAAGTCTGCACCCGTTAATAACCGCTCTTCAGTGTCTTCATTAACAATGTCGAATGGAATTTAATTATCAGGATCAGACAGTTGAACGAATCCCTGAACTTCTACGCTACCGTCGCCAGCTTCAGTTCCCACAAAGTCAGGATCAACCTGATAGATCCGTAGTAGATAATCAGCACTATTGGTTTGAGCGCCGAATCCATTGTCAGAGAGGAACCAGAAGACGTCACCCTCGCTACCAGGAGCAAACTGAACACCGCTGAAACCCTGAACAGGCTGTCCATCAAAGGGGCCAGTGCGTCCATTGGCAGAAATCGGTTCACCGTTGCCATTGTCAGCACCAGATTGAGGGCCTTCGGCAAAGGTATCAGCCGGAAGAGATGCAAAACCAATTAGTTTGTTCATAATGATTAAATCTTTGCGTCGATTTGAATACCCGTGGGGGTGATTGGTTTGAACTAGAACTAGCCTCCCGCTGTTCTCACCCTTGAATACCATCAGAGTGGATGAAACTGTAGAAAAACATGAAAACGTCGCAGGTCTCATCGTTAAGAACTGCAATATCTCACCGCTTAAAACCGAGAAAGATCGACAGATAGAATGCAACCTTTCCCAGGACACAAGCTGTCAAGGGATTGATTTGATCAGAATCAAATTTTTGGGGTTAGTTTGAACGATACACCCCCAAAGCGGGATAATTTCCTTCACTGATGAAGGATTCGTGACCTAGGATACTGTTCGAGCTTTAAGGGAGTGTTATGTCAGGATTAAATCCAGTTAAAGCCCAGTTTGTTAGGGATAGAGCACTACTCTAAGAATGTGTCAACCCCTCAACGGTAGATTAAATTATCCGGTAAAGAGTACTTCTACGTTTGGGATAATTTCAATGGAATGAAAAGCAATCTACACCCAGAGAGAGATTTATCAAAGAATGTTAATCATTCCTGGGGAATATTACAACAATTAATACTTCCATTACCGTTAAAAGAATAAGTATTTTATACCAGTTATTGCTGTACCCCAGCGAGAAACATCGTTAAGGAAGAAGGTGACTCTATGACAACTGCTGAACGTCGTCCCACTCCCGATCAGATTCCAGGACAACAGCTCGAATATCCAGCTTCCCAGGCTGACATGACTCCCCAGCCGGATAGCGATTTGTCAAACTATCGACCCGCCAACAAGCTAGAGGGGAAGGTTGCCCTGATTACGGGGGGGGATTCCGGAATCGGCCGAGCAGTGGCGATCGCCTATGCCATGGAGTGCGCAAACGTTGCCATTCTCTACCACGAGAATGATCAGGATGCGGAAAAGACCCAGGACATGGTGGAGTCTAGAGGCGGTCAGTGTCACGTGATCAAGGGAGATGTTCGAGACTACCCCACCTGTAGCCGAGCGGTTCAGGAAACGGGAGAGAAGTTTGGAGACCTGAATATTCTGGTGAATAATGCCGCCTATCAGATGGTGCAACAGGATATCGAGGATATCACCCTAGACCAGTTTCGCCGCACTATGGAAACCAATGTTTTTGGCTACTTCTACATGGTCAAAGCAGCATTGCCCTTTTTGACAGAAGGAGATGTGATCATCAATACCGGCAGCATCGTTGGCAAAATTGGTAAGGGATTTCTGGTCGATTACTCATCCAGTAAAGGAGCGATTCATACAATGACCCTGTCCCTCGCGCTTAACTTAGGAAAGCGCAAAATTCGGGTTAATGGCGTTGTTCCAGGGCCAGTTTGGACACCCAATATTCCAGCCACCATGCCGAAGGATCAGGTTGAAGGCTTTGATTCGGATGGTATTTTGGGTCGGACGGGACAGCCGGAAGAACTGGCTCCGGTATATGTTTTTCTAGCCTCTTCTGACAGCAGCTTCGTAACGGGCGCGCTGTATGATGTGACAGGTGGTCAGCTTTCAAGCCCCTAAGAGGTTTTGTACAATTTTAATTCTTTTCATAATGCCAGCAGGTCGTTAAGTGATCATTCACTAACCCGACGGCCTGCATGTAGGCGTAGATGGTTGTGGAGCCGACAAGAGACATTCCGCGTTGCTTCAAATTTTTCGACAAGATACCACTTTCGGGTGTTGTTGTCGGGATATCCTTTCTTTACCACGACAATGATTAGGATGGGGAAAAGACCCAGGAAGCAATTCGGATGATTTAATTACTCTACTCTAAATCCGAGTCGGTGCAATCGGTTCAATATCGGGATCGACTCCGCCAATTTGATTGGTTCGTAAAACCCAGACCGTTGCTCCACAATTCAAAAAAGTTTTAACTATCGTTTCACTGGCTAGGCGAGGAAACATGGTGCGCCAACTGCCCAACCCTGCCCAGAGATTTCGCAAGGGCTGGTCTTCCAGGGTTGTGCCGAGGTTGTATTCATTTTGTTCCCAATCGGAGCGGGGGCTGCCGAAGGTTTCCAGTTTATTTTCTAAATTCCGACCAAGCTGACTCAACTGCCGCAACCTCTGCTCTTGATTGACACTGGCATTGATCAATGCATGAGCTACCTGGGGATTCTCTTGAACGTATTGGCGACTGGACTGAATGCTGGCAAATAGCGCCCGATTAGAATCCTGGGAACAGTTGTTGGCAGGCCCCACGTAAGTTCCTCCAGTTCCATCTCCAATGCGATAGCGGCAGGTCATGACTTCCAGTTGACGCAACATGGCATTCAAGGGAGAAACGGTTTGGCCATTGACATCGTAGTCCCCCGTAAAACTTTCCAACTTCACGACCAGATCACAGGTGGGACGAACCCCCACCCAACCAAATTGGCGATCGCCCAAATACCGCGACCAGTGCAGCACTCCAGCGACCAAGCCATCGGTGTTGTGGGTGTAGACCTGATAGTATTTTGTGTCGAACCGCAGTTCATGAGTTAGAGGCTCCCGCACCACTTCTGCCACACCGTAGGCAAAGTGACCAAAGAAAATCGGGGTGGCGGCGGCAGGTTCTTTCTTCTTGCCTCCAATGCCTCCATAGGTATGCAGAACCAAGGCTCGGTCTCCTGCCTGCCATTCGTTCACTGCTGCGGCAATGTTGCTATCAGGCGCAGTATTTTCTGGCGCGATCAGAACCGAGCTGATTTTACCTTTTTGTTCAGCAATATCGGCCCAGGCCCGTTGTCGAACGTATTTGAAGCCCGCTTTAGACCCAAAGATTACTTCCTGGGGTTTTAGGGTTAGTAATGCCCGTGGAGCCAGGGATTGTACGATGAATTGACCAACTCGATCCTTCGCGCCGTAGATGTACCAACCGTGTTCATTCAGGCCGACCTTTTCAATGTCCTGGCTAGTGGATGGAAAGCAACCATTCATATCCGCGATTACCTGGGGCATTCGGACAATTGCTTCAATCCCATCAAACTGGCGGGAATCTGGGTTGAAATGGCGCACTCGAAACTGATCGGTTGCTGCAATCGGTTCAATGAATTGCACCACAGCGTAGTAGCGCCCGGTGATCTGAATCGGTTGGCTTTGAATTCTCAGAATAGTTTCCGCAGCGGATTCAACCACGACTTCTTCCGGCAACATAACGGTAATATCATCGACCGGATGGGAACCTGCCAGAGATTCTAAGGGGCCAACCTGCTGCCAATGGTTGAGGCGATCTGGATGGACTAATCCCCCGTATTTACTGCTGTATTCGGCATCCACACTGAAATGAACATCCCGCCGGGCAGCGGCTAGCAGTTGTCGGAGTCGAGGCTCACTCACCCAGCGCAGCTTGACCACCTGCCCGATCAAGTCCTGATGGGCCACTGGAGCATGGTGCACTTCAAGCCAAATCCCTTTCACCTGTTGCCGTTCTTCCTGTTTGGGCAGAATTAATCGTCCCATCCACTCCCCAATGGGGCGATAACAACTCAAATCAACGGTTTGATGAATCGGGTAGAATACTGGTTTGTTGAACTCAGCCTGTACGTAGCGGGAATAATTACTGGGCTTGCGGGGAACGGATTGTTCTGGGGTCAGGAGTTTGCCTTCCAGGATGGCCAGAATTACCTCGATGGTTTGTTGCAGGTTACTGCGGCCATCCGGTAAGAATGCTTCTGGATCCATCATTCCTCCGGGAACCTGATGCCCCACCGGGCCAAGGGAGAAGATGGTAATCTTGCCTTTGCGCTTGGCCCGATTCCAAAAAGACAATGGGAAAATCTTCCAACGACCCGGAAACATCGTTGGGCCCAGCCGTTCAACACCGTCCTTTTCACCGACACAGTGGTACAGGTGTTCTAGTTTGAGGAAGTTATTATTTGCACTCATCACTCCGCCTAGGGAAATCACCTCAATCGGTGCGCCCATCGCCCGCTTCAAATAGGGAGCTGCCGCCACTGACATTTCTCCGCCGCCGCTGTAACCGATTAAAGTTACTGGCGCGCCGCTGCCAGGAAGATACCCTTCCTCAACTAAACCGTCGTGGAGTACCTGGGCAATGCCCTGATTATAAATTGGGCCATACCGTTTATCGGCAGAAACGGCCACAATGAAGACATTTCGCAGATTAAGCAGGATTCCAAGTAACGCCGTTGGATTCGCAAATCGCATCTTGTCAGCGGTTCGCCAGAGAAAAGCCAGGGGTCGATCCTCATCCAAGGGTTGATTCAATACCGAATACATCATCAGCCCCCGCACTAACTTCATGTCCTCTGGTAGTGCTGGCTCCAGGGTATCGAGAAATTCTTCAACGTCGGGAGTGTAGGTTTCGCCTGACTGACCAATGCCGTCTAGATAAACGATATAGCGGCTGAATTCTGATTCGGGAATTTCAACAGCTGCCACAAAACTCTGTCCTGTTGCCGCACTGGTATCAACTTCATCCCCATACAAACCGGCCCACCAACCCAAGGTTTCCAGGGGAGCTAGAATTGCCGCAAACACAAAGGCAACCACACCAAACCAGATCAGGTTAAAAATTAGTCGAAACAGGCCCGGTAACGTTTCAAACCAACCAAAGACATTATTCCGAATCGGCTTCAACAACGTCCAGATCAGGATAAAAACAATCACCATGCCCACTAGACCCAAACCCAGTTGAACTAGCCTTGGAACGCTGTGGGTTTTCTGCTCCAACTGAGCCATGGTATCTGCTGTGCTAGACGTTGGAATTACCTGCGATTGAAAAGAGCGGTTATGACCAGGCTGAGATTTAGCCTCACGGATGGTTCTAGCAACAGTTTGGGCTGATTCTGAATGGGAACGGTTTGCTGCCTGCACAAATTCCTGAATATCTGCGGAAGTTTGAGCTGCAACCTCTGCCATTGTTGGAGTTGTGACGGCTGGAGTAACGGGGGCAGTTCCCATGGGGGTTGAAGCGACGAATAGATCAGACTGAACTCGTTCGCGGATTGCAGATCGACCCCTAGCCAGTTCGACCCCCGCCGCCCGGTCGGCCAGATTCTTACAAAAACGGACAATCGGTTGACCCAGGGTATTTTCCAGGATTTGTAGTGTGAACCAACCCACGGCCACGTAGCTCACCGCACCAGAGGCCCCCAGACCAGAAACACTGGCAAATCCTACTACCATGGCCAGCAGTCGCCAGACGGACAGGATGTTCAGAATTGGGACACCCAAATAGGGCATTGCTCCAAGGAAACTGAACAGTAACGGTGCATAACTGAAGCCCAAGACCTTGACTAGGGTTGGAAAGGGAACATTCACCGTTCTCGGCAACTGACAAACCAACCACGTACTGAAAACCAGAAACAGAAAACCTGCGGTGAACAGCAAGGCATTCACTACCTGGCTCAACAGGAAGCGACCCGGTTTCACTCGATTGACAAATAGAACGATGATTTGTCCAATTCCCAGAGAGACTCCCGCCAGTAACACCACCGCTAGGGCCGGTAGAACATCCGGCAGATTGGCAATCTCCTGGAAGGTATCTAGATTCAGGGCAAAGGAACCACCGATAAGTTGTGGGATTTGACTGACGGCTGTTTCTGACATGTTTCCCCTGGCAAGCGTCGCTACTAGGAAACAGATTACACTAAACTCAGTAAGGCTGGTACTTGCAGTACCGAGTCAAACTTACGATGAGTTCTTTCGCCTAAGATTTATTGAGGAGGGAGTAAAAGAATATCAGCTTTATTTAATCATCTATAGCAATCCTGAATCAATCCTGAAAAGTACTATGGAGGGGTTTGGGGACGAAGTCCCCAAGAAGAGGGCAACGCCCCCTTCACCCCCTGTTCAAAAAACATTTGTGATTACTATATGAAATTGAAGGAAGGAGAATTAAATAATGGATAAAGTAAGTCAATATCGAAAGATTATTCAAAAAATTTTATTAGCTCATGGTCAAGTTCAGCCTGCTTTTGGCGAGATTAAAATGGGGGGTTTTGTTTGATCATGAGCGCGATCGCTATCAAGTTTTGAGAGCAGGTTGGTTACAGAAAAGACGAATCTACCGCGCTTTGATTCATATTGATCTAAAGGGTGAGAAAATTTGGATCCAGTACGACGGAACGGAAGTTGGTGTTGCTAACGAACTCACTGAGGCGGGTATTCCGAAGACAGCCATTGTTCTGGCCTATCATTCACCTTTCATCCGTCAGTATGATGGTTTTGCTGTTAATTGAGATGATGCAAAATTCTGTGTCCTAATCAATTGACGAGGTACAGATTTTGGAGTTGGTGGCGCATCACGCGACCAACCCCTGTGCCCCTCCAGCACTCAGCACTAAAACCGCTGCAATTCCATCGGAGATTAGAAGTAATGTGAGAACTAATGGGTCAATCGACACTCCACCTCAGAAAAAGTAGCAGCTCTGGTCATGTGAGTCGTACCCACACATATATCCAGCATCTTCTTCACTCTCAGAAATACATTCTGCTGACGGTAGGGAATACCATAACGTTCACAAAGGGCCTTCACTTGTGGTTGTATCCGTCGATAACCAGACATTGGTAGATCAGGAATCAAATGGTGCTCTATCTGGTAGTTCAGGTAGAGGTGAAGATAATCGGTCAGCTCATCACCACAATCATAGTTAACGGAACCTAGAATTTGAGTGATGTAGAATTGGCCTTTTCCTTGATAGTGAAAATCAAAGCGATAGATGTCATCTGCCGTATGGTTAGGTAGCACTACGATATAGGCGTGCAAATTTGTAAGACACTCCGCCAGAATCTTATTGATCAAGACTGAGATAACAGCCCACCATCCCAGAGGCCAGAAGAGTAGAGGAATCAGACAAAAATGCACAACTGCATAGGGTAAGTAGCACTCCAACCACAGGCGACGTGCATGGGCAGATCCCAGCGAGAAACAATCTTGCAAGGAAAGGAAGTTGATCTGACCCACTGGAAGACGTTTGACTGAGTGAGGTTTGAGAGTGCTGATTGTGCTAGGTGCATAGTAAGTGTATTTCCAGGTCAGACTCAACAGTATTACGACGACATACTTCAGCCAGCGCGGGATAGGCAAAGAGGCCATCATCGGTTGAACATTACGCTCAACCAAATCGGGGTCGGTGTCTTCGCCTGTATAGTAGTGGTGGAGAGTATTGTGTTCATAGTCCCAGGCATCTGGATGGAGCCAGTCAAACCAATCGATAAAGCGCCGCATACCACGAGCAAAGTGGCGACTCGTGTATCGATCTGGAATATTAGGGACTTTATCATAGCCCTTGTGGAGGATATGATGAGCTAGAAGCCAGCGTGTGAACTGAGCCAGACTGATGCCAATGATGGAAATAGGATTTGGTGCGATCCAGGCCGTTGCGTATCCTAGCAATGCAGCAAGATGGCCGTAGATCTCTGTTCTTCGCAGGTGATAAAAGTCTTCTGAACTAATTGAAGCGTAGGCTTCTTTCTTAATTTCTTCTAGATCTTTTACGAAGTCGTCTAGGGTAGACAGGTTAGGAGCGGTTAGTTTCTGGGTCATTCAGGATCATTCAAACAATAAAGAATCGGCCTAGGGCGAACGTTGATTTTGCATCACTCTTGAACGCCGAACCTGAAAGACCTTAACACATCAAGGTGTGAATAGACTAGATGGCCCTTGTACTCATTCTGACTCAGATTAAAGCCAAAAAACCTAGAAAATTTAGGTAATCTTAAGGTTTGACGCAGATATCTTTAAAAGAGTTAAAAATTTGCTTCTATTGAATTGAGTTAAATCCCTCTAGACAAACTAATTCCCCATCTTTTAGTCGAGACTGAGCAAGTCCGTCGATCACCGATAAAACCGAAGCCTTAGCTCATGCTTTTAAGTATATCCTCTACATGGTTTCAACCCATCAACTGACTAATCCAATAAAAGTTGATAGGTCTTGAACCCATGAACACTCTTCATCTTGTCTTGGGGTAGTGTGCTTACCCTCTACCATTTTTCCGAGCCAATATGGTTGCAAACATTGCTTCAATTGGATTGCCATCATCGTCTTTTCGATGGAACGTTCCTGGTTGTTCTCGGTACTCACAAATTTGCCAACGGTGATAATAGCTCCGCAACTCTTGGGGAGCAAAGGTTGATGGAAAATCAATCGTACAAGGAAACTCTGATGAAGAAACAGGGGCAATTATAAAGTTATAACCATAGAGACTAGTTTGGGCTTGTATGTTTTCAATCACAGGAGACAGCGCATCACGCCTTAGAAACTGAAAAACAACTGTAGAAAGAATTAGATCATAGTTGTTACTCAGAGCGGCTGATTCAATGTCGTACACCTGGGCCTGGAAAGTGTCATTGGTATTTTCCGTGTTTATCACGTCTTGTAAATACTCAATCGCACTGACATTTCGATCCAGCGCTGTCACTCGATGACCTAGAGTGTGCAAATAGGTGGCATTTCGACCTTTTCCACAGCCCAAATCCAAAATATTCATGGCCTGATAATCTGCCAAAGGCCCCTGGATGAGCGCACGAATATCACGATGGGGTGCTGCAAAATGATATTTCTTTTGATAATAGTCGTCGGGGCGACAATAAAACTCAATTGACAATTTCTTACTCCTCAGTACGCTAATACGCGCTAAAACTAGTTCTGCATCCTGACCTAGGAGCAGTTCATCTCCACCACACGATCAACAATCAGCCGTCCGATGTTGAGTGATGCAGTTGCGGCGGGCGAAGGGGCATTACTCACATGCACAATGCCTTCCCGCGCCTGAACAACGAAATCATCTGCCAAACCGCCATCAGGATAGAGGGCTTGGGCACGGATACCGGCTGGGGCTGCATCCAGATGTTCCGCCTGGATTTCTGGACAGAGCCGCTGAAGGGCTCGGACAAAGGCCCGCTTCGAGAATGAACGCCACATTTCCCCGGAACCGGTACGCCAGTGACGTATCGCCAGTCGGATAAAGCCTGGATAAGTGATTGATTCCACCAGGTCTCGCAGATCGACGTCACTTTTACGGTAGCCCTCTCTGGCGAAGGCGAGTACAGCATTCGGCCCACATTCAACCTCACCGTCAATCATGCGGGTGAAATGAACGCCGAGAAACGGAAAGCTTGGGTCAGGTACTGGATAGATCAGGTTGCGGCAGAGGTGACGTACCTCCGGGCGTAGCTTGAAGTACTCGCCGCGAAACGGAACAATCTTTGCCGCTGGGCGATCGCCGCTCAAGCGCGTTACTCGATCTGACTGGAGGCCCGCACAGTTAATCACGGTCTTGGCCTCGACCTTCTCTGCCGTCGTTTCCAGTACCGTCTTGCCTGACAAAGAACGCAACCCAACGACCTGCACCCCTGTAATGATGTGACCGCCGCGTTCCCGAATTCGTTGAGCGAGTCGTTCGCAGACCTGAACATAGTTCACGATTCCCGACTCAGGCACGTGAATCGCCTTCACACCTCGCGCATGGGGTTCTAGTTCGGCCAACTGTTCACGGCTAATCATCTCACAGTGTACTCCATTCGCCTGACCCCGCTCGTAGATTCGCTGCAGGGCTGGCAGTTCTGACTCGTCCACCGCAACGATCACCTTCCCGCAAATATCGAAGTCAATCGACTCACGCTCACAGAATTCTTGCATTGCCAGCTTACCCTCACGGCAGTTCGTAGCCTTGAGTGAGCCTGGCTTGTAATAGATGCCGGAATGCAGTACACCGGAGTTGCGACCAGTTTGGTGAAAGGCCAGGGAGTTCTCCTTCTCCAGGATAACGATCTTGTGATCAGGAAAGCGTTCGCCGTACCGATAGGCGGTTGCTAATCCGACAATGCCACCGCCAACAATGGCCAGATCCGCCTGAGTCATATACTTTGAGAGGTTATGACGACTTTTTCAGTATAGTACTTTTCATGATTGATTCAGGATTGCTATATATCAAAAACTCACAGCCCATATGGTTGAATGGGGGTTGATTATATGTAAATCCGATTAAATCTGTCCGATTAAATCTGTCCGATTAAACAGTTGCTATGAACCCAAAGCCTCCTCGTAATCCAGTAATCTTAGTGCACGGGATTTTTGATACAACAGCGATCTTCAATACGATGTCAGCCTATTTGACTGAGCGGGGTTGGGAGGTTCACAGCTTTGATCTCATTCCAAATACGGGTCTGATGACCTTGGATAAGCTGGCAGTTCAACTGGAAAACTACATTGCTCAAGGCTTTTCTCCCGATCAACCCCTGGATCTGGTAGGGTTCAGTATGGGGGGAATTGTCAGTCGGTACTATGTGCAGCGGTTAGGGGGAATTGAGCGAATTCAACGGTTTATCACGATTTCTTCACCTCACCGGGGAACCTGGGTCGCCTATCTGTACGTGTTGCCCGCTGCGGCTCAAATGCGGCCTAATTGTTCATTTCTGAATGATTTAAATCAAGATATCCAGATGCTAGAAAAACTGAAATTCACCTCCATCTGGACACCCTACGATGCCATGATCGTTCCAGCCAATAGCTCTCAGGTTCCGGTGGGTGAGGAATGGCAGGTGGATGTTATGGTTCATGCCTGGATGGTAAATGATCGCCGCACCCTAGAGCGGGTTGAACAGGCTCTGAACAGTTGACCATCAGCCCCAAATCATAGCAAAGAAACGTAGGGGCTGGGTCTTCCAATCCTCAACAGTTACTTATTGGTTTGCCCTGTCGCCAACTTTTGTCCATTCTCTGTGGCCGAAGATCGCTTCAAACTGACAGTAATATTTGAACTCCATCAAATTAGAAAATGGATCTTCCAGGAAAAAGGTCAAGTGCTCTGTGGGTTCTCCTGAAAAACGCCGCCAGGGTTCCTGATAAAACTTTAGCCCCTTATCTTTTGATCGATCCCTAATGGCTTCCCAGTCAGACTCTGCCGTGAAGACAAGACCAAAGTGACGGGGATAAATTCCCTTCTGGGGTGTTAAGGGTTCTTTAGTAACATGGGCAACTAACTGATGACCATAGAGATTCATGATCAAGGCAACTTTGGATTCTCGTCCGAGTTCGCATCCGAGTCCCTCAGCATAGAACTCCTTTGCTTTCTCGATGTCTGTAATTGGAAATGCCAAGTGAAACAGAACCGGATGGGTCATAGGGGTAGAAGCTAATCGCATTATTCCTTTGTATTCTAATTTTTGGTGTACTATAGCAGTCCTAAATCAATCACGAAAAAAGTAAAGGGGCTTGGGGACATAGTACCCAAGAAGGGAGCACCGCCCCCTTCACCCCTATTTCACAAATCATTTGTGATTGCTATAGATTGGATCTTGCTGAGTTGATAAATTTGTAAAATGATCAGCCAAAATTTTGACAATTCGCTGGGCAGCTTGGCCATCACCGAAGGGATTAATGGCAGTGGCCATCCGATGGTAAACCTCTGAATCATCCAGCAACTCTGCTGCCGCTCGGACAATATCAGCAGTTTTTGTCCCCACTAACTTTGCTGTTCCAGCCGTAATTGCCTCTGGGCGTTCGGTTGTTTCTCTCAATACCAGAACCGGCTTACCCAAACTAGGGGCTTCCTCCTGTAACCCACCAGAGTCTGTTAATAGAAAATAGGACTGATTAATGGCAGCAACCAACTCGGCATAATTCAGCGGTTCGGTAAGAAAAGCCCGAGAATGCTGTCCTAAAATTGCCTTTAAAGGCTCCCGTACCGTTGGATTTCGATGCAGGGGCAGCAGTAATATGGTGTCTGAAAACTGATCAAGAACCTGCAAAAATGCCCGGGCGATTTGATCAAGATTCCCCCAATTTTCTCGCCGATGAACTGTGGCTAAAATCAAGCGAGAGTTGGTCGAATCTAAGTCTGGAACCTTCAACTCAGGTTGGTGTTGCGCCACAGACAGCAATGCATCAATTACTGTATTTCCTGTGTGGTGAATCTCTCCTAAAACCCCAGAATTTTTCAGGTTTTCAACGGCTTGTAGGGTAGGTGCAAAGTGGAATTGACTCAGTTGAGAAATTAAGCGACGATTGGCCTCCTCTGGATAGGGATTAAACACGTCATCCGTCCGCAACCCGGCCTCCACATGGCCCACGGGATTTTTTAGATAGAATGCAGCCAGGGCAGCGGCAAAGGCAGTGGTGGTGTCTCCCTGAACGAGAATAACGTGGGGTTGCAGGTCTTGCAGCAACTGTTCCAAACCCTGCAAACTGCGGCAGGTAATATCGGTTAGGGTTTGCTTGGGTTGCATGATTTGCAAGTCGTAATCTTCCGTGAGATTGAACAACTGCATCACCTGCTGCACCATTTCCCGATGCTGTCCGGTGAGGATCACATGGGTCTTGAATTCAAGTTGCCCCGATTGAACTGGATCGGGCTGGGTCAACGCTTGAATCACGGGAGCTAGTTTGATTGCCTCTGGTCGTGTTCCTAAAACAACCACTACTTGAAGGGTAGATTTTGCCATTTCCTTAGCCCATGTCCTATCGATACATTCTGTTCTATAAACCCTACGATGTTTTGAGCCAGTTTACGTCTGACAACAACCGACAAACGTTAAGGGATTATATTGCAATTCCCGATGTTTATCCGGTGGGACGGCTGGATCGAGATAGTGAGGGATTGATACTGCTGACCAATCATGGACGGGTACAACATCGCCTCAGCCATCCCAAGTTCGAGCATTCCCGCACCTACTGGGTTCAGGTGGAACGGGTTCCAGACGAGTCTAGCCTGGATCGACTCCGACAGGGGATTGAGATCAAAGATTACAAAACTCGGCCTGCAATGGTTCATCAACTGACGGAAGAACCTCAACTCCCGCCCCGCGATCCGCCAATTCGTTTTCGTAAAACAGTGCCAACGGCCTGGCTAGAGATGACTCTGACAGAAGGGAAGAACCGTCAGGTGCGCCGCATGACAGCAACGATTGGATTTCCTACATTGCGTTTGATTCGGGTGGCCATTGCTCATCTGAAACTCACAGGATTAGAACCTGGACAATGGCGGGACTTGACGCCTGGGGAGGTTCAGCAACTTTCAACGTTGACAGCTCACTAATCTCGGAAAATCCTGGCATCAGGAGGACTATATCGAAAACAAGGCTAACCTCCCCCAACAATTGTTACAATCTCCAAATTGTCACCGGATTGAATTTCTGTCTTTTCCCAGAACTGACGGTGGAGAATTTCGCCATTGTATTCCACTGCTACCAATTGAGGACTTACCCCAATATACTCTAGGAATTGGGGCAGATTTAAGGCTTCCGGACACGTCCGAACCTCACCATTAACTTTTAGTTGGACGGATTGACTCATACTACTTTTGTTCTGGGTGTTCCGTAGCAGAGCAAGCTTTGCCCATTTTATTAATCATGCCAATCATTTGATTGAGTCGGCCCAGATCCCGTTGATAAAAATGTAAAGATAATCGCGGCAGGTGTTCTGTCTCGTCTCCCAGTTCTTCGGGCAATGCTTTTGTGGTCTCGATCCGTCCTTGAACCAAAATATTGGAAAACTCACGATTCAAGGTTTCAATGTCAGCCGGACTCAGTTCAGACTTGAGCCGAATAATCAAGCGCTCTTTCACGTAACGGCTGGAGTGATAGACCCGATAAAACTCTGCAATCACCTGCCAGGCCGTCTCAATACTGTCCGTAATAGTATAGATGCTGACATCTTCCGGTGAAATAAGACCCCGACGAAGCAACTGCTTTTCAACAAAGGCCTGCCAATCGTACCAATAGTCTCCACCTGGCTTGTCGACTAAAACCAGCGGTGCAGGCCCAAACTTCCCGGTTTGAACCAGGGTTAGACATTCAAAGGTTTCATCGAGCGTCCCAAATCCTCCTGGAAACATCGCTAGAGCATCGCTCTCCCGCAGGAAGAACAATTTTCGGGTGAAGAAGTACTTGAAATTAACCAGCTTGTGATCGCCTTCGATATACTGGTTAGAACTTTGCTCAAAGGGAAGCTGGATATTGAGGCCGAACGAGCATTCTGCACCAGCCCCCTGATTTCCTGCTTCCATAATGCCACCCCCCGCTCCAGTGAGCACCATAAAGCCCCGCTGACTGACATGACGAGCAAAGTCAGCCGCCATCTGATACTCCGTCGCCCCGGAGGAAGTACGGGCCGAACCAAAGATACAAATTTTACGGACATGACGGTAGGGATAAAAAACCTGAAACCCCCGCTCCATATCTAAGAGCGAAGCTGAAAGAATCTTCCAATCTAGAGTCTCAAGCTCCTCGCCTACCATCCGTATCAAACTCAGCAGCGATCGCGCAATCCATTTCTCATGCTTCGACTGAGGCAACTGATGGACGATGCGGATCAATTCTGCCTGGAGCCATGCAACCGAATACCCGGCCTCTGAAAAATCCATAAACTAAAAACTACAAGATAGCCTCAGATCGGTAGACCTAAGATGTAGCAACAGAGACAGTAGAAATAAACCATACCTAGAGCCTAGCCAATGTAACCGATTGACTAGGGCGTAGGACGTAATCAATCAACTAGCAATAACCAAAAGGTAGGTCTAGAGATGCTTCTCTAGCGCATTCGCTAAAGTTGTCTTGGGAACAGCACCAACGACCATATCTACACGCTGACCTCCCTTGAAAATCATCAGGGTTGGAATACTGCGAATTCCATACTCCTGAGCAACTTGTGCGTTTTCATCCGTATTCAGCTTAACAACCTTAACTTTCCCGTCATACTGCTCAGCAATTTCTTCAACAACCGGTGCAACCATACGGCAGGGGCCACACCAGGGAGCCCAGAAATCCACCAGAACGGGAAGCTCACTTTCAAGAACTTCCTGCTGGAAGGTTGAATCCGTTACTTGTTCGGCCATCCCTTGCAATCCTTAATACAGCACTTTAGTCATACCATAGTTTACGCAGAAGACGAACCCATTGGCTACCCTAAAGTAGATGTACACAATATTCACGCAACAATTGAGTCCATGAATTAAGAAACCGCCCGAACGTATTCAGGCGGAGTGTGGTGTGAGGAGTGAACGGAAACATACGTCTCCGCTGATCCTATTCTGACATTTCCCAAGCAATTATTCCACCAGTTGCACCGAATAGGTACGGCAACCTGGTGAACTTTGTCAAGTTGTCCCCAGCAACCTTTATCTCAACTCCCTCAATCGATAACTTTTTATTAATCGTCCCACAATTCGTTAATTGCCCCAGAGGCAAGGCCCAGGTTCAGCGGTTCAGGTCGGTTTTGATCCAGCGTCAGATCCAAAGGCCCAACCTCCATAACCTGAAAACCAATGACCAATAACCCATAACTAAAAACCATGCTAATGCGATAATTGCGATAATATAGTTGCCAGGTGGCTTTGGCCGCACAGTCTGGGTAATAGTTGGCTTGAGTAGGAGAAACATGCTAATCACTTTGGGACTCTACGTTGCACTTGCGGGTGCTTACCTGTTGGTCATTCCGGCGGCTCTCTACGCTTACATGAACAGCCGTTGGTATGTTGCTAGCTCCGTTGAGCGATTCTTGATGTATTTTATGGTGTTCTTTTTCCTGCCAGGCCTGATTGTACTGGCTCCTATTGTCAATTTCCGTCCTCAACCCCGCCAAATTGAGAATTAGTTGAGATTCATCAGCACCGATGCGACGAATTGATGTCATTGGCATTAGTCTGGGAATTTTTGCAGCAGGGGGGGTTTTCTACCTGCTGTTTAAAGCACTGGGTCTAGAGGCAACGCAGGCTGGAATTTGGAGTCAGGTAGGTTTAGTGGCCGTGGTTATTGGTTGGCTGTTTACCTACGTCTTTCGAGCTGTCACCCGCACCATGACCTACAACCAACAGTTGCAAGATTACGAAGATGCAGTCTTGCAAAAGCGGCTAGAAGCAATGACCCCAGAACAACTCGCCCAACTTCAGGCCGATATCGAACAGGAAAAACAACAGCAATGACAATTGTCCATGAAATCTGTTTCTGAATCTTTTGCTTCACTTCGCGTCCGTTCTGAATGTGGTCTAATTCCATTCATTACAGCGGGAGATCCCGATTTGGCCACAACAGCAAAAGCGCTACAAATTTTGGATCAAAACGGTGCAGATTTAATTGAATTGGGTGTTCCCTATGCCGACCCCCTAGCTGACGGCCCAGTAATCCAGGCAGCGGCCACCCGCGCATTACAACGAGGTACGACCCTGGATCAGGTCTTGGAAATGCTCCAGGAAATTAGCCCAGGGCTGCATGCACCCATTATTCTCTTCACCTACTACAACCCCATTTTGTATCTGGGTGTGCGGCAATTTTTAGAAAAAATTCACGCCGCCGGAGCCAGAGGTTTGGTGATTCCCGATCTCCCCCTTGAAGAAGCCGGGTCAGTGCTTCAGACTTGTCAAGACGTAGGCATTGAATTAACGCTCCTGGTTGCGCCCACCAGTCCGAAGGAACGGATGATCGAAATTGCTAAGCAGTCCCAGGGCTTTATTTATCTGGTCAGCGTCACAGGAGTAACTGGAGTGCGATCGCAGCTTCAGACCAGAGTTCAGACGATTCTAGAGCAGATGCAGAGCCTCACGGATAAGCCCATGGGTGTCGGCTTTGGCATTTCCCAACCGCAGCAAGCGCAACAGGTCAAAAGTTGGGGAGCGGATGCAGTGATTGTCGGGAGTGCATTTGTGAAGCGGTTAGCAGCACCAACTCCGGAAGAGGGGTTAGCCGAAATTGCTCGGTTTTGCCAGAGTTTGAAAACGGCTATCCGATAATGCTTTTTTTAACCGGCTGAGAAATCTATCCTTCAGTTATACTGAAATTTATCTAACCGCTAGTAGATCTTAAATATACTGTTCAGGGAGTTCCACCAAAACTGCTTTTGCTGAGGGTGCGACCTGGCTGAGGTGCTGAAGAGAGGCTTTGCATTGCTGGCCTTTTCAGTCGGATCAATCGTTAAAACCAGCAATTATGTCAAGTTATTAACCGGACTTGATAAAGTCACAAGGGTGCCTCGATTGATCGGTTAATATATTTAGAAAGATGGGGGAGTCACAATAAATGCAGCAACCAACTATCCTTAGTGTCGATGATGAAATTTTCCTCCTGGACAGCTTGAGGGAAACGTTGCGACGAAATTTCGGGCAGAATTATTCGATTGAAATTGCGGAAACCGCAGAGGAAGCACTCGATATTTTTGAGGATTTACAGGAAGAAGGTGTAGATATTCCTCTGATTATTGCCGATCAAATCATGCCTGGAATGAAAGGAGTAGATTTTTTAGTCAATATCCATACTCAGTCCCCACAAACGCTGCAAATTATGCTAACAGGTCAAGCCAGTGTGGAGGATGTTGGCAAAGCCATTAACTCTGCAAATTTGTTCCATTACATTGGCAAGCCTTGGACAGAGGAAAATTTGGTTACGGTTGTACAAAATGCGCTGCAAAACTATATTCGAGCCCAGGAATTAGCAGATGAGAATCAAGTCCTGCACTATCTCAATATTGATTTGGAGCAACAATTAGCCGCTCAGAATATCGAACTACAGACTGCTCAACGGATTGCTAAGTTAGCCCGTCAAGCCAAAAGTAACTTTTTAACCCTGATCAGTCACGAGCTTCGTACACCTCTCAATTCAATCCTGGGTTTTAGCCAGGTTCTTCTGTCTGAGTCCGAATTTAGCACTGAACAAAAGCAATTTATCCAGGATATTCAGAGCAGTGGAGAGCAACTCCTGACCCTGGTTAATGATCTACTGATGTTGACTCAACCGGAAACCCAATCATCGCTGCAATCAGGTTCCCCCTGTGATCTGGCCCAATGTCTAGATCTGATTCAGGAAATTTTACAGTTTAGGGCAGAGCGGCGCGGACTAGATTTCCAGGTTGAGATAGCATCGAACCTGCCTAAATCCATTTGGATCCAGGAAGATCGGTTGAGATATGTCATCCTGCAACTTGTTGGCAGTGTCGTACAACTTACTCAGGGAAATTCTGTTGCGTTAAAAATTAGTCAGCGATCCTTGCACCTTGGTGCTTTTCAGGATCATAGCAGTGATGTCAACCATCTAGTTTTTGTGATCGAAGCCGATGGTTCACAAATTTTATCTGAGGTATTGGAAGACACTCTGAAGCCAGAACGTCTCAGCCAGACGAAATACTCTATTGATGGCAATGCCACAGGTTTGCTGATTAGCTATGATTTGATTCGGCTTATGGGTGGAGAATTGGTCATTAATTCCGAAGCCAGCAGTGGAACGGTTCTCTGCTTTGAGATTCCAGTGCAAGTCATTTCTAGCGCTCCCCCAGCCTTAAACCAGCCATCCAACGCCTCACAATCGGCAACGACGAAAATTGAAATAACGGAAGTTAAAGCGACGGATTCTTCCCCCAACCTACCCCCTGTCTATTCGGCTGAAATGCTGATTCAACAATATCAACCTGGCCTTGCTACGATGTCCAGCGATTGGTATCAGCAACTATATGAAGGAGCAAGGCAATGCAGCGAACCGCTACTTGAGGCCGTCATTCAGCAACTTCCCCCCAAGCACAGCCAACTCGCCAATACCCTCACTCATCTCGTCAAAAGCTACCGCTTCGATCTAATCATGCAACTCACTACTCTAATAACCAATAACCAATAACTATTTCTCGCTCGACCCCTTGGGTATCGGAGCAGGTCGGTTGTACGGCAGAGGAATATACTGCACCGTTGGTCGGCCTCCACTCGGCTGTGGATAGAGCTCCATCAGATAATAAATCATCTTGGGTAAGCTCAATGTGATCGGTAAGCCCATCTCAGCCACCTCTTCTGAGGTAATTGGACAATCGTGGGTGATTTGACCTGTTGTCAAAGTCTGAATCACATTGTCAATTTTGTCGGGGGCAATTTTTTGTTGGGGAATATTGTCTTCTAGCAATGTTCTCACGAACCGCTGTACTTGACGAATCGCCTTGCGCGAGATGTCGGCCATGATCAGCGTTTGGTCATCGATATCCCCCACTGGCTTATCTTCAACTACCTTGAGAATACTTGCCGCTGGGAAGTTACCCAGTTGAGGATCAACAGGCCCTAGCACAGCATTTTCATCCATGACGATTTCATCGGCCGCTAAGGCCAGCATTGTGCCGCCGCTCATGGCGTAATGGGGAACGAAAACAGTTACTTTTGCTTGATGACGGACAAGGGCGCGGGCAATCTGCTCCGTTGCGAGTACCAATCCACCTGGCGTATGCAAAACCAGATCAATCGGAACATCTGGTGGTGTCAGGCGAATCGCTCGGAGTACCTGTTCAGAATCTTCAATACTGATGTAGCGAGACAGGGGGATACCAAATAAATTAATCGATTCCTGACGATGAATTAGGAGAATCACCCGACTTTTGTTTTGACGCTCAAGTTGTTGAATCGCTTGAACTCGACGAGATTCTATTTTGCGCTTCTGCAGGATAGGTTGAACGGAAATAATCAGGATCAAAACCCCAATCACATCCAATAAGCTAAATGTCATAATGGCTTTCCATAACAAGGCGTCCCTATTTTGGCATTGAAGCTCAGCAAATCGCAAAGGGACAGAGGTGTTATAGAGTTGCTATGACGCTATGATTTGTTTTTGGTATTCCGCCTCAGTTATCAAGTGACAAGGACTTTCCACTCGGTCTAGAAATACAATCCCATCCAAATGATCCAGTTCGTGCTGGAAAATTCGGGCCACAAAGTCTGTTAATCCCTGGTGTTGTAGGTCTCCAAACCGATCAACATACTCGACCTCAAGGCTGCGGTAGCGGGAAACCAATCCCCGAATCCCTGGAACGCTGAGGCAACCTTCCCATCCTTCGACCTTGTCCTGCGAGTGACGAAGGATGCGGGGATTGATCATCGCAATTGGTGGCAGGGTGGGAGCATGGGGATAACGTAGGGTGGGGCGGGAGGCAACGATGAATAGGCGATCACTGCAAGAAACTTGGGGTGCAGCAATTCCCACGCCATTGGCAGATTGAGCCGTTTCAATCAAATCATCGATTAAAGTCTGAACAGCAGGAGACAGGACACTCATCACTGAGCGAGCTTGCCTTCGGAGAATTTGAGCCCCAATCGCAGCGTCAAAACGAGCGACATCTAAAACTCTAGCCATGGCTCAGATCCTCTACTGCAACTTTTCTGAAATTCACTTTCTTGGTCATTGACCCTATCAAAAACAATATATTTTCAGAATAATCACAAATCATGAGAGCTTTCTGAATAGGAGCTGGATATCGGTTGAGAGTTGGATGAACACCGATAGATCAAAATTGCCTAAGCAACATCAGTCTGCAACAAACTTGAAGGGAGGCCAGGTCACTTCATTACCCGTCTCTAGGCCAACGGTTGCAATAAACTGTTCGTCAAGATCTCCGGAGACCCTGGCAAAGAGATAGGAGTACTCATCTTTGGGACTCAGATTCTCTTCAACCAAAATGTCATCGGCATCGCTAATCCGCAGCATCAAGTTTTGGGATAGATCAACTCCTGTGGGACAACCCACAACTAAAATTAATGTCCAGCCGGGTTGCTCAATGGAAGGCGTGGCCCACGTCATCGCACAGAGCCTGAGGGCGACATTGTCGAGCTGAAAATCCTGATAGGCCATCGAGGTTTGATCTGGAATGTCCTCGCCCTGTTCTTGCAAGCTCTGAATCACCTCAGCATATTCCCCAGCTAGTCGTAGTGCTGAACCAGAGCGCAGAGCGGTCGCAGGCATGACATCTGGCAGGAGTTGCCAGGAGAGTTGAGTTGCCACTTCATCTAATCCCTGTTGTAACCAGCGAGCAACATTGATGGCAGGCTGAGTCAAGAGATTGAGCAAATCTGACAGATGCTTCACCCGTTTCGGATCGGGTTGCTGTTGATTGCCTGCTGAGGTGGCATAAATCCAGCGTAAGAGTTGCGGTTGAGCCAGAACAACCTCAGCCTGCTGCCAGGTTAAGATTTGCCAGAGCGGTGGCATTCCTGTCCCAGCTTGAGCCTGAAGCAGACGGGGCAGCGTATTAACCAGTTCAGACTTTTGTCCAGACAGTAGCGTCTTTCGATTCGGTGCCGCAGGTAATGGCATAGTAGCAGCATCCAGACAGCACAAATGCAGTAACAGTCGATCAGTCTCCGCATCAAACCAGTTTAGTGGCACTAAATACGTCCAGTCCGCTTGAGGAATAAGGGGATTGCTGGATTGATATTGACACCAATCTTGATAGGAAAAGAAACCATACAACGCCGTGGCTTCAACCTCTTCTTGAACCCCAACTAAAACATAGTACTGAGCGGCATACTCTGGTAAGTCAAAGATAGCGCGGGGCAGTGCAATAACTTCATCCACTGTCTTTGTCATTGCCACAAGACAGACACTAAATTCTCCCACTGTTAGATGACAAACTGCATCAATCTCAGCGGCAACTTCTGGTTTGGTCAAAGAGCACTGACTGCTTTGGACATCTAGGTTGTTGTCTCGACTTTCCAACCAGTTTTTAAATCCAGAGAGCGCTAGGGCATTGAGATAAACTTGCCAGCGTTTTTGATGATGATGAATGGGTTGGCTGAGTTGGGCGGCGACTTGGAGCTGACCTGGTTGGAGTAATTGTGTTTGGTCAAGCGTTAAATGACCGGGAGCAGGGGCATAGGCCGCAAAATCAAACTCTGTTTCTGGTGTGTGAGGAAAGTCAAACATTTTATCAGCTCCTATAATTTAGAATTGCTGTCGATTGCGATTGAATCGTTATCAACGTTGTCATCAGGAATTTAGGTTTTGTACTCAAGAATAGGATTTCAAATCTATAGAGATTACGGAAGAACTAAATACATTAGCGTGAGGCACTTAGCTATTGTTTGAATCTATCTGTTGGCAGAGTTGCTGAGAGAAGAGGCTGTCTGTAGGGCGGTTACTAGAGACATGAGATTCGGACTCTGCTTTATCTATCACCTGGGAAATCTGTTCATCAAGGGCAGCCTCAATTTTTTGATCAAATTCCTCCAACTCCTGCAGATCCACATAGTTGCTGGCACATTCTGCAATCCGTTCTCGTAGTTCTGTCAGCAACTTTTGACGGATATCGGCTCGAAAGGCTTTCAAGTTCAGCAAGCGACTGACATTACACTGGGCTTTTAGACCCAACTTTTTGGCAATTTCCCCCATTGAGCGGCCTTCACAGTGAAATAAACCAAGGGCTTTCAAAAACTGTCTTGACTTATCCCGGCTACGCTTCCCCAACTTTGCCATTCTGGCATCAATAACCGCTTGAATCGAGTCATTCAAAGTGTCCAAAAAGAGCCTGCGGTAGACTTCCAAGAAATCAGTCCTTGTATCAGGCCCCTCATCCAACTGGTCTATTGGATCAACGGCACATTCGTCCGAATGCTGTTGTGAGGTGTCTCCCAGAGATTGAGTTCGGAGCTGACCACTCCGAACATACACCCGATAGTCTCGGAGTTGCTCTGCCAATTCCCGCAACTGATTGACCGTTTCTCTAGGAGAAATAGAGTAGTTCAATTGGCTAGAAACCTTCTGAGCAATTTGTTGGTATTGTTCAGCCGTTGGCGGTTGACAGGGACGCTTGCTTCCAGCCTTGCGTTGTTGAATTCGCTGAGTTCGGTAAACCTCGTGATAGCTGCTCAGCAAACAAACCTTGAAGGTGACTTCATCTGGAGCCAAATAATAGGATCGAGATAAAATTCGCTCAAGTTGCTGAGGACGGGTATCATTGAGAATTGCCCAATTACTCACAAGATAGATTCCCCGTTCCAGGAGAAAGGAAGTCAGTTCAGGATAGGATTTAACCTTGCGATTTGTCCAGGTCGCCAGACTACTTTGGGCGGGATCAAAACTGTCTAAAATTTCTCGACTTAGAGAACGATAGCTAGAGTCCTGATTGGTAGGGAGATTACCTTGCTCATCCAAAACCAGTGGGTATAGATCTTGACGGGTGAAGTTGTGTTCTACGCCATACTTTAGTTCCAAAAAGGAACAAACCTGTTCAATTTCCCAGGAAATGAAACACAAAAGACACAGCTCTACACTGGTAATGTCATGATCATACTGGTTGAGTAAGCTAGGATTTTGTCGCCAGTTTAACAAGTCTTGCTGAATGCGAGTATCTGAAACTTCGTCATTTGCAGCAATGTCGGGAAATATGACAGTGAAAAGCTCCTTAGCTTGAAGAATTTCGACCTCTTGGCTTTGTCCTGAGCTTCTGAGCCGTAGCAACTTCCAGTATCGGAATGCGGTACCCATTGAGATTATTTGCCTAGTAAGTGATAGAACCTGCCCCGCTTGACGAGGATCAAGGAGTATGAAGAACATCTCTCAATTATTTCACCTCAACTGCTCAAATCTCATAGAAAAAACCAAAAGTGGGACAACTCAGTCGCGAGGATTAAACTTCCTTCATCTGTAACTATGTATGTCTGAAGAGATCGAGCTTATGCAGAAAAGGGCTACTTTCATTAGTGTGCAGGGATTTTGAGCATTATGGGTTGGTGATCTGCCATCGATCATTCGTGACTTGCCATTGGTGATTAATTATTAGTTACTCGCCATTAGTTACTCGTCATTGTTCATTGGTGTTCTATCAATTTTGGTGTTATGTGGATTGACTGCTATCCCCAGAGGGCGGGAATCCGAAGGACAAACAACAAATGACCGAGAACAAGTGACCCAATCTATGAGACCTTAGTAGCAGTTGTTTTTGGTGAACATTATGGCGGCGATCGCAGTTGAACAACAGCAGTACGAAACCTATATTCTGACTGATGGGGATTATCCATCTCAGGTAACCGTTGTTCCAGAACGGGGCGGCATTGTCACAACCTGGCAAGTCAAAGGACACGACATTTTCTACCTGGATACAGAACGCTTCAAAGATCCTTCCCTCTCGGTTCGGGGTGGAATTCCACTTTTGTTCCCTATTTGCGGCAACCTGGTCGATGACAGCTATACAATCAACGACACGTCTTATACCTTAAAACAGCATGGCTTTGCCCGCACGAATCCCTGGACAGTCACACAACAGTCCACTGACGATGGCGCTAGTCTAACAGTTAGTCTTAAGAGTGATGAGGCCACATTAGCGGTTTATCCCTTTGCCTTTGAGCTTGATTTTGTCTATACGCTGCGGGGCAATGTCCTGGAAACGCGATATCGCCATCGGAATCGTTCCCAAAAACCTATGCCCTTTGCAACGGGCATTCATCCCTATTTCGCCGTCGCGGACAAGCAAAAGCTTCAGTTCCAACTGCCCTCTACGGAGTTTCAGATTAAGGGCGATCCAGCACTCCACAGCTTCTCCGGACAATTTGATTTCGACCAGGAAGAGATCGACTATGCTTTTACAAATCTCTCCAGCCAATCTGCGGTTGTGACTGACACGGATCGAAATCTGAAACTGACGATTGATTACGACACTAATTATTCAACGCTGGTATTTTGGACAGTCAAGGGCAAAGATTTCTACTGTTTGGAACCCTGGAGTGCCCCTCGAAACGCCATGAACACTGGAGAACACCTTCTGACTGCTCAACCGGACGAAACCGTTGAAACAGTGATTCGGTTTACAGCTGAATTGAGTTAGGTTTGCCATTAATAAAGTTGGGGTTGAAGCGACGTGACTTGCTTCCTGCAAAGTAGCCCCACCCTCGGTCGAGACCTCGAACAAAACTTACTCGGTAAATGCTCCCTCTAGAAAATGTTGGAGAATCAACCGATACCCCATCACTTCAATCGGTTGACCCTGGCGGATTGTTTGGGGTAGCCCCAGGTCTTGCTCTATCAATTTTCCTGAATCCTGTGGAGAACAACGAGTTCCTGCGGGATTTATTTGATCGCAACGAACCAAGGCCACATCAAATTGACAGGAAAACTCAGAAAAATCCAGCGTCTGACTCAAAAAAATCTGCGCTGTTTGTAGTAGTTTGGCTTGTTTTTTCGAGGTAATTGCCAGTAAACCATTGGCATCCCAGTTGCGACGGCTGCGGGTTTTGACCTCGACAAAGCGAAGTTGCTGACTCTCAGGTTTCGTAACAATCAGATCAATTTCTCCATAACGGCAATGATACTGATGGCGGAAAATTTGCCAACCTTGAAGTTTGAGCCACTGGGCAACCAGTTGTTCTCCCAAAACACCAATCTGCTGAGTCGATGCTTGAGAGCGAATTCGGCCTGAAGGAGGATTCATGAGCGTGATCAATTCAGGTGATAACTTTCTACCGTATCTGGGGTAAACTTGCCTGTAGTTCAATCCATATCCTGTTTCTGGGGACATTCTAACCCCCCAGCTTCTAACGGGGGCAATTAAATCGGGTTCGACTTCGACGACTGTACTGAGTGTGAGGCAAGTTTAATGGATAACTTCAGGGCTAATGAGATTGACTCCCTCATTTTTCCTCCCAATAGCGAGTTCTTTTTCCAGATTCTGCTTGCGGATTCTCCTGTTGCAGCGTTAATCGATTCGGAGTCCTCAGACATCGGTAGCATTCGTTTCTTGCAAGATGAAGCAGGTACTGGAACAGAATTGATCGAGCCTGAACCGCCCGATGAACCTGACCCTCCTGTGATTGGGCCGCCACCGACTCCAGGTGTTCCGATCCCTCCGACTCCAACGCCAGAACCCACTCCGACTCCGGTCGACCCACCCACACCTACCCCGACCCCAACGCCTGAACCCACCCCAACACCTGAACCAACTCCGCTTCCTCCTGTTCGCACCTTTGAAGGGGATGATGGGAATAATCGCATCGATGGCAGCAATAACCGAGATGCTGTTTTCGGCCTAGGAGGAGATGACACCCTTTCTAGTCTGCAAGGAGATGATTCTCTAGAGGGTGGAACGGGCAACGATATTCTCTACGGCGGACGCAATAGCGACACAATGCGGGGGGAATCCGGCGACGATCTGCTTCAGGGCAATCGCGGAGATGATTTGATCGACGGTGGCAGTGGCAATGATACCCTTTTTGGAGGTCTGAATGAGGACACTCTGCTGGGAGACATCGGTGACGATGTCCTGAATGGTGACAAGGGCGATGACAGTCTAAATGGGGGCGATCGCAACGATAGCCTCTATGGGGGAGCCGATAACGATACGCTTTTGGGCAGTGATGGTAATGATGTTTTGATTGGTAACCAGGGGGATGATACCTTCGACGGAGGAGCGGATGAAGATATTCTCTACGGTGGCCAGGATCAAGACAGCCTCTATGGAGGAAGTGGCAAGGACTTTTTGCGTGGTGACAAACAAGATGATTTCCTCGATGGCGGAGCCAATGCGGATCTAATCTATGGCGGTCGGGCCGATGACACCGTATTTGGCGGTCTGGCACTAGATTATGTCAGCGGGGATAAGGGAAATGACTCCATTTCTGGGGTGAGTCCCAATGAAGAATTGACGCCTCCAGGACTCATCGAAATTGACACGCTGTTTGGGGGAGAGGGAGACGACACCTTTGTCCTGGGAGATGCCGAAAATATCTTCTACAACAACCAGAATGCCACCTTACCTGGAATTGCCGACTATGCACTCATCCTTGACTTCAGTTCTTCCGAGGATGTTATTCAACTGAATGCTACGGGTCAATACATCTTCGGGAGTGTGCCTGAATTGCTGGGCTTGCCGGAGGGAACAGCAATCTTTATCAATGACTCTCCGGAAAATGAATTGATTGCCATCCTGGGAGGGGTATTCGATACCGGAATCGGAGACAATATTGATTCTCCCGATAGCCCGATTCGATTTATTTAGCGAGGAGTGACCTGAAAATTGAACAGCCACTAGCCATGATGAGAATTATGGTAGAGCAAAGAGTGACACTAAAAACCTGATCAATACTTGGATGGTATTTGCACCCTGTACACTCCAGACATAGAGTGTAGCGCTTGAGAGAAAGCTTTACTTGGGTAAAGCCCAGTAATTCTGCCGGGAAACGCGGATTAGAAGACTCATGTGCCGGGAGCTATGGCTAACCCCTAGGGTTCGACAACTACTACAGTTCCCATGTCAACCTGACCATAGAGCGAAACAATATCTTCATTCCGCATTCGAACGCAACCGTGGGAGGCCGCGTGACCAATTGAATTGACTGTTGGCGTTCCGTGGAATCCGATAGTATCTTGCCCATCTGTCCAGAATCCAATCCAGCGTAGTCCCAAAGCACTGTTAGGGCCAGGAGGCATGACCTCTCCTGTCCAGGGATTTTGCCAAGAAGGGTTTTCTACTTTCTGGATCACTTTGAAGGTTCCAGTTGGCGTTTCCCACCCGGCTTTGCCCACTGCAACAGGATAGCTTGCAACCCGCTGGCCCCCACGGTACAAATAGACTCGCCGTTCTCCCAGCTTCAAAACTAGACGCGATACGGCTGACTGACCGGGGGAAAAAATTGCAGGCCGATTCAATGGGGGAATGGGGGGATTGAGCCACTCTGTTGGAATAATCGTCGATCGGCTGGCCGTTTGACGAATACTCTCAATCGTTGAAGCCGGGCTAGAAGCAAGCACTTGAGTTGAGCCTAGCCCAACTACAGCAACTCCCCCTAGACACCCTCTCACCACACGTCGCAATAACCCTTGATGGTTATGAGAAATCATTTCAGACTCCTTGCAATACAAGTCACGTACTTTGTAAACCTGTAGCTCTAGATCCAGAAGTTCCATTGATTGAGAACGGTCTGACCCATCGCTACCTTTTCTCTTTCAGTTCCTCTAGCGCTGCTTCCGCCTGTTTTTTACCTTCGATATCCCCTGCTTCTTCGTATAACTCAATCGCCGTTTCAAAAGCCTTGATCGCCTGTTGCTCTCGCCCGCCCCGGCCCTGAAGTGCGAGACCTAGACCATGGTGGGCAGCCGGATCTTCTGGTGCTTTTTCAATCACTCGACGATAGCTAATAATTGCTCCAATATAATCTTGCTGTTGGAGTTGAATTTTGCCGATGGCTGCATTGGCTGCAACCAGATCAGGCTTGATGGCAACGGCCCGCTGATAGGCTTGCAATGCCTCATCAAGGTTGTCCAGTGATCTCAGAACTTCACCAATTTGCAGTTGGATCTCGCCCTCCCGGGGTGCTAAGGCTGATGCCCTTTGAAACGCTGCCAACCCTCCAGCCTGGTCGCCAGATTGTAGCAAAGCCGCACCCAGTTTGATTTGTACGGATGCCTGATTCGGTGCCAGGGTCGCTGCCTGTTGCAGGGCTGTTAGAGCTGGATTGACTTGATTTTGTTTTAGCAAGGTCATTCCCAGAGCGGAATGGGCTTGCCAGTGGTCTGGCTTTGCCGCAATCACGGCCTCGTAAACCTAGGTCGCATTGGCATAGTCCCCTTGCTTGAACAGGGCAACCCCAAGACCCAGATAAGCATTCAGATTATTCGGTTGACTGCCAATCACCTGACGATAGGCTTGGGCAGCTCCTTGGTAGTCCTCAATTTTGGTCAGGGCAATTGCTAACCCATAGCGGAAGTCAGCATTGCTGGGATCAAGGGTCAAGGCATCCTGATAGAACTTGGCTGCCATCTGGTAGTTGCCTCGTAGTGCTTCCAAGTAGGCAATCCCAGAAAAAATCATCGGATCGCTGGGATCAAGCGCAGCGGCCTCAACATAGGTAAGAATGGCCTTATCAATCTGGCCAGCATCAACTAGCTTCCGTCCCTGCTCCAACAGCTCGTCTAACTTAGGATTTGCCAAGGGACTGGCCTGGGCAATGGGTTCAAGACTTTGAGCAGCTTGGGGAGCGATCGCGATCAAGCCAGCGATCAACAGTCCAGAGAAAATTTGCGTCGTCGGTTTGTACACAAGCTAAGAAGAATATGGAGTACAGCTTCAAATACAGATGCGATGAACCCTGAGAAAGTTTACCAGATTGGCACAGGCCATACTGGTATTATTTCAATCTATATGATAGTAGAAACGAACTCAGTCAAATGATTAATATGATCTATATCAATCACAAATGATTTGTGAGAAGGGGGTGTCACCCCCTTCTTGGAAAGTCCCCGGCCATTGAAGCTGTTGCCCAATTGGGAGGGTATTTAGAACATCGTCGGAAATCTCCCATTGGGATTCAAGTTCTCTGGAAAGGTTGGGCCAAGTTACATGTCCTTATTGAAGGTTGGCAATTGGCTAGCCGGACTGAGTAGGAAAAGTAAGATTGGCTGACCAGCTTGAAACTGGTAGCTAACTTTGGGAAGCTGCAACTTGCCAGCTTGATCGATTTTGATCCAATGTTGGGTATGCTGTGATTCAGGATCAGCTTAAAGCAACTTGACCTTACGCAACTCAGCAATCAGAATGACACAGAACTCAACAGAGAAAACAGCAGGCGATCGCCGCAAAAAGATGATTCGTATCTTCACCTTTATATCGTTGTTTGCTTTTCTGGGACAGCTTGGATTCACGATGTCGCAAACCTATCGAGGAGCCTTTAGGCAGTCTCAGATACAACAGGAACAAGCAGAACAGGCCCAGGATCAAGCTTCTCAGCTCCAAAGTCAAGCACAAGGGTACGAATCAGTGTTAGAAAGAGAGCCTGAGAATGTTACGGCCCTGGAGGGCTTGACCCAAGTTCGCCTGCAAATGAACCAACCTCAGGAAGCCGTGATCCCTTTGGAAAGACTGGTTCAGCTTTATCCAGATCGAGAGGACTACAAAACCCTGCTTGAACAACTGAAGAATCAAACCCAAAGCTAGGCAGCTTTGGGGCTTGAAAGCTGGCCACCTGTCACATCATGCAGCGCTTGAAGTTTTAATTGGGATAGCACTCTCCATTCACTACCGAGAAAGTTTTTTTGGTTGTAAACCTCTGAAGTCGAGCTACAGATTGATCCCCAAGGTCTGATAATCTGAGATAGCTATGGCAAGTTTAGAGTCTAGTTGAATCTATGGCCTCCTTGAGTTCCGTTTGGCAGCAGTTAACCCTGAGCAATTTTCTTCCCTATCGCTGGCGTTCTGGCAGTTTTCTCTATCGCCTCAGTGGGAGTCTCCGAACTTGGCGACAGGGCAGTTGGTTGATGCAGGCGGCAGAACCAATAGGGATTTTACTGATCAGCATCCTGTTCGGCTTGGCCCCATTTGTAGGAACGGCCCTAATTGGGGTGCTTTTGTTAGCCTGTGCGGGATTTTGGATTTTATTAACCCTGTGTGACGAACCCTCTGTCACTGCCTTCACCCCGATTCATGTGCTGGTGTTGTTGTATTGGTTCGTCGCCATCATTGCTACAGCTTTTTCTCCAGTGAAGGCCGCAGCAGTGAGTGGTTTGGTGAAGTTGACCCTTTACCTATTGCTGTTTGTTTTCATGGCCCGAATTCTGCGATCCTCTCGGTTGCGTTCCTGGTTCATCACCTTTTATCTACATGTAGTGTTGATCGTCAGTGTGTATGGATTGCGTCAGTGGTTCTTTGGGGTTGAGGCCCTGGCAACCTGGGTTGATCCCACCTCTAATCAAACTGACCTGACACGGATTTACAGCTATCTGGGGAATCCGAATCTTCTGGCCGGATACCTTCTACCTGCCATTGCCCTGAGTTTATCAGCAATCTTCGCCTGGCGGGGCATCTTGCCCAAAGCGCTGGCAGTGACGATGGTATTAGTCAACTCTGCCTGTTTAGTACTGACCTTCAGTCGAGGGGGTTGGATTGGGTTTGTTGGTCTGAGTTTTGCCTATGCTGTTCTGCTGCTGTACTGGATGAGTCAATATTTCTCTCCGTTTTGGCAAAAGTGGGCTGTGCCTGTTGGTGTCGGAGGGTTAGCCGTGGCGATGGTTGTTGCCATTCTGGTGGTACCTCAGTTGCGTAGCCGGGCAGCCAGTATCTTTGCCGGGCGAGAGGACAGCAGCAACAACTTTCGCTTAAATGTCTGGGCCGCAGTGTTGGATATGATTCGCGATCGCCCAATTCTCGGCATCGGCCCTGGCAATGATGCGTTTAACAAAATCTATCCTCTCTACATGCGACCCCGGTTTACGGCCCTGAGTGCCTACTCGGTCGTGCTGGAAATTTTGGTGGAAACGGGCATTATCGGCTTGAGCGCGTTTCTTTGGTTATTGGCCGTTACCTTCAACCAGGCGGCTATTCAACTTCAGCGCCTACGAGCGGCGAACAACTCCCAGGGATTCTGGCTGATTGCGGCCGTTGCAGCTTTAGCAGGAACCTTAACCCATGGTTTGGTCGATACCGTTTGGTATCGACCCCAGGTCAATACACTTTGGTGGTTGATGATGGCGATTGTTGCCAGTTTCTATCAACGCCCAGAAATTGACGTGGTTGCTTCTGAGGAAACCTAATCGCCCAAGCGACAATCCTCTAGACGTTGCATCATTGCTAGGAACCAGCGATGAGAAAAGGGTAGGAGCCCGGCTGGAGCAGATAGGTCAAGGGTGAGCTGCCAGTAATTCAACCAACTATTGTTAGAACGCCATCCCAACAGTTCTCCCACCTGGCAATAGGCATCCCAATCCGTTTTTTGACCCAGGTTTCGCCAGATTTTGTGTTGAACCGAGAGACCAAAATGAGAATCTGAGGCAACTCGCCAGAGCTGGTCAATTGTATTCAAATCGGTGCAGGGGAGGCGAGGAATCATGGTTCCATCCAACAGCGCATCAGAAGGCTGACGAGTGGCTCGGATCAAGACTTTAGTGGTCTCCTGATTAGCCGCCTTCCACTGTTGTAGACTCAATAAATCTTGCAGTCGACCGTAGTCGACCCCTTGTTCTGAAGCTAGTTTGATATTCGATATAGCCATGTTGGGTTGGATAAAATTAGACGCTTCTGGATGTCATCGTAAGTCTATTCATAATTTTGTGGTTGCAGCTTCACTCTATCTAAGATTGCACTCTCCACACTGAACTGTCCGAAAATGAGCTTTCTATAATAAGTTACCAGTTACCCATAGTTCCAAAGGTCTTGACCATGGTTAGAGTTCAAACTCCCAAAACTCCTGCTCCAATTCAAATGCTACAGTGGGTTCTCAATCCAACTGAGTATGCCAATACAAACTTTCAGCGATTTGGAGACTGCTATCAAGCTGCTGTTCTCCCAATGAATCCAGAACCGCTGATTTTTCTTAACCACCCCGAGGCGATTCAATATCTCCTAACTAAGGATAGTAGCGACGTTCTCACTGCTCCAGGAGAAGCGAACGCTTTAGCAGAACCTTTGCTTGGTAAAAATTCTGTCATTCTAGCTAGTGGTAAACAGCATCGACGCCAGCGTCAACTGCTGATGCCTCCGTTTCATGGAGAACGAATGAAGGCTTACGGGACACTAATTTGTCAAATTACCCAGGAATTGATCGATGAATGGCCAATAGGTGAGGCCCGATGTACTCGTCAGTTAATGCAAACCATTACGATGCGGGTGATTTTGCAGGCTATTTTTGGCTTGTATGAGAGCGATCGCTATCGACGCCTGGAAAAGTTACTCGGAGAGCGCTTGGATCTGGTCAGCACTCCCCTCACCTCAATGATTATTTTTCTGCCGCAACTCAATGTGGATCTTGGCCCCTGGAGCTTAGGAGGAAAGATTCGGCAGGTAGCAGCAGAAATCGATGAATTGATCTACGCAGAGATCCAGGAACGACGGGCTAATTTTGACCCAGACCGTACCGATGTTCTCTCTCTCCTGCTGAGTGCTAGAGATGAGCAGGGAGCAGGGCTGACCGACGAAGAACTCCATGATGAACTGATGACATTGTTGGTTGCAGGACATGAAACGACTGCAACAGCGCTTACCTGGGCTTTGTACTGGATTCATCAGTTGCCGGAGGTGCAACGGAAATTAATAGCGGAACTTGAACCCTGGAAAGACAGTTCTGACTTAACTGCTATTGCTCGTTTGCCCTATCTTAAGGCCGTTTGTAACGAGACACTACGGATCTATCCCGTTGCACTTCTAACCTTGCCCCGCAGAGTTGAGCAGCCGATTACTCTCATGGGTCGAGACTTAGAAACAGGTTCGCTATTAATGGGTTGCATCTATTCCGTTCACCATCGTCCAGAACTGTATCCAGAGCCAGAACAGTTCCGACCAGAACGCTTTCTAGAGCGACAATTCTCTCCCTACGAATTTGTAGCCTTTGGCGGTGGGGCCCGTCGTTGTATTGGCGCAGCGCTGGCGATGTATGAAATGCCACTTATCCTACATACCATCCTGAACGGTTGTGAACTCAAGCGTACCGATAATAGAACCATCAAGCCTAAGCGCCGAGGGGCAACCCTGGCCCCTGGTCGCAGTATTCAGTTTAAAAAAATTAGCCATTCTCCAGGTCACCGTACTTCTACAGAGAGGAAGGAGCATCAAATTAGTGTTGAAGTTCAGTAATATCAACGTTTCCACAGCAATATCCAGATCGCTACTATGAAGAAGGTAGATGTGAAGCTCGTTTTCCGCCCTGGCTCTCTCAGTCAGGGTTTTATGTTTTTATGGTCTAAGCAGTCCAGAGAAAAACTCAATGAGTGAATTGTTGTACTCCTATCCGCCGCTGGTGCCAGGAATTTTGGTGAAGCGCTACAAGCGGTTTTTTGCTGATATTCAACTGGAGTCCGGAGAAACCATCACTGCCCATTGCCCAAATACGGGGCCGATGACGGGAGTTTATATTCCTGGAAATCCGGTGCAAGCATCCCAAAGCGCTAACCCCAAGCGGAAATTACCCTATACCTGGGAGATGATTCAGCTCACCGATTCCCAACCCATCTGGGTCGGTGTGAATACAGGACTACCGAATCGGATCATCAAGTTAGCCCTGGAACAACGGCTCTTTCCTGAACTAGGAGAATACGACAAGATTACGTCTGAGGTTCGTTATGGAGCGGACAATAAAAGCCGGATTGATTTCTTGGTTCAAGCAGAAAATCAATCGATTTACATCGAAGTGAAGAATACGACCTGGACATCCGGGACGTTGGCTCTGTTTCCGGACACGGTGACTGAACGGGGACAGAAGCATCTTCAGGAGTTGACTCAAGTGGTTCAACGGGGATCGCGGGCAGTCATGCTGTACTTCATTAATCGTGGAGACTGTCCTCGATTTGCTGCGGGAGATACTGCCGACCCAACCTACGGTCAACTGTTACGACGAGCCATAGAGGTTGGCGTCGAGGTTTTGGCCTGTCGATTTCAAGTCACTCCAGCAGGTGTCCAATACTTGGGACTGGCAGAGCTTGAACTATAGTCCAATGTCACTGACATAGGAAAAGAAAATCGTCAAGAACCCAGAGTCGTCAAGCCGCGCCCTAAACTCTTGCCTCGCATGAAGCAGCCCCGTTCTGTTCTCAAGGCTAAGCTGGTTGCATAATTCTGCTTAAGTCAGTGACATTGATCTCTAGAAAGTCAGTATCGCTGCTATAATCTCCTGATAACAATTTTCCAGTTGAACTGAAGGGTGACTAACTTATTGTGAAGGCAGTTGTTCTGCTATCGGGAGGTTTAGATTCCTCCACTGTGTTGTATCAAGCCAAAGCAGATGGTCATCACTGCTATGCCTTGTCTTTTGATTATCAACAACGCCACCAACGGGAACTTCAGTCTGCGGCACAAATCGCGGCTGCCGCAGGGGTCACTGAACATCAAGTTGTGACCTTTGACCTGAGCCTCTGGGGTGGATCGGCATTGACTGATCAACAGATTGATTTGCCGAGCGATCGCGCCCTGGAAGAAATGTCTCAGGATATCCCTGTTACCTACGTTCCCGCCCGCAACACGATTTTTCTCAGCTTTGCCCTGGCCTACGCCGAAGCAATTGAGGCAAATCATGTCTATATCGGTGTGAATGCCCTGGATTATTCTGGCTATCCCGATTGTCGACCGGATTATTTACAGGCCATGCAGGAGGTGTTTCGGTTAGGTACAAAGCAGGGACGAGAAGGCTCACCTATTACGATTCAAGCCCCCTTGGTGCAGCTCAAAAAGACAGAAATTATTCAGATGGGCAATCAATTGGGGGTTCCGTGGGAGCTAACCTGGTCGTGCTATGCCGGAGGTGATCAAGCCTGTGGTATTTGTGATTCTTGCCAACTCAGGTTAGCCGCTTTTACAGAATTGGGTCTACATGATCCAATTCCCTATGCAGTCAAGCATGCTACGTCAAATCAAATTCAAACAAATTAATATCAACATATCGAAACAATTGATGCCTTGACATCGATTACTATTTCATCTCAAGGAATAGCTCAGCAATTGCATCAGGAGCAGTTGAATCAGGAGCAATTGCATCAGGTCGCATCTTCACTGCCAATGAATCTTAGTATGGAGCAGACTCAAAACTGACATGGAGCCAGAAAACAGAATTTCTCCGGAGCAACCATCAAACATCTGGGGCAAAGTTTACCTCGTTGGGGCGGGGCCAGGCGATCCGGGATTGATGACCCTGAAAGGAAAGGGGTTGCTCCAATGTGCGGATGTCGTGATCTATGATGCTCTAGTCAGTCCACCGATCCTGGCCATGATCAATCCAGAAGCACTACAAATTCATGCCGGAAAGCGTCGCGGTCGCCATTCCAAATTGCAGTCAGAAACCACCCGATTGCTAATTGAATCAGCAAAAGAGTACGCAATTGTGGTGCGGTTGAAAGGGGGAGATCCGTTCATTTTTGGGCGGGGCGGCGAAGAAATGGAAGACTTGGTTGCGGCTGGCATTCCGGTAGAAGTCGTGCCAGGGAGCACCTCAGGAATTGCGGCTCCGGCCTACAGGGGCATCCCTCTGACCCATCGAAACCACAGTTCGTCCGTCACCTTTGTCACGGGTCACGAAGCGGCTGGAAAATATCGGCCCCAGGTGAACTGGCACGCTATTGCCCATGGTTCAGATACCATTGTGATTTACATGGGGATTCACAATTTGCCGTACATTTTAGAACAGCTCCAGGCAGCAGGACTATCTGATGAAACCCCGATTGCTCTGGTGCGCTGGGGCACTCGACCGGAACAGGAGGAATTGGTTGGTCAGCTCGGAACGATTCTGCATCAGATGGAACTTCATCAGTTTGAAGCGCCCGCCATTGCTATTATTGGTCAGGTGATTCAATTGCATCAAGTGTTGCCAAAAATCCAGGTGTGATGGATGGAGTTCGACCAATTTTCCTCAAAATCTTTGCGAATTGAGCCAGTGAACTATCTCACCCATGCTGCGGAGATTCAGGCAATCCGCCATGTCATTTTCTCAATTGAACAAGGGGTTGACCCCGTCTTAGAATTTGATGGTCAAGATGAGAGGGCTCAGCATTTTTTGGCCTATTGGCAGAATCAACCCGTTGGAACGCTGCGGATTCGGCAAGTGTCAGAGCACCAGGCCAAGATTGAACGATTAGCGGTACGGGTTGAATTTCGGGGTCGCGGCATCGGGAAGAAATTGATGCAGGTGGCTCTCTCGAGCTTGGCCGACGGGAATTTGCAGGACGTTGCGATTCACGCCCAGATGCAGGTCAAAGCCTTCTACGCCCAGCTAGGATTTGAACCGATTGGTGCTCCGTTTGAAGAGGCAAATATTCCCCATATCAAGATGATCAAACGACTCAAATAAACCGCTGGTGTTGCAGTACCCTAGGAACAGAAGATGACGCTCTACAAAGGATAGATACGATGCGACTGTCTCAGATGTTGTTGGTTACCTTGCGGGAAGATCCAGCCGAAGCGGAAATTCCCAGCCATAAGCTATTAGTTCGGGCGGGCTATATTCGTCGCATCGGTAGTGGAGTTTACGCCTACCTTCCCCTGATGTGGCGAGTCTTGCAAAAAGTCTCCCAGATTGTCCGCGAAGAAATGAATGCCACCGGCGCCCAGGAATGTTTGCTACCCCAGATGCAGCCATCTGAACTCTGGCAAGAATCCGGACGCTGGGAAACCTATACAAAGGCGGAGGGAATCATGTTTTCCCTCACGGATCGCCGCAACCGTGAACTGGCCCTCGGGCCCACCCATGAGGAAGTCATTACCACCGTTGCCAAGGATATGATTCGCTCCTATCAGCAACTCCCCGTCAACCTGTAACAAATTCAGACAAAATTTCGGGATGAGATTCGTCCTCGATTTGGTCTGATGCGGGGCCGTGAATTTATTATGAAGGATGCCTATTCCTTCCACGCCGACGAAGCCAGTCTGAAGGAAACCTACCAACAGATGGATCAGGCTTACCGGAATATGTTGAAGCGCTGTGGTCTGGCCTTTCGGCCTGTGGATGCGGATTCTGGAGCAATTGGCGGTTCAGGTTCCCAGGAATTCATGGTGTTGGCTGATGCCGGTGAGGATGAAGTGCTCTACACCGAGGATGGTCAGTATGCAGCAAACGTGGAGAAAGCGGTTTCTCTCCCCCCGGATGCAGTGGCTTCCAGCTTTGAGCAATACGAAAAGTTAGAAACACCAAATACCCCAACCATCCAGAGTTTAGCTGAATACCTCAAGTGTTCTCCCACCCAAATTGTGAAAAACGTCCTCTATCAGGCGGTTTATGACAATGGCACAACGGTTCTGGTGCTGGTGAATATCCGTGGCGACCAGGATGTGAACGAGGTTAAGCTCCTGAATGAATTGACGAAACAAGCGGAACGCTTCGGAGGAACAACGGTTCTAGCCCTTACCGTTCCCGATGTAGAGGCCCAACAGCAATGGGCCACAAAACCTCTGCCCCTGGGCTACATCGCCCCCAATTTATCAGATGACTATATTGATCCAGCCCAGGCAAAAGCAGCCGGAATTCACTCCAAATTCTTCCGCATGGTGGATCAGACAGCGATTGAGTTAAAGAATTTTGTCACTGGATCCAACGAATCTGGCTATCACGTTGTCGGGGCAAACTGGGACAAGCAATTCGATCTGCCCGATTTAAAGGTTGATGTCCGCACTGCCATGGTGGGCGATCGCGCGGTGCATGACCCCAGTCAAATATTAGAAACTGCCAGGGGGATCGAGGTGGGTCATATTTTCCAACTGGGGACGAAGTATTCCCAGGCCATGTCCGCCACTTTCACGAATGAAAAGGGCGAGGAATGTCCCTTGGTGATGGGATGCTACGGTGTCGGAGTTTCTCGATTAGCCCAGTCTGCGGTGGAACAGTCCTACGACAAAAATGGCATTATCTGGCCAGTAGCAATTGCCCCCTATCAGGCCATCATTACCGTTCCTAATGTGGGGGATAGTAATCAAATGCAGGTGGCAGAGAAGTTGTATGCTGAGTTGAATCAGGCCGGAATCGAAGCGACGCTGGATGATCGCGACGAACGGGCTGGGGTGAAGTTCAAGGACGCAGATCTGATCGGTATTCCCTTTCGAGTGGTAACGGGTCGCTCGATAAAATCTGGTAAGGTTGAATTTGTGGAACGGGCCACAGGCAATTCGCAGGAGATCGAGATTGATCAGGTGGTGGCATTAATCCAGCAAAAGGTTGAAGCGGCTTTAGCCTAGGGTAGAAATATCTAAGTTAGTGTTTGAAGGAGTCGCTAGATTCCAGTCCAGGAACCCATGATTTATATATTGTAATAATCTCTGACAAAGTCATAGAACCCAACCATTGGCTGAGGACGTCCTGATGGCTCGATTTTCATTGGAGGAAAAAATATCAATTTTTCTATAAAATAGAGAACAAGAGCCGAAATAAATTGATCAACCAGATTGATAAGATTTGTCAAAGTTTGTCGTTACAGCGGTTTTAGCGCTGATGGGTCATGGAAGTTGACAGCACACTGCGCTAACCCCTTTCAAACCCTTACCTCATACGATCAAGAATCTCCGTAAGTTTCTACAGCAATCCTGAATCAATCCTGAAAAGTTACTATGAAGGGTTTTGAGGACTTCATATTCTTATCAAAAATAATTTGTGATTGCCATATAGTCAGTTAAACAAAAAGGAAAGCACAATGGTCTATAAAAAAATTCTGGTTGCAATGGATCGGGAACACATGAAGGATGGCATCTTTGAGCGGGCAACAAGTGTCGCTCGATCACAAAATGCCGAGCTACTAATGCTCTATTGTTTTCCCGGTTTTGAACAACTTCAAGTCGATGAGTCTGGCAAAGTTTTGAATCGGGGAGGATTGCATCCCATGAATCGAATGTACCCCGTAGATGATGTTGAAATCTAGCAAAAGCTACATGAAGAGCTGGAATGTGCCCAAACCTCTGCAATGGAATGGATACAGCCCTACGTTCAAAAAGCGTCTGATCAGCAAATTAGTGTCCAGCACAAATGTGCTCCCTTCAGAAATAACCCGGCGGCTGAGATCTGCAGACAGGCCGATGACTGGGGAGCAGATTTAATCATCGTCGGTCGCCATGGGCGGACAGGTCTAGCTGAGGCATTTATGGGCAGTGTCAGCAACTATGTTGTGCATCATGCCCACTGTTCTGTACTGGTGGTTCAGCAAAAAGCTAGAACAGCTCCCGAAAATTAGAGAAGCAGCAACTCCGTTCGCTATCCTAGAACTTGGTTCTCGATTGGAGGTTGCACACTGCCATGGATCGATTTTCTGCTTCAGAGTCTCAATCCAACTCTGGCAATACACGCTGTTCATTGCCTAGTCCATCTCTGGCCCGTTGGTGGCGGCGACTTCTACTAATAGGTTTTGCGACCTCCGGCTATGCGATCGCGTTCATGTCGATGTTATCCTCCCGTCCCCCCCTGGAGGCCGATGCTCAGTATGCCGATGCTCAGTATCCAGCCCCAAAACTTCAAGATACTGACCAGGCCAGGTTGGGGGAGGCCCAGCGGGAGACCCAACCAAGTTCCGTTCCAGGGCAGCCAGAATCTTTCTGGTTGACTAACCCCATGGCTCAAATTTTTCCTGTCCCCACCCGATCAAAGTCCTCGGCCTCTGATCAACCCCCCAGAACCCCAGCTCAACCTCAGACGACTTCGGATCAAAATTCCAAGGAGTCATCAGTTGATCTGGCTATTCAGCAATCCTCTGAACAAACCGTCGAACATTCCCGCTCTATACTGCCCTTCAATCTGGGTCAGCTCAAGTTGGGTCAGCGTTTGGAGACTGAAGTTCCCCCTGAACAAACTCAAAATTCTACCCGTGACAGTGTTTCTGAAGATGCAGATGTCAATATTCCAGCCATCGACACTCCAACGGAAAAGCCGTCTCGACCTGGAGCTGAAACCCTGGAAATTCAAGACAACGTTGAACTTGAAAATGGTCAACCCCGAATAGACCTGACGCTGCGAGATACGATTATTCTGGCATCGGAAAATAACCGAACGATCAAGAACCAGTATCTAGAGCGAATTGTACAGCGCCAGGATTTGGCTGTGGCGGAGGATCGATTCTCGCCGGACTTCACGCCGAGCCTGTTCATCGGTTGGAACAACCTGGAATTTGCCGGGAACAATCAAGTTACCAATAATTTACAAGCCGCCGCTGACCTGAGACTGCGGGTTCCGACAGGGGGAGAACTAGCTTTCATCTGGCTGGGAGAAGGGGCGCAACGAGATGGTCGGGGTTTTGTGGGGCAGGATGATTTTGTTCGGCAACGTCTGGAGTTGATCCTGCAGCAGCCGCTTCTAAGAGATGCTGGCGTTGATGTCAATCGCGCTCCTGTCCGCATTGCTCGAATTGATGAAACGATTAATGTGCTAACCCTCAAGCAGACCTTAATTGACCAGATTACCAGGGCGATTCTGGCCTATCGTGATCTACTAGAAGCCCAGGAACGATTAGTCATTGCCAGAAATTCCCTGGCCAGTGCAGAGCAACAGGTCGAGGATACTCAAGTTTTGATTGATGCTGGACTGCGGGCACAAATTGAAATTATCACAGCAGAACGTAGTGTCGCCGATCAACAGGTTATCTTACTTAATGCTGAAAGTTCCGTGAAGCAGCAGCAACTGGAACTATTAGAAATTCTAGATTTGAGCGATGACTTGAATTTGGTTGCCATTGAAGTTCCTGAAATTGAATTCCAAGCGCTGGAGTTTGAAAGGGTTCAGCAGATTGCTCTAGAAAATCAGCCGGATTATCTCAGTTCTCAGCTAGAAGTTCAAAGGGCAAAATTGGATTTATTAATTGCTGAAAATGATCGCCGCTGGAATATTGATCTGAGTGCCAGTATTGACCATAATCCAGCAGGTAATATCTTTGAACGAAGTACAGATTTTCGCGCAGGAATCGAGTTCCGCAAAACCCTGGGGGATCTAAATCTAGAGCGAGATTTTCAGCGTAGCCGAGTTGACTTACTACAGGCTGAGAACAATTTTCAAGAGGCGACCCAGCAGGTTAATATAGAGGTTGAGGATCGGCTACGAGAAGTGAACGATAGCTACGATAGGGTTCAGCTTGCCCAAGAGGTAACCCGCCTGGCGGCTCAGGAGTTGGCTAATGAGGAGGAAAAGTTCCGGCTCGGTGTTGATGGAACTTCAATTTTAGAATTGGTGCGGTTGAGAGATAACTTAGAACGAACCAGGAATGACGAGCTGAATGCAAAGATTCGGTATCTCAATGCTCTGACCAATCTTGATCAAGTGATCGGCACTACCCTCGATACCTGGAATATTACAATTGAAGAAACAGAGTAACATAGCCTTTTCAGGTTGGCGAGGCACATCTTCGAGAGGTTGAATGCGCCCCAACCCCCTGTACTCACCAGCGTTGGAAACGCCGTATAGCCTTTCTAGATTTTGTGAAAAATTAACGCCAATGGAGCACGAAGAAATTATTACCTTGATGGTTTCCTCAGATAATTTAGAATCCCGTCTAGATCGCTGGCTTGCAGATCATTCAGATCTATCTCGCTCTCGAATTCAGCACTTAATTGCCCAGGGACAAGTTGAAATCAATCAGGCCGTTTGTTCATCTAAAAAAGCAGCCATCAAACCAGGAGACTCCATTCAGATCTCAATTCCGAAAGCTCAACCCCTAGAATTGAAACCGTTAGAATTGCCCCTTGATATTCTGTACGAAGATGAAACGTTAATCATCATTAATAAACCTGCCGGACTCGTCGTGCATCCCTCCATCGGTCATGAAAACGATACCCTGGTCAATGCTCTACTGGCCCACTGCGATTCCTTGGCTGGCATTGGCGGCATCCAACGGCCTGGTATTGTTCACCGACTGGACAAGGATACAACTGGAGCCATTGTGGTAGCGAAAACAGATTTTGCCCTACACCATCTACAGGATCAAATTCGGGCGAAAACAGCGCGTCGAGAATATTTAGGAGTAGTTTACGGTGCTCCCAAACAGGAGGCGGGAACTGTCGATCAACCCATTGGTCGGCATCGGGTGGATCGGATGAAAATGGCGATTATCCCGGTTGAAAAGGGCGGACGGACGGCTATCACTCACTGGAAAATCAAACAACGTCTGGGGAACTTCAGTCTCCTGCACTTTCAGCTTGAAACAGGTCGTACCCACCAAATTCGGGTACATTCAGCCTTTATGGGTCATCCGATTGTAGGTGATCTGGACTATAGTAAAGGGCGTTCGGTGGGCGTTAATCTATCGGGTCAAGCCCTTCACGCTTGGAAATTAACCCTACAGCATCCGCTGTCCAGTGAAATCATTCAGGCCATTGCTCCCTTACCTGATGAAATGGAGACATTAATTCGAGTTTTACAGCAACGCGGCAGTAAGCAGTTTTAGGCAATTTCTTAGAATTAGAATAAGTAATATCATTCCCGCACAGGCAGGAATTCAGACAAATTGCTGACACCGTAGAGTCAGAACCCTTGGGATTCGCAGTTTAGCAACCTGTCTGGTTGTTAGAATCCGCTATAAAGTATCAATACACCGAAAGATGGAGAATAATCTATGCTTGAAGCCTATCGCCAGCACGCTACCGAACGAGCAGCCCTGGGAATTCCGGCCCTACCTTTGGATGCGGAGCAAACCTCAGACCTCTGCGAACTATTGAAAAACCCGCCAGAAGAGGAAAAAGAATTCCTGATGGAGCTGCTAACTCAGCGGATTCCCCCCGGTGTCGATGAGGCGGCCTACGTCAAAGCAGGATTTCTCACCGCCGTTGCAAAAGGTGAAATCCAGTCTCCCCTGATCAGCCGTCAAGGAGCCATTGATTTATTGGGAACAATGGTTGGTGGCTATAACGTTCAGTCCCTCGTCAGTTTTCTGAAATCCCCTGACACAAACCTGGCAACGGCTACCGCCACTGCCCTGAGCAAAACCACCTTGGTGTTTGATGCCTTCAATGACGTCCTAAACCTGTCAGAAACCAATCCCTACGCAAAACAGGTCATTGACGCCTGGGCCAATGCAGCCTGGTTTATTCGTCGGCCTCGATTACCCGAAGAAATTACTGTCACTGTATTCAAAGTGCCTGGTGAAACGAATACCGATGATCTGTCCCCTGCACCCCATGCCACCACTCGCCCCGACATTCCACTTCATGCACTAGCCATGCTGGAATCTCGAATGCCAGAAGGACTACAAACCATTGCCGACTTGAAGCAAAAAGGCCATCCGGTTGCCTACGTTGGCGATGTAGTTGGAACCGGTTCCTCTCGAAAATCTGCCATTAACTCCCTGCTCTGGCACATTGGTGATGACATTCCCTTCATTCCCAACAAACGGGCTAGCGGTTATATTCTTGGCGGCAAGATCGCACCGATTTTCTTCAATACCGCCGAAGATTCTGGCGCATTACCAATTGAATGTGATGTCTCCCAGATGAACACTGGCGATGTGATTACGATCCATCCCTACGAGGGCAACATTACTAACGCAGCCGGAGACGTGATCTCCAGCTTCACCCTGAAGCCCGTTACCATTCTGGATGAAGTGCGAGCGGGCGGACGAATTCCCCTACTGATTGGTCGTAGCTTAACCGATAAAACCCGTGAAGCCCTAGGTCTGAGTCCCAGCGAACTGTTTGTTCGCCCCGAATTACCTACGGATACGGGCAAAGGATTTACCCTGGCTCAAAAAATGGTGGGCAAAGCCTGTGGCCTTCCCGGTGTTCGCCCTGGAACCGCCTGCGAACCCGTCATGACTACCGTCGGTTCCCAGGATACCACTGGCCCCATGACCCGCGATGAACTGAAGGAACTGGCCTGTCTTGGCTTCTCCGCCGATCTGGTACTACAAACCTTCTGTCACACGGCTGCCTATCCAAAACCGGTTGATATCAAAACCCACAAACAACTTCCCGATTTCTTCGCCACCCGGGGTGGGGTGGCCCTGCGTCCTGGCGATGGCATCATTCACTCCTGGTTGAACCGGATGTTATTGCCGGATACCGTCGGTACGGGTGGTGATTCTCACACTCGTTTCCCCCTCGGAATTTCCTTCCCTGCGGGTTCCGGTCTGGTGGCCTTCGCTGCGGCCCTCGGCGTGATGCCCCTGGATATGCCCGAATCCGTTCTGGTGAAATTTACTGGAAAGCTACAACCTGGTGTCACCCTGCGAGATATCGTGAACGCGATCCCCTACGTGGCAATTCAAGCAGGCAAACTCACCGTTTCCAAAGAGAACAAACAGAATGTCTTCAATGGCCGCATCATGGAAATGGAAGGGCTACCCGATCTCAAAGTCGAACAAGCCTTTGAATTAACCGATGCAACGGCAGAACGTTCCTGCGGTGGATCGACCGTGAAGCTAGGCGTGGAACCCATTGCAGAATACTTCCGCTCTAATGTTGCCCTGCTGAAAAATATGGTGGCGCGAGGCTATCAAGACGACAAAACTATCATGCGACGGGTGGCAAAAATGGAACAATGGCTGGCGAATCCAGTCCTGATGGAAGCCGACGCCGACGCTGAATATGCTGACATCATTGAAGTCAATCTGAACGAAATCAAAGAACCCATCGTTGCTGCCCCCAACGATCCCGACAACGTGAAGCTGATGTCTGAATGCACCGGCGACGTCATCCACGAGGTATTCATCGGTTCCTGTATGACTAATATCGGCCACTACCGCGCTGCGGCTAAAGTGCTAGAGGGAGCCGGAACAGTCAAAGTTCGTCTCTGGGTCTGCCCCCCTACCCGCATGGATGAACAACAACTGCGGGAAGAAGGGGTCTACGGGATTTTCGCTGCTGCTGGGGCCCGAACTGAAATGCCTGGATGTTCGCTCTGTATGGGCAATCAGGCCCGTGTAGAAGACGGGGTAACGGTGTTTTCCACCTCCACTCGGAACTTCAACAACCGCATGGGTAAGGGCGCACAGGTTTATCTGGGTTCAGCGGAATTGGCCGCAGTTTGTGCGCTGCTCGGACGGATTCCGAACGTTGAAGAATACATGGAGATTGTGAAGCAAAAGATTGATCCGTTTGCTGGAGAGCTGTATCGCTATCTCAACTTTGATCAAATCGCTGGCTTCGAAGACGAAGGTCGTGTAGTTGCCGTTGAAGATATGCCAAAAATTGAAGATGTTTTAGGCATTCCGGCAGGGGCGTTAAGTTAATGGTTTGACAACAGTTACGGGATGGGCCGCTGCCCATCCCAACAACCTAGAAACTCTACAATACATAGGAGATTAATCGATGAAAGCAGACTACGATTTCTCTCGAGGAGAGCGGGGTAAGTTTTACAATCCCGAAGCAGAACTTCAACTTCCCATCTATCTGGAATCCGATGTGAGAGACAGAATCAACCACCTATCGGAGAAAACCGGAATCTCTATTCAGACTTTAGTAAATGAGTGGCTTAGATCCAATTTGCAACTGATTGAGAGTGTTGAAGGAACAAGTGAAAAAGCTGAGTAGAGATATTTCATGGAATGATCGCTACAAAGTTGGCAGTCAACTACTCATGACCAGAGAAATGTATGAGATTTATGAGTTTTCTTAAGAATTATAATTCGCTCAACCTAACCTATAGGCGATCTCACTATTTATTGCTGTTGACGTTCTTTAAATTAAAGTCTAGCTTAGAGAGAAAGGGTGCTGTTTGATATGGGTAAAGATCAAAGTAGGACGTATCATGATTTACAATGCAACACCAGTTTTAGGCTTAGCGGTAGGGGTACTTGATCGAATGCTCCAGGCATCAGCTCAAAAACATGAGTATAAGCATCGGGAGAAAATGAAGGAGCTAGAGATGATCTCTGATTCGAGTTTACGTGATCAGTATGTGTATCAGATCTTATTGGACAAATTTCTGGCACCAATAGAAGAAGCACAGCATACAGTACAAAATACAGCGAAGCATGCTCAATATTTGGCAGAAGTTTTAAGCTACTACTACAAAGATCATAATTTATCTAAGAAAGAAGCTAGGGTTTTTTCTAGTGAACTACGTAACCTTGCAGTGAAAATTACCCAGGCAGAATCCTTATACGATCTTAAAATTATTTATGAAGCCCTTACAAGTTTTGTAGATCTGGCTCATCCATTTCAGCATAAAGAGAGAAAGTATTCTATCAGTCGAGAAATCCGAAAAAATATCTTAGATCCTCTCAACACCTGCGTTGCAGAATATCAAAATTTCCAAAGACGGATTAGCTGTTATCAAATTCAAGAGAAACCTATGATTGAGTCTTGAACAATACAGTGATCGCCATCTCGTAGGATGGGTTAGACGGCTATCCTTTTTGTCTCTGAATCTAGATTTAACAATCCGTCATAAACCCCCAAGTAACAACCAATTGATGTTGAGGTTCAACGCTAAAAGTCACCCTAAATAATCCGAATCGCCACCCGAATCACTTCAGATGAATTTTTGATTGGGATGGCACTGCTCCATTCGCTGCCGAGAATAATGTTGTGTTGGTGCAAGAGCTGAATCAATCGGCTGACACTCTGACGGGTTCCCGTTAGGGTAATTCGTACCGATGGAGAATTTGGTGTGGGTTGGGATGAACTGCTGCTAGGAGGCTGGCTTGAACTGCCGGAAGAGTCGTTTTCTAAAAGCATTTTTGATTACCTTTCATTTTTTGGATAACTAACTGTAACTAATTAGTCGTCAAAAAGTCAACTATAGATGTCATAATTACGACAATAACTAGATTGAGTGACAAGTGAGAGGGGAATCAGCCACAATGATGTGCATGAGCAAGAGAATCTACATCACGCTGTCTGATGCTGTTTATGAGGGCTTGGAGGAACTTTCTCTGATTGAGGGAACCAAGCCTGCAACTTTGGGGAGTGAATACATTTCAGACAGAGTTAAGGATGCCTGGAACTCTGGGCGGATCGCTGTGCCATCTAAATCAAAGCTGATCAGAAAATATAGAAAACTGAAGCATTTATTGCTCGATCACCGAGATGATCTGGCTGCGGATGCTCGTTTGGGAGAGCGGGTAACCCAAATCTTGAATGGCGATCAGGTCACTGAACTAGATCGAGCCAGGCTTGCTCTATTTTTCAACGTTCTAGAGCCGGACATCGAAGCCCTAGACGAGGAGATGGGATGATGAGACAAATTTCAGATTCTAAATATGCTTGCGCCGGAGTATCGACTTTTAGGTCTGCCCTTAGCAACTGAAACATTTTTAGGGATATTTGAAGAACCACATCTGGGGCTTTTTTTGAATTTGACGATGTTAATTCTGAGATACTAACCCACGGCTAGATCGGCGTCCGACAGTGAAACAAACTGACCTACCAACTGATCAGGACTCACAATGAAGACATAGAAAACCTGTAAGCCTGATCTGCGAGAGAGAACCCCTGTTCACTGGATAATTCCATCAGCATCAGGGTCGACATCTACACCATATGCCTCGATATAGAATTGACGGAGGAATTCGGGTGTGAATATTTCTAGAAATTCGGGGGGAAGTTCTAATCCCTGGGGATTCCCCAACCCAACTAGATTCAGGAGTTCTTGAGATAGATCTATCGGAGCATTCTCCAGTATGAGATCCGCTTCAGTTTGCCCACCGGGTAACCCGATTTGATCAACATTAGGCGTAAAGTCAAGAAATTGGTCGGCTTCTGTACCATTGGGGCTGGGTTCAAGTCGGGCAACAAACGTGTCATCCCCTGCACCACCGATGATGGCATCAAATCCGAGATCCCCACTAATAAAGTCGTTTCCCGCTTCTCCTAACAATACATCGTCATTTTTCCCGCCGCGCAGAATATCATCTCCTGATCCCCCTTGGATAAAATCAGTGTCCAGGTTGCCATTGATGGTATCGTTTCCCTCCGCTCAGAGAATAACGTCATTATTCTTACCTCCCCAAACCCGATCATTCCCTGCCCCAAGGATTAGTAAATCATTGCCTAAATTGCCATTTATCGTATCTGCCTCAGCCGAGCCTGTAACGGTATCATCTCCATCTAGGGCCAGTAGACCGTTTGGTAAGCCGTCCAAAAGTCCCGGTGTGATTTCAAATGTATCTGGATTTCCTGACAGTAAATAGAAACCCTCAGCAGTTGGCCCCATCTTAAATTACCTCAAGTAGAACATGATCGAGTTTGCTTCCTGGTCTGATATTAACGCACCCCCCTGGTAATCTCTTTTTAAGAAGCTCAGCCATGTTATATAGTCTTTTCAAGTGTGAACTTCATGAAATGAAACCCAATGAGATTGCCTGATCTAAAATTTATCTCTCTAATGGGCTTAGCGCTAACCAGCACTGTTCTGCCACTCACCCCTGGACTGGCTCAAATCATACCGGATGGTACCTTGGGCAGTGAAAGTTCGGTTGTGATTCCAGATCAAGCAATTCAAGGAATAAATAGCGATCGCATTGATGGCGGAGCCATTCGAGGGAATAATTTATTTCACAGCTTTCAAGAATTTAATATTGATGAAGGTCGGGGAGTCTACTTTTCTAATCCAGATGGGATTGCTAATATTCTCAGCCGGGTAACGGGGGAAAATATTTCTAATATTTCTGGAATTTTAGGTGTTCTGGGAAATGCCAATTTACTTCTGGTCAATCCTAATGGAATTGTCTTTGGGCCAAATGCTCGTTTGGATGTCAACGGTTCTTTTTTTGCCACATCAGCCGATGGAGTTGTCTTTAATAATGAATTTGAATTTGCAGCCAGTAATCCAGATGCTCCGCCGTTGCTGACCATCGATATTCCCGTTGGTTTGAATCTACGCAATGATCCTGGGCCGATTACTGTTCAGGGCGAAGGGTTATCTCAAATTTCATTCAACCGTCCCATCATTGTCCTGGATGTTTTGGATGAACCCAGGGGGATTGCCGTTTCACCTGAAGAAACTCTGGGATTAGTCGGTGGAGATGTTTTCATCGATGGAGGTTTGATCAAGGCAGAATCAGGCCGGATCGAACTGGGGGCTGTGGATAGCAATAGTTTTGTCAGCCTGACCCCAACAGCAGCAGGATTAATTTTAGGCTACGACGACACGCAGAGTTTTCGACAATTGGAGATTACAGATCGAGCTGGAGTAATTGTTAGTGGTGCAGGTGGTGGCAGCATTCAGATTGTGGGTCAGCAACTTACAGCCAGCGGAGGAGTAGAAATTCAGTCCTTTAGCCTGGATGATGAGCCAGGGGGACAAGTTGACATCAAGGCAACTGCAATTGATCTGAATGGCACGGACGCTGATACCCTTGCACCGACCCGTGTCGTGACTGGAACCTTTGGAGCTGGAAATGCTGGAAATGTTCTCGTTGAGGCAGGAGAAAGACTCACTATACAGAATGGAGCTGCAATTGCCAGTGATACTTCAGGAATAGGTTCGGGTGGAGTTTTGACTGTCAGTGCACCAGACATCACAGTGCGAGGAGCCACACCAACAGAACTTTCCCAAAGTGGAATCTTCTCCGCAACTTTTGGTCGAGGCAATACTGAAGCCGTTATCATCCAGACGGATCGACTCAAAATCCAAAATGGGGGAAGTATTGGAGGATTTGTCAGTACCATAGACATCGGAGAAACGGGTGATACAGCTTCCGTCACCATCCAAGCCTCTGAATCCGTTGAAATCAGCGGTGTTTCTGCAAATGGGCGTTTTCCAGCAGCTATTACCACAGGCACTTTTAGTTCTGGCAATGCAGGCAATATCGATATCACAACGCAGCAGTTGACGATGCAGGCCCAAGGAACGATTACTGCTGGAGTAACAGGTAGTGGTAATGCAGGCAACGTGACGGTCAATGCCTCAGAATTCATCCGACTTGATGGAGTGGAAGTTGCATCCAATACTCTTCTTCCTTTTATAACTAGCATCAGCACCGTCACCGGAGGGACTGGATCTGCGGGAGATGTCATTCTGAATACTGGGCAACTCCTGATCCGAAGTGGCGCGGCTGTTGCAGCAGGAACTCAGGGAGGTGGAAATGCAGGTAATGTCAGTATTAATGCAGTGGACAGGGTTGAACTGAGTGGAACAACACCCGAAGGAGCATCCAGCATCTCTGCGGGAACAACCAGTCGTGGAAATGCAGGAGCGATCACCATCCAAACTGGAGATCTTCGCCTTCAAGATAATAGTCTGGTCGGAGTTTTTGCAACTAATGCTGGGGATGCAGGAACAGTTAATATCTCTGCCCGTGATGTTGTTCAGTTGACTGGAGATGTATTCAACCGAGGTGATATCAATGGCATTATTGCGACAACCTTTGGTACGGGAGATGCAGGCAGTGTCAATATCAATGCAGCTCAGCTTCTAATTCGAGATGGAGCAGCAGTGATTGCCTCGACTCAAGCTTCAGGCAATGCAGGCACAATTAATGTCAACACCTCTGAAGCGGTAGAAATTATCGGTCTTTCTGTCGGCGGCGGGATTCAAAGTTTGTTGTCAGCTTCCACTAGCGGAATCGGGAGCGCTGGAACAGTCACGGTTTCCACAAGAGATTTGACTCTAGAAGGCGGTGGTACCATTCGGGTTGCAACGACGGATCAAGGAAAAGCTGGACAAATATCAATTGTTGCTGATTCTATTTCCCTAACGGGTTTTGGAATTAATGATGCTGCGACAGGCGATGTATTTCCCAGCAGCTTGATTGCTTCAACTCAAGGATCTGGCAGTGCAGGCAATATTATCGCCCAAACTGGGCAGCTCAGCGTAGCAGATGGAGCCGAAATTGTTTCCAATACAACACAGACGGGTCAAGCCGGAACCATCAATGTTCTTGCAACCGACATTAATCTAACTGGAACTCAACCCAGTATCATTGTGGCCAATACCGAGGGGGAAGGCAGTGCTGGAAATATTCTGCTTCAAACGGAACGCTTCGCCGCAGACCAAAATTCTAGAGTGGAAGCGGGGAGTTCAGGCAGTGGAAATGGAGGAGAAATTCAGCTTCGTGGATCAGAATCCATCATCCTCACCGATGGCAGTTTACTGACCGCCGCAACAGAGCAAACAGGAAATGCAGGTGATATTTCGGTCGAAACTCCAAATTTGACCTTAAATGACCAAGCTGAAATCAATGTTCGGGCTCTCTCCACAGGCGTTCCAGGTAGTGTCGAAATTCAAGCATCAGATGTTAACTTAACAGGTCAAGCTTCCCTAAATGCGAGTTCAGCCTCTGGGCAGGGGGGGAATATTCGCTTGGGTACCGATGAGATTCAACTGCGGCGTCAGAGTGAAATTTTAGCGACGGGTAGCACAACAGGCCAAACTCCGGAAGGGAATATTGAAATAGATACTAATTTCCTCTTGCTGCTGGAGAACAGCAGAATTGTTACGGATGCCTCTAACCCGACTGGAGGCAGCAACATCAATATCAGCCCACTGGGGAATGGAGAATTAGTAATTGTTCAATCTTTGAACAGCACAATTAGTGCTGCTGGAAACCTAACGATTGACTCCAGCGTTACCCTTGATCCAGTCGAGGTTCCAGACGTTGCTGTGGTGAACCCGAATGCTTTAATTGCTCAAGATCCCTGCCGTCTGGGACAAGATAGTGAATTTGTAATAACAGGACGAGGGGGTTTACCAGTTAGTCCCAGGGATCTCCAAAGTGTAAGTCTGGGGCGAGTGGGGTTTATTGATACGGTAGAGGACAGGGTTCAGGAGTCAGCGATCCGGGATCAGCTCTCAGACAGTGAACAGTCTTCTCCACCTAGCCTTCCGCAACAAGTCATTAGCAACCAAACTGTTACATCCCCCACTCCCCACTCCCCACTCCCTACTCCCGCACAAGGCTGGATTCGCAATGAAAAAGGAGACGTAATTCTTGTTAGTTATGACTCGATGGGCTCAAATGGTCAACGACTGCAATATCATCCAGATTTATGCCAACATTAGCTTATTCGAAACTGGAGATGAGTTAGAGGACACTCTAGAAGTGAGTTGGACAGTCAGCAACCAGGGAGGAACAGCAACAACCGAAGATTGGAGCGACCAGGTTTATCGGCTTCTACCTGCTGTGCTGCCCTCCAGTGAGGAATGGCTTCGGCTATCGCCTTATCATGGGGTGCTTTAAAAGCGTACCTCCCAGCAAACTCGTTCTCTACTCGATTTTTCCACCAGCTAAGATTTCAAAAAAAACACTGATATAGACTAGGACTACATGGCTTGGAAATACAGGAGGAACGATTCTAGTGTAAGGTTCTGGCTTGAGAAAATGAGTCATTCCTATAATAGTAATCCTGAATTAGTCATGAAAAGTACTACAGAGAAGCTTGGGGACTTCGTCCCCAAGCCCCTTTTCACAAATCATTTGTAACTGCTAAATGATGATTGAGATTGCAAGAACGACTCGTAAAATTTCTTTTCGCTATTCTGAGAAAGGATTCTCGATATTTGCAATTCTAACAATTTCCAGCCTGGGTATAGTTCGGATCTAACCAACATTTAGGTAAGGTCTCCCCAGAAGGAAAGACAAGCTGAGCCTTGTCCATTGGTTGTTCGGGTTGTTCTTCTTCTCCCATTTGAACCCGACCTTTGACTTGGGATTGATTTGGATTAATCAACATCACTATATCTGAAATCTTAAATAAATCTCCAGATTCTTTCTGTTTCAAATGCATTACGAAAACCTCCTGTAAGTTGTTTGTCAATATCTACAGATTACCTGCAGGTCGTGTCAATTAGTACCGCAAAATAGCCGCTACTTCACCATGATTTGGCATTTCTGATGGCTGACAGATATAAACCATTCCGCTGTTTAATAGGGTATGAACTGCGGCAAAGTTCATCAGATCTTCATCCTGAGATTGAGGTGATTCACTAAGAGTGGCCTCATTTGTTTTTGGATCAAATTGGCCAAACTTCCTTTCGTCTGCCACCATAAATAGCGAGTCAATCCGACCGTTGTGGGCGGCCCCTACAATCTCTGAGAAATCCTCGGAAGCTTGATTAGCTTCAATCCCGACCAGCTCACGATATTGTGTAGTTGCTTGCTCTTGCCTCCGTCTAAAGTGGGATTCCACAATTGGCCAAGCCTGCCGATGAAGCTCTTCTACAGTCATGTTCTCAGGGTTACCGGAAATCTCGCTTTTCAGTAAATCTGGATTGTGGCTGACGGCTCGATAGATTGACAGAACATACTCAACCCCTGCCAGAACGATCGGCAACGGTCGCTGCGGTGAGGTTCCATCCATCAAATAGTCAGATAAACCCGTATCAACTTTCTGCAGGAACCGCTGGATTTGGTCTTTGTTATCCGTTGTACCGACCCCTTGACCGTGATACATCATAGATTGCCCTGCAGCCGGGTTGGGATTTGCGGTGTGGGCTTGCAACTGTTCTTCGGGATCATCGTACTTCAAAGCTTCTGCCAGACTGCTAGGAGTAGAACCTGGTAGCTCCACTTTTTCAATTGTATATCGGCTACCCCTAAAGAATTGAACTTGGTTTTGACTTAGGGCAAGCAGAAAAAACTGCTCATCACTTAGCAACAGAGGAATTAAGGGCTTGATTTGAAAGCAACGACTGATGACAACTTGCTCTTCAAACTGCTGAGGTAGTTGGTAAAACTTGAATAGATCGGGAGCAATGAAAATGGCCAATCCCTGCTTCTGATTTTGCCAGAAATCATCCCTATCCAACTCTTCCACAGGTTTCAGTAACTCTGCAATATCTGATTCCTTCCAGCCTTGCTGAACTAGCTTGTCCTGGGTCTGGTTCAGAAGATTCTTGAATCGAATTGGATTTTGTCGAGTCTCAGGCCCCGCCTCAATGGTTGGCATATAGATTGAAATGCAAGTTCCAATTGCTGTAAGGAGGGGATTCAACTGCTTAACACGCGAAGCAGTCATTGTTTGTTGTTGTTGCATGATCAATCTCTCTGAATATTTGTACTAAACGCTGACAATCAGCGCATTTTCTTCTAAATCTGATTCACGATACTAACTGTGGAAGCCTGCGGCCCCATTTCACCCAAAGTTTCAACAAAGTGGACGCCAGTTCCAACTTTAATCCGATCGAATCCATCTTCTGCAACACTGTTCTTGTGGAAATATATCTCACGACCTGTGCTGATATCTTTAATAAATCCGTAGCCTTCCTCTGAGAAAAGCTGGCTGACAACAGCCGTCATAGCCTGCTGAGGGTGGACTTTGACGTTGTCATTTTGACGCTCATTCAATTCAGTTAACTGTCGCTGAGCCGCATCGAAGGCATCCCGAATCACCGCATCCAACGGGATGTACTGGGTTCCCTTATCCGGGTTGCGATCAACTGCAAGTTCGTGGCGGGGAGCCACAGTCATATCGATTCTAACTCGATAGGGAGAGCCACTACTTGGATTTTCGTGTACCTTTTCGATTGCAACCTTACAGGTATTAATATGATCGCAAAACTGCTCTAACTTACTCAGTTTTTCCTCTATCAAAGCCTGAATTGGTTCAGTCTTCTCAACGTTTCGATATGTAATTTCTGGAGTAATTTTCATTCCTACTTTTCTTCCTAATCTTTTTACTTAATAGCTCATCCCAAAACCTCAGTTACCCACTACAGAATCCAAGGTACCCTGTAGAAGCATAACCCTGCACTGGAGCAACAACTGGAACCCAGCCGCTTTTACCTCGATTTCGGAGTATACCTGATCATTACTGCCTGTATGCCCTTTGCTCAGCTACCAAGCATTTACAATGCTATGCATACTGTTTCCCATTTTCATCCCTCTTTTGGCAGAACTTCTTCTGGAAAATATCATGAACTGCAGTGGATGATTGAAAAATACTTTGATTCAGGTATGATGTTTATAGTACTTGTTTTTAATGAAAGAAATCTCTAAAGGTCTTGGAGATTGCGAATTCTCTCAACCTACGTGAGATCCATTGATTACCAAATAGATATTCAAGATGGATGTTCAAGAGCTGATTCGTAAGTCCCGCAATTGGTTACCGATTGACCAGTCTAGACTGGAATCTACTGCCACAGATATCGAGGTCAGGCTCACAGAAGCAGATTTTATTCTGCTTTCGCCAGCGGCCATTGCTGAGATCCAGTCCAGGTTGGAACGTCTACTTACCCCTACAACCTATCGGCAAAAAATTCAATCAGCCCTTTCTACTGCGCTTTCTCAATGGCTTGATCAGAAGGAAAGCCAGAAAAATAGCTTGGTGATTCGCTACAACCCCATCGAAAAAGTTGAGAAAATTTTCCACGAAGCAGTTACCGCTTGGATTCCCAGCCATTCAATTCACACTCAGTTTTTACAGTGGCCAGGCCGTCTGAGTGATGATTCAGCGCTTCAGCCGATGTTAGAAGAGCAAATTGAATCCATTCAAAGTTCCATAGCAGATATATCGGAATCGGCGATTATTGTTGTTCCAAATTTGAGCCTTCTGTTCCTGCGGTGCGTGGAGGGATTCGCGGGAATTGAATACTTACAAAATCAAATCTCCCAGGATCAGTCCAAGTTTTGGTTGATTGGCTGCAATGAATGGCTATGGCAATACCTCGATCATGTTTGCAGTTTAGCCATTTATTCTGAACAGACAGAGTTCCTCTCAGGCTTGGATAGCTTTGTATTGATAGAATGGTTAGATCATGTCTGTGAATTGGTTGATTTTGAGTTTGATACTAAGTCAAAGAGTTCCTCTGATTCTAAGGAAGACGAGGACGATTCGGAAGATTGGATTTCTAAGGCCGAGCGTAAATATTTTGATGGGTTGACGAGTATTTCCGCAGGATACAGCTCTATTGCAGCTCGACTGTGGCTCTATTCACTTCATCTTTCTCAACCTCGGAAAAAATCAGAGGATAAAGAAGCAGAGCAGCAATATCTAGAAGAGATTGAATCAGATAAAAAACTCTTGACTCTCCGGGCTAAATTACCCGAGCTACCTAGTTTGACTAAGGATGATAATTTTCTGCTCTATTCTCTCTGTTTACATGAACGGATGAGTCTCTCAAACCTGGCCATCAGTTTAGGAGAATCCGACTATCAAATTAAGTCTCAAGTTCAAGTCTTATTACGAAATCATTTAATCGAAGGAAATTATGATTCATTACAATTGAATCCTGCTCATTATCCTCGATTGAGACGAAATTTAAAAGACAATCACTTTCTTGTTGGAGAAGAAAATTAATGATTAATTCATTAACTCAACAATTTTCAGAAATCTTTATTCAAATCTCTCCTAAGATTCTATGGTTAGCTCAAGCAACAGAGGATGAACCCCTGGGCAAAGCTTCGGAATTCTTTAAAGAAATTACTGCATTCAAGCTTGTTCAAGCCCTACTAGTTGTCTTCGTGACCTACTGGGCAATTTTTGCTGTTGAGAAATTATTAAATTGGTTCTCAGAGCGAGTGGCTCTGCGCTTTCGATTGAGTGTCAAACAGTCATTACCTTTCTGGCGAGCATTCTGTCTGACCCTTGCTGGAATTTTTCTGGGAAATTTGTTGTTAAACTTGTCCCCTCAAAATGTCTTTGCCATTACAGGAACCGTTGCAGTGGCTTTGGGTTTTGCCTTTAAAGACTACGCTAGTTCTGTGATTGCTGGTGTGATTGCTTAATTTGAAAGACACTATCTAGAAGGAGATCGCGTTAGAGTGGGAGACCATTACGGCGAAATCACCAGTTACGGTTTGCGGGCTATACAACTCCAAACACCAACGGATGACACTGTCGTAATTCCCCACAACAAACTGTGGACAGAAGCAATTGCCAATGCCAACGATGGTGATGTCGAAATTCAGGTCACTACTGATTTATACTTTGCCCATCAAATTGATATTGCCCAAGTGATGCACATTCTGTATCGCGTGGCTCAAACCAGCAAATACACCCAAATTCGTTTACCCATTTTAGTGGTTTTAGAAGAAAAGCCCTGGGGGATTCACTTCAAGCTAAAAGCCTATCCAATTGACGCCCGTGATGAATTTGTCTACAAAACGGACTTAACACGACGGGCGAGAGAAGCCCTGGAAAAGGTGGGTGCTAATGCCCCACCTCTCGCATCAGGAAGCCCAGCGATCGCGCCATTTCACGATACCTTCACTGGCGATCACCCAGCGGCGGGAGACTAAATTTTCCCGCAGTGGGGATAGTCCCTTCCGCAGAAGAATGTACTTATAGTTGACCAGTTTTCCCGCACTTTCCTCAAAAGGTACTTCACCGAACCAGGTATTTTGATTGATATATTCCAGGGGATAGGCTTTTGCAATATCCCAGTTTCCCAGTTCTGGACAATCTCCGATTACTGCAACCGTTTCGCCCGGTAAAGTCTCAACTCCATTCAACTGAATACGAGCTACAGTCTGAGCTTTTACTCGTTCTCCGACATGACTTAAAACGATAATTTGCTTGGAGGCCAAGGTTAAGTTTCGCAGCATACCCCCCTCAACTGTAAACCGCTCTGAGGACATAATATCGGTATGATCCCCATCCGGCAGTTCGGCCTCAATCTCTTCTAAGGTAACTTCGTCTCCTCGATTCATTGCCACAAATAGCCTGGAATCTCGATAACGGCGAACATAGCAGTATACATCCGGCGTAATGTATTTTTGCCACTGGCTGCCCAGAGGAACGGCAGGATTCAGTCGTCGAACCCCAGAGAGTAAGCGAACATCACGATAAATTGGTGTATCATTTTCCCAACTTTCCATCATCGGACGATTGTAGGGATCGTTGTTTCCATAGGGATCTGAATTGCCATTGGTGCTGTCATTCAGATATTGTTCAGTGCCGTAGTAAAGGCAAGGAATTCCTCTCGAAGTCATCAACAACACCACAGCCATTCTGAAATTGTCGACATCAGGATTCAACGTTAAAAATCGGTGCATATCGTGGTTATCGATGAAGGTAACCAGCTCAGTTGCACCATCGTACCGATAGTCCTCGTCAAGCACGTCTTGAATTAAATAAAAGCCTGGTTCCTCGCAAACGCCCAACGCCCGACGAATTGCCATACAAAGCCCAAAATCAAGGATGGACATCCCAGAATGATTCGCAAATTCAACCGAGCGCCCATCTTCAGGACTAGAATAAATCCATTCTCCAAAGATAAAAACATCTGGTCGATAGGTGCTAACTTCAGCATTAAACTCCTGCCAGAACCAGATCGGCATGTGCTTTACTGTATCAACTCGTAGGGCATCGACACCCCGATCAAGCCACTGTTTGATTGCTGAGGTGATGTAATTTCGATATTCGATATTGTTTTCATTGAAGGAAGCCAAACCTGCCAATTCACAGTTTTTAACCTGCCATTCATTTTCCCAATCTGTCACTTCACCATAGTGGTGATACCAGTGCTTTTCGTCATTGTGAAAGTCTGCAATCTTTACTCCATCATCATAGAGTTCTCCCTTATTCCCGTCTACGTCGGGGCTACTATGATTACAAACAACGTCCAAAATTAACTTCATATTCCGCTTGTGAAGTTCCTCAATCAAGCGGTCAAAGGTTGTATCCCGTGTTTCTTGAGTAGCATTCAGAGAAGGATTTTCATCTTTACCAATGAACCGGGGATTCAGTCGCTTAAAATCCTTTGTCCAATATCCATGAACCGCCGCACTTTCAAGGAATAGTCCCTCAACTTGCTCAAATAGGGGGGTTAGCCAGAGGGTTGTTACACCCATATTTCTTAGATAGTCCAGCTGATCAATTACGCCTTGCAAATCGCCGCCCCAATACTTTCCCCAATCTTGACATTCCGGGTCGTAGAGTTCAGGATTGGGGCCAGGGTTATTATCTGGATCGCCATCATAAAATCGGTCAACGACGATAAAGTAAATGGTTTCCTGGCGGAAATCAATATCTCGGACAAATAAAAATTCCAGGTCGATTTCCTGTTCTGTAGAGATATCAACACTTTCAGTAATTTGTTGATTTGATTCTGCTTGATTCGCTCGACCTGTAATATCCTTTTGCTTAACGGGAAGTTGAGTCATCTTTCAAATCAAGTGGGATGATTTATAGGAATGAAGAATTACCAGTCAATGACTGGCTAGTGACCTTCTTAAGACAGTCAAGTCTTCAATTTTGAATTCCTAAAGGATAGCATTTTATTTCTAAAGCGTCTACCTTTCCAAAGGGATATTATCCACAGTAACGAGGAATAATAAGAAAAAAGTAAGCGCTAAAAAAAGTAGGAGAAGCCTCAGAATACTCCTCCCATTTCTCTGTTGTGGTTACCAATTAAAAATTACCACCATTTGCGATCGCCCTTCTCATCAACTCGTGCTTGACGGATTACATCAGAAATTTCTTCCGCATCCCTAACATGGTGCAATGCTTCCTTTTCCCCCTCTTCTCCTTCTGCAACAAAGTAGGTAGGAACTGTAACTTGTTCTCCAGTAACATCAGCAGAGTCCACAGCAACTTGTTGTGACTTCTCCTCAAGTGTTTTCTCTTCTACAATCCGATCACCGGGATTAATATTTGAGAAATCAGTATTTAAACTTTTCTTTTCTTCAGTACTCATTGAATGACCTCCGAGTGTATACTCTATTCACCCTAGACTATTAAAAATCTTTCAAGCAAACATCTATTAAAAGACTGAAGTTTGAATGAAATATAATTGTTTAAGCACCAAATTTCTTTAGTCGTTGAGCATGGGCCATTGCTAATCCGATCAATTGAACGCCGGGTCGGAGGCCAAGAGAACCACCCCCACAGGCATATTCATCAAAGGTAGAAACCGGATCAATCCTTGCTGTTTCTGCTCGAATCATAATAGGCACTGGATGCCAACTGTGCTTTCCGAGTAATGCTGGCGTTGAATGATCTGCCGTTACTACCAGTACATCAGGCTCTAGATTGGTTATCATCGGCATTAGCTGATCGACTTCTTCTAAGACCTTGACTTTTCCAGAAAAATCCTCGTCTTCTCCTAAACTATCGGAATGCTTTACATGAAGAAAGTAAAAGTTATAATCCTCACCGTAGCAATCTACTAAAGCTTCAAATCGCTCCTTCATTCCACCTGGTCGAGGCAACACATCCATCCCAATTAGCCGACTTACTCCTCGATACATGGGATAGTCAGCCACACAGACTCCATGAAGCTGAAACCGTTCTTTCAGAGAATCGAAGGGTTGGTAGCGGTCAAAACCCCGCATCAAGATTGTATTTGCAGGCTGCTCATCAGCTAACGCTTGATTCACCTGTTGAATAAAGGAATCAACCAGTTCTGCTGTTTTCTGCGAGTCCTCATCTGATGCTTTGACTGGATGGGGTGCAACGCCAACAAACTGTGGATCAGTATCCTCGATTTTCCCCCCTAATTCATCACCCCGAAGTACAAAAACAGCTCGATGCTCACTCACTGTCTCAAAGAAATATTCTCCTTGAAAATCTAGCTTAACCTTCTGACTTATTTTTTCGCGCAACGTTCTATTCAGATCCGTACTGATCCGGCCGGCTCGACGATCTGTGACCTGCCCTTGCTCGTCAACTGTTGCGAAGTTCACCCGTGCAGCAATATCTCCAGGTTGCAGGTCAAATTCAATGCCAAGCGCGGACAAAATTCCTCGACCCACATTGTAATACAGTGGATTATAGCCAAACAGGGCTAGGTGACCAGGGCCACTTCCTGGTGTAATTCCAGGCCCAACAATTTCTAGCAAGCCACAACTTGAACTCTTAGCAATTTGATCTAGGTTAGGAGTTTGGGCAACCTGAAGTTCTGTCCCGCCTCGCTCGGCATTGGGTAAACCTCCAACTCCGTCGAGCACAACATAGACAATCTTGCCGCCCTGATCCCACGCTAGCTTTTCCCACACAACTGAAATATCTATAACGTCCATGTTGATTACGATTGGTGACTGAAGTCAGGTAAACTTACGAGTTCTATTCGTCCCACTAGCGCTTGGCAATCACCCAAACTGCATGGATAATTCCTGGTATGTATCCTAGAAGAGTCAAGAGGATATTTAACCAAAACTGACCTCCTAAACCAACTTGCAAAAATACGCCTAAAGGGGGAAATAAGATCGCGATAACAAGTCTAACTAAATCCATAGTTTCTGCCTCCTAACTATCGTTGTCCATTTAAACCTTGAAGGCCGTTGCTTTACATCTACCCGAAGGAGGAAAAGCATCAATAAAAAAGAAGGCACGATAAACGCACCTTCCCAGCTACCAAACTACTCAAGCTATGACAGAAAATCAAATTACACCTGGCCCCTTACCATCCTCGGTGTTGATATCCTTCAGCTCCTGCTTCCGTCGAGCTGCTTCCGCTTCCTCTTGTTCACGCAGGTCGCCAGGCTCGTTGATGTACATCTCTGGCTCAATCGCATAGTTGTTCAACTTTCCCTCACGGTCAACGGTATAGCCCTTTGTTGTATCCATGCTGGCTTCTCCTTCAGGAGTCTTCTTAAAGTCCTCTCCCTCTCTCTCCTGACGAGCAGCTACCTCAGCGTGCACAATTCCTCTATCGAAATTTGCACCAGTTGTACTGTCCATAATTTATCTCTATCCTCTATTAATTGTTTATTTTTTGACATCGGGAACAAAATCCGGACGTTCCTTGTCCTTCCAGCCTGTTGGCCGCTTAGAGTTATACCAGGCAATCGAGCCAATCGTTACAGCTGCAATGAATCCAACAACTCCAACAATTAACATGATTGGAAAATAAGGCTCTGCAGCAGTTTCAACCAGTAAAATCATCCTTTGACCTCGCTTCTAGCTCTTAAACTTTCAACCTACTTCTTATCGATTTCTTGCTTAGCGGCATCCTTAAGATTTTCTACGGTATGCTCCATGGAGGCCTGAGCTTGCTTGGCCTGACCTTCCGCCTTATCCTTTGGATCGCCTGTCAAATCACCTACAGCCTCTTGAGCCTTACCTTCAAGATTCTTCACCGTTGCTTCAACTTTCTTCTCAATACTCATTGATATCTCCTTGTTAATTGATGATTACCGTATGCACAAAGATACTTTGAGTGATGCAAGCTACACCCCTATCTTGAGATAGATTTATGACTCTAACTAAGGAAGGATAGGTAGGGCTATATCAGCAATATACATAGATCGAGACCTTTCAAGATGCATAGCGTCACTCTTGTTTTCTATCGGACGGCAGATGAAAACTTCTGACAACATTTGATTTACTTGAAAATGATTATTGAAACAAAGGAATTCATATGCGTACCCTAAATATCGGTCTGAGTCAAGAGCAACGTCAGTCAGTGATTCAGTTGCTGAACCAAGCTCTAGCAGACCTCTATCTGCTTTTGGTTAAGACAAAGAAGTATCATTGGGACGTGGTGGGGCCTCAGTTCCGTTCACTGCATGAGTTGTGGGAAGAGCATTACGAGGCGCTGACTGAAAACATTGATGCGACAGCCGAGCGAGTTCGGATGTTAGGCGGCTATCCGGTCGGAACTATGAAGGGATTCCTTGATGTGGCGACACTGAAAGAGCATCCAGGTGATCTACCTAATCCGCAAGAGATGGTTGAGCGCCTGGTAACAGACCACGAGCAAGTTATCCGTAACCTGCGGGAGCAGATTGATCAGTGTTCTGAAAAGCACGGTGACGAAGGAACGGCTGACTTCTTCACAGGTATGATGGAGCAGCACGAGGAAATGGCATGGATGCTACGTTCCTTTGTGGAGGGACAATCTATTCAACCTTCCTACGGTGTTCCAGAAACAACTGAGATGGCTGGAACTGCACAGAGCTAGAGCCAACATGCAAATATGGTAATCGTAAATGATTTGTGAGAAGGGGATGAAGCGGTCTTTGTCCCCTTCTTCAGCGCTTCCAAAATTCCTCTGTAATGCCTTTCATGATTGATTCAGAGCTGTTATAGAGTACGAATAGATGTAGCGGCGGGTCTAACCCGACCGCTTTTGCATTGATAAGGTAAAGTCAGGTTATTGAAAGATTCAGTTAGGAAAACACATCAATGGTTCCATTAAGAGATGAAAACCCAACCCGTACTACACCATACGTTACTTACGGTTTAATCGCTGCGAATATTCTTATTTTTCTGATCGAGTTGTCTATTGGTTCAGCACAGCTCAATCAATTTTTTCATTGGTTCGCCGTTGTACCGCAGGAGTTGACAGCAAACCTGAATGGAGTAAATGTTGGTCAACCGATTCCAGAAGTACTGACATTAATTACTTCTCAATTTCTCCATGCAAGCTTTGTCCAAGTCGGATTCAATATGTTATATCTCTGGATCTTTGGAAATAATATTGAGGATGAGCTGGGACACTTTAAGTTTATTTTCTTTTACTTAGTCTGTGGTGCATTAGCTGCGATGGCTCAGTGGTATTTTAGCCCTCAATCTTCAGTTCCATCACTGGGAGCAAGCGGCGCGATCGCAGGCGTGATGGGAGCTTATATTCTCAAGTTTCCGCAAGTTAGAGTACTAACTTTAATTCCGCTAGGATTTCTCTTCTACACCGTTCGGATTCCGGCTTTCCTATTCTTGGGATTTTGGTTTGTTCAGCAAGCATTTAGCGGCATTTCAATGTTGGAGGTGAAAACAGCAATTGGTATGGATAGTGGTGGGGTAGCATACTGGGCACACGCTGGAGGCTTTGTCGTAGGTGCAATCCTGGCCCCCTTACTCGGTCTATTTTCAGAAAGATCAGCTTCTGGCTCAGTTGCAGACTGGGAGTAGTCTTGAACGTAATGTAAACTTGGGAATTAGCATTACTCGTTTGATATGGATTCATGCTTGCGGAGGAATAATCTTGGAATCTGATTCGCCCGTAAGCTCCCTAAAGTTGCCAGTAGAACAACAACCAGAATGTAGCAATCATGCGTTCCCAGATTGAACGTCGCTTCCAGGTTCGAAGATTAACAGGTTTGCTATTCTGAAATGCGGTTAAGAAAAAAGACTCAATTTGTTGGCAGAGTTCCTGGGAAGCAGTTGACAAATTGAGTTCATCGTTTTGAAAGAAACTGCGGGGATCAAGATTTGCGCTGCCGAGGCTGACCCATTGTTTGTCAACCAGAATCAATTTGGCGTGCATCATACTGGGTTGATATTCATAGACCTCGATGTCATATCTGAGCAGTTCTCCATACCGTTCCCGTGAGGTGTAATGGATAAAGGGTTTGTCGCACCTCGACCCCATCGTAAGAATCCGAACATCAACGCCTCGCTGCTTAGCCCGTTGTAAAAAAATCTGGGTATTTCTATCTGGTAAGAAGTAAGGACTGGCAATCCAAACTCGCTGAGTTGCCGCCTGGGTTAAAAGTTGATAGAGAGAACGAATGCTGGAGTCTCTGTCTGTTGGATTTTCTCCAGAAGTGACTAGAGTGGGTTTGTGATCGTGAGGCTCTGAAGCGTTTTGAAATTCAAATTCATCCGAGGAATTACCCGAGAAATTAGCGGTTCCTCCTGCATCTAGCCAATGTTGGAGAAAAAGGCAGCGCAGGCGTTGCAGTATCTCACCTTGACAATACACTTCGTAATCCAACCAGGGGGCCAAATCTTTCCGAGTTCCATCCCAATCGTTAGAAATGCCTGCTCCACCAACCAGGGCAATTCGTTCGTCAATCAAAAGTAATTTTCGATGATTACGGCGCAAATAATAAAGCGGATCGCGCCAGCTAAATTGATTAAAAAATCTCACTTCAACTCCAGCATTGCTTAATCTTTTCCAGTAAGATTTTGAGATCGACTTCACACCGTAGTGATCGACAATCAGTTGTACCTGAACCCCTTGCTGAGCTTTCTGAATTAATGCGGTGGCAAAATCATCAGCCCGACTACCCGGTGTCATAATGTAAGTCTCAAACTGAATTGAAGCTTGAGCAGACTGAATCGCTGCTAATCGGGCTGCAAAAATCTCATTCGCACCCACACGAAATCCGCTAATTTTTCCGATAGAGCAAAAGGAGTCTGACAAACCGGAAATTTTCGCCACAAAATCCTTGGCAGTTGGACTGGGAAAATCAGTAATTTTATAGATATTTCTGTCGCGGAAGTAGCCCTTAAAGTACAGAATAATGACTATGGAGACAATAATCCCGAAAGCAATAGAAATGACTTGAAAGATGATACTTGGCATCGTTGTAGACAGAAGAGTAATGGATACCATTTTTACTTAGTTTTTCATGCCTTTGGGATCTTTCAATCTTCCTTCAGGCAGAGGATAATTGAAGATAGACTTACCTAAACTCTAAGATACTAAACTTATAAAATTTATCGTATTAGTAATGCAGCGAACGTTTAGATTGATTAAAAGCTTTGGCTTAGGGGTGGTTCCACTCCTAAAACTGAGAGAGTCTCTTATTCAGGATGCAAAACTAACTCAGAACTACTTAGTGCTAACGATTAGCTCCTGCGTCATTGCGACTTTAGGTTTACTTATCAATAGTGCTGCTGTGATTATTGGCGCGATGATCATTGCTCCTTTAATCTTACCTCTTCGAGGACTTCCTTTTGCCACTCTGGAAGGCGATCTAAAGTTATTAAAACTCAGTTTTGTTTCAATTACTGTTGGCACTTTTCTTTCTATTTTTTGCTCTTTGCTGGTGGGAATTGTGCTGCGCCTGCCGGATTTCGGCTCAGAGATCCTATCTAGAACCGAACCCACTTTAGTCGACTTGCTCATTGCTATCTTTGCTGGTGGGGTGAGCGGCTATGCAAAGATTCGGCCTCAGCTTGGAGATGCAATTCCTGGAACTGCGATCGCCGTTGCACTGATGCCACCCATCTGTGTGGTAGGCCTAGCTCTCTCTCAAGGACAGTGGGAACTAGCATCTGGGGCTACGCTACTATATATCACTAACCTGATTGGGATTAATCTTGCATGCATTGGAATTTATGTCCTGGGTGGATATGCCCGCAGTAACGAATTGGCTAGAACGCTGTCCTGGGGAACCTCAATCGCTTTAATCTCTATGCTGGCGATTCCGCTCGGCATCAGCTTTTGGAGATTTTCTAGCCATGCTCACGTCAATCAGTCTGTGAATAAGATACTAGTAGGTCAGTCCTTAACGGACAGACCTGATATACAAATCGATGGTTCAAAGATTAATTGGAGAAAAAAGCCTCCAGTCGTTCTCGTCACAGTTAGAACAACTGATCCCATAACGCCTGGAGAAGTTGCACTTGTTGAGCAAGTATTGACTGAAGAGCTTTCGACTCCGTTTAAAGTGATTTTTGATGTCACTCCAGCAACCCTGATTGAGTCCAATCGGCCTCAACCTGCTGTTCCGCAAAACTAGATTTCTCTAGCTACTCAGCTTCTTGACTTGTGTTGGGCATTTCATATTCGTACTGCTTTTGATCAGGCTCAGCACCAGTATTTGGAAGCTGATAGTAGGGATCACTTGTATTGACTGAGAAAGTTTCCTGGCTAGTATTGGGTAACTCGAATTCGTTAGCACTTTGAATAGGCTCTTCACCAACATGGGGAAGCTGGAAATCTGCAGTAGGATTTACCACTGCTTCGGGTGCATGGGGGACAGCCTCTTTGTCTACATTCGGAACATTATTGTTAGGATTAGAATTAGTTGCCATCTTGATCAATCAAAATATTTAGATATTGCAAGGCAAGCATAACAGCCGTATGCGATTTTTGCCTTCTACCTATTGATAGATTCTTTGTACATTTTTCAGAACTCAGACATTACACTGCTTAGCTTGGGAGTCTGTCGGCACTAGCTGGCTAATAGCTGATAGAAGCCGATCAGTAGAAATTGGCTTCTTCAAGGTAATGTCCGCCTTTAGTGCTTTGGCCATGTCCAATACTTCTAGAATTCCCTTTTGGGGATACCCACTCACCGCGATGACACGGGGTTGAAACTTTGTTTCGAAGCTCTTGAGCTGCTGCAGTAGTTTCAGTCCATGTAGATTTGAGCCAAAAGTATCCTCTTCAACGGAAGTATTATCTTCAATTAAAATATCGAGAACTAATACATCAATCCTTGATCTTTTGATAATTTCTTCTGCTACTTTCCGATCACTACAAATCCATGTTTCATGACCCACTTCCTCCAGGGCAGCTTCCCAGTATAGAGCAAGCTCGCGATGATCCTCAAATATTAAAACTCGAGCCATTTTACACTTAATCGAAATACGTCAGATAATCGTTTCCTTCATCTTATTTTAACATTTTGCTGGCCCTTTTTCAAGATCTTTTCAATTGTACTAATCAATACAACCTCATTAATTGGCTTCTTGAGTAACGGTTTTGTTCGAAATGGATCTGGGATTGCATGCTTAGAGATGTATCCTGTCGTAAATACAAATGGAATATTACGTTTCATAAGCTCTTCCGCAAGTTCAAATGATGTTTCCCCTTTGAGATTAATATCAAGGAAAGCAATCTGATAATTATGTTCCTTACTTTCTAGTTCTTCTAGGGCTACTTTGATTCTAGGAACCGCATCAACTGTCTCGAAACCGTGGTTTCTCAAAATGTCTTCAATATCCTGGGCAATTAGCATATTGTCCTCAACCACCAGAGCTGCACCATAAAAACTCGTATCAGCTACTGAAGGACTGCTTTGCTCTAACAATTGCTCAGGACTCCTACTTCGCCATAACACATAGCCATTCGGAATCCAAAATTTGGCTCGGACACCACTTTGATCGAAGCTCAACTGTGCTTCACCATCAAATTCGTAGGGAATTGCCCGCTCGATTAAGGTTCGTCCAAATCCTTTACGTTTTGGGAGTTGAACAATTGGCCCATTTTCCTCACGCCACAAAAATCCCAGACCCCCATCTTCCCCTTGCCATTGGATTGAAACTTTTCCTTGGGGAACAGAGAGAGCACCGTACTTGGCGGAGTTGGATACCAGCTCGTGCAGCACTAGGCCGAACACCAGGGCAAAATCCGACTTGAGGCTCACCTCAAAATCTGACATGAAAACTCGCTCATTGATGTCAGACAGGTAGGGTTTAATCTCAGCACTAATCAATCGTTTGAGGGAAGGCCATTCTAGCTGATTGCCAGCCGCTAGTTCATGAGCAGAGGCTAGGGCGGTAATTCGTTGTTCCAATGTCGTAACGTATTCTGTGATGCTGGAGGCGGAAGCTTTTGTCTGACGAGCGACAGAGCGGATCAGGGCCAGAATGTTTTTCACGCGATGGTTAAGCTCCGCAATCAACATCTCGTGCTGTTGCCGCTGTTTGATCCAGGCTTGCTGACTCAGTTGATTGTGGCTCGTGGCAAACTGTAGTAAACCGAGACGCAGTTCCAGGGCGGCAGAAACATTTGCAGGTGTCCAGGGAGAAGAACAATTGGCAACGGACTCTTTGTATTCCTCAAAAGACGCGCGGGGGATCAAGCGAGGCCCAAATTGACCAAACTTAATCTCCTTCTCAGGAGAACCGGCCCAACGCACTTGACGAATAATTTCATTTCTGAAAAATGCCAGGTAAAACTGTTCATTAGGTACAATTCCCAGGATCATAGCACCGGCAGATTGGTTCAACGTGACATCGGGTGGAAAATCAACGTTTGATAGGTTCTCAATCGTGGTGACCTCTGATTCTGAGTAGGCTTGACTCTGGCGAATCAGTTCATGAATCGCCTCAGTCGAGGGGACAGCTCCCTCTGTCGTCAGGGTTTCTCCGTACTTGATCGCCAGTCCATCTGCCATCACCAATTGTAGAAGTCGGGGGCTGTGCTGCTGCAACAGATTGACCAAGTCCTGCTGCTGAATATTCTGTAACTCGGAAACAAATTGTCCAATGGTAGACTTTGAGCGCCGTCGAGACTGGAAGCGTTCTTCTTCTATAGCATTCTGTAGCTTGAGGGAAAATACTTGACCAAAAATTTCACAGACGGCTCGAAAGTCAGGTGGAACTAGTATCGGCTGGTGATGATGAAACGCAAATAGCCCCCACAGCTCACTCTGGACAATGATCGCAACATTCATCGTTGCCCGAACTCCCATGTTTTCCAGGTATTCGACGTGAATCGGAGACACCGCTCGCAACTGGGTCAAAGAGAGGTCAAGCGGAGCTTCAGACTCAAGTGATAGCAGTGGAGAAGGCTGAAGCTGAATGTCTGGAATCACGCGGATTGGCATTCTCAGCAAAATTGCTCGGTACTGCTTTGGAATATCGGAGGCGGGGTAGCGTAGTCCCAAGTAGGGAGCGTAGCGACTCCTTACTGCTTCTGCAACAACTTCTCCTTCGCCCTCCGGTAGAAATTTATAGGCCATTACCCGATCAAATCCTGTCATGCCTCTCAGGGATAGCACCGCATTCTCCAGCATGGCTTGGGGATCTTGCTGAGCCTGAAGCTGAGACATCATGCTTTTCACCAGAGACACAGGTTCTCGGCGATGTTCCTCAGAATGATCTAGCGCTTCAACCTCAATCACAAAACGCTCGTTGCTTCGATGAGCACTGATCTCGAAGAGCTTCCCATGAACCTTGTAGGAGCCAACCCGCTCTCGTTGAGTTTGGATGGTGGACAATCCACAGGTGTTGTTCAAATCGTGGACGATTTTCCCAGATAGAACTGTGCTGGGATCATGCCCGAGAGCTTCCTGGGTTGAGACGCCTAGCACTGATTCCAGGTTGGCTGAGGCGTGGAGAATCTGCTCCAGTTGCAGATCCGTCGCAATCAATGCACCAAAGGGTTGAATTTCACCTGGAATGTGGATCGGTTCGCGATCGCAGTTATCCAGGGCAAGTTTTTGAACCTCACTATGACTAACAAAATCTACCATCGAAAAAAGTCAATCTAAAAATTATTCTCCTAACTCCGTCAAAATTGTCCCTCCCGAAGCAAGATACTTCAGTCTGAACGTGGAGCAAGGCTCATCTGCTCTGTTATTGTAATCAAATATTTCAATCACATCTCTTAATCAAATATCCCAATTAGGAACCCTGGCCAATACGTTTATAAAGACTGGCTACTTTGGCTGATTCATGGGGAGCTGAACTATGAATGTTGTTCCCTGACCAACCTCGGATCGTACGTCAATCGTGCCATGGTGAGAGTAAGCAATCTGATAGCACAAATATAACCCCAAACCACTGCCAGATCGAAAATGCTTTCCCTGTTGAAATCGTTCAAAAATTTTGACTTGATCTTCCGAGGAAATTCCGATTCCTGTATCGATAACTTCGATCTTCACCTGCTGGGAAGCTTGACTGACTTTTAGCTCTATATATCCAGTGTCAGTAAACTTGAGCGCATTGCCAATCAGGTTTGTTAAAACGCGACGAATTTCCAGACGGTCGCCCGAAATTTTTTCCACCTCGTCGGCAACTTCCAACTTTAGAGCCAAGCCTTTGTCTTGGGCAAGAGGTATTAATTCCTGGATGACTTCTTGAACCAGTTCAGGTAAATCAAAGTCGATAAAGCTTAAAACTTTCTGCCCAACGTCGTAGGAGTAGACATCCAACAACGTATTTAGCATCAGGAGCAAATTATGATTACTACTAGCGATACTTGAAATTGCCTCTTTTACATCAGGAATAACTTTACCAAAGGCTTCCTGTTCTATTAGGCTGAGCATTCGATCAACTGCTAGCAGCGGTGTTCGTAGGTCATGGGTCAAACAGTGGATAAAACTTTCTCGCTGGTCAATACTATGCTTCAGTCGCAGAAGCGAGCGAACTCTAGCTTGTAGTTCATCGATCTTAATCGGTTTGCGAATGAACTCGTCGGCCCCTGCGTCTAGCCCCTGAACCACACTGGATTGGTCGTGAGCCGTGATCATTAGAATCGGAATGAAAGGTAACTTCTGGTTCTCGCGAATTCGCCTTGCAACCTCATAACCATCCATTCCGGGCATCATAACGTCCAACAAGACCAGATCGGGTGGAGAGTCTTCCATTTGAGCCAGAGCATCTAACCCATTGTCGATTAGAGTAATTTCGTGTCCTTCCTCTTCCAGGGCCAGCTGTACCAGGAACAAATTATCCGGGATATCATCAACAGCGAGAATTTTCTTCGGCTTTGATCTAGAAGTGACCATGCTTATATTCTTAAATCAAACTTATCAAATATCTACAGGTTAACTCTCTTATCGTTTTCTGAAATCTCTCAAAAGGCTATAAGTTAATCAATCTCGGTAAATTGATTGTAAAGGTTGATCCTTCTCCCAGGGTGCTTTCAACCTGGATTGTCCCATTCATCATCTCAACTAAGGACTTAGTGATTGCTAATCCTAGACCTGTACCTGCGTGATGACGAGTCAGGGTTTGATCAACTTGACGGAACGCTTCAAAAATCGTCTCAAAATCATCGTTAGCAATGCCAATCCCTGTATCTTGAACTGCAACTGAGACCTTGTCTGGACTGATTTCTGAAGCAACAACCTTTACCATACCCGCTTCGGTGAATTTGATTGCATTGGAAACTAAATTAATCAGGCTTCGCCGTAGGCAGGTTTTGTCGTTAAAAATTCTCTTATTGCTTAGATTCTGGATCTCAATCGATAGATTCAATTTCTTAGCATCGGCTAGCGATCGCATTTCTTCAATAGTCAGACGCACCAGCACCTCCAGGTCAAACTCTTCAGGATTCAACTCAATTCGGCCTGATTCTAATCTAGAGAAGTCGAGAACTTCATTTAGCATTTCCAATAAATTTTGGCTGTTATTGAAAATTCGCTCAACCATTTCGTGCTGGCGCTCGGTTAATTCCCCATATTTCTGACTCTGGAGCATTTGTGAAAATCCCATGATAGAATTCATCGGCGTTCGCAGTTCATGGGACATGGTTGCCAAAAATTGAGATTTTAGCTTCGAGGCTTCCTGAAGCTGAAGATTCTGTAATTCTAATTGTTTGCGTTGCTTGGTCAGTTCGCTGTTTCGGGATTTTAAAACGGCTTCACTTTGTTTGCGTTCAGTAATGTCATTCAGCGCCCCGAATGTACCGATCACTTCTTCTCCATCTTGATTGAGCTGGGCATAAATTTCCAGCCACCGAAATTCTCCATTCCGGGTCGGACAGCGAAACTCATAGGTGAGGGAGTCCTGCTTGAGTGTGATCAGATTTTGAAATAGGTCATTCAGGTTTTGCTGATCTCGCTTTGAGTAAACGTAATCCAAAAATGAAGTATTCAAACTATCTTCAAAGGTAAAACCCGTCACCTCTATCCAGGCCGGACTCAGAAATGTCCAGCGGCCTTGCATATCCGTTTGAAAAATAATTTCTTGGATACTATTGATCACCGCCCGATAAAGGCGATTCACCTTGTTAAATTTACTTTTTCGCTCATTTAATTCCCGCTCCAATTGCTGATTTAAACTAACAACGGCTACCTCAGCTTGCTTCCGTGCGGTAATATCCCGTGAAATTGAAATAACTACCTGAGACTCATCTTCAACAGTACCAACAATTTTATTGGTTGTTTCTAGCCAGGTGTAGGAACTGTCTTTGCGTCGAAACCGATAGCTTTGAGTGTATTGAGTTGGAAGCTGACCTGGCGATTTCTGAAACTGTTCTAGGGCAACTGAGTCTTCGGGATGCAGAAATTCTACGAAATTCCGTCCGACCAACTCATCAGGCTTGTAGCCCAAGAGTTGGCGACAGGCCGGAGAAACATAGAGATACACCCCGTCCATAGCTTGGGTAGAGATTAAATCAGATGAATTGTCAGCAACGAGCTGGTATCGCTCAATGCTTGCTTGCAGTTGCGCCTCAGTATGTTTACGCCGAGTAATATTTAAACTCGTACCAATGATCCGATAGACTCTTCCCTCCGGATCTCTCAGAGGGTTCAGGTGGGTTAACCACCAACTTTCCACTCCTTGAAAGGGCAGGTATTCTTCGTAATTGATTGAACGAACTTCTTCAACACATTTAGCGTAGTTTGAATGAACCTGTGCCGCCGCCTCTGGAGGAAAGAGATCGGTCAGCGCCTTTTGATAAATTTCCTCTACCGAGATTCCCGTTAATCTCTCGCAAGCTGGATTGAATCCCAAATAACGAAACTGAGGCCCCGGTTGAACTTCTACAACAAAGATTGCCAGCTCAACTCCATTGTAAATGCTGCGGAGAAACTGCTCTCGTTCCTCCAATTGTGCCTGAACCTGCTTGATGTTAGTAATGTCTCGCATTGCAACGACTGCCCCAATTTTTTCTCCTGTCACTGTCCTGATCGGTTCTCCACTGGCTAAAACCGTTCTCGAAACGCCTTGCTTTGGGGCAATTATGATTTCTATGTCTCTGACGGATTCTCCCTGAAGTGCACGAAATAGCGGGATTTCTGACTGATCTAAGGGGGTTTTTCCATCAACGTGATACAGATCATAGTGTTGCGCCCATTCGGTTGCTGGCAGTGGCTCCTGTGGGAGACCATGAAAGATTTGGGTGGCCCGGTTAAACAAGGTAAGGACTCCGTTGGCATCGCAGGCGACAATTCCGTCGGAAAGATTCTCCAGCAGGGCATCCAGAAACTCATGTTCTTCTTGGCGCTTAGTTTCTACCCACTCGCGATCTACAATCTCCTGGGTAAGCTGGCTGTTGACCTCCTGAACCTGGCTACGAGAAGGCAGCGTCGAAATCTCTGGAAGCAGCTTAGCAAGGGTAATCGCTGTTGCAAACGAAACTATAGCTGTGATGGCTCGAACCATTCCAGAGGCCCAGTAGTTCGGATGCCAAAGCGTCCAGATATCGAATAAATGACCCACCCCACAAAAAACAATAAAAGCTGCAAATAGCAGAAACACTGAATTAAATGGAACGTCAGCCCGCCGACGTGTAATCTGAACCAACATAATCGGAATCGAAAGGTATGACAATGCAATAACCACATTGCTAACCAGATGTAACCCCACTAAACCTGGCTTCCACAAATAGCACATACCGTGAGGCATGAAGGAAGTTGCCAACAGATTAATATTTACCACAGCCATAAAACTAGATAACAGGAAGTACTAACTACTACCGATGACTAAAAAGTAAGTCGGCAAACAAATATCGAGAAAAGTTAATTACCCAGACTAGCACGTCGATCCGTAAACTGTTCAGACTGATTACCTGCCTTTCTGATAAACCTTGGCGTCTCACCAATATCCCCAACCGCTGGTTGACTGAAAAAACATACAAAAACCTCACCATACATGGCTCTCAGCCATATATTTACTACGACCCTACAGACTAAGTAGAGCAAGGCTTCCGAGCATATAAGGGCTTGCAACAACTAGGCTCCAGTATATGCCTGCTTTTCATGATAGCTGTAATTCTTGCTCAGAAGCACTTTCAGAGATTTTTATTCAACTTTTGTCAGTCAATCAGCCCCAACCGTTTCCCTCCCTTGTCAATAGATAGATAGATGTCGCCTGATTGTAAATGCTATCTTTGCTTAGCAGTATAAAGGCTCTGTCTAAAGATAGAGTTGTTGATATGAGCAAAGATTCAAGCAATTTCAGAAGGATTTTGCTATGATTTTGGCAAAACTAACTTGGTGATGGAATTCATTCCTCTGTCAAAGGTTTACCTCATCAAGCTAAGAAGTTTTTTGTTTATCTATCTTCCGATAGAAGAGTGGCTTCATTGCTGCTTGATAGATTGTGGTAATATCAAAAATTCTCTATCTCGTGTCTAATGAACAAGATTCGCGTCGTTCTAGTCGAAGATCATAATCTAACTCGAATTGGGCTTTGCACCGCTTTAAAGCAGTTTGACATGGTTGAAGTAGTTGGAGACGCGGCCAATGCTCGTCAGGGTCTTGAGGTTTTGCAGGAAGCTCAGCCTGATGTTGCTCTAGTTGATATTGGTCTGCCGGATATGGACGGTATCGAGTTAGTACAGAGATACAAGCAGTCCCAAGTCGAAGCCGGTGCAGAGCCTCCGAGAGTACTAATGCTGACGATGCACGATGATGAGGATGCGGTATTGTCTGCCTTTGCTGCTGGAGCCGATTCCTATAGCCTCAAAGACGTCAGCATGGAGAATCTGGTACAAGCAATTCAACTGACCCACGCTGGGGATGCCTGGATTGATCCAGCGATCGCCCGCATCGTTCTACAGCAGGCCCGTCAAGACGAAAAGAGGTCTGGTGAAGTAGCCAACAGCACAGCTACTACTACTATTGAAGCTCTAGATCCTCAAGCGCAGCAGATCATGGAAGCCGATCCATTGACGGAGCGGGAGTTGGAGGTGTTGGAACTGATTGTTGGTGGCTGTAGTAATGCAGATATTGCTGAGAAGCTCTACATCACAGTCGGAACGGTCAAAACTCACGTTCGTAGCATTCTGAATAAGCTTTGCGTTGATGATCGAACCCAGGCAGCCGTTCGAGCTTTGCGGTCTGGATTAGTGGGATAGGAGACCAGAGCATTGATGATCTCTCCGTTCATCCAGATCTTGGGAAATTCTAAGGCTATTCTTTTCAAAACCTCTAACTAGAGGGTGAGGAAGGCTGCTCTTTTTCTTGCTTCACTGGTAGTAGGCGATAGTAATAACGTTTTATTTAGCGAATAGAGCTACGTTTTAGTGAGTCAAAGGAAATTATGTTAATCCAGGAGAGAACAACCCTAGAGCAGAAGAAGCAATATGTAATCGGAAAGATTGCCCAGAGGGAAATCAAAATGCCAAGTGGAACGGCACTTTTAGTTCCAGGCCAATTGATTACTTCTGCTCACGCTTCAGTCGCTGAAAAGCTTGGTCTTCTCAGCCACCTCTACAGCTCAGCCGATAGCTGGTCACTGGATCATGTTTCTGTCAGTAAGCGGCAGAAAGCCAGCGACATTGTTTCATTCGTGTTGGATTCTGGTGATAGTCAGAGTAGTTTTGAGCCGAGAGGCGGTGTGTGGGAACAGATCGTTCGGAGGGCTGCCAGCGTTTGCAATTGCAGTCCGGAAGCCTGGGAAGAGCAACAGATTAAGAATGCTTTGGGCTATCCGGTGGTAAGGACGATTCTTGATGATCAAGGCTATCCGATCCTGAGGACAGGCGATTTAGTCACTTATTTCGCTGTGAAGCAAGCAAAGAAGGCTGACGTTCTAGATGCTTTGCTGAATGCTGTTTACTGGGGATAGAATCCAACTAGCTTTTACCACTGAAGGGTGAGATTTTTGGGAATTGTTACATTTCTTGATAAATTTCGTTATAGTTTAGAGAAAGCTGATAAAAAGGTTCACAGTTTTTGAGCTTTCCGAGCTTTTAAACTGGATCTACAATTTCAGCTCTAGCGTGAGATATCAGCCGAACAGAGGGAAAAGCATGAGTCAGGATAAAGGTAAAGGATTGTCTTTAGAACAACAGTTTGAGCTGCGTGCATTTGAGCAGAAAGTTCAAAGCATTGATGAGAGAGGTGCAAAGCAATTGTTGGTGGCTTTGTATAAAAGTAAGATGATTCAGGGAAATATTCTACAGGGCATTATTAAGGATGCTTGGGGTATAGATGAAGGTCTTCAAGGAGTATTGGAGGCTTAGTTGAGCCTTTCCAGCGAGTCAAATTTTGTAGCTTAAGTTTATTGAATGTGGAGGATTTAAATCATGAGCCAGTTGAATCAAATCCAACAGCGGATTGTTCGATTTTTCGTCTTTTCAGTTTGTGTTGGTGCAATGTGGTTGAGTAGTGCAGTATATTTGCCTGTGCAAGCGGCAAATTCTGTACCTGCTGACCAGAAGAAAGATATAGCAGTGGAGCGTTTGGCTGCGGTGATCGAGTGTTTGCCAAAGCAGCTGAGCGAGCCTGATCTAGGACGAGCATTTCAAGAGATGGGTAATGACTACCTAGAACGAGCTTTTCAATTGAAGGATGATCCAAGAGTGAGCGACGCAGAAGATGAGTTTAATCGCTGTCTCCAGCGTAAAGGGTATGAACTTCGTGCCAATCAGAATGTCAAATAAGTTCACAAAGCTGAATCTTGTCTCTTGGTCAATACTCTCACACTAAGTTTTTCAAGAGCAAAATCGGTAAGCAGTATCCCTCGGTTCAGACACTGGAGTTAATCGAGGGATATTTTGATGGCCATAGCAGTCACAAATGATTTGTGAAAAGGGGTTTAGGGAAGTCGTCCCCAAACCCCTCCATAGTACTTTTCATGATTGATTTAGGATTGCCATAGTCTTACTAAAACTACTTTTTAAGTACGCCTGAAAAGGCTATAAAAATCTATCATTCGATATATGATTGGTAGTCATTGAATCCGGATACTAGTGTTTGGTGTTCTAACCTATATTGAGATACCCATGAAGAGTGCTACTCAACCCCTTTCAAATCGTATTGCTATTGCTTTTGACTTCGATGATACGCTAGTTCCTGATACCTATGATGCCCTAATTGAGCATCTAGGTCATGACTCCCAAGTGTTTCGCAAGGAACGTTACTATCCACTTAAAGATGCTGGATGGGACGGAATTCCGGCTCGGTTTTATACTTTGATTCAAGCCTCCCGTCAGCGCTCCCAAAAGATTACAAAAGATTTCTTGGCTGATTTTGGTCGGCAGGTTACTCCTTTCCCAGGTGTATCAGAAATGTTTGATCGTTTGCGGCAGTCTGCCCACACCATTGATGCCGAGATTGAGATTGAATTTTACTTGATCACTAGCGGTTTCGTTGAAATTGCCCAGAACAACGCTATTGCTAAACATTTCAAAGCGATGTGGGGGTGTGAATTTCACTATAATGATCAGGGAGAAGTCGATTTTTTAAAGCGATCGCTGAGTCACCCTGAGAAGACTCGCTACCTGTTATTTTTGTCTCGAGGAGTTGACAAGCACTCTGAGGATGATTTGGAATTTGTGTATGAAGACGTTCCTGAAGAAAAACTTAGGATTCCATTACAACAAATTATCTATGTCGGTGATGGTACCTCTGATTTACCTTGCTTTGCTCTCTTGAATCAGAGGGGTGGAACAGCGATTGCGGTTTATAAAGAAGGTACAGCCCAGGACTGGACACAGCAATATAATATTTCCAGAAGTCAAAAAGTTGCCAACTTAGCACCCGCCGACTATTCAAAAGATTCTGAACTCATGCAATCACTTACTCTAGCAGTAGAAAGTATTTGTAAGCGAATCGTACTTCATAAAATGGGTCGAAATGAGTGATCACTCATCTGTCCATCGGTAGTATCTGTATCAAATCTACCTACATAAAAGGTTTACTTAATCACCACCCATACCTGCGTCCAGGCATTTCTAGCGATCATCTTGCAAAGCATGGACAGTTAGACCAATGACGACTGTTCACCTCTGATCTCCTTCTTGCTGACGCAGCTTTTTTGTAGCTTCGTAGTCATCTAGAACTAGTATCTGAGCCATTAGTGCTACGCTGTAATCCTGCTCGGCTATCCGGTCGAGAAACTCTTGCCCATTCTCTACGAGGGGTTGATCCATCTATCTGGGTAAACGGCTGAGACAGATTGCTTAAATTGTTTGGTTCGATGCCAATCACTGTATCCTGGACACTAAAGTAAAGTAGAACAGAACCATTGACTGATGGTTGATCTTCACAGGCAAGAGCAACTGTTATGACCTGAACGCTAAAGATCAGATTGTGTGTCGGGAGCGATTTCAATTCCTCTTGAGGTCTTTACCGTATGCTGATCGGTAATCAAATCTTCTAACTGCTCAATATGAACTCCCATATTCTGACAAGCTTGCTGTAGATTCTCCCAGAACTGATCAACATCCTGACCATAGCCAGATTGCTCTGCTGCAACTTCTAGACCTGACTTTGCACTGGCTTTGGCACAGTCTACCAGCTCTACTCCTTTCAAGGGTGAATTTTCCGGCATTCTATCTCTTCCTCTAATGACAACGTGTTTATTGGCTATTCTTAAAGATAGAGCATTTACTTAAAAAAGCGCACAAAAAAAGTGCATAAGCTTGCTCTCTGCACCTGCTATAGCCTTTCCAGATTTAGTGAAATGGAAGATTAATGTCACTATTATCGTGACTACCCTACTTAATACTCAACGTTACAGTGCCCACTAGAGCTGGGCGGAGTCTGGATCAAGCTGCCAGCGATGCTCATCTCGCTCTTCAAGGGTTCCCTTGACATCGAGCGGAACCTCATCGGGAATTTCTACACCTGCCTGATCTGCAATATGCTCCGTATCGTTGAGGCCCAAGCCATGCTCTTCGGCAGTTGGCTGATCCACTATGGGCTGAGTTTGAGCAACCTTTTGCTCTACTAGATCATCCATCGGTGGGGCTGGATTGGATGACAGCTCGTTATTACTAGTCATACTTTCTTGTATCAAACTTTCAAAATTACAATCAAAAAAATTAGGGAAAGATCTGGAGCGAAATCAGCCCTCAGATCTTCCAACCCTTAAACATTGTGTGAGCTATCGATTAATCAATCGCCTTCTTCGCCTGATCTTTAACATTTTCTACACTATGCTCAACTTGAGCTTCTGTCTGCTTTGCCTGACCCTCAGCCTTATCCTTCGGATCACCAGTAACTTCGCCCATTGCTTCTTGAGCTTTACCCTCGATATTCTTAGCAGTTGCCTTAGCCTTATCTTCAATACTCATGATTTAATTGCTCCTTGTCGTTGAATAGTTGATGAACCTTAACCTTTTCTAGGTTTCAGTTGTTAACAATATATTAGTTGTTTTCTTTCCTATTACTCTTCTATCCAGAGGCGGACTTTCGCTGACAAAAAGTATCCGGATTAATCTTTTCCGTATTCCTATTGTTCGCTTGGCTTTCCACAGAAAAATGACCTATCAATCATTATTTCCGCTATTTCCTTTGCATCTATCCCAAGACATATATGTAAATCGGTCTAAGTCTTCTAATTTTCTATCCCATGAATGATTTTCTTGGAAAGATCTCAGCTTAAGATTTGTTTTAGGTTTACAGCTAATCTTCAAAGGAGCTGATTTATGAACGTTCAATCTTTAAAGCGGAAATTTGTGCAGGCTGCTGTTACATTTCTCTCTGTACTGGTCATTTTCGTTGGTTTGCCAGGTGTCATTTCTCCCCTGATGCCTGCTGCTCAAGCAATGGGCTTAGGTCAAGCGCCCACTGTTTTGGCAGAAACAAATCCAGTTGACCAAGTTTTTGGAGAAGGTACGACTGATCAGATTCAGGGAAAAGTCAAGAAGGATATTGGGACGACTCAGCGGGCAGCTAGCGAAGCCCAGGGAAACCTAGAGGAAGCTGCGAACAAGGTAAAGGGTGCTGCTCAGCAAGTCGAAGGTCGTGCTCAGCAAGATATTGGCCGAACTCAAGGACGTGCCGAAGATGCGGCTTCAGAATTGCAGGATGCCGGTAACGATATCGGAGACGCATTCAAGAACCTGTTTGGCCAGTAAAATCTAAGTAGAAAAGGATTGGGGAAGAATCTATGTTGGGAATTACTGGAAAAAATGTTCTGGTCACAGGGGCAACTTCGGGGATTGGTCAAGCCGTGGCCGTTCGCTTCGCTCAAGAGGGCGCGAATGTAGCCTTAAACTATCGAGGGGAACTTTCTTCCCTAGACGAAACGCGGGCCATGATTGATCAAAAGGTTTCTTCAGGAACTTCAATCAAGATTGCTCCAGTGAAAGCAGACGTTTCGCAGGAGCAACAAATTATTGAAATGATCGATTCAGCGGTTAAGGAGCTTGGAGATTTGGATATTCTGGTCAATAATGCTGGAATTCAGATTGAAGAGGATTCTCACGAGGTTGAAACCGATGATTTTGATAAGGTGATCAGTGTTAACCTGCGAGGAGCCTATCTCTGTGCTAGAGAGGTGATTCAGCATTTCCTACAAAAGGATCAGGGGGGTATTATCATCAATGTTTCTAGTGTGCATGAGATTATCCCCCGCCCTCAATACCTGAGCTATTCCATCAGCAAAGGTGGAATGGAAAATATGACAAAAACGCTGGCGTTGGAGTATTCTAGGAAAGGAATTCGCGTCAACTCTATTGCCCCTGGCGCAACTGCGACTTCGATTAATGATTGGAGTGAAAATTCTGAACAATTGCAGAAGGTAGCTAATTTTGTTCCTATGGGACGGGTAGGAACACCAGAGGAAATGGCAGCAGTGACTGCTTTTCTTGCTTCAGATGATGCATCCTACATCACGGGTCAAACTCTATTTGTAGATGGTGGGTTAACGCTCTATCCTGCATTTGCAGATTCAGAGGTTACCTAGTGGTTTGTCGGTCTTGATATTGGGTATACCGTTACACTTCCGCGTGGGAATCCAGGCAATTTACTAGCGACGCTCACAGGTCTTGAATTTGACAAATCGCTAGAGGGAAATTACTGAAGTAACTCCCGAATCTACACTGTTCCTTGATGACTTAGAGCGAGATAATTGATTTTTTTAAGTTTCTAACTCGTCAAGACAGTCTAAATCTTTTTTCAGAGGCCAATCGAATGGTAAATCAACCTCCTACCCGAGGGCAATTAGAAAGAACTTTGTCTCAAAGAATCCAATCGTTTTATCGAGAGCAACTGGGGCATCAGCCCTCCAAAGTGATCTGTCAGCTTTTTAATAGTAAGTTGGCAATCGTGCTTGAACAATCTGTCACCCCTGCAGAGAATTTACTGATCCAGGAAGGGAAGGGTGAGTTGGCTGAAGAAGTTCGCTCTACTTTAGACGAAGTTACAAAGCCACGGCTCATGGAACTGATTCAGGAAATTCTACAGATTAATATTGAAGATCTTTTGAGCGATACAACTCTTGAAACAGGTCGAATCGGAATCATTGCAATCCTGTCGGATACACCGCTCGTTCGCAATCCAGAGGCGGTTCCAAAGAATAGTCAGAAAAGGCCAAGTTAGGTTGATGGGAGTAGTAGCCGCTAACCAAAATTTTTGAAATTTTTTTCAAGAGAGTTTACTGGAAAATGAATGACACATGACTGATGCATCTTCAAAACCTATCCAATCTGAAGAGTTACAGTGTCTTCTCGTCTCGCAGATTCAGGAACTGTATGAGCGACAATTGGGACATCAACTGAGTGAGATCACTTGCAATGTATTTGATAACACTTTAGTCATCGTCATGGAAGGGATCGTGACTCGCTCTGAACAGTTGCTTGCCGAATCGAACCGTCAAGAATTGGCGAAGAAGGTTAGAGCAATCCTCGACCAAATTACTCGACCTCAGATTAAGCAGTTAATTGAGGAAATCATGTCAGTCACTGTGGTCGATTTTCTATGTGATACCAGGGTCGAAACGGATCGGGCCGGAGCTATGGCCGTCTTTGAATTTCAACCCAAAGAGGGAGCTAGAAACAAATTGAATTTGATGTAGGTAAAAGCTCACCGTTCAGATGGTTACGCAACATCCGCTCTAAGTCCTTGAGTAGATAGGGCTTACAGAGGTAATCGTGAAAGCCTGCGTGCCGAATCATTTCCTGATCTCGGGTAAACGCTAGGGCAGTGACTGCGATCGCAATCATTCTGCTTTGTCGCCTTTGCTGCTTGATCTGGTTCAACAAGTCAATGCCGCTGAGATCAGGTAATACGATATCAACCAATGCCAGGTCGAAAGTTTGATCCTGCACTAGACACAAAGCCTCAGAAGCGCAACTTGCCGTAGCGTAGGAGCATCCAGTCATCTCAAGCATACAGACTAAAAGCTGGAGGCAGTCGACGTGGTCATCAACTATGAGAATATGAGGGATCTCGATTGCACCGGGATGGAGCAAACCCTGCGTCGAAGAAAGTTTCATATTTCCCTTTTCCGTAGGACAACTGAAAGCATTCGACGAGAGGCAATTTCGGCTACTCGTAATACGAATGGTTCTTGAGAGAATTTACTTACCCCTTTTCCCTTGCTCACAACAGAGGAAGGGCTGTTGGAGATACCCACACTGGGCAGCCGATTATTAGTATAGTACAACATTCGCAAAAACCTGAAAAAAACCTTAATTTTTGTTGCAATATTGCTGATCTTAAGTTCGAGATCAGTACACAGCATTTCCAACCCTGGGAAATTGCAAAAGTTTGAGGCGCACCGCTTCCATCGTGAGCGGTATGGATTTGAGGGGGAGGAACGTATCGCAATACTGACTCTTACACTTCAGTAATATTAAAGCCGCTGTATTCGTTTGTCAATACTCCGGACAGTTTTTCACAGCTAACGAGAGAATGAGGGTTTTAGCCCTCTTCTAGGGGAGACTCGGCAACGAAAAATTAAGGCTTTCAGCACTTGCTCAGAAAATTGTCCGGACTATTGCGTTTGTAAGATTCTCTCTAAAGACTGATCTAATCACTATCAAGTTTCTGATATTTCTATGGGCAGGTTAGAAATCTTTGAGGAAGACCAAGATGAGTATGTTTTCTAAAATTGTCCGTCCTTTTACCCGTCGATTCGTTCGATCCCTGATTGCTACATCTATCTGTGTAGCTCTAGTATTTTCTGGTGCTGTACCCGCTCTTGCTGCCAAGAGTAATCCTCAAGAAGGCGAAGCAAGCTTGAATCAGGTTCAAGAAAAGTCTGAAAAAATTCTAGATCGGAAGAATCCTCCTGGTTACGAGAATAAGAATAAGACAACAACGACTGAGGGATTAAACATGGTTCAGGGATCCGCCAACAAGGAAAAAATGAAGACGGATCGTAACTCTAATGCAACTTCAGTTGAAGAGAAAATTGAGAAGGGCTTGGATCAGTTGACAAATTAAGTTTTAGTTGTTGGCCATCGGTCATTAGTTATTTGGTGACAGATGTAGTTAGCTACTGATGGAAGTATCGCAGGAGTGTCTTTTTGACATTCCTTTTTTGTTTTTCATTATAGCTACAAACTTGAGCGATATCAGTCTGTGGTCTGAAAATGAAATATATTGTCTCTTCCTAAAGATAGATTGACTGCTGATTATTTTTTGATATGTTAGGCGTATTCCCAATGACATATGGCAATCATGGGCTAATTGTAATAGCCAAGAGCAGTTTGGAGTTTTGTCTTTGAGTGCGCAATACCAGCTCCTTCACTCTTTTATCATTGACCACCTATAGTTATTATGTAAGTCTTTGTAATAGGGAATCATATAGCAGTCCCAAATCAATCACGAAAAAAGTAAAGGGGTTTGGGGGCTATGTCCCAAAGAAGGGGGTACCGCCCCTCTTAACCCTATTTCACAAGTCATTTGTGATTGCTATGGATTCTATTCTAGAGTAACTATATTTCGATAAATTATGAACCAGTTAGTTGAGACTGTCCTTAAGAGCTTGCGTGAGCTAGTGGGTGGTGGTGTTAAAGTTATTCCTGCTCTAATTACAGCCATAATTATTTTATTTATCACGCGTTACATTGCTAAGTTCGTTCAGGGCTTCGTGAAGCGAGTCAGCAAGGGAACGATCAAAAGTCGTTCGCTACAGCTACTGCTTGCAAAGACTAGCTTTGTCGCAGCCTGGATAGTGGGAGCTTTACTGGCTTGCGTAATTGCTTTTCCGGGCCTGAGCTTAGGGGATATTGTCGCAACTTTAGGATTGAGTTCAGTCGCAATTGGTTTTGCCTTCCAAGATATTTTCAAGAATTTTCTAGCTGGGATTCTTCTCTTACTTCAGGAGCCTTTTCGGATTGGCGATCAAATTGTTATTGGAGAATATGAAGGAACTGTCGAGCGGATTGATATCCGAACAACCCAGATCAAGACCTACCTGGGGGAAAAAGTTTTACTGCCAAATTCTGTCGTCTTCACCAGTGCAGTTCAGGTACGGACAGCCTTTGATTGTCGGCGAACGGACTTAGCGGTTGGAGTTGACTACAATACGCCGCTGAAGCAAGCCAGTGAAATTTTAGAGTCTATCGTTTCAAATCTGGATTCGGTCTTGAACGACCCTGCTCCAGAAATTGATCTTGTCAACTTTGGCGATAGTTCGATTGATTTCCTGGTTCGTTACTGGACTGTGCCTCAGCAAAAAGAAGTTCGGCGTACTAAGACACAGGTGATCTTGGCAATCAAGTCGGCCTTTGACCAAGCGGATATTAGTATTCCTTACCCAATTAGAACTTTGTATTTCTTTGACCAGGAGAAATACAGCGATTATCAAGCGCTGTCTAATGTTGAGTGATAAGTTGCGGAATATTAATGGGCTGAGGCGTTGCCCCTACTAATGTTAAACACTGTTTCTAGCCTCGAAATCAGCTTTTGGCAAATCCTACTGGGCTTGCTCGGCTCGGCTTTGTTGATCAGCAGTTTACTGATACCCCAGATTATCGGCAATTTCATTTCTCAGCTTGCCTCTGAGCAGGCGCAGGAAACCTATCAGAAAATCATCGAGCCTTACCAGGGGTATCTGAGTTTAACGATCTTGATCACTTCAATTGATATTGTTATCCTCATTACTCCTCTCCCAACCTGGTTACAACGTTTGGAAATTTTGCTAGGTTTGGTAGTCGCTATCTCGATTAGCTGGCTCGGTTCAAGACTATTTCAGAGATTTTTTGAGATCTACCTTCTAGATGCGATGCTGCGTAGCAAGCGCAAACTAAGTAGTGAATTATTAATTGTTTCCAGATTTATTGTTAATGTTTTAATCATTTTGGCGGTTGTTTTTCTATTCGCTCAAACCCATCAAATTAATGTCATTGGTCTTCTGGCAAGTCTTGGAATTGGTGGATTAGCTGTTGCTTTTGCGGCTCAGAAAACATTGGAACAGCTACTTGGAGGAATTGTTCTATACCTTGACCGTCCATTCATTGTCGATGATTATATTCAGTTGCCAGATGCTACATTTGGCCGAGTCGAGTCAATCGGCTGGCGTTCAACTAAAGTTCGAACATCGGGCAAGGGAAGTTTGGTAATTATTCCGAACAATATTCTGACACAAACGAGCGTTGAGAACCTTTCCAGTGCCAAGAAGGTTATTTCTCTGATTAATTTAACGTTTTACAATTTACTCTCTGAAGCTGAAAAAGCGTTAATTCGTCAGATTATTTCAGAGAGTACCCAGGACATCTTTGGCATTGATCACCGAATTACTCAGATAGATTTTAAAGAATTAGTTAGTGATGAAAGTTCAGGAATTGTTCAGGCCCAGGTGACCTTCTTTATCCTCGGCTCTGGCGAGGTCTCGATGGAAATTCGGGCGCAGCTCCTGGAAATTGCCAAGCAAAATATCACTCAGAAAATGCAAGATTCTGGAATCGAGTATGATCTAGAAGAAAAGCAAGTTAATGTCACCTCGCCTGTTAATCTTTAAATCCAGAATCTTTAAATCCACGACTTTAAATCCAGAATCCTTAAACCAAAAGTAGGCTCACTCCAATGACATTACGATCCATCTGGTCGGACTTTCTATCTTTATTTCAGGAGACAGATTCGCTTGCGATGTCTCTAGGAATTAAGTTCGGCTTCCTTTTACTTTTTATTATTCTGTCAATTATCTTTGGGCGATGGACTGCTAGAATTATCAGTTTTGTGATTCGTCAGATCGCCCCTCAGCAGTCAGAACAGATCAATCAAAGGTTTATTTATCCCTTCAGATCTGGATTTCAGATTGTCGGCACTCTAGTTCTCCTCAGTTTTTGTCTGGGTTTTCTAAAAGAATATGAAGAAGTTTATCAGCTTTTGAGATTCTTCCTATCCCTGGCTATTATTGTCAGTTTAGCCTGGCTAGTTTCACGAATTTGTCAACAAATTATTCTTTCCTACGGAATTACCATTATCCAAAAATTAGGATGGAATGCCGATGATTTTGTTTTGATTCTGGAAACTGCTACTAATATTGTGATCGGCTTTATCTCGGTTATCATTTTTGCTAACTTACACGATATTAATTTACTTGCATTGGTTGCGGGTTTAGGAATTGGTGGATTAGCCGTTGCTTTTGCTGCCCAAAAAGTTCTAGAACAATTAATCGGAACTATTGTAGTGTACTTAGATCGGCCCTACCTGCCCGGAGAATACATTCGAGTGAATTTCAATATTCAACAACCCGATGTTTACGGTCGAGTTGAATCAATTGGTCTACGGTCTACTAAAATCCGAATTGCAGCCCGAAATACGCTATTAATTGTTCCTAATTCAATTATGGCTACGAAGGATATTGAGAATGTAACTCGCGGCAAGAAAGTCATGGTTTTGCTCTATCTGGATTTTGATCGGCTACTGGATGATCAAGAAAAAGCCTTAGTTGAAAAAGTAGTTGAAGAGAGTACGAGCACACTATTTGGAATTGATCCTGGCAGTACAAAAGTTGCAGTAATAAAGCCCAAGGATCAACCTGGAAATCGAGCCAGGGTTACTTTCTTCATTCTGGGCTCTAGCGAAAGTTCTAATCAGCTCCGAAAACGCTTACTAGAGTTATCCAATGAAGAAATATCTCAGCAACTGATTGAACATAGTCTGCATTTTGAAATGAAGGAGCCAACAATATATGTTGATTCTCCTATCCCAATTTAACTAATCAATTTTTCCCCGAATTTGCTCTGCTTCGGTCAGAATACTTTCCGGATCTTTCTGCTCTGGAGCCTGAGCATAGTTCAGCTTTAACTCCTCTAACCAATCTGAGATCCAACCTTCCAACTCTGCCTGGACTTCTTTATTCTGCAACTCTCGACGAAGCGCCTGCTTGAAGTTCTGACTAAATTCATCAAACTTCTCCCGCCCCTCTACGTCGGAGTATGAACTTGCTAAAACCTGACAGGTGGCCTCCGCTAAGTTATCAGAGAATTGATTTACCGTTTCTGTTGGTAAATTGGCAAAGCCTGGTATGCCTTTCAAGAGTTGATAGACATCAGATTCCTGCAGTGCCCCTTTCATGCTATGCCGCAGAATTTCCTCCAGATCAGGTTGAACCTGGGGTAAAGCGCGGTAAATCGAGAGCCTTAAAATCCGATCTACGATTGCATCAACCTTATTTTCTATTCCAACTTGAACATGGGATTGTTGCTGGGAACCGACCAAAAACTGCGTTGCTTGTCCTGATTTAACAGTCTCTTGGGCCTGACTAATCAATCGAACCACAAGAAAGGCAGAAACTCGATCTGATAGGTAGGCCGCTGGTTCATGGGTCACCTGAGCCATAATTTTTTCTAAGTCGAACAGCTTGGACTTGTGACATCTAACAAGTGTGGGGATGACTCTGAGTAATCGCCAGGTTGGTAGGAAAAATAAAAGGTCATACCAATTTCTCAAAATCGCATCAAACCAATTAATTTGTGGTGTTCGGATTGACTTGATCAAGGTTCTTCCCAGAAAATCTATTCCTAGAAAAATCATAAAATAAAGATCAAGTTGCCAGAAGTTATCCGCAAGCTGTCCAAACTCATTGGTCGCGCGAAAATAGTTGATCTCAAGTAGTGGTCGGATTTGATTATCAAAAAATGCGATTTCCTGTTGCCAACCCGCCTGACTCAAATAATCTACTGTCCAGAATTGTCTAAAAGCATTCTGAGCAGAGGAGACTCCTAGATGCTGCTCAATTCGCCGCTGTAGCTTGGCAAATGTTCCAAATTGATTTGCTATGCTAAACGGATTCTCCACCAGTAAATCCTGGCTCTGCTGCCTGAGTTCACTGAGAATTGTCTGACTTTTATCATCCTCTAGACCCGATTGATAGACAGCGGTGGTAAGACGATCAACCGTGTCGAGATATGCTTCAGCATCCGGGCTAGGTTCAATTCCTTTGATAGGATCATAGGACTGAGCTAGAGCCGGAACATAATAGACATAAACGCTGCGTAAAGGAAGATAGGTCAGATTAAAGATGACCAGGGTCAAATTGACTAGGGCAACAATTGCAACCAATTTATCCCAATAATTCCAGTTGAGCTTTTTCATTAAACCATCCAGTTCAACTCTCCAATAAAAACAGGCTCTAAAATGTCAAATCTCTTCCTTACTCCTTGAATAAGGCTAAACATTCTTCCGCTAAGATTCCGCCGATCACCTCTATAGATTGGAAGCTTTGTGAGACAACTGCTTGACATGAGATATCAATCTGCTCTGAGCCAATCGCAATCAAATCCTTGGTCGAGGCTCCAAACACAATCCGAGAAACCCCTGACCAGACATAGGCCCCAGCACACATGGGGCAGGGTTCACAGGTTGTGTATAGTGTATACCCTTTTAAAACATCTAAGGAATAGGACTGGTTTCGTCGCGTGAACTGTCTCAACAAATTCAATTCCCCATGAGCTGAAACATCATTTCTGCCGACTCAAAAACAAGAGTTAGCGGGGCAAACATAGCGTCTGGATACCCCGCCTGTAGCTCTACGAACCGTTATTCAGACAATATCGATCACCTTTCACGGTCTGCCTGCTTAAGCATTCATCCAAATCTCTTTGACTTTTCCAGGAAGTGCGTTTGAAATTTCCTCAATTCTCTCCTGGGACAGTTCATCCTTGGTTGCTGAGAATACTGCCTCAAGCACTTTCTCACCCGTTGTACCCCTTGGTGTTCCACCTTCCTGCTCAATACGACGAATGAACGTTTTGTCCTCAATGTTAAAAGGGGGTCGGAATTGACTTAACCAGGCCACCAACGGATTAGTATCTTTCCACAACTCTGAAACTTCAACCTGTAGGGTTTTATCACTAGTAGGTTGGGCTTCCTGGTGCAATTCCGTTGAAACTCGCCCTGATGCTTCGGTAGACATCACATCTCGCATGGTTCGGAAGACGACCTCACTCAGATCCCTGGCCTCATACAGATCGCTCAATCCCGCATTGGCTTTAACATTTTCTAAAAATGACGCATTGGATTCTGATATTTGTTCTGTAGTCATTTATTTAGCTTTCCTTTGAGACTATATCGCTAGAAGCTTAAAACAAACCTGTTCATGTGACATCTATCAGAGGAATGAGTTAGTGTTCCTTTATACGGGCACAGCATTCCTACAGAAACTATTCTTTTTCCTGTTCCATAACCGCTCGACGAAAGCCCAGAACCACCAAAATATTGGCCGCCGTGAGAAAAAATTCGGCACTGCCATGGAGCCAGTCGATATTCGCTAGCGTTTCATCCTGAACCACTTGGGCATAGATTCCGGCGGGGATAGTCACGGCCACGAAAACTAACGTTCCATAAAATCCGATCAATGCAAGGCGCGGCACCTGCCCAGAACGAGTGAGAAACCAGAGAAACCCCAAATAGGGCAGGAGGGAAACAGCAAATAGATTCTCTTTGGATAACATGTGAATGAATTGATTATTCCTGGACAATGTGAGTTGAGCGCCAAATCCACCAGGCTGCAATGCATAGGGTCACGTTACCGACAACGGTCATTGCTGCTTGGACGGTGACCAACCAGTCCAGAGCTTCTGGATTGTCAAAGAAATGCCAGGTGCAGGCACACATCGCGCTTACCAATGCAGGTAGCATCGCAACTGCAAGCCCCCACCAGATTCGGTTTTGAGTTACTTCTCCGTAGCGCCAGATAAACCAAATTGCGGTGATCCATTCAATCACACTAGAAATATGAATCATCCAAGTCGGGATGGAAAGAGCATGCATGGCTAAATTACTATAATCTGATATCCAAGTATCTTATAGCGATTTTCAATGAAGCGGGTCATCTGTAGCGGTTACTATGGTCAGGGAAATGCAGGAGATGAGGCGCTGCTTGCATCGTTACTCCAAATGCTACCAACCAACGTGCAACCTCTGGTTCTATCCGGCAATCCAGCAGAAACAGAAACCCGCTATCAAGTTGAAGCCTATCCTCGCAAAAATGCTTTGTCACTACTCCAGTTAATTAAAAAAGCCGATGCGCTAATCTGGGGCGGCGGTAGCTTGATTCAAGATGCCACCAGTGCCCTGAACCCAGTTTACTACACTGGATTGATGGGTCTAGCTCAGCGGCGAGGATTACAAACCATTGCCTGGGCGCAGGGTATTGGCCCTTTGAACCGGGCGACAACCCGTTGGATGGCGCGGCAGTCTTTTCGAGGTTGTACTGCGGTCAGTGTTCGGGACAAAAAGTCAGCCGAGTTATTAGTCAACTGGCAGATTCACTCTACTCTAGCCCCAGACCCTGTCTGGGCACTGGAAGCAAAGCGGATTGAGGGCATTTGGGATTTGCCAGCCCCTCGGGTCGCCCTTACCCTCAGACCTCATCCAGAACTCACATCTCAACGATTGGGAGCTTTAATTCAGGCGGTAAAATCCTTTCAAGTGGCGACCAACACTTTCATTCTGTTGATTCCCTTTCAGCCAATTAAGGACTTAACGATTGCTCAAGTGATCCACCAAACCTTGCCCAAGCAGAGTCATATCCTAATGGTGGATGACCCAAGGATGCTAAAGCAAGTATTTCAAGGGGTAGAAATGGTGATTGGAATGCGATATCACAGCTTGATTATGGCCGCCGCCGAGGAATGTCGTTGTTTTGCCATCAGTTATGATCCGAAGGTCAGCCAGTTGATGGAAGATCTGGATCTGCCCGGTTGGGAAGTGGCCGAACTGCCAGAGGACTCAAATGTTATCAGCATGGCCTGGTTAGAACACTATGCCAACGGTGATGCCCTCTCACCCGGTAGAATAGAATCTCTAGCTGACCAGGCCAGAATTCATCAGGATTTGTTGCGATCAGTATTCGAGTGAGGTTTTTTCGTTGGGTAGAGTTCGAGTTCGTCAGCACGTTAACCCCCTAGCTATTAAATTCCAAGGCCCAATTCAACTCTCGGATTGGACGGAGGTTTATCAAGATACAGCACGACCCCTACACATCGACCTGGGCTGTGGCAGGGGACGGCTTTTGTGGAAACTGGCCCAGATTGAGCCGGATTGGAATTTTTTGGGATTAGAAATTCGGGAACCATTGGTGATTGAAGCCAATGAATGGCGGGATCAGGCAGCGTTAAAAAATCTTCACTATCTATTCTGTAATGTCAACTCCTCCCTGGAGAAAATTCTAGAGTCGCTTCCCCGACAAATGCCCATACAGCGAGTGAGTATTCAATTTCCAGACCCCTGGTTTAAAAAACGCCACCAACGCCGTCGGGTAGTGCAACCGGAGTTGGTCAATATTCTGGCCCAATACCTTGCGCCCACGGGGGAAATCTTTTTGCAGTCGGATGTACAGGAGGTGGCCATGGAGATGTGCGATCGCTTCGCAGAGCATCCCGCTTTCCAGTCCATAAGCGATGAATGGCTGTCGGGAAATCCCTTGCCGATCCCATCAGAACGAGAACATGCTACCTTATCCCGTGGTGAACCCGTCTATCGCACCATCTTTAAGTTTTCAAGTCTTTGAGTTTCTCAGTCTTTACATTCCCAATATGACAAAGTTTTCTCCTTCCTCTAATTCTTCACTCAGTACTTCAGAGCCGTCTCAAAATCTTGTCCAGAATGCTTCACAGAACCCTTCGCAAAGCTTTCCAAAACATAAAATTAAAGGGTTTTTTTCCTGGTGTTACACGTTATGGAAATTTTCCCGCCCTCACACCATTATCGGTACTTCTCTCAGTGTTTTAGGGATATTTATCATTGCATTTGGAAATCAGTTTTCAGCGATAACTTCGCAAACAGCTTTCTTAGGTATTTGGGACAACTTTTTGGCAAACTCACTAACCCTAGGCTTGGCCTGGCTTGCTTGCATTTGTGGAAATATCTATATTGTGGGATTGAATCAGTTAGAAGATATTGAGATTGACCGAATCAATAAACCAAATTTACCCCTGGCTTCTGGAGCCTATTCCAAGCAGCAAGCTCAAATTGTTGTCGGCGTCACAGGAATTCTGGCACTCCTGATAGCCGCGTTTCAAGGGGGTGTTCTATTGCTAACGGTTGGCGTAAGTCTATTCATTGGAACTGCCTATTCTTTGCCCCCCATCCGGTTAAAACGGTTTCCATTCTGGGCTGCGCTGTGCATTTTTACAGTACGAGGTGTGATTGTTAATTTGGGATTATTTCTGCATTTCCAGTCCAAGTTTTCTGATGGTTTATCAAGATTCACAGAAAACAAGTTTATGATTCCGTTGGAAGTTTGGATTTTAACGGGGTTTATCCTATGCTTCACGGTTGCAATTGCCATCTTTAAAGACATTCCTGACATTGAGGGCGATCGTCAATACAATATTTCAACTTTGACGATTCGTTTGGGCACTGAAACCGTCTTTAATATTGCTCGATGGATTCTAGTCACCTGTTATCTGGGAACCATTTTCGTGACATTGCTATTTCGTCCTGATATTCAGACTCTCTTACTAGTAGCAACCCATCTCACAGCTCTGATCTGGATGTTTTGGAAAAGTACGCGGGTCAATCTGGAAAGCAAGGTAGAAATTGCTCGATTTTATCAATTTATCTGGAGACTATTTTTCTTGGAATACATTATTTTTCCAATTGTTTGTTTGTAAGCTTGAATTGAGTCTGTAATAGCTGAGCCAACGTATTTTCGAATTGCTCTTGAGAAAAGCTATCAACGGCATGTTGACGGAGTTGCTGCGGTTGATAGAGGAGAGAATTGGGATAGGAACCCTGGAGAATTTGAACCAAATTGTGGGCAATTTCATCGATATCTGCGGGATTGACTAAACATCCATATTTTCCGTGATCTAGAGGATCAACCGCTCCATCCTGATTCCCTGCTAGCACAGGCTTTCCACAGGCCAGAGCCTCCAGATAGACAATTCCAAACCCCTCAATAGAACTGGGCAAGGCAAATACATCACACAGATTGTAATAGCTCGATAACGCTTCGTCTGGAATAAAACCAGTAAGTGTCACGTGATCTTCAAGGTCAAGTTGGTGAACCAATTGCTCAATTTCGGGGAGGGCATCTCCCTTACCGACTAACAAATAGTGAGCATTCGGTATCTGCTGCAAAATCTGAGGCAGTGCCTGGATGACTTGATAATAGCCCTTGTAGGGTGCAGCCGTTCTTCCCAGGCGAGAAACCGTGAGAATCACGGGTTGCTGGGAAGTGAGTCCATACTTTTTCAGGAGATGGGCTGGCTTTGAGGTAATTTGAAATCGGTCAGCATCGAAGGTGTTGGATAGAACTGAAACTTGGGATGGACGTAGATTTTGCTCTGCCAGAAGACGCTGCCGGGTGTAGTGACTGACAGCGATTACTTGCTGTGCCTCCCGAAGGGCGGCTTGTCTGAGGGGGTGTTTCAGGTTCCAGACTTCATCCCCATGGGCGATGATCCAGTAGGGAATTTTGCTAATTTTCCACAAGTAATAGCAGGGAATGCTGTAGTTGATATGGGTCGTGATGAGTAATAGGGGTCGCTGCCGCAGTCCCTGAACTAAGATATGCAAGCCCAATAGAAGACTCTGGAGAGAACGAGGAAATCGACCAAAATAGTGGAACCGAATCAAGCCCTCAAAAGATTCGGGGAGATTAAAACAGTGATCATATTTGAGAAAAATATCATAGATTGCATCTGGATAGAGATCGCGCAGTACTTCTAATAAAAAAGCTGAATAAACTTGAATCCCACCTTTAAAATTGAAAATATTGGGAAAAATCAGATAGAAATGAAGCTGCTGTTTTCTAGATTTAAACATTGATGGATTTACGCCCTGAATCAGAAACGAGCCATAATTATTTTGGTTTTCCACATTCCCTAAAAGTCATTCCCCAAAAGTCATTGGACAAACCATTACTTTATAGCTAGAATAAGCCTTAGACAACCAAGGGTAATTCTGTTAAACTGCTTACAAGAGGTGCTGCATTTGTTGAGTCATCTGCCCAACTGTTGTTTAATTTTTGTCCAACTTCCATTCATCAACTCATTTATGAGACTTGAAAGGTCTCTATGAACTTATCAAGTACCAATACCTATGGAGAAGCATATCATCCTTTCTCTCGGACGCAGCGGCAGCAACTATCTCGTTACCCTTCTGAACGCTCATCCACAAGTTACAAACTATGGTGAGGTTTTAGGAGAGTGGATGCTGCCTTATCAGCTTCATCATCGGTTTGGCCTCGGCGGCAAATCGATCTCTAGCTACCTTGAGTATATTTACGATAGTCAATTGTTTTTTTATCTAGGTCAGGTTTACTCTGCTTTTTCTCATACAAGGAAGCGAGAAAAAATCAACTTCAAGCTTCGATCTCAAGTTAAAACTGTTGGTGTTAAAGATTTTTCGATTAACTTTAGACGAAGAGATGCTTGGTCTTTTTTGAAAGATCATGAAGATATTTTAGTCATTAATCTCTATCGAGAAAATCTTCTCAAGCGATATATTTCATTGGAGAAAATGTCGCAGAGCGGTGTTGTGGCAATTCGAGACAATGAGGTGAAAGAGGCGCAGTCTCAGTCCAAGAGAATCCACCTGTCTCCTGGTAAGACTTTGGCAAAGTTAGAGTTCTTTGAGACCGCTCTAGCTGAGCATATGGGTTTAGTGGGAGATCTGGCTCCGGATCGGGTTTTGAATGTCCGGTACGAAGATTTGTTTGAAAATCCGGATGCCCAGTCCTTTTACCGAGATCAAATCTTTAGTTTTCTGCATGTTGATCCAATGCCAATCAAGAGTGGTCACCGAAAAATCACTTCAGATGAGCTGTCAAATGTTATTGAGAACTACGAGGAAGTGCATAGCGCTTTGAGTCAGACCCGATTTGCTCAGTATTTAAACAGTTAACTTTAGAGAGTCAATGCCCGTCAGTTTCTTCCTCTCCTAGAACTTGAGCAATCACCTGGGAACGTCTAAGCTCTTTAACCAAGCGAAAAGCTTGATGTTTATAGAGTAGAAATGGGAGGTCTGCCGGTAGGTCATTCATTAGATTACGGGCAATATTCAGGGAACATCCAGATACTCGTACGATCAAATTTGCGCCCTCAAAAGCAGCATCTGAAGTTAGAGCCTGTTCGACATTAACCCTCCAGGTTGGCTGGGTAATTTTCAAACCCTGCTCTACAGCGCGCAACCCATTGATCGTGGCTAGTACCACCAGGCGATCGCCCGCCTCTAGCAATGTTTCATCAGACGGTAAAATCTTCGGTTTTCCTCTGGGGGATTGGTGGAGAATCGGCACAACGCTGTAGCCATAGGCAACTTCTCCCAAAACCCGGTTGTGGAGTGTGTCCCCCGATTCAATCTGATATTCGGTCACCAAGATCGTTTGATGGCCGATGCGGAACAGGCTGAGAATATTCTCTCCGAAGGCTGCACCCGCAAAGGCTTCCGCTGCGACACTGTAGGCACAGAGAATGCTGGAATGGGGCAGGAGTTGACTCCAACGTTGGCCAGAATATCGATCCAGAGTACGGATCACCAGATTGCAACTCGGGTTTAGGGAACGGGCCATTAACCCTGTCTCCAGATTTAACATCTCATCGTCGGTTACGATGACCACACTTTTAGCCGTTCTGAGATTAACTTCCGCGAGCGCTTCCTCGAAGTTTTTCATCACCAATGGAATTGCGGGCAGGAGCGTGGTGTCAAATTGAGAATTTGCCGTTACTCCTACAATCGACTGGTTAAAGTCCTGCAATAATGTCACGACCTTTTGACCCACCCGACCCAGACCCACCACAACGGTATGATTGTTCGCAGGTACAGGGGGACGACGAGCCACAAACTGAAATCGAGAACTGAGCAGGGCTTGGGTCAGCAGCGCGTAGCGGACTCCAACCAGCGCCGTTCCGGCCAGTGTATACATCAAGGCCATCAATTTCAACCATCCCGGAGCCCCCCCGGACGCACTTAAATCACCGAACAAATCACCATATCCTCCCAGGAGTAGAATTGCTACGCCATAAAAGGCGTTTTGCAGATTGATATCGGGATAGGAGGAGTGAAACAGAATCGTTCCCACAACCAACAATGCGATGACAATTAGACCATAAACAACCACAGCCCTGCGCAGGGGTCGCTCCTCCCCCCTCTGCCAAAAGCTAATCAACTGCTGCTTGATAAACTCCCAGCGTAAATATTTGTTCCATTGCTGCCATCTGTGAGAGCGTTGCTGCCGGAGGGAACCTGTCTCATCGGACAAAGAACGCTCAACGGTTTCGATATAAATGATTTGATCCCCCGCTTGGGGACGGGTACGAGGCTCCCAATCATATAAAACTAGAGAGCTTTGATCGGCTTGACGAAGATGGCAAAGAATCCGGCGGGTGCGGTGGTTTAGATCCTGTAGGGGTCGTTGGGCAAGGCGATCATCGATTTCCAAAGTGCGTCGTGTTACTCGCATCTGTTGGTGGTCAAGGTTGAAGAAGCCCAGGGTATTCTCTCCCAGTGCGGCTAGAGCAAAGGCCGAAGAGGGCAGTTGAGTTGGCTCAAAGGCAACAAAATTTCCTAATTGTTGACTCAGGAGTTGGTTTAGATTTTCCTTGGCAGAGCGAACCACCAATCGAGTTTGGGGATTGAGTCGGCGAATCACCAGAGCGGTTTCTGCATTTACCCGTTCTTCTGAGGTAACTAACAAAGCAGCGCGACAGAATTGAATCTCGGCCTGTTCCAGCACTGCAACCTGACGACAATCTCCCACGATCCGCTTGTCCAGTAGTTCCAGGAAGTTTGTGACTTCCCAATGTTGATCAGGGATCAGGTCAATTCCCGTGACTCTCACATTGAATTCTTTGAGGGCTTCAACACAGTACTGGCCTAAACTTCCCAACCCACAAACGAGAAAACTCTCTGAAGGCATAGCATTCTGAAGATCATCAAAGCTGATAGCAGTTTGGTTGAGACCCAGCGGGAGATTAGAGGACATGATGCGATAAGTGAAGCCAAACCAGTTTTAGTTCTATTGTAAGGCGTCAACTTCGGCGGATGAGTCCTGGTTATTGAAAATGCTTGACAAGGCCAACTTGACACTAAGGTTAAGGTATGGTTAAGTTAAGGTTTAACACTTAGTGAATCCTGACGATAACCCATCGCATAGAGCAGTCACAGATGATTTGTGAAAAGGGGGTGAGGGGGCGTTGATCCCTTCTTGGAAAGTCCTCAAACCCCTCCATAGTACTTTTCATGATTGATTCAGGATTGCTATAGACAGAATACTGAGCGTCTGAAGAACCATTGGAAAAGACATAAAAAAGGGACTAAAACCCGTTCAGCAAATTTCAGAAACTATTTCAGAAACTGTTTATATTGTCGATACAAAGTCGTTGGGTATTTCTCAAAGCAACTGAGGCACTAGGTGATGTCCGGGTGCATTCATCTGAGTATTTACTAGCTCTATTCTATTGTTGAGGATAGAGATTTATGTTATAGATTCTGCTCTCCAAAGTCGGAATCTTGGGGGTGATGTCGTCTCAAAAATTCAGTTGTTACAATAATCAGAAAATAGGTAGAAATATTATCTAATTTTCTACCCTGAGCTGACAGCCAGTTGAGTGGATGAGTTAATATTGGGGAATCAAAAATGACACAACAGATGATACAAAAGGCTGAAACATTAGGAGACTGGGCAGTTATTGGAATCAAGAGTCATCTTGAGAAGATCCTGAAACACGAACCAGAAGTTTTAAAGGATAAAGATCCAGAAGAGCTACATCAAATGCGAGTGGGAATGCGGCGTTTGCGCTCAGCAATCACAGGGTTTTCTCCTGTATTGAATTTGCCAAAATCTATAGCAGATAAGCGGATTGGCAAAGTTGGGCGTCGCCTTGGAAAATTGCGTGATCTAGATGTTCTACTCGCTGTCCTGCGCGAAAAATATTACCCGCTGCTGCCACTACAAGAGCAGGAACAACTGGACAAAATCCTCCTCCGTCTTAGCCGTCGGCGACAGAAAGCGTTTAAGCTCGTTCAGAATACTTTAGAGGAAGGCAATACCTACACAGAACTAAAGCTAGACCTGCGACACTGGTTAAATGCACCCCAGTACACTCGGATCGAGCAGTTACCCATTGGAGAAGTACTACCAGATTTACTCCTGCCTCAAATCAGTGAATTGTTCCTCCATCCGGGTTGGCAGGTTGGAATTCCTGAATGTCATAGCGAAGTAAATGGCTCGGAAGAAACCCTCACCTCCACTCCTGAACCAACACCAGAAATTGTGGAAGATTTGCTGCAAACGGAAGGAGATTTGTTGCACGATCTACGCAAAGAAGTGAAGCGGATGCGATACCAGATGAGCCTATTCACAACCTTCTACGGTGAAGAATACAATGTATACCTGCAAGACGTGAAGGCGATTCAAGAATGCTTAGGAGATATTCAGGACAGCCAGGTGTTAGAAGCAGTGATGCAGGACATCTTGAAGACAGATCTACGTTCAGCACTACCGAATTTGGCTCGACTTCTCGCTCGCAGTCGCTACGATGTCTGGCAAAAATGGACGACATTGCAGCAACGATATTTAGACCCCGAAGTGCGTCAGGCCTTTCGACTTGCTGTGTTGCAACCGACAGTTTAGTTTGATAGGAGAATTCTGCCAAAATATAACAAAAGTTGAGGAATACAGCAGTGATAATTCGGAACTGGGTCAAGAATTTCGTTCTTTGGGTGCACATTATCGTGAATCAGATCCTTCGGGACAACATCGGAACGTTTTGCGGGTCGGCAATTCTTCTGATTATTGTTTTCTGGGGATTGGGTTCTGGCACTGTCCTGGCAGAGGATAATCCATCTGGACTGTTCTTCAGCCATAGCTTGCTCCAGGGAAGAAACTTTTCCGATCAATCCTTTCCCCAGGCTGAATTTGCCAACTCCAATTTGTCCTCCGCCACCTTTGATCATTCCTATCTGAAGGGGGCGGTTTTTAGCAAGGCAATCATGAAATCGGTGAGTATGCAGGGGGCCGATGTCACCTATGGCATGTTAGACCAGGTGGACTTTACGGATGCTGACCTGAGTGACTCAATCTTTACCGAAGCTCTGTTTTTTGGTTCAACGTTCCAGAACACTAGGGTGGATGGAGCAGACTTTACCGATGCTCTATTGGATGGGTTGCAAATTCGCCAGCTTTGTCAGCAAGCTCAAGGCGTTAACTCCGAAACTGGAGTTTCGACCCGTGAATCTTTAGGCTGTGTATGAGATTTGTAGGGGTTTCACAGGTAATTCTCCAGTGCCCAGCCGCATACTGAGATCTAGCCAACTAGAACGGGTAATCGGGGCACTGGTTGAAATATAGTCAACGCCAGTTTCAGCGACAGCCCGGATCGTTTCTAGGGTGACATTCCCAGACGCCTCGATTTCGACGTAGGAACTGTGCTGGCGGATGGTTTTCACCGCTTTTTGCATGAGTTCACAGGACATATTGTCCAGCATGATAATGTCCACTTCCTGTTCTAGGGCCGTTTGAACCTGATCCAGGGTTTCCGTTTCCACTTCGATTTTCATTGGATAGGGCATCCCGGCTCGAATTTTTTCCACAGCCGCAGCAATTCCCCCCGCCGCTACGATATGGTTGTCCTTAATCATCACTGTGTCATCTAATCCAGAGCGATGATTTCTCGCTCCTCCTACCTGACTAGCGTATTTTTCTAACAGCCGTAGTCCTGGGGTTGTTTTACGAGTATCGACTAATTGGGCTGGAAGATCGGCAATCGTTTCAGCATATTCCTGGGCCAGGGTGGCCACTCCACTCAATCGCATCATCAAATTTAGGGCAACTCGCTCCCCCATTAATAAAGAGTCCAACGGCCCTCGCAGTCGGGCAATAATATCTCCAGACTGGCAAGGGGTTCCGTCGGCAACCATTGGTTGAACCTGGGTTTCAGCATTCAGTAGATAAAAGATCCGGGCCGCCAATGGTAATCCGGCAATCACTCCCGACTGCTTGGCCACCCAGTGGGCCGTACCAAATTGATCCGAATCCAGAATCAAACTGGTGGTGCGATCGCCCCGACCAATATCCTCGATCAACCACTGTTGCAGCAGCGGATCTAGCACAATCCAGGGGGGTAAAGTAGCTTTCATAAATTTATTCACAAACTGAGTGATTGCATTAGCCCTGTGTTATCGGCACACCTGCCAAATCTGAAGGTGCATCCGTTGTAGGGAGAGGTTTTTCATTGATTTTCTGATTTAAATCTCGCACCCGGCGGGATAGCATTCGAATAATATTAATCGCAATTCCTGGCGTTTCTTCGATGGCATCGTAGAGCTGCATCTGGGTCAACATCAGACAATTGCAGGATTCCAAGGTTGTTACCGAAGCAGAACGGGGTTGAGCATCGAATAGGGACATTTCACCGAAGCAGGCTTTTTGGCCCATTTGGGCAATATCTTGATCGCCTACATGAACCTTGACTCGACCCGAAACCACAACGTAGAGCGATCGCCCCTCCTGCCCTTGGGTAAAGATGGTGTGATTACTGGGGTAGGATAGCTCATCCATCACCGAGGTTAAACGCACCAAGAAATCATCTCTCAATTCCTGAAAAATTGAGACATCTCGAACAAACAATAAACGTTCAACGCTAGACAGCATAACGATAAATATCCCGAACTAAGATACTCAACCTGGATTTCCCGAACCAATGCCCAATTCTGCCATCATTTCCTCCACCTGAGCAGTGACTAGAGTATCGGGATCTTTTTGCAGCATTGGCAACAATTCTACCAAAGCACGCTCTGAAGCGATCTTGAGATAGGCGAGGACGGACTCCCGCACGAATCCACTGGGATGCCGTAGACAGGTAAGGGCTTGCTCTGCGGTCAGGCTCCAGCGGGTAGAACGGGCCAGGTGGAAACAACAGGCCAAGGCCCAATCCGACAGAAAATGGCGCAACTCCAGCAAGTAACGCAGTCGCTGATTCGGTGACATGGGTCGGTAAGTGATCAAAGGGGCCAAAGCTTGGAGCTTATCGACCTCCGATCCGTGATCCAGCACACTAATTAAGGCCCGCTTACTAGCAATATCCACTGTATTATCCAGAATTTCTAAACCTCGGGCCACATTCGAGGACATTTCCGAACGAATGTTGAAAGAGGCCGCCTGAATTGAGTTGGGTGAATACAGAAATTTCATCAGGGAGAAACACCGCTCGATAGCATCGGATTCCAGACCCACGAGAGCACGAGACAGCAACTCACCCATGGCTTGGTTATCGGCCTGGGCGATTGAAAGCTGTTCACCATTCTCAATTGTCGTAGTTGTCACTTCTCCTGCGGTCAGACGTAAATCAACCAGGGCTCCATAGATCTGGCCGATAAACATCAATTCTTGCTCGATCAGGGTTTCTAAACCGCTACGCCCAATTCGATCCAAAACCCGTTCAATCCCGATTTCATCGGGTACCTTGAGCAGGGTACGCAAAATATTGCGGCGGGTGCTGCCCCAGGCCGTGATCAGGTGGTTGACCAAGGTATCGAGGGCTTCCAACGTACCAATTTCACCAATCGCTGTCCAGGCTTGTAATCTGACCAAATCCGGCTTATAAATGTCTTCTGCGACTCGAACCAGCGGTGGAATTGCATCATTCTCCAGCCGAACCAGAGCTTGTCGAGCAGATTCACGGGTTGAACGATAGGATAGCGCCTTAATCAAGGAGGGATAATACTCTTCCATGTGGGTGGCGGCGATCACATCCAGCAGAGCGCAGCGTACCCGCAGCGAATCATCCTGAAGCAGATTATTCAAATACAATCGCAATCCCTGGAGATAGTCGGCCTCCCCTAAAGCACGGGTTCCCATCACCCGCTCCCGTTCCTGGGATGAAGTGACCATGCGGCGAATTGTGTTGGTAGCAATTGCTTTTTGCTCTCGATCTCCTCGGCGCAAAATTAAGGCGGCGGCGGTTCCTCGAACAATTGGGTCAACCTTGGGTTGCAGATAGGGACGCAACTGCTCCATGTCTGGGTTCTCTTCAGTCAGCCAAATATATCGTAGAGCTAAGGCCAGGACTTCAGGGGTCAGATGTTGCTGGGTCAATGCCCGGATTGCATCTAAGTAGGCCGGATTAGGATGGTTCAGCATTACCTCCAGGCTCTGACGTTGCAGCGACGGTGATAAATCTTGCAGCAGTGGCACCAGGGTTTCCCCCACATTTTTGGGGTCAAATTGGTTCAGCAATTCAATACAGGAGCGTTTGTCTGCCTCCGGCTTTGGCTGTTTCAGGGTCTCCGCCACTGACTGTTTCAAGCGCCGAATATTCACATCCGTTGTCCCCAGCCGCCCCCGCTCAGCGCTTTCCACCAGCAATCTGACATATTGAGACCGAATCAATAGCACAATCCCAATCCACACCAGGGACAGGGCAATAATCGTCAGGATAAAAACGAAGCTCTGCTGACCTTGGACAACCTCTTCCTGGCCTCTAGGTAAAATCAACCTGGAAAACCACAGGATCACCAAAATGCCAAATCCGGTTAGTCCAGTGGACAGCGGTTCAAATACTCCATTAACCAGGGTCTGAATGTCACTGCGGGTATTGTCGGGTAGGGGCTGAAACAAAACTGCTCCAGTCGTTTCAATCAAAGTGTAGTGAAACAATTCATCCAAGAAGCGCAGGATGACAAACCCTGTGAAAGGAGAAAATAGACGAGTAATCCCACCAAAGAACGAAAAGGTTCCTAATAATGCAATTCCGGCGGGGAGAATCGTCGCCGTTAGAAATACTCCAGACCGCTCAACCAGACGACTGGCAGCAAACCATTGGGTGGAAACCTGGAACGTACTCAGAATCCCCTCAAACACACCCAGAAAGCTAACAATGCCGTCAGCCCCTGCGTCATTCTGATATTCCAGTTGGCTAAAGAACTGGAAATCGACCAAAACGTACAATACTTCCGCCATCACAAAGAAGCCGATCAGGGGAATCACATATCCCTGCAATGGCCCCTTGATATCCCGACTACTAAATTCGGGTTGTTCATCCTCCGGCGTCCAGCGTGACGAGTCAGGGAAAGACTGTTCGTAGCGACGAGACAGATAAAACAAAACGGCAGCACTGATCAACACCATCAACCCAGAAACGATAGTGACATTATTCAGGCCGACCAGGCGCAACACAATCGGCAACGAAAAGCCACTCACCACTCCTGCCACCAGAAAACCACTGCTGATCAGGGGATAGGTACGCTTGATCTCTCGAATATTAAACAGTTGATTGGCAGTAATTGAGGTGTTGAGATCATTCAGCAGGTAACAGGCCTCAACCCACAGCCACATCAGAAATAGCGTAATGAACTCAACGCTCAGCCCCAGGATCTGAATATTTTGTAAACCCAGACCCCAGCGAAACAGAAACAAAGGGACTGCCATCAGCACCAGAATAACAACGATCACCTGACGCAGGGGCAGGACACGCTGTAACCAGGAATAGACCACCCCAAGACTAGAGCCAATGGCCGCACTAGCAATGTAAATCCAGGGCAGCTTATCAGCTCCGTACTGATCCAGGAACAAACCAACGGTACTCAGCTCTAGCCAAATGAGGCCAATGGAAGACAGCATGTATACAGCGAACATCAAGTAAGTTCGCTCAACCTCTTCAGACCGAAGATTCAGTCCTTTCAGTACTCCCTGCCCCACCGCGACAGAACTAACGATTGGCTTGTCCATGCAGTGATGAGACCCTTTAACTCTCTAGTCTCCCATTGTAAGGGGTGAAGTCGGATTCACAACCCTAGCCTTGTTTTTTTGGTGAGAGGAGCATCATCATGGTTCGGCCCTCTTGCTTCGGATACTGCTGGACTTCTGCCAGTTCCTCCAAATCCACAGCCATTCGATCCAACAGTTCCCGTGCCAGGTTGCTGTGCTGGATCTCTCGACCTCGAAACATCACTGTCGCCTTGACCTTGTCCCCTGACTGAAGAAAGCGCTTGGCATGATTCACACGAACTTTGTAATCATGGTCATCAATCTTGTATCGCATCTTCACTTCCTTTACATCTGCCGTGTGTTGCTTCTTCTTAGCTTCCCTGGCCCGCTTTTCCTGCTCAAACTTGTACTTGCCATAATCCATGATGCGGCAGACCGGAGGAGTGGCCTTGTCACTGACCAAAACTAAATCCAGGTCTCGTTCTTCAGCCAACTTCACTGCATCGCGTGGGGAGAGGATGCCCAGTTGAGCACCATCCCCATCAATGACTCGCACCTCGGGAAATCGAATGTTCTCGTTAATTTGGGGTAAATTGCGGTTCTTTCTCTTGTCGCTCACAGGCATTTAAATAGCAAAAATCCGAAAATAAAAAACGTTGAAACAGTACACGATCCATACCTATGTTATTTTACTCAGCAAAGTTGGATTTCAGTGAAAGATTTAACTTAACTTCCAGAACGACAGAAAAAGTCTATCTGAAACTCAGCTCAGTACTTCGCCCATACCGCGAAGCGGTTAGGAGGGGGTGTAGAGCTGCCACCCCTGGGTGGTATGTTAAAACGGACTTGGCCAAATCGCTCAATTGCCTGAAGTGAGCCAGATTGGGGTCTGCCCAGACACTTGCCCGACCAAAAAGAAATACCCAAAAAAGGGGGCGGCAAATGCTGTGAAGCAGAATACAAAGCATTTCGATACATCATCATTGTCTGCCTGGGGGCACCTAGTGGACTCTTAAAATTGCCTGTTGATGGGATCTGACGGGGGCATCTTGATCGAGTTAAGTTGTCTAGTCAAGACCGATTGAAGCAGGAAGCCAGAATCGTGAGTTTCTGGAATCTCACTCCATACCGCTAGGTTGGAGGCAGAGAATGTCAATGATCATTCTTTTCAAGCCTGGCATGGTGAATGGATACAGCGGTTCCCCTGTTGGTGGAGTTCAGGAGGTTGGAGTGCGGGGCGACCCAACCTTCCCAATCTGTATCTCTCCAGACCTGGAAAGGCTACGAGATATTTATTGCCATTAAAAATACATAACTTAATGAAGTTTAGTTAATTTTTGAATCCAGGATTTTGTCTAATTACTTCTCTTTATAATCGGTCATATTACCTATTCAAAATTTGTTGACTCTAAATCATATTCTGCTAAATTACTTTAGATTTGTCTGGGTGAAACTTGTTAGACTGAAAGTGTGACACAACGTGTCCAAGTCATATTTATTAATTATTCTCCTGGATTTGTTCCCCATGAATATAACTTCAAAAACTCAAGCCAAACCTGGCTATTGGTTAGCCATTATCCTTGGAATTTTTGCATTCTGGATGGGTGGTAGCCTAGTCCTGGATATGGTTGTGATGCCCAGCATGTACATGACAGGCATGATGGAGCAACCGGACTTCGTCTTGGCAGGCTCCTTCATGTTCTCCGTGTTTAACCACGTTGAGATTCTCTGTGCTGCAACTGGTCTAACGGGTATCCTGATCCTGGGCGCGACCCTTCCAGAGGGATTCAGCAATCGAATCCGGACGATGATGATTTTGTCTCTGTTTTTGGTCGGGGTTTCCCTGGTTTACACCTACGGTTTAACGCCAGAGATGAGTAGCCTGGGCATTTCCCTAGACCTCTTCAATGAAACTGCTGTATTTCCCAAGGAAATGATTCAATTGCAGCTAGAATACTGGGGCCTAGAAGTACTGAAACTTGCCACTGCAGGTCTGGTGGCCGGTTGGTGCTTACGCAACTTCCGTTTGGCTGAAGAGTATTGAATCCATAGCTACTCAAACGCTATCGGATACAGTATTGCTGAAGTCCCCCGTTAACCTACCGTTTGTTTAAAGCTATCGATTGGACAGAAGTCCTTGGAACCATAGGTTCCAGCGAGAACTGCACAATCGATAGCAAAATTATGTCTTCTCAGAAAACACCTGTTCTTCCTGCTGTACCTCTGGATCGAGTTCTAAGCCTGGGTAGGTAGTTGATTCCCTAGGCCGACCCAGAATTGATCGAATCTGATCCGGAGCCTGGTGGCGCAGCCAGCCCACGATTCCATCCGGTAGAACCGTAACCACAATCAGAAATAATGCCCCCTGGAAGAACAGCCAAACCTCTGGAAAGCTTTCACTGAGCAGGGCTTGAGCCCAGTTCACCAACAATGTACCCAGGATTGCACCTACTAAGGTTGCTCGTCCGCCAACGGCTACCCAGATCACCATCTCAATGGAAAAGGCAATACTCATGGATTGCGGGGTAATGCCGCTAGATTGAACCGAATACAAAGCCCCTGCAATTCCGGCAATTCCCCCAGAAATTGCAAATACTAAGACCTTGAATTGGGTCGGATCATAACCAGAAAACCGTACCCTATTCTCATCGTCTCGAATGGCTACCAACATACGGCCAAATCGTCCACTGGTTAGCCAACGACACAGGGCATAGATCACAGCCAGGAAAATCACCGTCACCACGTAAAAGGCAAACTGCATTTCATTGCCGCCGACCAATTGACCAAACAGTTTTGTAGTGTCAGTTCCCAGACCATTGGTGCCATTGATCAACTTTTGCTGACCGTTAAAAAAGTTAAAAAACACCACCAACATTGCCTGAGTCAGAATTGAGAAATAAACTCCCCGAATTCGATTTCTGAATACCAGGTAACCCAACAGTCCAGCCACAATAGTTGGAATCAGAACCAGGCCGATCAGCGTAAACGGCAGCGAATAGAACGGCTTCCAAAACCAGGGCAGTTCTGAAACCCCATAGAGACCAAAAAATTCCGGTAATGATTCCCCAGCGGTACTCAGTTGCAGGTGCATTGCCAGGGCGTAGCCCCCCAGGGCAAAGAAAATGCCATGTCCCAGGCTGAGCAATCCAGTGTATCCCCAGATTAAATCAATGGCCAACGCCACAATCGCCAATGCCAAATATCGACCCAGAAGCCCTAGACGAAAGTAGGAAAGGGATACCGGAACAATTGTCAGCAACAGAACGATAATGCCGATTACAATTGCCGCTTCAATCAGCAAGGCACGTTTTCGGCTGCTCTGAGGGAATTTTGAAGAGAGTGCTTGGAACATTTAGACCTCCACCGAGCGACCTTTTTGAGGAAACAACCCCGCAGGCTTGAACTGCAAAAAGGCAATAATCAATGCAAAAACCGCGACCTTTGCCATGCTGGTGGTAGCAAAGAACTCAAAGAAATTGTTGAGCGGCTGCAAAATGGGGATATCCGGCAAAATCAGCAACATTGTGCCAGAACCAATCAAGTAGGTAATGCTGCCAATTGCCAGAGCTGCCACAATACTACCGATCAACTTCCCAACGCCACCCACTACAACCACCATAAAGGCATCCACAATGTAGTTTTCTCCAAGGTTCGGGCCTACGGAGCCAAGCAACGTCACTGCAAATCCAGCAATTCCCGCCAAACCTGACCCGATGGCAAAGGTGAGAGCATCCACCTTTTCAGTGGGAATTCCCAAACAAGCACTCATTTCGCGGTTCTGAGTCACCGCTCGAATTCGCAAACCCCAGGATGACTTCTGCAGAAACCAATAGCTTCCCAGGACACAGAGAACCGTTAAGCTGATAATAAATAAACGAGCAATGGGAAACTGTAGCGTATCCGTCACTGACCAACTTCCCTGCAACCATCCTGGTGCCGTCACATCCACATTTCGCGCACTGAACCAGGGTCGAGACATCACCTGACCCTGACGATTGAGCGTAATCCCCAGTAGCAAGCTAATGAAACTAGACAATGCGAGTAATGCTCCTGGGGCAACTCGATGAATACTATTCCAATCGGCAAACCGTTTCAAAACTAATTGTCCCCCCCAGAACAGGACGCAAAAAACGATCAAGCCGATGGCCATAGCCCAGTTCACACTCCGGACGAACTGCCTCAGAATTAAGCTAACGCCCCAGGTGGCCAGTAAAGTTTCCAATGGGCGACCGTATAGAAATCGAATCACGCCCCGTTCCAGCGCCAAACCCACCAAAGCAGCCACTAAAAAAGCTAAGGTGATTGCCACCCAGATGTATAAATCCTGAACGTTATCTCCCAACTGTTTAAAGCCGTTCTGAACGACGTAGGTGGTATAAGCGCCTAGCATCATCAGTTCCCCGTGAGCCAGGTTGATCACACCCATCAGTCCAAACACCACTGCTAGCCCAAGCGCCACGATCAGGAGAACCGCACCAATGCTCAAGCCATTAAACAAACCACTAATTAAACTTTCCAACGTTCCAAATTAAACTAAACTTCTTTCAACAGTCAGTGCGGCGCAAGACTTCAGAACAACCGCTTCTCGAATGCACTCCAAAAACAAAGAGGAAAAGAATGAATTCACTGCGACTTCACTCCTTTCCTCAAACATTCACAAAAGCAACATCATGGCAAACCCGAACAATGCAATCCGGAAAAACTTAGATCTGAAATCTTAGGTCTCAAACTTACCACCTTTGGCCGGATCAGACCAATCACAGGCAAAGCCCTTTGTATCAGGAACATATTGGTTCCAGGGTAACGGCTCCACCGGGCCATCGGTAGAGGAAACAATATCAAATAGACCATCACTTCGCACTTGGCCAATCCGCACCGTTTTAGAAATATGATGGTTGGGGTTCATGGTAACAGGGCCTTCCGGCGCAGCAAATTCCTGACCATAGGCAGCCTCTCGAACTGATGGAATGTCAGTCGATCCTGCCTGTTCCACTGCCTGTTTCCAGAGGTAAACCATGATGTAGGCCGCCTCCATTGGATCATTGGTTACACGGTCATCACCGTACTCTGCCTTGAAGTCAGCAACCCATTTCTCATTCTCAGGGCTCTCAACGGTTTGGAAATAGTTCCAGGCAGCGTAGTGACCTTCTAGGAATTCTGGCCCAATCTGGCGAACCTCTTCTTCCGCTACACTCACGGACATCACCGGATATAGATCTGGCCCCAAGCCCTCACTCTTAAGCTGCTTAAAGAAAGCAACATTACTGTCTCCGTTAAGGCTGTTGAAGATTACACCACCATTGGGTAAAGCCTGTTTAATCTTGGCAATAATCGGGGTCACCTCGGTATTGCCTAATGGTAAATAATCCTCACCAACGGTATTGCCGCCCTTAGCGGCCAGTTGTTCCTTGATGATTGTATTCGCCGTTCTAGGGAAAACATAGTCGGAACCGACCAGGAAGAAGTCCGTACCCTTATTCTCTAGCAACCAATCCACCGCAGGCTCAATCTGTTGGTTGGGAGCGGCTCCAGTGTAGAAGATATTTTTGGAACATTCCTGGCCTTCGTACTGTACCGGATACCACAGCATGTGATCTTTTGCTTCAAATACCGGCAGCACCTTCTTGCGACTCGCGGATGTCCAGCACCCAAAAACAACGGCCACCTGATCCTGGTCAATTAATTTTTCTGCTTTCTCCGCAAAGGTATCCCAGTCAGAGGCCCCATCTTCTACAACTGCTTCAATCTGCTTCCCAAGTATGCCTCCCGCTTCATTAATCTCTTTGATTGCCAGTTTCTCTGCATCAACCACAGTGGTTTCACTAATCGCCATAGTTCCACTGAGAGAGTGCAGAATTCCGACTTTGATGGTGTCGCCGTCTGCAGGCGCGGCATCACCGGCCGGTGCTTCTGCCGTATCCTCGGTTGTGGCTGAATCTGTATCCTCAGAAGAGGTATCATCTCCGCTCGGTGCACAAGCCTTCAGCAACAGGCTGGTTCCGAAGGCGGCTGACCCATAAATTAAAAATCTACGTCTACCAAACTGACTTGACATTACGAACTACTTACTCCTAGACGATTTGCTCAGTGCTTTACAAGAGAGATACACCAACTGCCGATTCAGTTAACTTGCTACCTGAATTGATTCGGTCGATGAACTTAATCGATTGATAAACTGCATTATCGAGATGTCAAATCACAAAGTTTGTATCTTTAACTACAAAACATAGCCTTTCCCGATCTGGTGAGGTACAAACTTGAGAGGCTGGAGCACATTGCGCCCCAACCTCCTGTACTCCACCAGCGTTAGAAACGCTGTAGAGTCAGAGCATTAAGCTGTCTGACTCTCAACCAATTGATTTTCCTGCTGCAAGTAGGCTTCGATAAAGGGATCAAGTTCCCCATTCATCACGTCATCAATGGCAGTTGTTTCCTTGTTTGTTCGTAGATCCTTCACCATTTGATAGGGATGAAACACATAGTTACGAATCTGATTACCCCAGGCCGCCTCAACCAAATCCCCCCGAATTTCAGCAACTTCCTTTGCCCGTTGTTCCTGGGCCACAATTAACAATTTTGCCTTCAAAAGAGCTAATGCTTTTTCCTTATTCTGGAGCTGGCTGCGCTCCTGGGTACACCGAACCGCCAAGCCCGTGGGCAAGTGAACCACTCGCACCGCTGTTTCTACTTTGTTCACGTTCTGTCCGCCCTTGCCCCCAGCACGGGAGGTGGTGATCTCCAAATCTTTCTCGGGAATTTCTAACTCTACTTCCTGATTCAGGATCGGCATCACTTCTACCCCGGCAAAACTGGTTTGGCGTTTGCCGTTGGCGTTGAATGGAGAAATTCTGACCAGGCGATGGGTGCCCTTCTCTGCCTTGAGATAGCCGTAGGCGTAGCGACCTTCAATTTCTAATGCCGCAGATTTAATTCCGGCTTCGTCTCCCTCGGAAAGCTCTGCCATTTGAACCTTGTATCCGTGAGCTTCACCCCAGCGGGTGTACATTCGGAGCAACATTTCGGCCCAATCCTGGGCATCAGTGCCGCCTGCCCCCGCATTGATCGTTAGAACGGCTCCACTTTTATCGTAAGCACCGGAGAGTAACTGCTGTAGCTCCCACTGATCAAATTCTCGGTTTAGCTGCTGCACCGTGGATTGAGCTTCCTCGAACAGCAGCTCATCACTCTCCAATTCCAGGAGTTCCAGAATTGCCTGGGTATTCTCCAGGGATTTGTGCCATTGTTCCTGCTGTTGCAGAATGGACTTAAGATCGTTAAGTTCCTGCAATGTTCCCTGGGCCGTATCTTGGCTATCCCAGAATTCGGGTTGGGCTGCAATTTGTTCTAAATCCTGAATCTTGGCTTCAATGGCTGGAATGTCAAAGATAGTCCTGGGATTTTCCCAGGCGACTCGACAACGTTTCGACTTCTCGCTTGATCTCTAGAACTTCCATTGGGTTTGCAGCGTCTATCACTCTACAGTAAAAATCTATTTTCTCATTGTAGCGAGATATTTCGGCAATTCGTCACGGTATTTTTTCTCCAGTTTTAATTTATGGCCCGACAACTTTTCCATCCGAAGCGCTTCCAGAATCGTTCCTGGATTCAATCGATCAGCACTGACGGGCTATGGATGATGATGCTGTTCCTGGCAGCCCTACTTCTCTACAGCATTAATCTAGGCGGTGTTCCACTCCGGGATTGGGATGAGGGAATTGTAGCTCAAGTGGCCCGCGAAATTCTTCAAGGAGAATCGAACTGGCTCTATCCGACTTTGCACGGTGATCCATATCTGAATAAACCACCACTGGTGCATGGGTTAGTCGCAATCACCTATCAGTTGGGTGGAGTGAATGAGTGGATGGCGAGACTTCCCTCGGCCTTGTTAACTGCTATTTCAGTTCCCTGGCTCTATTCGCTTGGTCGAGAACTCTCACCCCAACGCACTCCTGCCCTATTCTCCGCGCTGGTGTATTTAACCCTATTGCCTGTGGTACGGCAGGGACGTTTGGCCATGCTGGAGGGAACGGTTCTGTTTCTATTGATCGCTATGTTGTGGTGTGTGATGCGATCGCGACGAAATCTGCGCTATGCCCTGGGATCAGGTTTGGCCTTTGGTCTCCTATGCTTGACGAAGGGAATTTTGCTGGGGATTTTACTGGGAGCCATTACCGCCCTGTTTCTGTTGTGGGATACACCGCGATTGTTGCGATCGCCTTATCTCTGGATTGGTTTATTGTTAGGCAGTTTGCCCGTGGTGGGTTGGTATATCGCCCAGGGATTAGAAAGACCGGAATTTTTTGGCGCGAATTTATTTGATCAGTCCCTGAAACGGGTTTGGGACTCGGTTGAAAGCAATGGCGGTGGGCCGTGGTATTACCTGGTGGAGTTGTTGAAGTACAGTTGGCCCTGGCTAATTTTCTGGCCCCAAGCGTTGCAATTTACCTGGAACCATCGCAACTTCAGTTGGTCTCGACTGATTCTAGTGTGGACAGGGGTTTATCTGGGTGCGATTTCTCTCATGGGGACAAAGTTGCCTTGGTATGTGCTGCCGCTCTATCCGGCAATGGCCTTGTGCATTGGATTCTATCTGGCGGAAATCTGGCGAGAGGGAGATCCTGAAACCGGACGTTGGCTCCAGGAAAAGTCCGATCAAACGGAAGCCTCGCTTGAATCTTTGTGTCCGCAGCCCCAGCAACTCTGGCCGATTTTTATCGTGATCGCAGCGGCAGGGTTGGTTGCCTGTTTATATTACGGTCATCTCTTGCCCAGAATCCATCCCACTATGGTAGAAACGGATCTGCAATTGGCCATGGGAGCCTGTGGAATTACGATGGCCTTCACCGCACTGTTGCTGTTTCAACGGGAACGGCAATTTCTTGTGATTCTGATTTGGGGTAGCTATCTATCGTTGCTGATGTTTTTTCACTCCAGTCATTGGGTTTGGGAACTGGCGGAAGATTACCCGGTGAAACCTGTTGCCGCCATGATTCAAACCTCTGCTCCCCAAGCGGCCAAAATCTACACCTCTCACCCCTACAGCCGCCCCTCGTTGAATTTCTATGGCGATCGCAAAATTCGTTCCCGTTCTTCGAGAGAGTTAAAAGAAATCTGGCAAACCAGTGACCAGCCCTATCTTTTGCTAAATCAGGAGGCATTGAGCGATTTACGATTACCGGATGCAGAAAAAATTGATAGCGTTGGGGGTTGGTCACTGGTAACCCGGCGTTTGTCTTCCCCTTAGGGTCAGGGTCACTCTGCCCCTACTGCGTGTTTGAACAAAGAACCACAGGCAATTCGAGTTCGGTTCGCTGCTTTGCGCCAGAGTTCTAGTGAAACTTCCTCTAGGTTCTGTCCATCCGCAGTTAACATATGGGAAATGATGCTAATCCGACCAAAACACCAGAACAAACCTGCTTCTAGCAGATAAGGCTCTCCCGTTTCTGCATGAACCCGAAAATCGTACAGTGAGAAATCTCGACATCCCAAGGCAATATGGGCCTGCTTAGCAGCCGTTGATAATTTTTCAGAGAGTTCTGGGGTAACCTGGGCAGGGCAGGCCGTTTTTCCCTTTGTTTCCCGGCATTGCTGAATTGGAGTGCCATCGGCGCGCAGTTCCAGTTTGTCGCTCACCGTTCTGATCGGATTGTCTCCGGGGAACAGATACTCTGCCATCGGTAATACCTGCAATTCTCCGGCCCGTTCCAGCACCCCGACGCGGATTTCTCGTCCTGGAATGTAGTCCTCTACCAGTAATGTATTGTCCAACTCAAAGCCGATTTGTAGTGCGGCGGAAATTTCAGACGGTTCCCTGACTAAAGTTACGCCCCTGGAATTGTCTTCTGCGTTAGGTTTTACGATGAATGGCGGTTCCAAACTAGGGCTTTCCCCCGGACGTAATTGCTGAGCCTGGGCCACCGGAACCCCTACGGTCTGAACTACGCTACGGGTTTGGGCTTTGTCTGTCGCCAACGCCGTACAGTGCGCTGGAGATCCAACCACAGGAATGCCCAGCATATCTTCAAAAAAGGCCCGAAAGCTGGTCATGCCAGGAAAGCAAAACATATGGGGCACAACTACATCGATGGCGGGCAACTGGCCAATCATCTGTTGCAAAGACAACTTTTCTGAGAGGGAATCCAGGGAAGCACCCAACTGCCAGCATCCATCGGGATGAACAATCACGTAGTGGCTTTGAACGCCAGCGGGTTGAACCACTTCTCTGACATACATCAGGGAGAGATCGTAGTAGAACTCAGACACCCGTGAACCGGCTAGATGCAGCACTCGCAAGGTCTCAGTTTGCTGTCCTGAAGATACAGCAGGTGAAGAAATCAGTTGAGTCATAGTGTTATTTGGAGTTTATTTAGAATCTATAGCATTCCTAAATCAATCGCGAAAAAAGTAAAGGAGTTTGGGGACTTTCCAAGAAGGGGGTATCGCCCCCTTTACACCTATTTCACATATCATTCGCGATTGCTATATTTGGAATTTCTATTAGGAATTTGTTCGGAAGATGAGCTTGAAGATGAGCTTGAAGATGAGCTTGAAAAGAATTTTTGCGTTACGGTTTGAGCGATGAAGTAAACCAGCGTTCCAGCTAGCATGCCTGGCAATACTTCGTAAACAACGCCCGATAGATTTAAACCGAGATTCCAGAAGAGAGCCGCTGCAATTCCAGTCAGCATCATGGCGATCGCCACCCCCGTTCCCACCGGTCGTTCCCAGGCCCGTAGAACCAGCAGTGGCCCCAAGCCAGCCGCTAAGACTGACCAGGAAAAGGTCACCAATGCGAAGACATTGCTCGTGTCAGTTAGGGCAATGACAAGAATGATTGCAGTGACAACCAAAGTTCCAACCTTGACCCAGCGATAGGATTTGGCTGCTTGCGGAAAGATATCCTGACTGAGGGCGGCGGAACAGGAGAGGATTTGGGAGTCAGCCGTTGAGATGGTTGCTGAGAATAGTCCAGCCATCATCATTCCCACCAGAACAACCGGCAGGAGTTCGATGGAAAGAAAGGGCAGGGCCAATTCTGGATCTCCCTGAGTCAGTAGATCGGGCAGCAGAACGCGAGCCGCTAGACCAACACCAATCGCAGAAACAGAATTCACCGTACCCACGGCAATTTTGAAATTTCGCGCGAACTGAATCCGATCCGCTGAATTGATCGCCATGGCTCGAACCAGAATATGGGGCTGGCCTACGACTCCAAAACCCGCCACCATCCAGCCAATCAGAAAGGGGAATAAACCCAGCGGGAGATTCGTCGGACGCCAACGGGTTAAGTTCGGATCAAGATTGGTCAGGGTTGTCCAGAGTTGATCCAGACCGCCACAGTCAATCACCGCCACCACCAGCAGTAGCACCAGCGAAACCGTCATAATCAAGGACTGAATCGTATCTGTCCAGATCGAAGCCCGAATGCCGCCAGAGAAACAATACAACACCACAATTACCGCTCCGGCGATAATTCCCAGAGAGTAATTCCAGCCAAATACTGCATTCAGCGCTTTGCTCCCCGCGACCAGTTGAGCCGCCGCATAGGAACCCAGGAAGGCCAGGGTGATCAGCGCCGAAGTTAGCGTGACCCAGCGGTATTTTCCGGTTTCCTGGCCTAGAAAAGCTGAAACGGTTTCGGTATTTTGGGTTTCTGAAACCTCCCGCAGTCGCCGGAACACCAGCCCCCAGGCCAGATAATCTCCTACAGCCCAGCCAATCGTGAGCCAGAGCGCAGAAATTCCGCGAGTATAGGCAAATCCAATTTGGCCGATGAACAGGAACCCGCTCTGACCCGTTGCCAGGGCAGAGAGAGCCGTTAACCAGGGATTTACATTGCGGCTAGCCAGTAGGTAATCCGCCGTGGTGCTTTGTTTCTGGGTGGAAGAATAGATTCCCACTGCCGTGAACAGCAGCAGAAATCCAATAAATGTGACCGCAATCCAGACTTGATCCGTCATGAGCGTGACTAATCTCCTCCCAATTCCACTAGTTTACCGATGTTGAAATCAATCCGAATCCAACCTTTCAGGTGTCGCAAATTATTCAACAACAATAACGGAATTTGCCAGTGATGCACCATCAAAAAGGGCAACGGATCTTCCGCCTGAAAAATTGCGTCGGTTCCTTGACTGACCTTGCGCCACCAGGCCCTCAAATCCCTCCAGGATCTGACATCCGTCAATCGCCAGAGTTCATGATACAGCCAATAGGTTGGCTGGCTATTCGGCAAGGGGGTGATCGGGGGTTGATCCGCTGTGGCCGCATCTGTTAAATAAGCGGTTGCCACGTCTGGATGGTCATGGAACATGGTAATAGCTGAATGAATGCGCGGATTGCATTCCAGGGGATAAACCTGACCATCCGGTGCTTGAATGAAATCAAAGGATACCTGACCTGTGAGATTCAAGGACTGAACAAAGATCTTCACCCAGTTGTAGATTTCTGGATTATCAACCTGTTCATAGTTCACTTGAAAGGGAGAAGATTCTGAACAACAATGCAGCCGAATTACTCCCTTCCGCACAGTGCTATGGGTACAGTATTCTTGCCCTCGAATAAACTCCTGCATGATCCAGGGTTTGTCCTGACTAATCGGCAGGGATTGAACAAAGTTTTCTAACTCAGTTCTGGAGGACAGGGGGAGTTTTGTCAAATCCAATCGACGCACAGAGTCATAGGGAATACTCTTGAGAATATACTGACGGCCATCTGCCGCAAAGTCAAAACCTAGAACCTGCTGCGGATCAGTAATCAAAAAGGATTGGGGAACCGACAAGCCCTGTTGTTTTGCGTGCTGAATGAAGGCATATTTATCATCCAACAACTGAGTGGTTTCCACGTCGAAATGAATTATTTCGCAGTAGGTTTGCAGAAAAGGTTTGGCAACCGAACAGTAGTAACTCTCAATGGGACTTGTAACCGGAACAAAAACATCAATCTCTTCCTGGAGAACAATGTTTAGTAAATTCTGACAAAACCCTACCTCGTCTTTCTTTGGGTCAGTTACCGTGTAGAATCCCTTGACAGCCCTGGAAAACCGATGTCCCGTTAGCCAATATTTACGAGTCTCAACCAGGAAAACTTCGTGTCCCTGATCATGAAACGCCCGTGCCAGTTGCAAGGCCTTCGTCATTTTGCCGCCTGTAATCAGAATTCGCTTGCCATCAGGATTGGGTTTGATGGAAGGTGCTGGGAGCAGGAGAGACTTTACAAGGGACAACAAAACAATTGCCAGATTAATGGGAAAAGCAATCAGAAGTAATAGCAGAGTCCCCAGATTCTGTAGAAAGGCAGAGACTTGCTGATTCTGAACAAAGAAAATTTGTAGCATCATTACGTCTTACTATCATCTACTTGCGTCGAATGATTGTCAGCCCGTCCCGCAAGGGCAACAGAACTTGCACAACTCGCTCGTCCTCAGCGATAACTTGATTGAACTTGGCGATCGCTGCCCCGTTGGCCGTCTGTTGATCGTCAGAGAGGTAAGCCTGTCCTTGAAACAAGGTATTATCCACACAAATTATCCCGTGGGGAGCGAGTAGATTGCTATCCATCAACAAGTTGAAGTAGTCAACGTACTCCTTCTTATCCGCATCAATGAAAACAAAGTCAAAGCTCTCTCCCAACTCCGCCAGATGACGCATCGTTTCCAGAGCGGGTGCAACTTTCACCGTAATCTTGTCGCCGTTGGGCAGGGTGCGGAAGCATTGCTGGGCAAAATTGGCAACATAGTCATCCACTTCACAGGCAATGAGTTCCCCGTCTTCCGGCAAGCCTTCTGCCATCGCCAGGGCAGAGTATCCCGTAAACATGCCGATTTCCAAGATCCGCTTGGCTGCCATCATTTGTACCAAAAGCTTCAGCACTTGGCCTTCGACATGCCCAGACAGCATTTCCTGTTCTAAATGCCGTACCGTTTCTCCATCGGAAAATCGTTGATCCCAGGGTTCGCGACGGGTTTTTTCCGATAGCTGTCGCAGGGCCTCTGACTCCTGATTGGTGCAGTTTTCTAAGTAAGAATCTAAACCCGCTGCCAATTGATAGGCGGCTCGAATTGACTCTGCAAGTTCGGCAGGAATCTCGGCCTGAGCCATTAATTGAACCGCATGTTCTAGCTGTTCAGAAAGAATTCCAACTGGAGTTACAGGTCGTGCTTTGGGTAGATTAAGAATTGCAGTCATGTATTTTTTCCAAATCGTATTTGTTGACAAGAAATACTTCACACCGACTCGGAAATCGTTCAGCAATCAATCCCTTAAATGCTTGCTTCAAGATAAGAGTCTTCAGTCAGAAGTTGCTTCAAAAGGCATACCCCTCCAGCAGCAATCCCGACAATTGCCAAAAGCAAGCAAAAGTGATAAAATCACCGACTTATAAGTGTTTAAGTTGACCCCTTTTCTGTCCAGGAATGGGGGCTTTTCTTTGTCAGTGTGCTAGTCTTCAAACGCTTGCCACAGTCTCTGAAAGCGATCATAAATGATGATACCTTGACAGGGTGACCTGGATTGGAGAAATCTGTCTTTAGATAGATTTCAATACAAGCCATTCAAACCCAACTAATTCCTAGAAGTAGAAATTAATCCTGAGAAGTGGTGAAGAGCACGATTGAAAACTGGCAACACCAACTTGAAACGATATCGGCAGAAGTATTGACAGATGTAAGTGTCAGTTAACTAAATAACATCACCTACTGAGAGAATGAAACATTGCGCTTTCGTCGCAGGCTAGCATGGCCTCTAAAAAGCACTGTTGTGAATAATGAGTCATTCCGATTGCGTCCCAGTTTCCACTTGAGATTACAGCCAAAATTCACCTGTTGATCTGGATTCAGCAGTCGTTTTGCAGGTTGAACTTGTGCTGGTAATCGATCCAATTGCAAACTATTCATGGAACGTTTGGGGATGAACCCTGGCTGAATTAACTCTTATGAAAATAAGTTTACCGTATTAATGTTTTCATTTCATCAAATTTTTATATTTAGTTTTATCAACTTAGGATCGAAATTGTTAAATTTTGAAAATTTTCTCTTTTCACAAGTGCTGTATTTTAAAAAGAATTTTCTGATATAGCAATCCTGAATCAATCCTGAAAAGCACTATGGAGGGGTTTGGGGATTTTCCAAGAAGGGGGCAACGCCCCTTCATCCCCTTTTCACAAATCATTTGTGATTGCTATAGCTAAGGGGTTGCCTGGATTCTCACCTGTGTAGGAATGACAGCGGTTGTTATGTGATTTCTAACAGTTATGGAACCAGCGAGAGACAACAGCACGACTGATTGCCATGACAGTGGTCAGGTTGTTTTGGCTGATGTCGTGCGCCTCTCTAAAGCTTGCTTGAGGGCTTTACTTGTGCTTCCCCCGTGCCTCTGATCCTGTCAGAGGACTTAGCAAAAAATCATCCTAATCCAACAGCTCCAAAATCCAATTCTTCGTCTCTGGACTGGCTACGGACTCTTGATTGAGCCAGGATCGCGCTTCATCACGTCCTGCTTGTGCTGCTACGAGTAAGGCTCCCCAAGCTTGTAATTCTGGGATTTCTGGGTTCTCAGCCAGAGCCGCTTTGATACGAGTTCTCAGCCGTCCACTGTCTTCCTGGAGCAGAGTATTCACTTGTCCGGAGTCCACCTGTTGCGTCTCAACCATTTCTATCGCCTCTGTCCAGCGACCATCGATCAATCCTGCCAGAACCTTTTGACTTGGACTGGCCCAGGCAGCAGTGGCTTGAGCTTGGGTAATTTTGGCGTGAAATTGGATTAAATCCAGTTGCGACTCAGCGACTTCGGGCCATTTACTGGGATATCTGCGGTTTTTGCCCACATTTTCCTTTACAGGCTGCATCATTTCCAGGGCCGGAGACCACAGCCCACTGCGGGCGAGTCTCAGTGCCTTGCGATAGGCGTAGTGATCCACTACCTCTTCTTTCAGGGAAATACTCGACAGCTCAATGCGGTTCGGTTGGAACTGACGGGGCTGTACCTGATAAATCTCAAAATGGGGTTCTAGACCAATGGTTTCCTCCACCAATAACTCTAGTTCTGGGTCATCGGTGACCTGCTGCCAAATCGGTTGCTGGCCTGCTGAACTTTTCCAATTCAACATCATACTCAGATGATAGTAATTGGGGTTGTAATGGATTACCTGACCATAGGGAACAACCTTTTGACCCATGATCCGTTCTCCACTGAGATTGAACCAGAGGCCCTCCTGGGGAACATTCCCGGCGAATTGGGTAATTTTGCTCAGGGGTAGGGGTTTGTTTGATCGCTGTTGGCTGATGCGATTACTAATAAAGGGAGCAATCACATAGGATTCTGCTGGGCCTTTGGTTTCCAATTTATGGGCCAGACGGAAGTGTTGGGGGCTGCCAGGACGATGATAGGGTAGGTCAATTGCCTTGTAGATTCGCAGTTCGACAATTTCCTTGCAATCCTTTTCACAGGGATGGGCGACGGTGGTGTGATACTCGCGAGTAACTGGAACTAAGACATCAGCGGATTGCTGGATCAGAGCATCCTCAGACTGGAGAAAAGGTCGCAGAAAGCCAACGGACTTAATCCCAGAACTCTCAGTCGGCTCCACGCCTGTCAGGGTAAGCGGCAGCGGTGAACCCAATCCTAATCCCTGCTCTTCTAAACTGGCCCGAATCTCCTCCAGGGTTTGAATTGCTTCGTGGCGCTGTAGCGGGATATAGGCCCAACTGGGTAAAAATTGATTGAGCCAGATGCCCACATCAGGATTCAGAATTAATCGATAGCTAAACCAACCCGCAGTTGAGATAAGAACTGTGCCACCAAATAGCAGGGTAAAAGCAACGCCATCCGCTATCCATTTCCGCCAGAGAGAAGAAAAACCGGACGGAGATTCACGCTTTCTCAGCTTGCCAGAATCGGAGAGTTGGGGTGCATCAGTTGGATAGGCTGACAAGGGCTTAGTATCCTGAGATTTGAGCCAGCCAAACCGCTGCAACAGACGAATCATCTGTGGCCAGGTTTTAGGGGCACGTTTCCGGCGATAGATTCGGCGATTAATCTGGCGATCAAACTTATTGTGTTCCATAATCCCGCTCTGCCCTTCCTACTTGGTGATCAATCCAGCCAAAAAAAACGTCAGCCTAGACGAAATTACACGCTTCACTTCAGGTTCCCCCCAGTAAAACGGTTTCATACTGTTCTCCAGCCCGTTCCCAGGTGTACCTGGACTCAATTAATTCTCTCCCATTTTTTGCCAGAGTTTGCCGTAGATCTGCATCTTCAAACAAACGACTAATTGCTGCAACATATTCTGGAACGCTATTGGCCCGTAAAGCCCGCAAGGGAACATTGTCACCATCAACGGCTAAACCTTCTAAACCCCGATCACTGCCGACCACAGGGACTCCTGCCGCCATGGCCTCCAGGGTTTTGTTTTTGATCCCGAAGCCAATCCGCATTGCAATCACACACACCGTTGCTTGATGTAAATATTCTGCCATTGAAGGGACGCGACCTGTCACGATTACCCCTGGTCGCTTTGCCAGCTCTAGAACTTCCGGGGCAGGTTTAGCACCCGCCAGCACCAGGCTTGCATCAGGATAGCGCTGCTGTAGGGCAGGCAAAATCTCTAGACCTAGAAATCGAGCCGCCTCCACATTTGCAATGTAGTCCATTGCTCCAACAAAAATCAACTGATGACCGTCAGGACTCTCAACCCTGTAGGGAAATAATTCTAAATCCACCCCATTGGGAATCACTGCCAACTCTGCCGCAGGATTGAAACTCTGAAGTTGTTCACCATCTTCTTCCGCTGTTGCAACAATAACGGAAAACTTATTACAGTA
>JBHJGO010000010.1:0-15186 GCA_050331715.1 Microcoleaceae cyanobacterium
ATTAAATACACCTCACCAGACTTTTGAATACAGCTTTCGACCGTTACATAGGGCAAATTGAGTAGAGTATCAAGATGTATATCCATGAGAGGTGTTGACTTATATTGTATCTCAGTATACCATCCTCCCCCTTGATACGGAAGAGCCTATGTATAGCAATCACAAATTTTTTGTTAATAGGGGGTTATGGGGGCTTTGCCCCCTGCTTGGGGACTTTGTCCCCAAACCCCTCCATAATACTTTTCATAATTGATTCAGGATTGCTATATCTAATCGCTGATTCTAATACAAAAGATGCTGTTTTAGTCAACTTAGTTTTAGATTAATATGAACAATCCTAACCTGCCCAATCCTAAAAAGATGATTGAGGCAACTCCTACGAATGAGAAATGTGGTTAAGCGAGAGACATGAGGGCTGGGTAGGCCCCAGCCTTTGAGAATCATTGAAATTAATTACCCTTGGTCAAACGCAAATGATTCATGATGCGTTCCTTGCGAGCAGAAGAATTGGTTAATCCCATCGTCATATCGGAATCCTTGGTGAATTTTCCGAGACTGCGAGAGAGGTGGTCTTTAATCTTCTGTTTCCGTTGTTCAGGAGTAGTCATAGGGGTTGCCATAATAAAACTTAACATTTCTTATTATTGTGCCTTAACTTGGTCGCTTTTGCATGCTTCTCCAGCATGAGTTTTGCCGTAGTAGGTCTGCTATCAAAATCAGGGCAGTTGAACTTCTGGCGCAAATAAGCTCTGCAATCGCTCTAGCTTTGCACCAACTTGATACAACAGATCTCCTTTTCCTAAAAGCTGAGCCGCTAAGGTTTGCCTCCCACCCAGAATAATCTTAGAGTCATCTCCACTTGCGGTTCGGAGTGCCACTCGCCCTGGTAAGTTGGAACGAATCAAGGGAGTAACAACATTTGCCTCTGGCCTTTGAGTCGCAATAATCAGGTGAATCCCCGCCGCCCTGGCCATTGCCCCCAGTCGTTTGATGCTGAGTTCTAATTCCTGACGAATTTCCTTTTCCGCCATGAAATCAGCATACTCATCGAAAATGCAAACAATCCGGTCAAGTGGCGTAGCTTGAGTTTGGTTGTAGGTCTTAATATCCGGGCATCCAGCCAACTCCAGCATTTGATAGCGTGAGGTCATTTCATCGACCAGGTTCCCCATCAATTGAATCGCATCCCCATCCGTTTTGACCACAGGCCCGTAAAGCCAGGGCATCTGCTCAAATTCCGGAAACGTAACTCGCTTGGGATCAACCAAAGCAATCCTCAGTTGCCTAGGAGAGTGGTGATACAGCAAACTCAACAACATAGATCGAAGAAATTCGCTCTTTCCACTGCCAGTCGTACCACCCACTAGAAAATGACACGTATTTGAATCGGATAGATCAGCGTCAATCAGTTGATTGTCCAGATTCACACCAATGGCAACCTTAAGGGGAGCACCTGGATCAGTTTCCTGGGGCTGTACATAGGAGTTGAAAAGGGCAGTTTGGCGATCGGGCCGAGGTAGATCAACGCTCACAAATCCAACATTCGGAGCAATCAAAGGCGGCTGGCCAATTCCAAGTTGAACTTGTAGATCATCTGACAATCTTAAGAGAGAAGCTACTTTAACACCTGGATGAGGTTTCAGCTTTACACGAATAAAAGCGGGGCCAATTGCAGCGCCAATATAGTCGGTTTTGATGCCAAAGGATTCAAGGGTGGTGACGAGTTCCTGACCCATTTGGTCTGCATTAACGGAGTCTGATTGATCCTGAACAGGTTGAATTTCTGGGAGATCTGACTGAGAAATCTTATTATCTTTTTTAATAGGTTCAGAGGTTGTCGCTTGAGAACTAGTCTTTTGAGGAGTTATAACTTTAGAGTTCTTAGTCTTAGAATCACTAGCCTTAAAAACTTTATTAGTAGGGCTTTTCTGTGACTTGGAAATTTGGTTAAACTCAGAATCTACTTCAAAAAAGGTTTGGCACTTTTTACGCTGAGGACAAATTTCGCAGAGTTCCGTCTGAAGTGTTTCAGGAGGTGGATCGGGATTGGAAGGTTGCCACGCGATCCAATCCTGCATTTGTTGCAATTTTTGTGGAATCATTTGATGAACAGTATTCTCAAGCTGATCCCAGGTAAAGGAAAGTTCCTGCCAGTCCGGCAAAACACTGTAAACGGCAGAATCAATCGGAACTCCTAGCTTTTCTCGCAACATATAGCTGTACAAAGCAACTTGAGCAAGTTGAGCTGATTGATCAGGAGATTGGTAGGTTTTGTACTCAATGATGCACAACCGATGCTGTTCAAAATCATAAATCAGGCTGTCAAAAATACCACGAACAAGCTGCTGATTCCCATTCGGTAGCTGAAAGACGTGTTCAATTTTTGGTTTGATATCGATTAACGTTTTTTGAATGACAGTTTCAGCATCACAATACTTTCGATTATTCACCAGTAGTTCTGTCCAACGATGAATTAATCGAGTGAGACCTTGCCAGAGCTGATAAAAGGCGGGTGCTTTCTGGGGTTCAGTCTGAACTTTTTCAGTTAGTAGTGGATAGAAAACTTTTTCATAGCAAACAGTCTGGATCTGTGCCGCAAGATCATTAACTTGAAGCGTTTCTTGGGGAGGATCGAATAAGGTTTTGAAGTGGGGATCGGTTTGAACCAGCTTAGCCAGTTTTTCCGAGAGTTGATGAAATCCACGACCAATCCCAGAAATCTCATTTTTGGGTAGAAACATCGTCATGCCACCAAAACGATGACCCAGATAAAATAACCGGGGACATTCAAAGGCGACGCGAACATCCGTCACGCTAAAGGCTGAGTCAGTCGAAGTTGCAGAGTTTGTCGGACTCATGGAGTTTGGGTGTTTCAGTTCTAATAATCGACGATGAACCTGGGCAAGGTAGACCACATCCATTTTTGCATAGTTCAATTGCTGCTGGGTAAGTGGACGTTGGCCCCAGTCACTACTTTGTTCGGTCACATCAATATTGGAAAACCCACACAATCCTACTGCCAGGGTTTTGAGCTTGCGATTGGGAGTCCCTAAAGTTTCAAGGGGAATTATTTTAGCAAGCTTGAGAGTGCAGATAATGTTCTTGGATTGATTTTTGTCTAGAAATTGCAAATCGTAGCTGGCATTATGAAATACCTTTTGAATTTTTGGGTCTACCATGATCTGTTGAATGAACTCATGAATCAAATGAGGACAATCTAAAACATCCATCAGATAAGCAGATTGACCTGATAAATCATTCGGGTCGATTGTTGCTTGAATCAGGGAAAGTCTTTTATTCGGTGTATGCCAATCTGCGACTTCAGTATCGAGCCAGATAGTCTTATGGTTTTTCAGATACGTAATACATTGCCGGATGTCTGAGTCTTGCGTCAGATAAAACATGATGATATTCAGTGTGTATTTCGTTGGGTTTTACAGAATCAACCCAAACAACTGAAGTTCAATAGCAGTCACAAATGATTTGTGAAATGGGGGTGAAGGGGGCGGTCCCCCCTTCTTGGAACGTCCCCAAACCCCTCCATAGTACTTTTCATGATTGATTCAGGATTACTATATATCGCTTAATTCTTTGGAATAACACAGATTAATTGTGCTTCATACTTTGCCGTAGGATTCAACAAACGAAGCAAATTGTCCTGAAAAAGCTGTTCTAATGAGGAATCCACAAAATTTTGATCAATAGGCTGAAAGTTTGTCACTGTATTTTGAACTAGAAGTGATCTGCCAATCATCTGTTGCCCCTTGACTGTCTCTAGCAAAAACTCCTTGATAGGTGGAGGAGGCGGCGTAACTTTAGCAAAAATCTTCAAGTCTTGAAGCAAAGGACAGTTTTTCATCACCTCTGCCTCTCGAACCAGCTTGTTAAATTGCTCTGCATCTAATATTTCATCTTCGATGAATATTTCTCCAGCATTAATGGAGTTCAGTAAGCGATTATAGGTTGCAAGGTAATGTACAGATTCTAAGTTCGGTTTTAAGTGCTGGTGATTCAGGGTATGGGTAAAAATTTCACTATAAACCTTGTATCCTTTTGTATTTGGCCGACTCAGTTTTTCAGCTCGAATCAAATACAAGCTTTGCTCTGGAGCGTGATGGAGAACTTTATGGCAAGCTCGCATCATGTGATAGAACGTCGTTGAGTTAGGTTCCTCTGTCCACAAAACACCTAGCGCTTGAGAAGTTGTGGGGTGGGTGAAGCTCAGGGAATAACTTTTATAGGTTTGACTCGGCAAAAAGTTAGTTTTAACATCAGGAATACCCAAAGCAGCTAAAGTTTTCCGTAGCATTGATGCTAATTCTAGAGAGGAAAAATATCGAATTCGATTAACACTTTCTTGAACTTTCCGAAATTCACTCTGCCAGATTCGTTTAAAAATGTAGTCAGTATCTGGCTTTGTCGGTTCATCAACTTCGATATCGAGAATTTTGTTCTTATAGTCTGAGAATAACTTTTGTCCAAGATAAAGAACTTTCCGAACATTTGCTTTTCCACCCGGAAAGCTCTTTTCGAGAGCACGGAACTCTAGCGGATAAATGGTTGATTCTGGGCAGGGAACTGCTTGAGCATGAAGTGGAGCCAGGCGTTCCTCCCACAGCTCTTTTGCCTGTTCGAGATTGATATCTTTCAGCCTTACCCCGCAGGCAAAGCGATCCAGGTCAGATTGATGAATTTTGTTCTTGTTATGGCTATCCTTAAGACTACTTCTCGTAATACTTAAGATCACAAAAAAATTACGAAATCCTGTGTTATGGAAAGTAGTATTTAAGCTCATCAAAGGTTGTAAGTCGGGAGAGCCATCTGGTAGACGAGGACAACTTTCAATTTGATCGAAGCACAGGACGATTGGCTGAGTTGAAGTTGAGATTCTACCAAAGTTTTCCAGAATATGACGAGCCTTATCTTCGCTGTCAATTGAAAACTTGACACCTAAACGCTCCATATCGTCTTCTTCTAGCTCCTCTCCGCGCAGCCAGTCACAAGCTAGAGGATACAATTCTGGATTTGTTAAATCGAAAAAAACACCAAAGAACTTTGTAGCTTGATAGATTCCAGCAGGATAAGCGCTTTTGAAATTCTGAATAAAGAGTCGCCGCTCTCCAAGCATTTTTTTGGCTAGACTAGAATCCTCGAAAATAGATAACTTCTTTAGCCTCAGAAGGAGCTGATATTCTTTTTGCCCGGTTGGTTTCTCAGTCAGACTATCAACCGTATAGCGTAAAGTATGCCGCCAAATATAACTACTTTCAGTCCACGGGCTGATGTAAGCAAAGAAAGCCTGTGATTCGAAGTAAGATTTTACTCTTTTTAAGAAATAACTTTTACCCGATCCAGTATCTCCATAAAGTAAGATCGAACGGGTTTTGTGATCCTTGGATACAAGCCGAAAAACTTTCGCAACGGTATCAAATTCTTTTTGATGAATGGAATCAACTGTTTGAAATTGACTTTGGGAATTCTCTTTCCAAAAATGACCTGTCCTGAAAGTTAATGGATCGAATGGATTAAACTCTTGTTTGATGACCTTGTCGATTGATGTCATATTTTCTTTTCCTAGCACTACTAATATTGATCCAGATTTTTAAATATGGGAACTTAGAAGGAATCAGTTTCTACAGCAATATAAAATAGTCGGCCACCAGCTTCCTGGGGAATTCCAGCGTTAAACTGTTCTGATGTGTAATGAATCGCTTCGACCAAAAGACTAAGCTCAATTTTATCCTGCCGCTGCAATCGATACAATGCTTGATCTAGTTCATCTCTAGATAGAGGCGGCTGCAGCTTTTCTCGTAAGTAGAAAATTGGCAAATAATTGTCAGTTCCCAATTCTTGATCCAGTGCAGTGATGGCTTGTAAAATCTCTTCATCATTCGGTTTGGGTGAATCTTTTTGAGCTACTTCGGCCTCACCGACTTCAATCCTTTGGCTGGAAAAGTATGTACGAAGAAAGTTGAGATAGTTATTGATTTGCTTTTTAGTTAACTTTGGATCACCTACTTCTTTATCGAAAAGAAATTCTTTGGCGAGATATGCTTGTCCTTGCTCTGTTAACCAAACTTGTTCAATCTTTTTCTTTGATTCCTCGATTAAGCCCTGACCAACCATTTTTGATAGTAACGGCTGCCGATCAGCAGTATCTATATTAGTTTTGCTTGGTGTGGCAGATCCTGTTTTCTTACAGGCTTTCAGAACCTTCTGTTGATTCATGGCTTCAACAGGGTCATCAAAAGAATTATCAATATCTTCTTCCAATAGTGACTTCCCAGCAGGGGTGATCCGAAATTGTTCAATTTTCTCAGTGTATTCTACGTATCCTTCACTACCAAGGCCACGACAGGCTTTGTTTCTATCAGAGGCTGAAGTCTTTGAATTGGGTTGAACATCAGTGATGGAAGATTTGTAGCCAGGCTTGCCTAACAAAATTAGGAGAAATTTTAAATTTATTGTTTCCATACAGTTACTTTTTGGTCTTGATCAATCTATCAACTCAATGCGTAGATATTTATAGCTGTTTGAGCAACCCTAACCTGAACCTATCTGAAAGGACTTTGTAGATTTTTTAGTCTAATTCCTTAGACTATCAGAGTATTGCTTTGCACAACGACCATCCTAACTCTTATTTTTCATAAACGGTCGAGTTAAGTAATTTCCGCTTATCTTCCCATCGGTCTACATTAGTCGCTAACCCACCGATCTCAACAAAAAATAGGGACGTTACATGTAACGTCCCTACGATGACTAATTCAATGATTCAGTTGGATGATTCAGTTGGATGATTCAACTCTCGAATCAATTAGTAATCAAAATCACCGCCCATACCGCCAGGTGCAGGTGCATCCTTTGGCTCAGGCTTGTCAACCACAATACATTCAGTTGTCAAGACCATTCCGGCAATAGAAGCAGCATTTTGAATTGCAGAACGAGTCACCTTAGCCGGATCAACGATACCCGCCTCGAACATATCCACAAATGTATTGTCCGCTGCGTTGTAACCTACGTTGAACTCCTTCTCTTTGACGCGCTCAGCAATGACCGCACCATTTTCACCCGCGTTCTCAGCAATACGCTTCAACGGAGCAGACAGAGCACGAGACACAATCATCGCACCCGTGAGCGCCTCACCAGAAAGGTTTTCTATGGCCCAAGTTTCTACAGTTGGTGTCAAGAGAGCCAGGGTTGTACCCCCACCCGGAACAATGCCTTCCTCGACGGCGGCCTTGGTTGCATTGATTGCATCTTCTAGACGCAGCTTGCGATCCTTCATCTCGGTTTCAGTGGCTGCACCAACCTTCACAACGGCAACGCCACCCGCCAGTTTTGCCAGACGCTCTTGCAGCTTCTCGCGGTCGTAGGAGGACTCAGTCTCATCCATCTGACGACGAATTTGCTCACAGCGGGCTTTTACTTCTGCTTCATTGCCCTCGGCAACAATTGTGGTGTTGTCCTTGGTGATTGTGATGCGGCGAGACTTACCCAGCATGTCAATCTTGGCATTTTCTAGCTTTAGACCGGCATCCTCAGTGATTACCTGACCCCCAGTCAGAACTGCAATGTCCTCTAGCATTGCCTTACGACGATCGCCAAATCCAGGTGCTTTCTCCGCAGCAACGTTCAATACGCCCCGTAGACGGTTGACTACCAGAGTGGCTAGTGCTTCTTTCTCGATGTCCTCAGCGATAATCATCAATGGCTTTCCGGCCCGTGCCACCTGCTCCAGGACAGGAACCAGGTCTTGAACCAGGGTGATTTTCTTATCAGTAATTAAGATATGAGGCTCATCCAGAACGGCTTCCATCCGCTCTGTATCGGTTGCGAAGTAAGGGGAAATATAACCCTTATCAAATCGCATTCCCTCGGTAATCTCCAGCTCGGTGGTCATGGATTTACCTTCTTCCAGGGAAATTACACCCTCTTTGCCGACCTTGTCCATGGCTTCGGCAATCATCTGACCGACTTCGTCGTCATTTCCGGCAGAGATGGAACCGACCTGAGCGATCGCCTTGGATTCCTCGACGGAACGGGCATGCTCAGCAATTTTGTCAACCAGGAATGCAGTTGCCCGATCAATACCACGCTTCAATTCAATTGGGTTTGCACCCGCCGCAACGTTGCGTAGACCTTCCTTGACAATGGCGTGGGCCAAAACCGTTGCAGTTGTGGTTCCGTCCCCTGCCGCATCATTGGTCTTGGAAGCAGCCTGACGGATCAGGGCTACCCCAGTGTTCTCGATATTGTCTTCCAGTTCAATTTCCTTGGCGATAGTAACACCATCGTTAATAATTTGAGGCGCGCCAAACTTCTTCTCCAGTACGACATTCCGTCCCTTGGGGCCAAGAGTTACGGCAACGGATTCCGCCAGTGTGTCCATGCCCTTTTCTAGAGCACGGCGAGCATTTTCGTTGTAGATAATGCGCTTAGCCATTTCTTTCCAACCTTTCTGTTAATTTTCTATGTGTAGATTACGTGAATCAAAAGACCTTGCTACGCCGTTACGAACGCAGCAAATTGGACAATAGAGTCAATAAAACTAGTTGACAACAGCCAGGATATCCTTCTCTGCCAGCAGAACGTATTCGTCGCCGCTCAGCTTGATGTCAGTGCCAGCGTACTTGGAGTACAACACCTTATCACCAACCTTCACTTCCATTTCAGCCCGAGAACCATCGTCATTGCGCTTTCCAGGGCCAATCGCAACGATTTCACCGACCTGGGGCTTTTCCTTTGCTGTATCAGGCAGTAGAATTCCACCTGCAGTCTTTTCCTCAGATTCGCTAACTTTTACGAAAACGCGATCGCCCAGCGGCTTTACAGTAGAAACGTTTAGAGCCACAGTTGCCATTATTGTGAACCTCCTAATCTGTCATCATAAACATACAAATTTAGAGAGTACAGAACCAGTGCTCAAGTCACCAACCACGGTTTCCCAAGTTAAGTTAGCACTCTCCAGTGCTGAGTGCTAATTTAGCGAACTGCGGAACTGAATAGCAACAGCCGATAATGTACGGGTTTCCGAACTTGGATACCTGGGGCAATTTCTCAGGATGGAAATACCAGCAATGTCATTCCCGGATAGGTTGGAATCCAGGTCAACCTCTTCACTACTCAGGAAAATCTTTTCCAGAAATCACCTTAGTATCCAAGATAGGGAAAGAACAAACCGCTGCTTCTGCGATTTTCATTGACCAGGTCATTGACAGTATTTCCCTGAATCTCGCGCACCAACACTTCGTACCCTGTTGCAGTCGGCAAGTAGGAGCGAGTTACAATCGAAACCTGAGAGTTATCATTGATGTACTGGGCCTGGGGTGGATTCGTATTGGGAATATCTGAGTTGATGTAGATAAAACCACCGATTACTTCTGTTTGACCCTGGTTTCTCGTCTCTAGAATTGTCCCCGGCTTCTCAGTTTTCAACCCCATAATCCATAGTGAGCCCCCATCATTCAAGACCTTGGCTTCTGGATCTTGGGGCCTTCCCTCCACATTCAAGCTTCTAGCCCAGGCATTTTGGTTCCGAATCTCAATTAAGCCTGCCACGACATCTTCAAAGAATACATCTCCCGTTCCGGCATCGGTGTTACGATAAAACCTCAAAGTGGCGTGTTTAACCACGAGATCTCGCGTTGAGTTGTGTTCAATACTTGCTTTTTCCAGACGTTCGATTGAAACGACAGGAGCCTCTCCGTCTTCAAAGCGAAAGATCGGGCCGACTGAATTTGGAGAAAAAGTCGCTCTCATACCAACAATTTTTTCAGCACTGCCACGAATTTGAATCGGTTGTTCAATGTGATAAAGCTGATTCGGCAAAAATACCGTCTTTACACCAGGCTGATCAATTGCCGCCTGAATATCAGTGGCTGAGTTACCTCGGACGATGGCAATTTCTTTCAGGTCTCGCTCTATGCTAGGGGTGTTTTTGACGGGCAAGTGCAGCATTTGCTCTGCGGTTGAAAATCCGGTCAGGGGTTGACCACAACTCCATTCGCTAATATCACCTCGCAGCGTTTCGAGTTTTCCCGTTTGGCAGTTGTAAACCCTGGCAGTCTCCTGGTATCCAGTCTGCTTGACATTGGATAGGAAAGCATTGATTGTTTTTTTCTCACCCGGCGTTCCACTGCCATCCTCTCGATATCGAGTTTCGATTGCAACCTCACTACCATTGCCCGGAGCTTCTAGCCTCGCTTCGACTAAAGCCAATGTTGCTCCATGCCCCCTTACCAAAACAGCAGGCACTTTATTCAAACTGTTCAGATTTCGGATCGTAAGAACCTGCATAGCTTGCTCAATACCAAACAGATTTTGCTTGCTTAAAGCAATATTTTCCATGTGAACCGAGTTTGTTTTTCCACCGCCAACCAAAATCCCCCGGTCGAATCCTTGAACTGCAACATCTTTAATCAGTAAAGGGCCAATCTCTATTCCGGTTAAATCCAAACCGTGAGAACCTTGACCATCTTCAGAAACAATAGAAACATTAAATAATCCTCCTCCATTATTAGAATTGATCTTAATCCCGATTGCTCTTGGATTTCTCTTGCCTGTATTGACAGTTAGGTTCTCAACTCGATTGCGAAATCCATTTGCCCGATTATGTTTCGTATCAAGAACGGGTTTACTTTCCTTAGATGAGAATACTGGCAAATTATTATCTAGCTGAATTACAGTTTCAGTCCGACTTTCTCCCATTAAAGTAATACGCTTGTAATGCAAACCTTTATGTTTTCCTTTAGGCCATTCAATCGTATCGCTGACTAGATAAGTTCCTTTTGGGACATAAACAATTTTGCTCCCGTTGGCAATTTTATCTCGACTGATTGCCCGTCTAAAAGCTTCAGTATCATCGGTTACTCCGTCGCCTACGGCACCATAGTCCTTGACATTAACGACACCACCTTCTGCTTCGGGTAAATCAGGGAAGATCTCGTGTCGATTAACGACAGAATCCGTTGAAGAAACATCGGTTAGCTTGAAGGACTTAATCCGTCCTTCAACGTTGAACAGGCTGAGTCGAGAAGAGGAGTTACCTGTTAGAACACAAGACCCAAGTGTACCGAGTGTTAACAAAGACAAAACAGCTTGACGCACCACAGACATAAAAAACAAGAAGGTAGACTGCTAACACCTACACCCTAGCCATAACCAGCTTTAGATAGAGTTCATCATCACTATACCTACAGCTTTTCCAGGTTCAGCAAGGCACGGACTTGGGAGGTCGGGGCACAACGCGCCGCCAACTGCACCGATACTGGAAGCCTTGGTCAAGTACCCCCATCTTAGCAGACTGACTTGATATTCATATTTGAGGGGGGTAAGGACGAATCTGAAGCCACTCCAGAGGCAACAAGTTGACTATTATTTGAGCTTTGGCTGCCCAGGCCATTACAGATTGTAGAGGGATTGACAACATGATTTGCGGGAGAAGCTAGCTTTAGGCTCTCCATTAGGACAAGCTGTGGAGCGGGTCTTTTCCATAAATTGAGATGCATATCTGCCCATTTCATATCGATGTGTGAGTCTTGCTCAACTAGTGAAAAATCCCCAAGAAATGGGCTACTTGGGCTAGAACAGATTTCAAAAGTCATACCAAAAACAGCCTCTTTTAAATTGGATAGACTAATGGGCGAGTTGAAGCCATCGTATATGACTAGATCAAGGTAATCAATTGAATTACTGCTATGAAACTCCCATTTGTAATCTATACCACCAAACTTTGCAAACGCTATGCCAATATTAAAATAGAATTCTCCGTGCTTCAAGACTACAGGCTGAGACAAATCTTTTGGAATTTGCTCAACTTCAATGTGAGTCTCTTCGTAACTATTAAATTCAAAGCGCAGACGTAAGTTCTTCAGCGAGAAACTCTGATTTTGAGTTTTATTCTTGACATAGGGATTCCAGAAATCAACATCTGTTGCCAGGTTTATTCCAGCAAGAACTCTTCCTTCATTTTGAATACTTTTGAATTGTGCCGCAGACCAGTCTCGGCCTTCATTCAGAAATCTCATACGAGCATAACAGGGAAACTCAGGTGTTCCCCAATAGGCAATCATTGCATTTCGTTGGTGCCAGAGGTCACTAAAACTGATCGAACCCAATGAGAACTTGGGATTTAAATAGGTTGTCAACCTTTGCCCCGTTTGTAGGACTTGAGTAACTGTTCTAGATTTCTTCAGAGCAATGAAGTAGTGTTCTAAATCAGGTGGACAGGTACATGGGACTTTTCTCACATTTAGACCAATGTCATTGCTAGATATATGAAGCTTTACAGCTTCCGTCGTTGACTCCTGAACGAGATGAATTACCTGGGGTTGTGTCAGGGAACTGTAACTCCTAGAATGAGGGCCAGCCCATTGTTGAGTCGGAGGATGAAAATGCTCGGCAATATTCTTCCAGGCTAACTTGTACAAATCCTTAACTAGTGCTTGAGCCTCCCAATCTTCGACATCCCGTTTTAAGCGCGCTAGGTGTTTCAGGGATAGAACCTGATAAACGGGACTGTTATATTCTGTAAAAGAATTTTTATCAAACGTATGGGCGTGGAAGTCACGAAGTAAACGTAGTCCATGACACAATAAATCAGAATTTTTATACATTTGACCCGTAATAGTGGTCACGTAAATGCTACTGACAAGAATGTTGGTGTAAGGGAGGGGAATTTCCCTATTGCGGATATATTCTGCCGCATTAAGAATAGCAGTATCTATTTTTCTGATCAATCTATTTGATAACTTGTCTCTATGAGAAATCAGTATTTCAATCAGATCAGTACTGATAAAGTTAGCCCTGTTTGGATCAATTCGATAGGTCTTGAAATGGTGTTCTTCCCAATACTTAGGCCAATTACCACGATGCTGATGACTAGCTTGATTGATTTGAAGACGGATAACTTGATCAATTATTCTTGTCGCCCTACCATACATTGCTTGCTCCGGTTTATTGAGAAGAGCCACGGCATAGGATACAGATTCACGTGTCGCATGCAAAGGCCAGCCCTTCATAAACGTAAGATAGCTGTAGGGTGAATATGGGATCGTTACGAGGCCTAACAGAGGGTTATAACTCATTCTTTTCCTCAAGTAATAAGCTTGCGTACAGCCAAGCCCCTCAACTCAATGAGGTATACAAAACATGGAGAAGCTGTACTTCACCAGTCCGGGAAAGTCCGCACATCAATTTAGAGGTAGAAACCTCGAATACTTCAGCAGAAGCACAAACTATCAGACTAAAAATTGCAATCCGATAACAAATCGGATCGGCACAGGTGCAGAGCTAGAAGAGAGGCATGCCGAGACATCTCTGTCATGGCAGAATATACCCAATCACCACTTGAGTAACGTAGAGCTAGATTGAATATACTGAGAAAATCAAAACTCAGTAAAGTCAAGGATCTCTGTAAAAACTCCCGTTAGAGAAGTTTTATTCACTTATACGATGAACCCTGGTTGAAGATGCACTAACAAATAGGCACTAAGTACCAACTCAGCCATTTCCTGAAACAATAAACCCTGGTAAAAGATGCACCAACAAACAACCGTTAGATACTTTCTCGGCTGGATATTATAAGCATACCATGTATCCATCAAGACATTATAACTGCTGATATAGCAATCACAAATGATTCGTGAAAAAGGGGTGAAGGGGGCGGTGCCCCCTCCTTGGAAAGTCCCCAAACCCCTTGATTTTTTTCGTGATTGATTTAGGACTGCTATATGTACTTGTTGTTATACAGCCTTTCCAGATCTATTGAGGTGTAGACTTGGGAGGATATCTTCGAAAGCTTCACAACCAATAGCTCATGTAGTGGAGGTTTCCTGAGATCGCTTACCTCTCAGAGCTTTACCTGTTACTTGCAGCACGACAAATAACATTTCCTTCGTCATAATTTTCCACTTCCAAGATAACCATCCTGCGAGCTGAGAGTAGCAGGCCATTTTCTCGGACAGACCCATTGATACACGGTTAACTGACTGTAACTGTTGAGAAAAAAGTACACAGGTCGGCATCTGAGCCTTACTTTTATTTTTTGGATTATACCAAGCTGCCAAGTTTTCCCAAGAGAGCTTGGCTTCCGCACGTGAGGTATTTTCATGCCATCTGAAGAAGAAAAGATATTCAGGAATTTCGTAAAATTCACCCCATAGCATTAATTCTCCTAGCAGCGCCAGGTCTGCCCAAGCAAAATCCCCGATAAGTGGCGTTTTTCTGAGAACTTCTGTTCGCATCAGTCCAAATATTGGATTCGCGCACATAAAACTTCGTTTGCGCCAGAGACGGTGATGATGGGCAAAGCGCTGGTGAGGTTTCGGCTCATTCAGATCGATTAAACCAGCGCCACTTTTGCGAAAAATCTGCCCTTCTTCGTCTACATCACACTCCAGGGTGTAAGCCAACACAACAGAGGGATGCTGGTCAAGAACTGCAACACAGCGCTCCAAATGCTCCGGAGCAACAAAGTCATCGCAGGCCGCCCACTTAAAATACTTTCCTTGAGCAAGCTCAACTGTGCGGTTGTAATTACGAGCAGCCCCCAGGTTTTCTGAATTCCGGTAATAGTGAATACGGCTGTCCTTAGCTTCGTATGCTTTACAGATTGATTCTGTTCTATCTGTCGAAGCATTATCCGAAATGATGATCTCAAAGTCGGTATAGGTTTGGGCCAATAAGGAATCTAACGTTTCTTCAAGAAATCGCTCGCCGTTATAGATTGGCATTCCAATACTCACATGAGGATTTTGATTCATTTTCATGTACGGGAAACCTTGCTCTTGCTAAACAAAAAAACGTACCTTGGTCGATATAAAACTAAAGCTATGCTCTTTAAATCTAAGATACTCTAGTGGAAAAAGTGGACGTCTTGCACTAGTATTTCTAGGTAAATCTTATCATGATACTCTCACCCTGGAAATTTACCAGCGTCAGATCACATAGAGTATAGCCTTGCGTCTTCATATTGGGACTTTTGATAGGTGTGTATCCCCTACTCAACAGGAGATATATCCTCAAACCTAACCCTGTAGGGCTATAGCAATGAGAAATCCCAGAAAGAGTTCCTTTATCCCTTTTCTTGGGCATTAACTTAAGGCGAAGTGTTGGGGGGGGGCGCCGCCCAAAACATAAGTTAATATTTTAAAACAAAATAGGGGGACCCAAATTATTTTTTTTTTA
>JBHJGO010000011.1:0-36634 GCA_050331715.1 Microcoleaceae cyanobacterium
GTAAACTTGCTGGCTGATTCGTGCCATTGGTAGCGGTTAGTTGGTTTGGCATTGCTTTGAAGCTTTCAGAGAAAGTGGACGAGATGCGATTAGTTACGGTGGCTCGGTGAACCAAGAATCCCCTATCTTTCAAGTGGGGGAATGTCAATCCCGTTGTAGAGCAATCCTGAGTCAATCATGAAAAGTATTGTGGGGGGTTTGGGGACGAAGTCCCCAAGAAGGGGCAACGCCCCCCTTCACCCCCTTTTCACAAATCATTTGTGATTGCTGTAGATAATTTCAATTATGAATCCTCAAGATGCAAGTGGAGATTGACCAGAATTAATTGCTGTCTCGTCTTTTGGCTTATCTGGGTGATACCACAACGATTGCTGGGGCATGCCGATGGCAATTCCAGCCTGGTCAAAGGCCAATTTGATTCGCAATCGAAATTCTCGACCGACGGCCCATTGCTGCATAGGCTGTGTTTTGATCCAGACCTGAATCAGCACTCCAGTATGAGACACCTGATCAACGCCCAGAATTGTTGCGGGTTCCAGGATTAAATCGTGCCACTCTTCCTCGTGACGCATTTCTTCAGCGACCCTTTGAATGACTTCTATCGCCTTTTGGACATCAGAACCGTAGGCAATTTCAATCTTGAATTCAACCCGTGACCAATCTTTGGTTAAGTTTTCGACAATCTCAATATTTCCATTCGGAATGGTAATCAACCGTCCCTCTGCTCCTCGCAAATAGGTCATGTAGAGATTCATCTGCTCAACAAACCCGCTCACTTCGCCAATCTTGACAATATCACCAATGGCAAATTCATCGTTCAGCAAAATCAAACACCCTCGAATCAAGTTCTTAATTTGAGGTTGAAAGATGTAACTGGCAACAATTGTGAGAATTCCGGCACTGGCCAACCCTTCAGTTGATAAACCTAGTACTGAGAGAGAACAGACGAATGCAAGTCCATAGGCGATAACGGTTGTGGTTTGTGAGAGAGCGGCTGAGTAGGTTTTAACTCGTAAGTTGTAGCGTTGTGGATTGGGAGAAACGAGTTGTGCTTCTGTGGCCCATCGACTCAACATGTAATCTGCCGAGAAATCAAAAACCTTATCTAGCAAACTAAAAAACAGCCAGATTCCAGCAATCAAGACGGGACTAGAAACAATCAAGCTTGTATAGGGACGTAGGGCTGGATACAAACTCATAATCATTGCAATTCCAAAGCCCCAAAGGAAAAACTGAAACCAGATTAAGATCTCGCGGATCAGCAGGAGAAGATTAAGTTGCTGCTTCCAAATTGTTCGTTGTCTCAGGCAAAATCGGGGGACATACTCCCAAAGCGACTCCAGGTTATAGGAGTAAGAGTCTAGCAAAGATTTAGGGACAAAAGATAGCAATTGATTCTCTAGGGATGTGGCATCCTTTTGATTTTGATTGTCTGATTTTTTCTCCCGCTTCTCATCTGGCTTGATTGGGTTTAATGGAGGTTTAACTATTTCTTGTTCAGCAATTTTTGCTGCAAATTCTTCTGGAGAAAGATTTTCAGATCCTTCAGCGAGGGAATTTTCAAGGGTCTTCAATTTATGGCGTAATCGACGCCGTTTGGAACGAACAAATCGTTGAACTAGAAAAATCCCCAGACCAAAGGTAAGCGTTATCAAAAAAATGATGAGGCTTTCTTTAAAAGGTTGGAGCGGCTTCTCTCTGAACTTTTCTTGTTCGATTAACGCATCACTGAGACGAGTTTGAATTTTTCCCTGCCATATCTTCGCCAGTAGTATTGCCTCTACCTTTTCTTCTGAGAGATCGGCAGCGGATAGAATTTCTTCTCGCCATTGATTGATTTTCTGGCTTTGCTGCGGATCCAGTGGAGAAATCAACGTTTGGTTGGAAATAATGTCCCATTCTGTTACCGTCAGTAGGGTTTGTTTCAGCAGGCCCTCTTGCGTCGGCACCAGCACCACTGGAGCATTTCTTTCAATCGCAACCTCGATTTCAGGTGTTCTAGGATGTAGTTGGGATTTTGAGTCAGGCAGAGAGGTCAGGGAATTGGGGTTAATGGTCGGTCGACTCTTCGGAACTTTGTTAAGGATCAGTTCTGACTGTTTTGTTTTTGGTTGTTCTGTCGTTGAACTTGTTGCATCGCTTGTGTCAGAATTCTGTGGACTGACTTCCAGACGACGCAGCGTTTCGTTCAGGATAACGTCGAGCTTCTGCTGAATGGATCGGGCCCGCACATCAATACTAATAACGTTATCTTCAACAGTAGGAGTATTTGTCCCAGGAGCTGCGATTTTGAGTAACGGTTCCATACTTCCCTGCATCCAGACTTGACTGCAGAGTAGGTTTCCACAACTTTCTGGACGATTCAGGTAGTTAAATAGGGGTTGCTGCTCTTGACTTGGCTCATCAGTTGTCGGAAAAAAGGGAAGTTGTGCACGAGCAACAGATGCCCCACTGATAGTGACTAAAAATGATAGCAATAACGGAAGGATTAGCCGCTTGACTGAACAAAATTGAAATTTCAAGACCTGGAAACTCCTCTGCCCGTTAATAGAAATAACTTGTTTCTGTAATTGTTTCTGTTATTGTTTCTGGAATTGTCTCTGAAAAATTGTCAACTTTCTCATGCTCTTTTCAACCTTCAGGCAACTCACCAAACTGCTCACGATAACGGGCCAGAGTTACTTCTAATTCCTGTGCTCGTAGACGTTCCTGTTCTACCCTCTCTTCTGACTGTTTGAGCGCAACGGCCATTTCTTCTGGGATTAACAATTTTTCCCCCGTATCTTCTTTATAGAATCCAATCAATTTTCCCTCAATTTCAAGTCGTAACCCCAAAGGTTGACTCCGATGATCGGTAATTGGCTCGTAAAGATTTCCATGCAGACGATAACCCCTGAGTTGCTCTTTGATCCACTCCCCCTTTGGATCAAATAACCAATATTCCTGAACTCCCAACTGTTCGTACAAAGTCTTTTTAAATGTTTGATCTTCCGCTTGAGTTCCCTTAGATGTCATTTCAAAGATAACTGTAGGAACCTCTCCCTCTTCCCAGATTTTGTAATTGTCTCGACCGCCTGGCTCCACACTGAAAATGACCATCACATCCGGAGCCGTTCTTAATCGAGGAAAACCCTGAGAATAGTAGAGGAACTGATTGCTGAGTACAGTAGCCTGTTGGCCAAGCAAGTATTGTTTCAGAACTTCTAAGGTAACAAGAATTGCGTAGAGGTGATCGTAGGTTTCAGCCACAGGTTTACCATCAGAGCTAGGATAGACAACTTCAACTTCGTGAGTAACGCGGGATTGATCGATTTGAGTTGAAGCTGATGTTGTAATGGCCATAAATTTCATCAAAACTCATCAAAAAGACATCTCATCCAGGGCAACATCGCCCCCGATTTCCACTTGGCAAGCAATAACACCCCCGATCCTAACAAAAACAGACCAATGACCAATGACCAATAACCAATAACCAATAACAAAAAGGCGAGCACCCGCCCGCCTCCAACGAATTCAACACTAAACCTACAGACTGTAGAATTCCAAAGATTGTTCTAAATCATTATGAATCCCCAGGCTGACCGTAGGCTTCCTCAGTCTTAGCCCGATCCAGCTTGAAAACTAGTACGCCGAGGGGGGGTAGACATAGGTCTAGGGAGTGTCCATAACTGTGCATCCCCCATTCTTCTGTCCACTTACCGCCGAGATTTCCCATGTTGCTGCCGCCGTATTCCTTGGCATCGCTATTGAAAATTTCGCTGTAGAAACCTGGTTCGGGAACCCCAATTCGGTAGTGACTATGGGGTTGAGGCGTGAAATTGCAGATTGTAACAAGGAAATCGCCGGTGTCCTTAGCTCGACGAATGAAGGACACGACACTGTGACTACTGTCGCTACAGTCAATCCAGTCGAAACCCTCATCAGCAAAGTCATTTTCGTAGAGGGCAGGCTGAGCCTTGTACAGCGCATTCAAATCCCTGAATAGCTGATGAATTCCTTGATGGGCAGGGAATTGTAGCATTTCCCATTCTAGGGTGCCCCAGTTGTTCCACTCTTTCCACTGGGCAAACTCCATTCCCATGAAAATAGTTTTCTTACCAGGGTGAGTGAACATATAGGTGAATAGACAGCGGACATTGGCGAACTTCTGCCAATCGTCCCCAGGCATCTTGCCAAGAATATTGCTCTTGCCGTGTACCACTTCATCGTGGGAGAGGGCCAGCATGAAGTTCTCGCTGTGGTGATACCAGATACTAAAGGTGACATTGTTCTGGTGGAATTGACGGAACCAGGGATCCATGTTGAAATAATCCAGCATGTCGTGCATCCAGCCCATATTCCACTTCAAGTTAAATCCTAAACCGCCAACGTAGGTGGGCCAGGAGACCATTGGCCAGGAAGTAGATTCCTCAGCAATCGAAAGCGCCCCTGGATAGTAGCTGAAGAGAACGTGATGAGTCTGACGTAGGAAGTCCGCCCCCTCGATATGCTCACAGCCGCCGTATTGGTTGGCTGTCCATTCGCCATCTTCCCGACAATAGTTCCGGTAAATAATCGAGGCAACGGCATCGACCCGCATGCCGTCGATGTGGTACTTATCGAACCAGAAGAGAGCGTTGGAAACCAGGAAATTCCGAACTTCGTTGCGACTATAGTTGAAGACTAATGTTCCCCAGCCCTTGTGTTCACCAATTCGGGGGTCAGCGTATTCGTACAGGTGACTGCCATCAAAGAACGCCAGACCATGACCATCCTTGGGGAAGTGTCCCGGAACCCAGTCCACGATCACGCCAATGCCATGGGCATGGCACTGATCGACGAAATACATGAAATCTTCAGCGCTACCAAAGCGGGAACTGGGCGCATAGTAACCGGTCACCTGATAACCCCAGGAACCATCAAAGGGGTGTTCTGCAACGGGTAAGAGTTCAATGTGAGTAAATCCCAAATCCTTCACATAGGGGATCAGTTTCTCTACCATTTCCCGATAGGTAAAGTAGCGGGCACCGGGATCGAGTTCACAGGCTTGAACGGCAGGTTCAACAGTACCATCCGGCAACCGATGGGGATTGTCCATGGCATCATGATTCCACGATCCCAGGTGACATTCGTAAACGGAGATGGGCTGGGTCAATTGCTCCATATTGCGTCGTTGCTCCAGCCATTCAGCATCGTTCCACTGGTAGGCATCCAGATCGGTCACGATAGAAGCGGTTTTGGGCCGAGTTTCCTGGAAGAAGCCGTAGGGGTCAGACTTTTCGTAAAGGTGTCCTTCCCAGTTTTTCACCTCATACTTGTAGCGAGCGCCCACGGAAACTTCAGGGACAAACAATTCCCAAACCCCATTCCCAAACTTCCGCATCTGGTGCTGCCGACCATCCCAATGGTTGAAATCACCGAGTACCGAAACATTACGAGCATTCGGTGCCCAGAGTGCAAAGTAAACCCCATCAACCCCATTGATATTTGCCAGATGTGCGCCTAATTTCTCATAGATGCGGTGATGATTACCCTCCGAGAAGAGGTGAACGTCAAAATCGGTCAGCTTAGGAGAGCGGAAGGAGTAGGGATCATACATCACCCGTTCCAGATCACCTTCCTTTACCTTCAACTGATAGTGAGTCACCTCTGGTTTGTTCAGAACGCATTCAAAGAAGTGGGGGTTGTGAATGGATTGCATCGGATATTCTTCTCGTGCTTCTGGCAATAGAACCCAGGCAGCTTCTGCATTGGGCAGGTAGGCGCGAACAACCCACGACATTTTGCCATCCTGCTCGACCTGATGGAGGCCAAGAACTTCGAATGGATCTTGATGGTGGTTCCAAACAATTCGGTCGATCTGGTCTACTGCAATCGTGCTCATGGGTTTCTGGCGCTCTACTACAAATATCTAACGATTGGACAAATCAGTATTACTGCCCTAACATACCACTCTTCCAGCGCCTTGCTAAAGATTTGCTTAACAGGATTCGGTCATAGACCAGGCGGTAGAGGTTCGTGGCAGAGATGGTGAATTCGAGCAATGGCCTCAAATAGCCAGGAATAGGTTTGACGATAGTGGGGCAGTAAGGCAAGGGGGCTGAGAAGGGCTGCTGCAGCTAGATCAGCTACGGTGAGGTGATTCCCCACCAGGTAATCCCGATGCTGCCAGAGAATCAGTTGTTCTAGCGCTAACTTTAGACGGGTTTCGGCCAGTTTAACGGCTGCGGCATTGATCCCATACTGACGACGGACAATCTGAATCACCGCCTGGCTGATTAAAGAGGAATCGATTGACTTGCCCTCATGGGCGCGAAAGTCGTAGTAAACAAACCGGGTTGCGGTTCCAATGCTTTCATCTAACCAGTCCTCCAGCATTAAAGCTTGTTGTCGTTCCATTGGATCGTCAGGAAGGATCGGTGGGTGAGGGAAATTGGATTCTAAAAATTGAAAAATCCGGCTGGAATCGCCAATGGCCTGGGGTTGCTCCTGTTGCTCTGGCAACAACACCGGAACCGTTGTTAAACCAGTTAAAGGCTTGAGTTTCAGCCAATGTACACCGGGGGTCAAATTCTGAACATGGTATTCGACCTGCTTGTAGCCCAAAGCAAGGCGCGCTTTCCGACAATAATGGGAAGTGCTGAATTGAAGAAGAAGCATGGGTGACCCGGAAGCCATCGATCTCCCATGATAAGATAAAAGCGCCTCAATTCTTGTTCTTTTCGGGGTTGGGTGCAACTGATGTTACTGTTGAGCTGAGGTTATGGCTGTTATCTTCCGATCTCCATCTCGTTCTCGTGAAGTCATCCCTAACTTAAGGAATGTGTCTGATCAGTTAAAATCATCGTCAGCCGAAAACAATGTTGTTTCTCTGGAGCAAGCGCGGCACAAGTACAGACGCCTGGAGGAGTTGCGCTCAACGCGGTCTCGTTTGGCTCAAACCCAGGAACAACCTCCAGAATCAACCCTAGAGCGATTACCTCAACGATCCGCTCAGCACTCTCCAATCAGACCCTCTGCTAAGTCACCGACCAATAGACCGATTATCAAAAAGTCTAAGGAGACGCGACTCCGCAGAGAAGAATCCCGAAAAGAAACAGCCACCTCCAATGTGGTAGAGGTTCAGCCCCAATCTCAGCCAAAATGGTTGCGGGCGCTGACCATCATGCAATACATCTCCTCTGGGGTGGCAGGAATTTTAGTGGGGGCAACTCTGGTGGCCTATGGAACGACAGTCTACATGGAATCCCAGTGGACAAAGGAGTACCAAACGCTAGAGCAGCTTCGAACTCAAGAACAGCAGCTTCGTGCAGCAGGGGAAGTCCTCAAGCACAAGATTGCTCAGGAGGCAGATCAGGATGGAACAGGGCTAGTGCAGCAACAGCCAATTAACATGATTTTTCTGAGACCCGCGCCCCTACGTCCAGAGGTGAGTTCTTCCTCAACACCCACCCTGGAGTCGAAAGTTGATTTATCTCCAATTCCAGAAAAACCTCTAGGTTACTAATAGTTCACCAGAGTGAATAGAATAAAAATTTGCAGCATGCTTGCGTTGAAGTTGTGACTAATTGGAAAGACCTTTCAAAACGGGCCGAATCTCCTCGCTCCTCTGAACTAGATTCAGAGTTTCAAGCGCTGCGGCAAAAGTTTCAGAGATATCGATCCGCCCGATCAAATTCATCGCCAACTCCGTTTTCTGCCGAGCCGATAGTACCCCAGTTAACCCCCCTGAAGCGCTCAAATCGCTCGATTGCTTCTCAAAAACCAACCGCTTCCAGGGCTGGATTCCTGTCGAACTTCCCTGGCCGCGATCGCCCAGCGGTATCCGAGCCTCGACCTACACTGTCTCGTACCTGTGATCATCGTCGTTTAAAACTGATTTGGTTAGTTCTGGTGGCTGGCACCCTGGGACTGCTAGCCAATTTATTTCGGTTGCAAGTTCTGATGGGGCCAACTTTAAAACAACAGGCCAGCTTTCAGCAGAGTCGGCGAGTTCAGCCCTTTGTGCCCCGTCGTCCGATTAGTGATGCCAACGGTCACCTCCTGGCCCTGGATCAACTGGCCTACACCCTGTACGCTCACCCCGATCTCTTCAAACAACCTGCGGTGGAAATTGCCAGTCGCCTTGCGCCCCTGTTGGTGCAGGAGGATTTTACCTACTTGTCTGCCAAAGAACTGCTGGAAAAATTTAAGCAAGCTGACAGCGGCATCAAAGTTGCGGAGACCTTGCCGCAAGAGGTTGCCAATCGGATTACTCGTCTGGGAATTGATGGGATAGAGCTGATTCAACATCGCCAGCGGATGTATCCCCAGGAGGGGGTTGCGGCGGACATTATTGGCTACGTGGATCAGGACGGTCAGGGTCAGGCCGGTGTGGAATACAGTCAGCAAAATATGCTAGAGCGGACGATGCCCTCCTTGAACTTTCAGCGAGCCTTGGATGGCACGTGGGTTCCGAGTCAGTTGGCCAGTGGCTATGTTCAGCTTGATGACCTGGAGTTACGTCTTACAGTTGACACCCGCCTGCAACGCATCACCCAGTCAGTTCTAGAAAAGCATGTCAGAAAGCACCAAGCCAAGCGCGGTGCGGTGATTGTAATGGACGCGGAGGACGGCGCTTTACTCAGTCTGGTCGCCTATCCCTCCTACAATCCCAATCGTTACTACGAGTCTGAAATTGAACGATTTAAAAATTGGGCTTTGTCTGATCTCTACGAACCCGGCTCAACCTTCAAACCAGTTAACGTGGCGCTTGCTCTGGAAGCTGGTGCGATTCAGCCTGATACTACGGTCTACGATGAAGGCCAGATACAAATGGGCAAATGGACAATTCAGAATGCTGATTATAAATCCGTGGGCCCTCGCGGAACTCTGAATATTCGGGATGTATTGAAGTACTCCAGCAACATTGGCATGGTACGCATCATCCAACAGATGGAGGCCAGTGTGTACTACGAGGGGTTAAAACGCCTGGGCGTTGGGGAAATCATGGGTCTGGACTTACCGTTTGAAGTTCCCAGTACCCTGAAAAGTCGAGGCCAGTTTGTGAATGTTCCGGTTGAAGCCGCAACCGCATCCTTTGGTCAAGGGCTTTCCCTAACTCCCCTCAAACTGGTACAGCTCAATGCGGTTTTGGCCAATGGCGGCAAATTAGTTAAACCCCACGTCGTCGAGGGACTCTACGACAGCAAGGGGAAACTGTACTGGCAGTTGTCTCTACCAGAACCGAAACAGGTCTTTTCTTCCCAAACTACTAACACAGTCCTAGAAATGATGGAATCTGCGGTGGAGGATGGAACGGGAGACAGGGCAAAAATTCCGGGCTATCGGGTTGCCGGAAAAACGGGAACAGCCCAAAAGGTGGTCGATTCTAGCGGCTATTCTAAGTACGCTAGGATTACTAGCTTCGTGGGCATCCTATCCGTTGATAATCCGCGCTACGTTGTTTTAGCTGTGATTGATGAACCGGAGTCTGGAAGCGGTGGAACCGTTGCGGCCCCTGTTGTACGGCAAGTGATGGAAGGATTAATTGGCATCAAACATATTCCCCCCTACGACTTGGAAAATATTCAACCAATCCTTTCGGAAGACGAGGAAGCGGAAGCGGATTAAATCATTGAAACGGGGTCACAATCAACTAGAATCGCTATAGCTTGAACCAAGCAGCTTTAAACGAGTCTCTAAGTTTAACCCCTAGTGGAAGGAACGTCCTATGACGAATCGACCCAAGATTTCCCCAGCCTTCGAGCCCTTTCTGGCAAAAGTAGACGGGAATACCTATCAGGATGCAATTGTACTATTCAAGGGAAAACCGCTATCCGGTCGCCTGGCACATGGTACCCAGGAATACTTTCAAACCCTGACGACGCAATCCCAGAACAATCAGGGGGTGATGCAGCAGGTAGCAGCTAGTTTTAACAGTGCCACAGGAGAATCCCTTCATGCTGAAGTAGTGGGTTCTGGAGCTTTACCCATTGCCAAAGTTGAAGTCACCAAAAATAATCTCCCGGCTCTAGCTGCACAACCCGATGTGATTGCTGTGTTGCCGAACCAACAGATTCACCTGATTCAGCCTACTGCTGTGGATTATTCAGACCTGCGAAACCAGGAAGAGACATCCAAGCTGACCTGGGGATTGGAACTGATGGAGATCCCGAAGGTTTGGGAGACAACAAAAGGCGCAGGGGTAACGGTTGCCGTACTGGACACAGGTGTCTATGCCGAACACTACACGCTGAAGGATCGGATCAAGGACTTTGTCGTGGTTGATCCGCAGGGGCGTCGGATTACTGCAACCCCCGCCTTCGACGGTGGTCAACATGGAACCCATGTGTGTGGCACTGTGGCTGGAGGACAGACAGAGAGTGGCGTAGCCATTGGAGTTGCTCCAGAGGCCGATCTGATTGCGGCGGGAGTCTTGATTGGGAATGCCACGCTGCGAACGTTAATTGAGGGGATGTCCTGGGCCGTAGAGAAGGGAGCCAGAATTATTAATATGTCTCTGGGACTCAGCTATTATGAGCCGACCTTCACCGAGGTCTTCGATATTTTGATCAACCAATATAATGTCCTACCCGTGGTTGCCATCGGCAATGAAAATCATGGTAATACAAGTTCTCCGGGCAGCGCCTACAACGCCTTTTCCATCGGGGCACTCGATCAACAACCCAACTCTCAGCTAGACATTGCCTTCTTCAGTAGCGGTGCTAGTTTAGTTTTTCCTGAAAATACGACCCATAATCTGGTCAACAAACCAGATGTTTCGGCACCAGGAACTCAGGTTTATTCTGCAATTCCACCGACCCAGCAGCCCGACGGTCCCCACCAATACACCTACATGGACGGAACGTCGATGGCCACACCTCACATTGCAGGAGTTGTGGCCTTGTTAATGTCTGCCAAACCCGACGTTTCTGTAACTCAGATCATTGAAGTCCTGAAGGAAACAGCCTTTCATCCGGGTGGAGAGGAGGCCCGTCCAGATAATCGTTGGGGCTGGGGCATGGTAAAACCTGTTGCTGCCCTGGAAGCCCTGACGAAGTATTGATCAAAAGTTGTTAGTAATGGTTGCCGACCCGGCGATGGTGGATCGCTGGCATAGCATCTGGGTTACTGACTCGCCCAGTGTCAACGGCGGCATAGATTAGCCAGTGATCACTCAGTTCCATCCGACTGGAAACCTGACATTCAAGATAGGCTACAGATTCCGTTAAGATCGGGCTGCCGTTATCGGCAGTCTGCGTTTCAACGCCTGCAAAGCGATCTGCGCCCGGAGCAAACCGTTGGAGGAAATGCTTCATCAATTTCTGATAGTTATCTTCTGCCAACACATTCAAGACAAAGGTGTCACCAACTTTCATCAATGCCTCAATCGCCCGATCTTTAGCCACCGCAATGGTCAATCCCAGGGGTTGGAAACTGGCTTGGGAAACCCAAGACGCCAACATGGCACTGCTGAGTTCTCCCTTAGTCGCAGTGATGATATACAAACCCCCACTCAAGCGACCGAGGGCCTTGTCCAGATCACTATCGAGGGATTTCATCTGCTTTACTGTTTGCTTCAGGGATAGTCGCTGTCCCATATCCGTTCCAGCTTCCTCGCACAATTTGTAAGTGGTTTCTGAAGGGGTTTCTGTAATCCGAATCGAAGGAAAAGCTGGCTTGAGACCTGCTTCCTTGAGCTTGACTTCAAGAGGATAGACAGAAAGGCTATTACTGCTGCCGGACTCATAGACTCCGAAGAATTGCTTTTTGTGGGTTGAGGCCAAAATGGTACTAACCGCATTTTCCATTTCAACGGCTTCTGGCCCTGATCCCGGCGGAGTAATCAAAACTAAGCCTGCGGCGTGGCCAGCCAGTTCTCGAAGTTCCTGGGGATCAGCAGAGCGCAAGTCCGTCATCTCAACCTCTACTCCAGTTTTGGTAATCCCGTGGGCAATGGCCTGGGAGAGGCGATCGCTATAACCATAGTCAGAAATATAGAAGACTGCTGCTGTAGTCTCACCTTTGGCTTGGTCTTGACTCCATTCTGAGTAACGACCCACCCATTCCTGGATATTGTGGCGCAGCAAGGGGCCATGGCCTGTTGCAATGGTGGTAATTTCTCCTAGTCCCTTCATCCGTTTGATGGCATTCAACACGGAGCGACTGTTGGGAGCCATTAAACATTCATAATAGAAGCGAAAATCCTTCTCAATCACTGCCATTTCTTCATCGTAGGTGCGATCAGAGCAGTAGTGCATCCCAAAAGCATCACAGGTGAAAAGGGTTTGGGTGAAGTGGTCATAGGTGAAGATGGTATCTGGCCAGTGCAGATTCGGAGCAGAGACAAATTCTAACTGGTGACCTTTTCCCAGATCCAGCGTTTCACCACTTTTGACGATTTGGCGGTTGAAGGGAATGTGGGTCAAATTTTCCAGGAATTGAATCGCGACCTTAGCCCCAACAATTGTAATATCCGGTGCCAGTTGCAGAATATCTTTGACTAGACCGCTGTGATCCGGCTCGGTGTGGCTGATAATCAGATAATCGATTTCTGTTGGATCTATCTGTTCCTGTAATGTCTTGAGGTACAGCTCTCGGAACTTCGCGTGGGAGGTGTCGACCAGTGCAATCTTTTCACCCCGAATCAGGAAGGAATTGTAGGTGGTGCCATTTTGCAATCCAAATTCAATGTCAAACCGATCTCTATCCCAGTCCAAAGAGCGAATTGCAATTGTATCCTGCACCATATCACTCACCTCGATCGTGAGCCGATTTGACTTAACGGGATCTATCAGCGTTACCATCCTTATTCCCTCCAAACGATAATGTTACCAAGCGTGGTAGTTCGTATTGTTACATAAATTGTTTTTAAGTTTCGTAAAGTCAACGTCACTGTGGACTCAATAATTCTTCACTTGCGCTTCTTTCACCCCTGTCCATCTTGTCCCGAAGTTGATAGCCAAACGCCTGGAGGAATGCTATAACAGACTGAACTTGGTCTATTCAGATGGTTCTAGGCGGTGTGTTCTTGAGGTGTTAGAGCCTGAACTTGGGCGGGGAATTAAGTTGGTGCGGTAGAGTGTTTAGCCTCTAGGGGCCTATTGTCTTTCCCTATTGATCGATGAGGGGAGAGAGCCGTTGGAGGAGACTGCGCTATTTTTGTTAGGATGGTTGTTGTGACGGATGACTAAGGCGTTCTTCTAGTTTTTTTTGCATCTATATTGCCGAGAATAGTTTCCCCTCAGTTGTAGTTTTTCTCTACCGGGACAATGGAGAGGTAGAAGCTGTTCTCCTTTGTGGCTGATTTACAACCCCGTTATGTAGCCCTCTGTTAACGAAGTAACAACGAATTAACGACAAGGCACTGATGATGTTGCCATCAAGGTAAATATCGACCTGCCTTTGGGTTCTTGGGGTGTATTGAAATAGGGCGTGCGATGTCACGCTTATGAGAGAGCTTCTATGAAATTGCGTCAGCACGTACGGTTGATTACTGGTGTATTCGCCTCCGCTACTGTTATGGCTGTATCTCTGACACTGGTTGCCTGTGGATATCGTGTATCTGAGCAACTGGAGTTGATGGATATCTCTGAGCTTATTTTTGTGTGCCTGGGTCTAGTGGCTGCAACGAGTGGAGGTGCTATTATCCTGATTCTCTACAGATTTCAGCGATTTTTTGCAGCTTCCTTTGAACAACTGACAGCCCTGACCCAGGACATTGAACAAGCGGCTCAGAGAACAGATCTATCGGCTCGCATACCTGTTGGGAGCAGTGGTGAATTGGCCCAGTTTGTCACAGCCGTGAATCACCTGCTCAGCAATTCTGAAGCAGTTTTTTTACAAAGCCAAGCCCGCGCTGAGCGATATCGGCTGCTGGCGGAGAATTCGACCGATATGATCACCCGGCATCACCCCGATGGCGTTGTGCTCTACGCTTCTCCAGCCTGTTACCGTCTCCTGGGGTATCACCCAGAAGAGTTAGTCGGTCAAGATCCTAGCCTGTTTCTACATGCTCAAGTATTACAATCTTTGGTTAAGGCTCACCGCTTCATTTTGAAACATGACGTGACCTACACCTTGACCTATCGGGTACGTCACCGGGAAGGGCATTTCCTATGGTTTGAAACGACAAGTAGCTCAATTCGAGATCCAAAAACAGATGATGTGCAGGAGATTCTGGCTGTTTCTCGAGATATTAGCGATCGCAAGTACCGAGAGCAGGAACTGCGAGAGAGCGAAGCATCAATCCGAGCGCTCTACCAGATTACTTCCTCCCAGGATTTGGATTTTCAGGGACGTCTACAGAATATCCTGCGGGTTGGATGCGATAAGTTTGGCCTGAAGTTTGGACTCCTGGCCCAGGTTAATCCACTAGACGCAACGGCTTCCCCTAATTATCGATGTCAAGTGATTGCTGCCATTGATCCAAAAGCAGCTCTGGTTCCAGGACAAACTTTTCAACAACGGGAGGGACTCTGTGTGGCCACAGCCCGCGCAAAGCATCCCCTCCATTTTGAGTCGCTGCAATTTACCCAAATCCCCAATCAGTTCCTTCCCTTTGATTTACCCGTTGAAGCCTACATGGGAATTCCAGTTTTGGTTTCGGGTAAGGTCTACGGAACCTTGTGCTTTTGGAGCCCGACTGCGCAATCTGAGCCTTTCAAGGTGGTTGATCGAGAACTATTGAAGCTGATGTCCCAGTGGATTGGTGGAGAGCTGGAACGTCAGCAAACTGCCCAGGAACTCGCTCAAGCGCGAGATGCTGCTCTGGCTGCAACAAAAGCCAAGAGTGAATTTCTCGCGACCATGAGCCATGAGATTCGTACCCCGATGAACGCTGTTATTGGTATGACAGGTCTATTGCTGAATACACCTCTGACCGCTATTCAGCAGGATTATATTGAAACAATTCGTAGCAGCAGTGATGCCCTCCTGTCTTTGATCAATGATATTTTGGACTTCTCTAAAATTGAGTCCGGGCGGCTGGAGTTGGAAAAAAGTCCTTTTAATCTCCGTACCTGTATTGAAGAATCCATTGACCTGGTGGCAACCAAGGCAGCCAGCAAAAATCTAGAACTGGTCTATTTGATTAATCCAACGGTTCCCAACCAAATTGTTGGGGATCGAACTCGCCTGCGCCAGACGCTGGTCAATTTGCTGAGTAATGCCGTGAAATTTACGGAGCAAGGAGAAGTTATTGTTTTTGTTGAGTCTTTTGTTGTTCCGACCCTCGCATCGAATACCGCTCAATCCTGGCCCATGTTGCGATTCACAGTGCAGGACACGGGGATTGGAATTCCCTCTGACCGAATGGATCGCCTATTTCATTCCTTTAGTCAGGTTGATTCTTCTACGAGTCGCCAATATGGTGGAACGGGCTTGGGGCTGGCCATCAGCAAGCGATTGGTAGAAATGATGGGGGGACAGATGTGGGTAGAAAGTAGTGGAGCTGTGGCGGGAAATCCCCCGGATGGCTGGCAGAGACAATTGGATACACAATCGGGAACACCAATGGGTTCAGCCTTTCATTTCACCATTCAGGTTGACATTTGTTCCCAGGCATCCCCTGTGCCGGAGTTCGTTCCATTGGATGGTAAGCGATTGCTGATCATTGATGATAATGACGCCCATCGACAGTTTCTGATCCTGCAAACCCAAGCCTGGGGAATGCAGGCAGAAATCGCCAAAACTGGTACTGAAGCGATTCGACAATTGCAAAGAGAAACCTTTGATGTGGTGTTGCTTGAAATGGAGATGTCAGATATTAGTGGACTTGATCTCGCTCAAGCGATCCGTCTATTGCCGGGTTGTGAGACATTGCCGCTAGTGTTATTGGCCTCGATTGGCCGCAGCACGATTTCTGAAGTTGAGCCAGAGAGCGCCATCGGAAATTCTGTCGCCCTGCTTGGCAAACCAATCAAGCAATCTCAACTCTACAACTTATTGGTGAATATTCTACAGGGAGAACTACCAGAACTACGATTCGATCATTCTACCCAAACCTTTCATAATATTCCCGCTTTGGCAGAAACCTTGCCGTTGCGGATTCTGTTGGCAGAGGATCATCTGGTCAATCAAAAGGTGGCCTTACAAATTCTGCAACGCATGGGCTATCGGGCAGATGTCGCCAATAATGGCTTAGAGGTTATAGAGGCGCTCCGTCGGCAATCCTATGATGTGATTCTGATGGATATGCAAATGCCCGAAATGGATGGCCTGGAAGCGGCTCGACAAATTCATCTGCTTTATCACGCTCAACCTCGGCCTCGCATTATCGCCGTGACGGCCAATGCTATGCAAAGTGATCGGAATGCTTGTCTATCAGCTGGTATGGACGACTATGTCAGTAAACCAATTCGGATCAAGCAACTGGTTGTCGCTCTGAAAAAATGTAAATCGACGACTACAAATGGTCTAGCGTCTTCCCTGTTGGAGATGGAGGTAAACACTACTTCCCCATTAAATCCACCATCTGCCCCAACTCTAGATCGCCAGATTCTATCTGCATTGCGGGATATTGATGCTTTTGAGGAAGCTGCCACTGTTTACCTGGAAACGGCTCCGCCACTGCTCCAAAAAATCGAAGCATCAATGGCTCAGACTAATATTGCTGCGCTGATCACTTCGGCCCATTCGCTGAAGTCGATTAGTGGAACCTTAGGAGCAACTCATCTATTTGGATGCTGTCAGAAGCTGGAAGCCCAGGCAAAGCAGGCACAGGCAGAGGAGAATTTCAATATAGAAGAAATTCAAGCCTTGTACAACCAGGTGGTGACGGAATTTATGCAAGTCAGGCGTGCCTTAGAAGCTGAATTGGAACTAAATTGCACGAGTTTAATGTCTTAGTTATCTGGTGTTGCTTCTGAACCGGAATCAGAAGGAATCAAAGGAGCTGACGGAGGTTCGACGGGCTGAGTCGGATCCGGTAGCAGCAGGGGATTATTTGAGGGGGCTGACCCATCCGGGGTTGCAGGATCAGGTTGCAGCGGTGGAGTATCTGCTCCAGGAATCGGAATTAATCCATCTGGGTTAGTCAGAATATTTGAATCGACTCCAGCAGGAGCATTTGGATTGCCAGACGTTCCATCAGAACTGGGCAGTGTAGCTAGGGCAACTCGATTGGTCACCTGGCGAATCTGATCTAAAACCTGAACCACATCATTGTATCGGGATTCTTTGGGCGCGTAGAGCACCACTAGGCCATTGGCATTCCACCGCAGAAATCGCTTCAGTTCCCGTTCTAGCTGTTTTTCATTAATCTGCTGCTGGTTGAGATAGGTTTGCCCTCGGTCGTTAATTCCAATAACCAGCATTTTTTGCATCTGGGTTTCCCCAGTTCCCGCCTTTGGCAGATCGACATTAATTGCCTGTTGACGGGTCAACTGCAAAGCTGCCAGGATAAAAAAGGTCAGAATACAGAAAACAACGTCAATCAAAGGGAGCAGTTCAATGCGCGCTTCATCGGTATTGGTCGGTGAATCGAAGTGCAGTTTCATTACTAATTCTTTTCCGGTTCATCTAAAGGGACATCGGAGGCAGGGATAGAACCCTGATAGTATCCTGAAGAGCCCGTTGAAGCCTCAGACTCATGATTAGAATTGACTTCTCTGGAAGAGGTCTCAGCGGAGTTGGTGTCATAGGAGGGATAATTTCCCGTAACTGTTGAGGTTTCATCTTTGTCCAAGGAGATTTCAGGACTGGACGCTGTCACTGTTTCATCTGTCGTGATCGAAGAATTCGCCACCGCAGCCGCCTCCTGCTCAAAGATAGGCTGAAGCTGGGATTGAACTTGAGGCCAATTCTGGCGATAGAGCAACTCCAATTCATTTCCCGCTTTGCGAAAGGCCCGGCTTTGACCAAAGGCCAATCCCTGAAAGACGCGATAAAAGGTCAGGCTGATCAGGGCCACAATCAACCCCATTGCCGTACTAATTAACGCTTCCCCAATTCCCAGGGTAACGTCCGAAGCAGAAGACGTACCAATATCTCCCAAACGAATTGAACCCAGCGAGTTAATCAAACCTAATACCGTTCCCAGCAGTCCCAACATGGGAGCCAGAGCAATCACGGCCTCCAGAATTTTATCGCCCCGTCGCATAGAAGCTAGTTCATCGTCGGCTGCGGCCTCCAGAGCCAGACTGAAAAGTTCTGGATCTGGCGTATTCAAGCGCAGGGGAGAAAACAAAAACCGTCCCATGGGCTGATTACTGGTTTGCTGAGCACTGCGATAGGCATCACCCCAGAGGCCCCGCCGAGCAGATTCAATCACTTGACCAACAATCTGCTGTTCCTTCGTCAGGGTACTAATCCAGAAGATTAACCGCTCCACAATTGTATAGACTGACAACACGGATAACACAAACAGGGGCCACATCATTGGCCCACCCTTTTGAAAAATCTCTTGAAAATTCATCTCCCTTACACTCCTTCATCCTTTAACGGGTATCAATCTGAAGTGAGAACTCGCCCTATATTCAGTGGGGATCCCTTTAGTCCAGTTCTATTAATCTAATTCTAGTTTAGGCACGAACTGTCACTCATTTGACCAGCCCAAAATCTCAGCAACCTGATTCGGAAAATTAACGGGATTAACCAACTTTGATAACACTGCCTTGACGCCAATCTTACTGTACTGAGCGTCATGGTTTGCCTGCCGCTTTGCAGTGAGTAAGATCACAGGAATATGCTGTGTTGCCGAGTTCTCCTGCAATTTTCTTACTGTAGTTGGGCCATCAATTCCGGGCATCATTACATCCAGGATAATTGCATCAGGCTGGTGCTGTGCTGCCATTTCTACCCCTTCTAGACCGGAAGCTGCTGTGAAAATAATCCATCCTTTTGCAGTTTCCAAGGTCATTTGGAGTAATTCTCGAATATCGGCTTCGTCGTCAATGATTAACACTTGTCGTGTCATCTACATCTATCCTCCCATTTGAGTCGGGAATATACGTCAGGGCTGAGTGACAGCGATCGCCCCCCGCCATTCTAGCTTGATAGAGGGCCGCATCTGAGGCAGCACTGAGGGTTGGGAAATCTACCCCATCCTCTGGGTAAGTCGCAACCCCTGCACTGATCGTGACCAATAGTTGCACCTGCCCTGAAATCGGAAATACTTCAGAACGAAGCTGTACCAATAGCTGATTAATTCGACGGACAGCCGATTCCTTGCTCACAGCATAGAGCCCCAACATGAAAATCTGATCTCCCCAACGGGCGACCACGTCCTCTGTTCGAAATTGCTGCTGTAAGCTCTGACCAAACTGCCTGAGAATGTTATCCCCTACCCCATAGCCATAGCGTTCATTGATCTGTTCAAATTGATCCAAATCCAACAAAACCAGGGAAAACGGCTGGTGATGGCGTTGGGAGAGTCGCAGGTAACGATGCAGATCCTGGACGGCCCGACGACGATTGGCGACGCCTGTGAGTTGATCCGTCTCGGCCAGGTTCCGTAACAGTTGAATTCGTTCTAAGCGGTTAAAGATCCGCGTGACCAATTCCCCTTCTGCAAAGGGTTTGGAAATGTAGTCATCCGCCCCCGCTTGATAGAGCTGTTGAATTGTTTCCGCATCCCGCCGAGCCGATAGAAAGAGGATAGGTAGGGCGTTCCAGGTACGATCCTGACGCACAATTCGACATAGATCAATCCCGCTGAAATGAGGCATTTCCACGTCTAGAATCAGTAAGTCTGGCCCCGTTGATTCCAGGACTTCCCAGAATTGACGGGTGTCCTCTAGCACCGTTACTTCCAAATCCAGGGAACTCAACAGTTGATTCAAGACCTGGAGAACTGCTGGGTCATCATCAACCGCCAGTACTTTGGACTTGCGATAGGACTGGGGCCTCAGTACATCCATCACCGCTTCAAACAACTGGTTGGGAGAAACGGATTTGGGTAGAAAAGCGGTTCCTCCTGCCTGGGCAATGGCAGCGCGATCGCCCACCTCATCCCGATCCGTACAGACCAAGACGGGCATTTTCGGGAACTGAGTGTGGAGTTCATTCAAAAGTTGCAGCCCCTCTTCGATACCACCCGGAAAAACCGGATCAATCAAGACAAGTTCTGGCGCTCGTTCAGAGATTGTCTGTCGAGCCTGGTTGAGAGTAGTGATTCCCTCAATATGAATATTCCAGTTGAAGGCTTCCGCTTGAAGTTGCTGAGCCACTTCTGGATCATGATCCACCACCGTCACCCAAATCATCTTTTGCTGAGCTGCGGGATCAAGCACTGTTGAGGTGGTATCTCCCGGCGATGACGTGCTAACAAAGTCCGGTGGCTGTTGCAGTTCTCGGTTCAGTTGCTCCACCAACATTCGCAGACGATTACTACGCTTTGCGACCAGAGGTTGCTGAGGGTCAGATCGGCCAATATCAGTCAAAACCTGTTCTATTTCCTGGGCCAGTTGGTAGCTGTTTTTCATGCCAAACATCCCTAGAGACCCTGCCAGTTTATGGGCCTGGATTTCAGCATCTTTACGAATTTCTTCTGTAAAGGTATCTGCCTGGAGAGCCACACATGCCTGTTCCAGCTTGGTAATTCGCCCCAGAATCAAACCTTTGAATCGTTCCCAGGATTCAGCCGTCAAGACGGAACTAGAATTCTGAAGCTCTTGGACTGCTTCCTTGTCCTCCGGGTCTTCAATGTCCGGGATGCCCTCCGGCGGAACCTGCAAACGATAGCCAACCCCGTAGACCGTTTCAATCAAATCCTCCACGCCGCAGGCTTTCAGTTTGCGGCGCAGGCGCTTGATATGTGCTCGAACTGTATCTTCGCTGGGTAAGTTTTCAAATGACCAGAGATGCTCAAGAATTGCCCCTTGAGTCAGAACCCGATTAGGATTCCGCAGGAACAGCTCTAGCAAACTATACTCTTTTGGAGACAGGGCGAGGGGTTGGTTACGGTAGGTAACCTGCCGGGAGCTGGGATTCAGACATAGCTCTCCCCAGCGCAGAACAGGTGCACCGGAGGCACTGGCACGACGCAAAAGAGCTCTAATCCGCGCAAACAGTTCAGCCGTGGTACACGGCTTTACAACATAGTCATCTGCCCCAGCATCAAGGCCCGTGACTTTATCAACACTGCTGCCCTTTGCGGTGAGTAATAAAATCGGGGTCGTGTACTGGGCCTCTCGGATCCGACGACAAAGATTCACACCATCCAGCTCAGGCAAGCTGACATCTAACAGAATCAAATCGTAGGTAAACGCTCGAATGTACGTCCATCCCTCCTGGCCACCATTAACAATGTCAACAATATAGCCATAGTCGGTTAGGGCCATTTTGATCAGATGAGCCTGAGCTTCGTCATCTTCAACCAGTAAAAACCTCATCGGTTCTCCTTCAATTAATGCAAATAATGCAAACTAGTCTCACCCTCTCAAATCCTTTCTTGCCATCAGTCCGAGTAAAAATGCTTACAAGCTTTCCATCATTCTGGCGCGGCAATGCCAGCACGAGTGCAAAACATCAAGTATTAGTGAGTACACCCTGATAAGACTATTGTAAATCATGAACGCAAAATGTATAACACCTGTTTAAACTATAGGAGTTAGTTTTGACTTAGGAAACCTTTCATAGAATTACTTCTATAGTAAACCTTTCTTGATCCGGCCTTCCCTCCAGGTACAAACCTACACCATCTACAAACATTCCGAAACTGCATGAAATATTTGGTGATTGGTCAACTTTCAGAGCTCAGACTGATGTGAATTGTGGATTATTAATGCTATCAAAAAAATAGTTCATAGATGATTTATCTCCTACAAATCGTTATCGTTGAGGATTATTATCCGCCATGGAGTTCGAAAGCTTAAATTCCTCGGATTCTCGGTACTGAAATATTATCACCCTCTTTTCTATGAGTTTCTTGTTACCAAAGACCACGCATACAAAGTATGTTTTAACCCTTAAATAATATTGTATATGGCAATCCTGAATCAATCACGAAAAGCACTATGGAGGGGTTTGGGGACGAAGTCCCCAAGAAGGGGGCAGCGTACCCAAACCCCCTTTTCACAAATCATTTGTGATTGCTATAGACTATTCTTAACTTCTTCATAATGCGCCCATAACCCGTTTGACTCTTCTCACACAATTGATTTGCTGGCAGTAGAACATTGTGAAATTTATGGGTCAACTTTCTGCCAGAGAACAGATTCCCAAAAGACTCAAAGCACTAACATTGCAAATTTTGCGGCCAACGTCCTCGCGACGAATTGCCCTGATTGAATCCTGCATTATTGGTTTTGTTTCTGGCCTGGCCGCCTATTGCCTCCGAGAAGGAGCCGGATGGCTGGGCGCACTGCGGGTTTCTGGTTCTTACAACACAGTGATGCCCGTCTGGATATTTCTACCGCTTGTCGGTGTGGTTGGCGGATTGTTAACCGGATCGCTGGTTCAACGCTTTGCACCGGAAACAATGGGTAGCGGAATCCCCCAGGTCAAGGCGGCTCTGGGGGGTCTGCCAGTCTCCCTAGATTTGCGGGTGGCCATAACCAAACTATTCACGACCATGTTTACCATGGGTTCCGGGTTAACCCTGGGGCGACAGGGGCCGACGGTTCAAATCGGGGCAGCGTTGGCAGCATGGATTAGTCGCTGGGTGCCGACCTCCCCCAACTATCGTCGTCAAATGGTGGCAAGTGGAGCGGCAGCAGGATTAGCGGCGGGATTCAATGCACCCATTTCCGGAGTTTTATTTGTAGCTGAAGATTTGCTCCACGATGTTTCTGAATGGACACTGGGAACCGCAATTGTTTCGTCCTTCATTGGGGCCGTTGTAGCTCGATTGCTTGGGGGTAGGGATGTGACCTTTGAGCCACCTTCTCCAGCCGCATTGGAAGCCTCCTATAATCAGTGGTTAATCCAACTGCCAGAGATTCCGTTCTACATTATTTTGGGTATTCTGGCAGGAGTGCTCGGAACGCTGTTTAGTAGCGGTATCGTTCGCTCAAACCAACTGCATCGTCGTCTGGGCTGGAGTTTGCCAACTCGCATGGCGTTGTCGGGTCTGTTCTGTGGATTAATTATTGCTTTTCTCCCGACTGAATTCCGCAATAATTCTGGTCTGCGAGAAATTGTTTTAGACGGGGAAATTTCCTGGAAACTTGCAGTTCTGGCTTTTGTGGCCCACTTTACCCTTACCACCATTGCCTCTAGTTCATCCGCACCGGGGGGACTATTTGCTCCTTCTCTAGTATTGGGGGCGTCTTTGGGAGAAATTATTGGACTATGGCAAGCCAACTTAATCGGTATGGAGTCTCCCACCACCTTTGCCTTGGCTGGAATGGGAGCCTTTTTCTGTGCGGTTTCCCGTACGCCAATGACTTCTGTGGTGATCGTATTTGAGATTACCCAGGATTTCAACGTTGTGCTGCAACTGATGATCTGCTCTATCGTGGCCTTCTTCACCGCAGAAAAGCTAATTCCCGAATCATTGTATGATCGCCTGCTCAAACTGAGTGGCCTTGATCCTAAATCTGAGCAGTCCACCCAGGAAACCCTTAACAATCTTCGAGCTGAGGACATCATGCAACGGCAGGTGGAGACCATTGATAGCCATTTCACCCTCGAACAGGCCCGTCGAATTTTCTCCCAATCCCGACATCAAGGATTTCCAGTCGTTAATCACGGTCAGTTGGTCGGGATTTTCACGCAACAGGACATGTCAGATGCAACAAAACGGCAGCTTGACCGGGATACACCCATCAGTCGGCTGATGACACCTCAGCCCGTTACCGTGGATCCCCAGGACACCCTGAGCCACGTGCTCTACGTCCTAACGAAACATCGACCCAGCCGCATTCCTGTGATTGAAGGCCGAAATCTGGTTGGGATTATTACCCGCAGTGATATTTTGAATGCGGAGTTGAGCTATCTGGAGTGTGACGCGACTCAAATTGGCCCCCATCCCCATCCTTCCTATGTGGTCTATCGAACTCAGTCTCCCCAAATTGGTCAGGGCCGCCTACTGGTTCCCGTCCAGAATCCAGCCACCGTTACCCCACTGTTGCAAATTGCAGCTTCCATCGCCCGTGAGCATCATTACGAATTGGAATGTCTACACGTGATTACGATACCGCGACATCGGATTCCTTCAGAAACTCGGGTCAAGCTTAAAACGAGTCGGAGATTACTGAGAGAAGCGGATCGAGTGGGCCAAGCATGGCAAATTCCCGTCCAAACCCAGGCGCGTGTGGCCAATGATGTGGCCCAAGCGATTCTAGAAACAGTTCGAGAGCGGCACATTAGTACCCTACTTATGGGGTGGCATGGTAAAAACCTCGGCCCCAATCGAATTTTTGGCAATATTGTTGATACGGTCATCTGCCAAGCATCCTGTGAAGTGATGCTGATCCGATGGTCAACTACGGTAGCCTCAGCTCTGGCCTCCGCCCAAGCCGCCCAGTCCCTGGACGAAATTTCAGAGCTGTACTCCCCCATCCGGTGGAAGCGCTGGTTGTTTCCCATTCGTCAAGAGGCAAAGTCTTCCATTGGACTCAAGCATCTTTCTGCCTTTATGCGGCTGAGTATCCGTCCTGAAGTCCAACTAATGCAGGTGATTACCGAGGACTTAACGGAATCTCAAATTCAAGCCTCAGAAACGGATCTGGAGCAAACGGCGAACCAATTACAGCGTCATTTAAAAATTAATGCCATTTCAACCCTGACTTTCAGCAATTCAGCAGTGGAGGCGATTATTCGCACGGCCAGAAAAGAGAATTGTGACGTGATCGTTCTGGGTGCAACTCAAGCGGGTCTTTTGAAGCAAATAATTCATGGCAACGTTCCGGAAGCGATTATCAGAGGTTGTGCCTGCCATGTCATTCTGATTCGTCCAGGGATCAAAAACGAGAGTCCTGATCAACACCTGTACTAGGCTTACCCCCCATGACACAACGGTCTTTTCTGGTGCTTGGCCAGGGTAATATTAAAACTCACACGCTAAATATTGTGTACAAATCACGAAACAGTACTAACATTGTGATAGCAACGGAACTACAGATAGAATAATAAGTCAAGGCACTCATCTGATGTTAATGCAACTCATGGACAACCGTTGTCGGAATTATGACAGTGCGTTAGGGATACGTCCTCCAGCCCCTCGTCCCAAATATCTAATTCCGGCAGGCCCCTGGCTGAATGAACAGGGCCAACTCCACATAGGTTTCCTCCACTGGAAAGCCAAGCAATGGCAAAAGATTACCAACTTCGGCTACAAGGATATGCATCGCGAGGAAGTGGTAGGAGAGGTCTTCAAACATTACGTCTCTCGTCCAGAGCGACTGGCCATCGATTGGGAAACCTATACCCGCCTGTGCAAACAGCACCTGCAAGCCGTTCAACAAAGGCTTCAGGCCGGAATTGAGATTCCTGAAGTAGAGCAGCAGGAAATTCTGAATCAAACGGCAGCCCTCTGCTACGAGCCGGAGGAACCTATCATTCCAGTCGATTCGGTTTCCCAGCCCTTGCTGCCTGCTCCTGTGACGGATGTTCCAACACCCCAGTCACTCCCAGCAGCGACAGAACACTCTGCTAATCCTGGTTCAATTCCTCCAAATCCCAGAGAGATTCCAGTTGACCATAACTTTCAACAAAAATGGCGCGCAGCCCTTATCAAAGTTGCCAAGCCTTTACCGTCAGCAACCTCTAAGCAATCCATCCACAATAGTCCTCAGTCTCTAGCGGAAGCGATGGACTGGCTCCAGGATTCAGCCCTGAGATGGGAAGCTGTGAACTGGGCCAAGCGTCAAGGATATTGCATTGATTATGACGAATCAGGCCAACCAATTGATTTGTATCAGTTTTAAAGCAGCCCGTGTCAATTCGGTTGTAGCAGGGAACTGATTTCCTGTTTGCAGTAATCGGTTAAGTCCTGAACCATAGCCTTTGCCCCTTTTCCCCGATAGGCTTGCTGCATCGTTGGAGTAATCCAATAGGGTTGACCAACCAAAACATTAACCCGTTGGTAGAACACAATGGGATGAAGACCCGGTTGATCAAAAAATGGCTCCGAGGGATCAAACCAGCTCAGTACCTTCAGAGGCACTAGCGATTGGGTTAACTGTTCTTTATCCACGGCAATAGCCACTGGCAAGACCGCGAGTTGCTCCAGATTAGTTCTGAGGGCTAGGTGGGCAAAGCCTCGATGAAATTTTCCCAAGGTCTGGGGAGAGGTCACCTTAACCATGGGTTCAGCACCTTCCGGAAAAATCCCTACCATTTCCTGGTGGGTTAGGAGTTCACTCGCCTGGTTAAAAAATTGTTGAGGTCGGTTTAAGGGATCTTTCAAAGGAAAAGCGCCGAGTCCGATCACCAACTCGCGCAGCAGAGGGACTTGTCCCATGTAATGATGACAGGCGAACCGAATTGGACGATCCAGGGCAGCCGTTAATAGAATCGGATCCATGAAGCTGCGATGATTACTCACCACGATTACAGCTCCATCAGAGGGAATTCGATGTTGGTAATGGAGAAACATGCGAGTTCTCCACAGTGCAATCAGCCAACGGGCGTATAAGACAGTGTTAGAAGAGGACATACTAAAAAACAAAATTCGCAGGGTCGGCGCTGGTAATTGATCACCTGTCCCAAACGTCAAAATCCACTGTTAGCTTAACAATTCGCAATGAATTTGACATCTCTCTCAATCTCAGCAGGGATATTATTAACTTTTTCTTCTCTTTATCGAGTACAAAATCAAGGGCCAAACCACTGTAGACTTGTAGTAAGGGCTGCCGACGGTTGTAATTCCGTACTGATTTATTTCTCTCATATCTTTAATTTATCCATCTTTAGTGAAAATTTTTGATGTCAACAACTGATTCCAACCGATCCAACTCAAATCTGTTTACCCTGACAACTCCACTGTATTACGTGAATGATGTGCCCCATATCGGGAGCGCCTACACGACGATTGCTGGAGATGCCCTGGCTCGTTTCAAGCGTCTGCAGGGCCAGTCAGTGCTACTCATTGCGGGAACTGATGAGCATGGTCTCAAAATCCAGCGCTCCGCCCAGAGTTCTGGAAAATCACCCCAGGAACATTGCGATCAAATCGTCAGTAGCTTCCAATCCCTATGGCAGATTTTACAAATCCACTACGACCGCTTCAGCCGTACCACCGCGCCAAGGCACAGCGAGATTGTGAAGCAATTTTTTCAGCGGGTGTGGGACAAGGGAGATATTTATCTCAGTCAACAGAAAGGCTGGTACTGTGTCTCCTGCGAAGAATTCAAAGAGGAGCGGGAGCTGCTGGAGGGCAAGCGCTGTCCGATTCATACCGGCAAACAGGTGGAATGGCGGGATGAACAGAATTATTTTTTCCGACTCTCCCGCTATCAAGAGCCACTAGAGGAACTCTATCGTCAGCGTCCAGATTTTATTCGACCAGAAATTCGGCGCTATGAAGTTTTGAGTTTTGTGGCTCAGGGATTACAGGATTTCTCCATTTCTCGGGTGAATGTTGAGTGGGGTTTGCCCATTCCTGTTGATCCCAGCCATACCATTTACGTTTGGTTCGATGCCCTTTTGGGTTATATCACCGCTTTACTTCATCCGGAGAGTGAACCAAATCTGGAGAATGCACTACTAGAGCGGTGGCCGATTAATTTACATCTGATTGGCAAGGACATTTTGCGATTTCACGCCGTTTATTGGCCAGCAATGTTGATGTCTGCCGATTTCCCTGTCCCTGGGCTTATTTTTGGTCATGGCTTTTTAACTAAGGATGGTAAAAAAATGGGGAAAACTGAAGGAAATACCCTTAATCCATTTGAGTTGGTTGACCGCTTCGGTTCAGATGCAGTTCGTTATTATTTTCTTAAGGAAATTGAGTTTGGTCAGGATGGCGACTACCGTGAAGATCGGTTCATTAATACGCTCAATGCCGATATTGCTAATGATCTCGGCAATTTACTCAATCGGACATTGGGGATGACTCGCAAGTATTTTGCAGGTTCTGTTCCTCAGTTGGAAGGAATAACGATTGCTTCGGACAACCCATTACGGTTAATTGGTGCTAAATTGAATGAAAAGGTGACTTGTTCATACGATGCCTTGGCATTTAGTCAAGCTTGTACTGAGGTTTTGGTGCTTGCACAAGCTTGTAACAAATATATCGATGAACAAGCTCCCTGGGCGCTCTACAAGCAGAAGCAACTCGACAGATTGGAGGAGGTACTGTATTCTGTTTTAGAATCTGTCAGATTGTCTGCCTACTTTTTGTCGCCAGTTATCCCAAATGTAGCAACTGCAATTTATCGCCAACTTGGTTACGCCATTGACTTTAATTGTGAAGCTGATTTAGCATCTCAGATTCCCTTCCATGACCACGGTATGTGGGGAACTCTGCCTCGCGGTCAGGTGTTGGGAGATCCTCAACCCGTATTTCAGCGTATTGAAGTCCAATCTTCTCAGACCTGAATTTCCTTCGCCTCCTGCCCGGTTTTGTTTGATATCTCTTTTTTATTCCATTTTTACTCTAACTTAAAATACCCCTTTAATAAGCAAGGCATGAATGCATGTTCAATTCAATCAAAAATGGCGAAGTGTTTACGCCAGAGCAGGTTTTAGAAAACAGAGGACGGGTTGCCATCTTTATCGATGGCTCCAACCTATTCTATGCAGCGTTACAGCTTGGGATCGAAATTGACTATACAAAGCTTCTGTGTCGTTTGACGGCAGGTTCGAGGCTACTTCGATCCTTCTTCTACACTGGCGTTGATCGGACGAATGAGAAGCAGCAGGGCTTTTTATTGTGGATGCGTCGCAATGGCTATCGGGTGATTTCCAAGGATCTGGTTCAGCTCCCGGATGGATCCAAGAAGGCCAATCTAGATGTGGAAATTGCAGTGGATATGATGGCCCTCGTCGGCTCCTACGACACTGCTGTATTGGTGAGTGGAGATGGGGATTTGGCCTATGCTGTGGACTGTGTCAGCTATCGTGGGGTTCGAGTTGAGGTGGTGAGTTTGCGCTCAATGACCAGCGACAGCTTGATTAATGTGGCTGACCGCTATATTGATCTAGAGATGATTAAGGACGATATTCAGAAGACTTCCCGCAGCCCTAGCTACACCACCTACCGTCCCCTGTCAGGTGTGGGTTTGGTTGAGGGGCAGGTTGAAGGGTCATAGTGATAGCCTTCGATACTGTATCTCCGATGTTATCTAGTGTTATTTATGTCTGCAAAAGCTGCGTTTTCTAGGGTGGTGATTTTTAAAGTAACCCTAGGGGTTTTATTACTGCTGCTAGCGGGATGTCAGCGGCCCACCGCCTCTGTTAAATCCCAATCGGAAGCCTCTGAGACCGTAGAGACTGAGGAAGAGTTCACGGGCGATCTGACCCTTGATGAAGTCACGTTGGAGCAGTCTGACGAGAATGGTGAGTTGCTCTGGAGTATTAAATCTGCCCAGGTACGTTATAGCCCAGATCAGAAGGTGGCAACGGTTGTACAGCCGGATGGAGAGTTATTCCAGGATGGCAAGCTGATTTATAAAATGCAGGCTAAGGCGGGCGAGATTTATCAGGATAGTCAACGAATTGTTCTCACGGATGATATCGTCGCCACCGATGTTAGGAACGGGATTGTGCTGCGGGGCAAGGAACTGGAGTGGATCGTTGATCAGGAAATTCTTGTGGTTCGCAATGGGGTGACGGGAGAGCACGAACAAGTTCAGGCCGTTGCGGCTGAAGCCCAAGTGTTTACGCGGGATAAGCGGGTTGAATTGTGGAATCAGGTAGTTATCAGTTCCAAGGATCCGGTCGTCCAACTGCGAACAGATCATGTGATCTGGCAGTGGGATCAAGAACAACTGATTGCGGATCGCAAAGTGAATCTAGACCGCTATCAAGATCAGGCGGTAACAGATCGAGGGGTGGCAGAGACCGCAGAGCTTAATCTGGCAACAAAAGTGGCCACGTTAAAGCAGAATGTACAAATTGCGATGACCGATCCGCCGCTACAGGTTGGGAGCAACGAGATTAGTTGGAACTATGAGCAACAAAGCCTGGATTCGCCCCAGCCGATTACAATTATCCATCGGGATGAAAAAGTAACGCTGACAGCTAATCAAGGTCAAGGTGATTTGACAAAGCCAACCTTCAATCTGACGGGGAATGTGGTGGGCATCGGTGAGAAGCGCCAGGCCCAACTGAATACGGAACAACTCACTTGGTATGTGGATCAGCAACAGTTCCAGGCCAATGGCAACGTTGTCTATCGCCAACTCGATCCTCCCTTCACTTTGACGGGCCAGCAAGCCGTCGGTAAGCTGGAAAACGAAACCATTGTGGTCAGCAGTGGCGAGTCTGATGGTCAGGTTGTGACGGAATTCGTGCCTTAAAACAGGATCAATTGCTTCTCGGTACAAACCCCTTCTAGCGGTTGATCCCAGGAATCTATTGGGAGTCTAGGGACGTAGGTACAGTCGAATGTGATCCCAATCCTAAGAATTCCTTGCCATTCTGGTTGGCTCAGCATCCTATCGTAAAATCCACCGCCATAACCCAACCGATACCCGTATTGATCGCAGGCGACAGCCGGGATCAGAATTAAATCAACTTCCTCCGGAGCCAATTGAGGAGCCGTATGGGCAGGTTCTCGAATTCCAAATCTGCCTGTTTTGAGGGAATCTCCAAATTGCCAGCGATGCCAAACGAGAGATGATCCAACACAGCGGGGAAATCCCCAGATCTTAGGATTGTCCAGGTGAGAAACCTGCCACAAAAAACTCAGATCCGGTTCCTGGCGAAAGCTCATGTAGGCCAAAATAGTTCGGGCCTCCTGAAATGGAGACGAATTGTTCAAGTGATGGCATAACAGTTCGCTCTTGGCTTGCCAGGTGAGTGAGGGCAAGTCTCGCCGCAGTTTGAGCAGCGATCGCCGCAGTTCTGACTTAGATGATGGAATAGATGGATTCGTCATGTCCATAAAGGAATTGAACCAGATTTTAGGAGAATTAGTTTGGATTTGCCTCTTCCTTGATCTTCCAATATTTTTCTAGGTTTTGATTGGTCATTCGTCATTTGTCGTTAATCATTGGTCATTGGCTGAAAGGGTTGGTTGGTGGAGAGATTTTGAGTTTGGGGGGTGAGTTTGTCAAGGGAGAGATTTATCAGGATTCCGTCTGATGCTCTGATTTTCCGATAAAGTAAGTGAGATGAGTTGTGTAGCGTGAATGGTTGATTGGGTTATTGAGGGGATGCAGTTTGCTCCGCTCGATTTGTTAGATACAAATGCGTTGACATTGATCGCCACAGCCGCTGAGGAAGCACCGCAGGTTGAGAGCGTTATGATTCTGGGCGGCGTTCTCCTGAGCTTAGTGGCTATCTACGTGGCTAGCAAGGCCGGAGGAGAGTTTTTCAACTGGTTAGGCTTTCCACCTGTACTCGGTGAATTAGTAGGTGGAGTTGTAGTTGGAGTCTCTGCACTGCATTTAGTGGTTTTTCCAGAGGGAGGAGCAACGGCTACAGATTCTCTGGTCATGGGCATCCTCCAAGCGACTGCCGGATTGACACCAGAAGCGGCTCCAGCCACTTTCGAGATCCAGAGTGAGGTGCTGAATATTCTGGCGGAGCTGGGTGTGATCATCCTACTGTTTGAGATTGGCCTAGAATCGAATGTTCGGGAATTGGTTGAAGTTGGTGTCCAATCTCTGATTGTCGCCGTGATTGGAGTCGTTGTTCCCTTTGCAGCGGGGACAGCAGGATTGATGTTCATTTTCAATGTCAATGCGATCCCAGCAGTTTTTGCAGGGGCAGCGCTGACAGCAACTAGCATCGGAATTACATCACGGGTGCTTACAGAAATTGGCCGACTGTCATCCAAGGAGGGGCAAATTATCCTGGGTGCGGCGGTCATTGATGACGTTTTGGGGATTATCGTTCTGGCTGTTGTGGCAAGTCTGGCCAAAACGGGTGAGATTGATGTGGTGAATGTGATTTACCTAATTGTCAGCGCAAGTGTTTTTCTCGTTGGTGCAATTTTACTGGGTCGCTTCTTCAACGATACATTTAAAACCCTGGCGCTTCAGTTTGAAACCCGGGGTCGAGTGGTGATTCCAGCTTTAATCCTGGCCTTGATTCTGGCTTACATTGGCTCAGCGATTCACTTGGAGGCCATTTTGGGAGCCTTTGCAGCGGGTTTAGTGTTAGACGAAACTGAAATTGAGGGGCAATATCTAGAGGAGCTTATCCAACCCATTTCGGATGTGATCGTGCCGATTTTCTTTGTCACAGTTGGCGCAAAGACAGATTTGAGTGTCCTGAATCCAGCGATTCCTGAAAATCGAGAGGGGCTAGTCATTGCCTCGTTTCTGATTATTGTGGCCATGATTGGTAAGGTAGCTGCGGGTTGGGGTGCGATTGGTGCTGGTTCTCTGAATCGATTGGCAATTGGAGTAGGCATGATTCCACGGGGAGAAGTGGGCTTGGTCTTTGCTGCTGTCGGAGCGGAAAGTGGAGCACTGTCTCCAGCTTTGAATGTGGGAATCATTCTGATGGTGATTTTGACCACGTTTGTTGCACCACCATTGCTCCGGGTCGTGTTTAAAGACCCAGAAATGCCAGAATCCAAGCCGGAAGCGTCAGCTTAGAGAATAATAATTGAGAGAATAACGGGGTCAATATCAAGCTTTTCCAACGTCTATTCCCCTTGCTTAGCCTGGAAACTCATACAAGCAGGAATAACGACGTTGGTTTTTTTGCTTGCATAACCTCTCAGGCAAAAATGACAAGCTACTGACTATTCTGACTTACGTTCTTGAGAGATTTTGTTGAGCAAAGCCAGCATTTTATCTCCCCGTTCTAAAGATCGATCCTCTAGGAAAATAATCTCAGGCGTGCGACGTAACCGAATTCGTTGACCCAGATGGGAACGAACCTGACCTGTTGCAGCCTTAAGACCTTCCATAGTGGCTTGGCGAGCTTCTTCAGTGCCATAGATGCTGACAAAGATCTTGGCATGCTGCAAGTCGCCAGAAACCTCAACATCTGTAATGCTGACCATGCCAACTCCAACCCGGTCGTCCTTAATATCGGAGATCAAGATCTGGCTAACTTCCCGTTGAATTAGTGCAGCTACACGGGAAACGCGACGTTCAGTAGCCATGATTACCCCCTTACTCGTTTTTACTTCTACTTTTCCATCATATAGCCTTACGTCTGCATATTGGGACGTCTGATAGGTGTGTATCCCCTGTGCAGTAGGGGATACACCCTCAAACCCAATCCTGTAGGGCTGTATCACTCCTTTCACGGTTTTGGATAGGGTGAATTTTGATAGAAGGTTAGGCAACCGAGCTGCACACCCCTCTTCCTCCTTAATTTGATGTCTTTAGATGAAGACAAAATCGTCAGACAGCAATTCCGGAACTCCTGTGACATCTTCCAGCTTGACTAGAATTTGACTGTCGTTACCGAGTGAGGGAATTCCAGGTTCATAGACCAGGTAAGTATCTGTACCGTTGTCGTAGGCAAAGATACCAGGAACGTTGACAGGAAAGGAATCGCCAGGAGTCGTATTTACTTGCACAGATGGAACAACATGATTAAAGGATAAAACCCCTGTAGAAGTGGTGCTAAAGGCAATTTGATCACCCCCAGCTATACCCAAACCTTCAAATCCTGAGATCGTGTCATATTGTCCTATAACGATCTGGTTGTCAACATTAGCAGCTGTATTGGCATCAAAACCAGGGCCGCCACCGTCATCTGATGTAAGGTACTGGAATTGGTCAGTCTCTCCTGCGCTACCAATCAGAGAATCTGTTCCCAGGCCCCCAGCCAGAGTATCTTCACCCGCACCAGCATCCAGGAAGTCGTTGCCAGCATTGCCAAATAAGCTATCGTTGCCCGCGAGGGCGAGGAAGTTATCAGCAAAATCAGCACCCACCAAGGTATCCCCAGCTGCTGTTGCAGGATCAAGCACTTCAACAGTGATGACAGCCGTGGCTGTTGCACCATTAACATCCTGGACAACGTAGTTCAGAGTATCGGTTCCGATACCGCTGCCGTCTGCTTGGTATTGAATTAGATTCCCAACCTGAGTAATCGTTCCTAAAGCAGGATTGGACACGGTAGTTAATGTCAGAGTCTCACCCTCTGCATCGGAATCGTTCGTTAGTGGATCAAGGTTCAAAACATTAACGGTGTTATTAATGCGGAATGGCCCATCATCAATCGCATTTGGCGGATCATTAACTGGAACCACAGTGATGGCACTGGTCGCTGGAACACTAATCACTCCTCCAGAATTAACGACAACCTGAATTTGGCGGACACCCGCCGATGGATTATCGCAGGTATTAATGTAGAAAATCTGGTCGAGCGCATCTTCGTAGTCTTCCTGTGAGAACAAACCTGATAGGTTAATCTGATCCGACGTCGTGCTAACGGTGATGCCGCTTGGTAATGTTCCACCAACAACCTCAGTAATGCCCAAGCTTTCTACCGTATCTGTAGGATTCAGAAGTCGAATCGTTGCTGAATTAATATCGGGATTATCCGGATCAGTGATACCAATATTGCCGGGATTGCCAATCGATACCGCAGGATCATTTTCTGTAAACGTATCTGCATAATCTGTTCCGGTTGCCGTTGTGTCTAAATCAACAACTGGCGGATCATCAAAAGCATTGATACTGATGGTTGAAGTTGCTGTATTGCTGCTATCAAAGGCATCGCTGACAGAAACAGTAATCACCCGCTGCGTTGTATCCGGGTCACGGGAAGCATTGTCATAGACAATTAATCCTAGCGCTTTCTCGTAGTCTTCCATAGACGCTCCTGCTCCTGTCAGCGTCAATACTCCTGTTGTAGTGTTGTAGGCACTGGCTGTAACTGTCGTGGGGAGTGTTCCGGCTGCATCAATCCCCAAGCTCTCGTCCGTGACGTCAAGTGGATTGGTCAGAGTAATAGTTGCAGACTCAACATTAGAGTCTGGGTCTACAACATCAACTGCACCAGCAATGGCGACAGGATTACCTGATTGCTCATCGAAGGTGGTGGCGAAATCGTTGCCCGCTGCCGAACTATCCAGATCGAGGGCAGGAGGGGTATTAACAGTGACGGAAACTGAGGCTGTATCTGTTCCACCTCGCCCATCACTAATGGTGTATTCAAAATCAGTTGTTCCTGTGAAGTCAACATCAGGGGTGAAGGAAACCGATGTACCCCCAGTCTCCAGAGCAATTGTTGCATTGGTGCTGGTTCCTACAGCAATAATCTCAAGTGGATCATTATTTGGATCGCTGTCATTGTCTAGCAGGGTAGAAAGCACCGTTGTAAATGTTGTGCCGACACTGCGGGCGACGAATGCACTATCATCAACGGCTTCTGGCGGCAGATTTGGAGCAACAAGATTGATTGTGTCTACTGCTGTTTGTGCACCATCCGTTCCTGTGTTGCCCTGGTCATTTGTTGTTACTTGAATACTACCATCCAAGCTAAGGAAATCTGTTCCAGAGGTGAATTCCAGGCCCGTTGCTAGAACGGCGTTAATATTCTCAATGCTGCCTTCGAGGGTGAGGTTGTTGCTGTTATTACCCGTTAGGGCAACGCCATCCGTGCTGGTTCCGACAGCTAGTGTACCGTTATTTGCTGCTAAGTTTACGGAGACATTGTTGTCTCCAGCATCCACGTCACTCACCGAAATTGCGTTGCTCTCAATGATGCTGAAGACAAAGGGATTACCCAAATCATCGTCGGCAACGTCTCGATCCCCAGGTACAGTATTCACTGGAGGATCATTGACAGCAGTAACATTCACGGTAGTAACTGCGGCTGGATCACTGTCACTGTTGCCATCATTCACGGTAACTTCAATTGCCCGTGCGGTAGCGTCTGGATTTTGAGAGGTATTTTCGTAGACGATTTGTTCGATAGCGGTCTCGTAATCAGTCGTCGGGGCATCTCCGGAGAGTAGTAATTCCCCAGTGCTTGGATTGAAGGTTCCCGCTGTAATTCCGCTAGGCAGACCTGAAACCGATAGGGTTTCGTTCCCTGGATCTAGAACATTAGTGAGAACGATTCTGGCGCTGGTGATGGTTGTACCGTCGGCATCAGTCACGGAGACATCATTGCCGATGGCAACCGCCGCGTTTCCTTCCGTGAAACTGGTACTGAAGTCAATCCCGTCAACGCCGGGGCCGCTCAAGTCAACGATCGGGAAAGCATTGACAGCTTCTACAGTGATGAAGACTGTTGCCGTGCTTGACAAGTTGTTACTATCAACGGCGGTGTAGGTGAAACTATCAACCCCACTAAATCCGGTTGCAGGGGTGTAGATCAACAACTGGCTATCTTGATCGTCTTGCTCGACCATACCCCCTTCTGTTGTAGGTGTGGTGAAACTTTGTAACGTCAGCACATCCAGCGGATCGGCAGCCATATCATTCGCCAGTAAGTCATCCGTGATATTGATGCTTATGACACCTGTTTGGCCTCCCGTCAAGGAATCATTTTCCAGAATAGGTTCAGAGCCTTCTGGCGTGGGCGTTGGGCTTGGAGGAGGTGTCGGAACAATTGGTGGAGTTGGAGTTGGGCTGGGAGTTGGCCCTGGAGTCGGACTAGGTGATGGAGTCGGTTCAGGGGTTGGCGTTGGGGTTGTGTCTTGTGTAAGAGAATGATAAGGTAAAGGAGAATGCATACGAAAAGGGTAGTGTTAAGGTTA
>JBHJGO010000012.1:0-16504 GCA_050331715.1 Microcoleaceae cyanobacterium
GATTGGTATACTGAATCATCACCCCGACTGAATATCGACCCACGGGATATTTCTAGCCGTAGGGTGGCAGTTTGGGGTGTGTGAATCCGGGAATTGCTACCTGTCCGCCGTGGGAATGACCGGACAGCTCCAAATCAAAACGACGAGTTTTGCTGCTCTGGTCGGCAAAGTCTGGTTCATGCACCAGTAGAATTGCTGCATCATTGCCAGGTAACTGCTTCAGAACAGCCTCTAGGTCAGCCGCGCCCACCCAGTAATCATCCACACCCGCCATGTACAGAGTTGCTGCACCTCGACGGATCGGGTACACACCATTGCTGATGTCTTTAACTCCTCCTTGTTGCAGTGCTTGTCGAACCACAGTCGGATCTGACCACTGATCATGGTTACCGAGTACCGCTACTGTTCTCTCTTGAGATTGGAGCTGACGGAGAAATTCAGATAACTGAGGGGCAAATTTTTCCGGTCTGGAGGTTACAAAGTCCCCTGTGAGCGCAATAACATCTGGTTTTTGCTGATTCACTTTGCGGATAACTTTCTGCAAATATTCAGGAGACGTTTTTCCCTCGATATGAATGTCACTGAGCTGCACTACCCGATATCCGTCAAATTCAGGAGCTAGGTGGGGTAGAGTAACATCGACAGAAACCACCTGAACCCAGTGAGGTTCAATCTTGTAGCCATAGAAAGCAACGCCCAGGGCTAACCCGATAATGATTAACAGCCCGAACAGAAGCCGTCTTCCCCAACCCCAGGGCTGCTGGTGACGTTTGATGGATCGATTCATGGGGATTGATTTAGAACTGCTGAATTTTGGTCAAGGTCTGAAGCGATAGCCAGAACTGCCACGTTATGACCCCTTCCAATTCTAACAAAAGTGCATTAGCGGCCAGATTCCCCAGATAGCGCTATCTCTTTACTTACAACACCTGATGCGTGTAAGCGTGCTGCTTGACGTTATCTTCCGCTTTGACAATATTCTCTGAATTGAGAATGCGCTTGCGCTCAGTTGAGTAGTTCAACTCTCGATAGGTTGTACCGACGGAAATATGGGACTGCGCTTCGGGGCGGCGTCGATAGGTGCGGGCAGTGGCAAACAGTCGCTCGGTAAACTCATCGCAGAGCTGAGCATCGGTGGAAAAATCAGGCGGAATCTGGATGCCATCTGCGGTTAAAACCGCTCCCAGATTGGTTGCACTCGCAATTTCGTAGGAGGTGGGAATGCCTTTGAGTACAGCTTCTAAAGCAGCGGAGGGAATTGGCTCAATTACTTTTACCGTATGAATTTCTCCTTCTTCCTTGAGAAAACAGGTGGCTAAACCCAGTACGACATAATCTTCTGGTAGTAAATCTGGAGCGTTCGGATATGCGGTTGCAGTTGACATTATTTTCAAAAACCTAAGTATTCCAAAGATGACAATTCTGAGGGTGCAGTGTCCCAACGTCAGGCAATCACTAACATAAGGGCATTCCCAAATCATATCGTTACTTCACTGGGCTGGTGAGGCGGTGTATAGATTTTTAATTATTGGTCATTGGGTGTTGGTCATTGGTTATTGGTCAATTGAGTGTTGAAGGCTGAGGGCTAGAGACTAATCTATAGTGGGATTTCCGCTTTTTGCAGTTGTGAGAAATCAAGTTGGGTAAGTTTGATGTGGGCTTGGTCAATGAATCGTTTGCCGCGCAGGGCTCCGGTGTTGGCTCCAGGGCAGATATAGTGGAGGGTTTCGGGGGCGAAGCGATCAATAATTCGTTCGACACTTCGGAGTTGTCGTCCCCAGTGGAAAGTTTTGGAGGTTCTCAGGGGGATAGGTTGTCCGTCTAAATTGGGCAAAAGATGGCGACCAGTGAACAAGATGCCTCCATTAAGAGTAGAGTAGAGGCAGGATGAACCTGGAGAATAACCAGGTGTCCAAAACGCAGTGGTGTGAGAGTCGAGCTGGAATTCATGATGAAATGAGGTCACTTTTGCTTCAGGCAAGAGATAGGCTTCTTGTTCCTGAATCAGAATTTTGCATTCAGTGGCTTGCTGAACTGCTTTGGCCTTGCCAATACTATTACGGTGGGTGATACAAAGCCACTGCAATCCTCCCTGGGAGGACACAAATTGCGAGTTATTATCGTCCCAGGCAGGAGAGTCAACCAGGATATTCCCGTGTTTCCCTACAATAAGGTAGGCAGTTGCCCCCAGAGTCTCCCGGTTCGGGGGAAAAGCATAGACATTCTCTAGAATGGGTTGGGGCGGCTTGTGGATAGGGATTTGATTCATGATGTTTGGTTGATTACGGTTAACTTTTCACTCATACTTAGGGCTTGGCTGCCATAGTTCACTCCCTGAACTCACTCTCAGAACTCACTCTCAGAACTCACTGCGAAAATGATATTGGTCTGGTTATTGCTGCTGATCGGAATGATGTACGTTCTCTTACACTACAGTGTGTCCAAGGTGACCCGTACCCCGATCTGGCTCCTGTGGTTGGTCTTGATTACACCAATCTTGATCTGGCTGGTTTGGACTATCGCCTATGGTGAGGAGCAACCCGTTCCGGTTGATCTTATCTTGATCGCAATGTTATTCAGTTCTGTTGTTTACTGGTATCTAGTTCACTGGGGACGCCGAAGTGAACGTAAACAGAATCTCTCTGCTGCTTCAACTCAAATGCCTGAACCTGCTCAAAGCTCCTCTAACCATCAGGAAACGCTATCTCTGATTGAACCCGCCGAAGAAGAGACCCTTCGGAGCTGTTTTCCCTGGTCAGTTTTTCCCCTTCAAAAGCTAGAGATGCGTTCCCAAGCAGTCATCTGCCGAGGTCAACTGAGATCACAATCTGAAACAGCCTACAAAACAATCTGTCAGCGGATTCGAGAGCAGTTCGGCGATCGGTTTCTCGTAGTGTTTCAAGCTGATTCAAATAATAAGCCATTTTTTGCCCTCGTTCCAAATCCCTATCAAGAATCAACCCGCCGCAATTCGAATGCGGAGTTGAATCGTCCGTTGTTAGCCCTTGCGTTAATGGCGGTGACGCTGTTTACGACCACAATTGCTGGGGCCAAGATGGCAGGTATCACGGCTGAAACCCTGCAACTCAATCCAGGGGCTTTGCTACAGGGATTACCCTATGGAGTGGCTTTGATGGCGATTTTGGGGGCGCATGAATCAGCCCATTACCTGATGTCCCAGGCCCATCGGATTCGGAGTACGCTGCCGTACTTTATCCCGGTTCCCTTTTTTCTGGGAACTTTAGGCGCTTTTATTCAGATGCGATCGCCCTTTCCTAATCGTCGCGCCCTATTTGATGTGAGTGTGATTGGCCCCTGGGTTGGATTAGTGATTACCCTGCCAGTTCTGCTTTGGGGCTTAGCCCATTCCGAAGCGATTTCGGCTCCAGCCGAGGACGTGAATATCCTGAACTTTGACGCAATTGATCCGAGCTTTTCATTTCTGCTCACAGTTCTCAGTAAGATTTCTTTGGGGGATGCCCTTACAGCCAGTCAGGCCATTGACTTACATCCAGTTGCAATTGCAGGTTATCTGGGATTGATTGTTACTGCATTTAATTTATTGCCCATTGGCCAATTGGATGGGGGCCATATGATTCATGCAATGCTAGGTCAACGAAATGCTGTTATTGTGGGTCAGTTGGCGCGATTGATGATTTTGGTGTTGGCAGTGAATCGCCAGGAGTTCTGGTTGCTAGCCCTATTGCTACTGATTTTGCCCTTGAATGACGAGCCTGCTCTGAATGACATCACGGAGTTGAACAATGCAAGGGATATGATTGGATTGGTTACCCTAGGAGTATTGCTGCTAATTCTTTTACCAATTCCAGGAGCCGTTGCTCAGTTGATTAATTACTGAGGACTAACGGCTAGGAAGAGAAAAACCGTTTGGAAACTTGATTAATAATCCCACTGAGGATAGCTCCAGCCATCAGAATTCCAATGGCGGGCATGAAGACAGGTTCCCAGAGCAGATACCAGAGATCCAGGCCCAGTGGCAAATCGAATGAGTGACCAATAATGGCGATCGCCAACCAGAAAAAACTAATTAGCACCAGGAACACATCTCCTACCAAAACCCAGTTTAATCCTCGCAAAAATCGCTCTTTCATAAATCTGCTTGCATTCAATAGCCAGACATCATCATATCGCAGGGATTAACTTCTTACATGAAATCTCCAACTCAATTCAAAGGTTTGGCAAGGGGATGCACAGACCTTTCAGGTTTAATGGAACGGGGTTGGCCAGAACGGGATTCAGCACCAAGAGGATTTAGTTCCTATTAGCTAACACCAAACCATAATAATTCTGCCATCTGTTCAGAATTTTGACCCACTAAAACTAAACTTTGGCGGCCATTCGACAATTTTGGCCCCAGCGTCATTCCTGTGAGTTGAGTAGTGGGAATATCCAGGTTCTCCAGATCGAACAATAGCTGTTTTTGTAACGGTTTGATTTGCCGTAAATTGCCTCGTAAATGTTCAACTCTGGACGTATCAGTTGCGTCTCCTGTTGCGACCTGATAAATCTTGCCGCCGTGGGAATTAACTTCTAGGCTGAGAAAGCGGCCACTTTCTGGTAAGGCAATCAGTTCGGCCAGTTGGTAATCGGTCTCCACAGGATAGAACATTTCCGATACTAAAAAAGAAGCGCGGTCAGCAATAACGTAGTGCAGTAATCTGAGGCGGGGGGAATAGTTCGGGTCGATATCCTGAATCAGCGGCGTTGAACTGGCAACAAATAGGCGAAATGGATCCATTCCTCCGGGGCTAAAACCATCTGGCGCAATGGTCATGACTTGAAATCCGGATTCGGGCTGTACCCCTTGTACTAGGGTTCCCTGCTCTATTTCTGGATAATACCGGGGTGGAATCGGGACAATATTTCGCAGTTGCCCACTGCCCAGGTCAAATTCTCCAATAAATGGGAAGGCAAGGTCACCCTCTTGTTCTTCCGTTGTGATAAAAATAGAGTTCCGTGGCGAAAAGACTAAGCTCTCAGGTTGAGTGGTTTCTGAGGGTAATGTTTCGCCCTGTTTGTTTTGTAAGGGCGTTACGTTCTGAATCTTTGCCTGTTTGATTCTGGGTGAATTAGCGGCAGGTGTTAGGGAAAAATTTGAGTCCAGCTCTAGGTTTAGATCGTAGAACTGAACCGGAGCTGTTTTGGATGGTGCTGTGGTCAAGCCTTAGAAATGAATCCCTGGATCGGTCGTGCCATAACCGGGGAGTTCATAGGAAAGTTTTGATAGGGATCTGGCTGATGATTCGATTTGATCCAGAACGTATTGATCCAGAAAATTCAGCGACAGTGGTAAAAACAGGCGTTCTTCCACGGTCACTTGAGGAGTTGAACAGGCCGTTAAAAATAGGGCAGCAATTGTGAATATTGCCAGTTGTCTAATTTTGAACAGGTTGGTCAGAAAACGGTTGATCATCGCAGCTTAAATCTATTCCCATCTTCTACAGGCGTGAGATAATCCTAGACCGTCTTCACGATTTCAGCAATGTGGTCGCTCTCACTACGAGTCTTGAGGAACTTTATTCACCCGACGCAAGCTCAAAATATCGCTGATCTTCCTGACTTGATTACAGACCCGTTCAAACTGCTCACGGTCGCAGATTTCAATGCCGAGTTCAATCACGGCTGGCGCTCCTTTGAAGGTTTTCACCTGGGCACTACAGACATTGACATTATTATCCTTGAGTCGAGACAGGACATCGTTTAGAATTCCCACCCGATCCAGGGCTTCTATTTGAATCTTGACAAAGTAGGTCTGAGGACGACCAACAGCTTGGGTGGTCGTGTTCCACCTGACAGGAACATGGCGTCCGACCGCCGCCTTGTCAACATTCTGACAGCCAATCCGATGGATCGAAATGCCCCGGCTGCGAGTTACAACCCCGATAATTGGTTCTCCTGGAAGGGGATGACAGCAGCCTGCAATGTGGTGAAGTAATCCTTCAACGCCGACAATCGGGGAACTGCTCTTGGACTTACTGGGAACAGAACAGGAACTAGGCTTGAGGTTTGATAGTTGTAGATCATCCTCTAGGCTGGTTTCCTGCGGTACATTTTGGATTGAAGATTGCTCCTTGACCGCATCTTGTAATCGGTTCACCACCTGCTTGGAGGTCACCTCGCCATACCCCAGAGCTGCTAGTAAATCATCCGCCGTTTGATAGTTGCATCGTTGGGCAGCCGCTTGCATTGCTTCAGATTTCAACAGAGATTCAAAGCCACTCTTACCGAGTTCCTTCTCCAACATCTCTCGACCCCGAGATAGATTTTCTTCCCGGTGCGATCGCTTGTACCACTGACGAATTCGATTCTTGGCAGAACTGGTTTTGACAAAGCTCAACCAATCCAGACTAGGATGGCTATTCTTCTGGGTCAGAATTTCAACAATATCGCCGTTGTGCAGGGGGGTATCCAGGGGAACAATTCGATCATCCACCTTCGCTCCCTTGCAATGGTTTCCCACCTCCGTATGAATATGATAGGCAAAGTCAACAGGAGTTGCCCCATTGCTCAGAACCACGACATCTCCCTCCGGGGTGAAGACATAGACATCTTCATCGAATAGGTCTTCTTTAATGCTTTCCAGGTATTCGTTGGCATCTTTCAAGTCCTTTTGCCATTCCAGGAGTTGACGCAGCCAGGTAAACTTTTCATCGGTTGGGTTCAATCTAAAACTCGAATCGTCACTTTCTTTGTATTTCCAGTGAGCCGCAATTCCATATTCTGCAATGTGGTGCATCTCAACCGTGCGAATCTGTATCTCAATCGGGCGGCCCGTATTGCCAATCACACAGGTATGTAGCGATTGATAGCGATTGGGTTTTGGCAGTCCGATATAGTCCTTGAATCGTCCTGGAATCGGGCGAAAGGCGTCGTGGACAATGGCCAGAGCGCGATAGCATTCTTCATTCGTTTCGACAATAATCCGTAGCGCTGCAATGTCATAGATCTCATGGAATTGCTTTTGTCGCCGCTGCATTTTTCGATAAATACCATACAAATGCTTCGGACGGCCCTTAACCTCATAGCAGTGGATTTTGGCCTTTTCCAAACGTGACCGTAGCAGTTCTGTCACTTCTGCCAGTTTTTCTTCTCGGGTGTTACGTTTATCGGAAACCAAAGTCTGAATCTCACGATAGGCTTCTGGCTCCAGGTATTTGAAGGACAAATCCTCTAGTTCCCACTGAAACCGACCAATTCCCAAACGATTGGCTAAAGGAGCAAAAATTTCTTTGGTTTCTAAGGCAATGCTACGTTGCTTCTCTGGGCTGAGAAATTGTAATGTTCTCATGTTGTGGAGGCGGTCAGCCAGTTTGACCACAATCACTCGAATATCCTTGGCCATGGCCAGAAACATCCGCCGGAAGTTTTCGGCCTGACGCTCCGTTTTACTGGAGAAATTGAACTTAGAGAGCTTAGTGACCCCTTCGACCAGACACCGAACCTCCGTGCCGAAGTGTCCTTCTAGTTGCTCCAGGGTAATCTCCGTATCCTCGATCACGTCATGGAGGAATCCAGCCGCAATCATGGCCTCATCACTGCCCAGGTATCGCAGCAGCCCAGCCACGGCGACCGGGTGGTTGATATAAGGTTCTCCTGATTTGCGATATTGTCCTTGATGAAGGGAATAGGCGTATTGGAAGGCTTGGGCCGCTAGACTGGGTTCTGATGCTCCAGAGCGGGCCTCTTCAAGGACCTGAGCCAGCCAATCAGGCATATCGCAATCGGTCGGATGAAAGTCATCTAGCTTTCCCTTGGTTGCAACTTCAAAGGGATAGGTTGTCTGCTCACTCCGAGTTCGATCTAGGGGATCAGCGTGGTTGGGTATTGGTTCCGTTTTGCGCCTTTGGGCAGAGGAGGAATTGATGGAGCTTTTTCCCGTGGAGCCTTTTGCTGACGGTTTGGTCGAGGTCTTAGAAACCTTAGAATGATGCGTTTTTAGAGCGGTTGCACTTGTGATTGATTCAATATTCATAGAAGTTAGAGAGCTAGTAACGCTTAAGATTCGTTCAAGGCAGCTTCCGAGAAAAAATTGATTCGACAATTTGCTCGCATCTCTTGCGAGCCAGTCTTCCTAAAATGGATTTAGAGAGGAAGATACTATTCCGTTCCCACAGAACTGAGGGGATGGCTCAGAGGAGCCAGGTCAGAATCTATAGGAGTAAACTGTAGCCACAGAATTGATGAATAACAACCCAGAAATATCTCAAAGGTGCTCTATCTATTGCAGAGCATCCTAATTCCCACAAACCACACTTTCGTAACACCCAATATTGTTTTTAAATTCAACAATAGCAATCGATATGGTGAGTCTTTCGGGCAATTTTCTGCTGTGGACATAATATTAACCTACAGACAAGATGCAGTCTGCCTTTACAAAGCTGACCATAAATACACCTTGACGGAACCTTTATCCTGGTGGAGAAAGCTTTTAGAGGTTTTCTTAATCTTAAGGTTACGAAATCTTAAGATTCTCTTAATGTTACCAGATAGACCTCTTCTTGTCCCCTATGCTAACAAACTCTGCCCAACTTGCCACCCGTCGCTTCAAACAAATCCTGGAGGAGCTACAAATGGCCATCATTACTGACTGTTCCCCAGAAGAGCTACAGTCCATTAGACAGATAGCTCAAAATCATTTCCAGGGGACGTTGATGCAAATTCCTCAAGAGGAATGGGATGCTGACGACAATACCCCTGTTCAGCCTTTTCTCACTGAAACCCATCGGCAGCTTCGACTCCTGACAATGGATATGCAATTTTTGCAAGCCTCTCGTCAGGCCAGTACAACTCAACAACGATTGGCCCAAATAAAACAGCGAATAGCCACCTTGATCGAATACTGCGACCAGATTCAGCTAGGTTAGGGCAATGTATAGCAATCACAAATGATTTGTGAAAAGGGGGTGAAGTGGGCGTTGCCTCCTTCTTGGGGACAAAGTCCCCAAACCCCTCCATAGTGCTTTTCATGATTGATTCAGGATTGTTATATGACGATGTTTGTAAGTTTCTGGCAACAACCTTTGGTCAAACGATCGTTAAACTCGCTGTATTCTATGCAATATTCAGTTCCATCTCTAACTGATTAACCTATCTTCCCTATGCTGAAACCTGGTCAACTGTGGACACGAATTCAAGAGCAGACTCAGTTTGCCCTACAATCTGGGGCATTGCAGCCGATCTCCACCATCTCTGAGGTGATTGAAGCAGCAGACATCCCTTTCCTGGTGAGGACTTCAACGAATGTGGCGCGTAAGCAGGCTGTTGCCGAGCAGCGGAAAGAAAAGACTGACCGAGAGGGTAAGCCGTTTAATCCCTTTCAGCCCTACGAACAGGATCTATTTGTTGCGGATCTCTCATCTACCCATCTGTGTTTGCTGAATAAATTCAACGTTGTTGATCACCATATATTGATGGTGACTCAAGAATTTGAAGAGCAGGACAATCTCCTCACCATCTACGACTTCGAGGCGATGTGGATTGTTCTGTCTGAAATTGATGGATTGGTCTTTTACAACGGCGGAAAAGTTGCAGGAGCCAGTCAACCCCACAAACATTTGCAATGGGTTCCCCTACCGCTCACGGGTCAGGAGCACGATTCTGACTTGAAACTACCGATTGAAACCGCTATAAACCAAACTCAGTACCAGGGCGCAATGGGTAAGATTCCTCAGTTTCCATTTGAGCATGGCATTGTTCGATTGAATCCTGACTGGGCGACAATCATCCCTGATGCTGCCGCTGCCAGTTATGAATACTACAAGGCGTTGCTGCATCACCTGGGGATTCAGGGATCACAGGGAATGATCGGTCAACAATCCGCCCCGTACAATTTTCTGGCCACCCGTGATTGGATGTTGGTGATTCCTCGATCCGAAGAAAAGTTTGAGCAGATTTCGGTCAATTCATTGGGGTTTGCGGGTACATTGTTTGTCCGATATTCGGAACAGATGCAACGACTTCGGGAGATCGGCCCACTGAATTTATTGCAACAGGTTGGGGGCTATCAATCCGGAGAAGAAGCTTCTTAAGGAAGTAGAACCTTCGGAACGGTGCTGCAAAACGCTTCGAGTATGATGGAGTGAGTATCGTGCGTTGAGGCATTTTTTGAATGTCCTGTACTCCCTGCATATCCGAGTAATGAGTCTAAATCGAGTTATTGCCTGGTGGATTCCAAGAATCCTCATTCTAAGTCTGATTGCAATTGGGTTGGTAGATCTATTTACGTAGGATTTTTCTCCTTTGAATGAATGGTCGTAGCAAGTGGTCTTAGATAGTTTTCAAGACGATCTCACAAAGAATCGCAAGGACATTGTTGAGATTATTTTGGGATTCTTGCCGTTTTTTTCCCTGGGATTTAGTACTGCTGGTCTGGCTTACTTAAGCGGGTGGAATATTGGAGTTCAGGTTACGCTTGGCCTGTTGTTTGGCTTCCTGCTGGTAACGTTTGGTGAGAGTGTCCAGGCATTTTCTGCTAGTCGAAACCCTGGCTGGATGGATATTTTAGTGGGCATTTCGGGAGCCACAGCCGGTGCAATTTGTTTTCCAGTTTTGCGAGTGCCGATTTTTAAACGGGTTTCTCGCTGGAGTCAAGGGAGTCAAGGATGGTTTTCAATTCCGCTGCTGTGGGCCGGATTTATTGCCTACAGTTTCCTGGTTCTAGCTGTAACGGTAATGTTGCAACAGTCAACAAATCTAGGAAATTGGGATCGAGACTACTTTTTATTGGTGGGAAATGAATACACCGGGGATCGCCTCTGGAGTGGACGGATCACGCAACTTTGTATGACAGATTGGGCAGTGTCCGATACACAGATTGCGGAGGGGCTGGCCACGGTTGATTGCCAGGTGGCCCCAGAGCGATCGCCAATAACCAACTATCGATTCGAGGGTTCCAATGATTATGTTGATCAGACCGGAAACCTATCTGATCTACGTTGGAATCGTCAGCCTGTTCCGCCCATTCCGTCCGAAGGGGTGCAGACCGTTAAGCGGTATTGGCTGAGAAGTGCAGAACCTGCCAGCTTTTTGGCGGAGCAACTGGGTCAAACGGGAGAATTTACCCTGAGTTTCAGAATTGCAACGGACAGCCTCGAACAGGGAGGGCCAGCCCGAATTGTGTCGATTTCGCAGACCGCTTTTGATCGAAATTTGACGATTGGGCAGTCGGAGACAGACCTTGCCATCCGCCTCCGAACTCCCCTAACAGGGGATAACGGTAAACGACCAGAGTTTGTGGTTCCAGAGGTTTTCACCGACAAACAGTTGCATCATTTTGTTCTGACCTATACCGGATCTGAGCTGCGAGTTTACCGCGATAGCCCGGATCAACGTTTTTCAGTGCCGTTTGTGCCTGAGACGGGTCTAGTCTGGTTTCTATCGGGATTTCTGCAACATGCCATTAGTTTGGAAAGCTTCAATCCACTGCCGTACAAAGTGCTTTATCGGCTACTCGCCCTCTTGCCCTTGGGATTTTGCCTGGGGATGATTGCCGCCCAGTCTTCTGAAGGTTCCTTCCTGTTGCTAGTGGGGTTTAGCATGGTGCTGGCTGTTTTGCTGGAAAGCTTGCTAGCGAATGGCTCAATGATGAGTATTGCGCCAGGGTATGTGATCTTGAGTAGTGTAATTTTGGTCAGTGGGATGCTCTGGGTGAGACATGCAGCAACCGCATGGTTTGAGAACGGAGTGACCCATGAGGCGCTAGAATACAAAGGTTAAAATACGCGTATATGGAGTTATCCGATGGCTGCTGAAATTTTCGGAACTGCTTTTATCTGTTTTGCCTTGATCCTGGTTGGTCTGGGCGGTGGGTTTCTACTGCTGAAGCTTCAAGGTGGCGAATAGAGCTTGTAGGGTAAGTTCTATAAAACGAATTCTGTGAAATGAATTCTGTGAAATGAATTCTGTCAGCTAGAGTCACCGCAGCAACTGTCATTCCCGCACGGGCGGGAATCCAGGAAGTTTGGACGTCAGAAAATTCATAGAGAGCTCCTGTAACGTTTAGCACTACGTTTGCGTTTATTAGTTGTTAGGTTAGTTGTTAATTCTACTATCTAGTCTAGAACGTTAATTCCCATGGCAGATCAACTTCAGGCTCAAGGGCTTCCGCATGTGGTGATTGTTGGAGGTGGATTTGCTGGGCTATATGCAGCTAAAAACCTCGGCAATGCTCCGGTTCGCGTCACTTTAGTTGATAAACGAAATTTTCATCTATTCCAACCGCTGCTGTATCAAGTTGCAACGGGTAGTTTATCCCCAGGGGACATTGCTTCGCCGCTACGGATGGTGCTGAGCCAGAATCAGAATACTCAGGTTTTAATGGCGGAGGCAGTTGATCTGAACCCAACGGAGAATCAATTGGTTCTCAAGGATCGAACCCTAACCTACGACACCTTGGTGGTAGCGACTGGCGTGAGTCACCACTACTTTGGTAACGATCAATGGGAACCCGTCGCGCCGGGTCTCAAAACCGTTGAACAGGCGCTAGAGATTCGCAAACGCATCTTTAATGCCTTTGAGCAAGCAGAGAAGGAACCCGATCCAGACAAGCGTCGGGCCCTGCTGACCTTTGTGATTGTGGGAGCTGGCCCGACTGGGGTAGAGCTGGCAGGAGCCCTGGCTGAGATTGCCTATCGAATGCTGAAGAGTGACTTTCGCAGCATTGACACCACTGAAACTCGGATTCTATTGCTAGAAGGCGTGGATCGGGTACTGCCCCCCTATCCGCCGGATCTGTCAGCCAAAAGTCAACTGGCCCTGGAAAAACTCGGCGTTACGGTACGGACAAAGACTCTGGTCACGAATATCGACGGGGATATTGTCACCGTTAAATCGGGGGATCAAACGGAACAAATTACAGCGGCAACGGTACTCTGGGCGGCTGGCGTAAAGGCTTCCCCGCTAGGCAAGATCATTGCAGAATGTACCGGGGCTGAAACGGATCGTTCTGGTCGAGTAGTCGTTGAACCGAATCTTAGCGTTAAGAATCATCCGAATATCTTCGTGATTGGAGATCTGGCAAACTTCCCCCATCAGGGTGAGAAACCGTTACCAGGGGTTGCCCCTGTGGCCAAGCAGCAGGGAACCTACGTGGCAAAGCTGATTCAAAAACGCTTGAAGGCTGAGACCTTACCCCCCTTTGAGTACAAAGACTACGGTAATCTAGCGGTGATTGGTCGGAATCAGGCTGTTGTGGATTTGCGGTTTATTCGGTTTGCTGGATTTCCAGCTTGGTTGGCCTGGGTATTTGTCCACATCTTTTTCATCATTGAATTTGATAACAAACTGATCGTAATGATTCAGTGGGCCTGGCGCTATTTCACTGCCCAGGGCGGAGCCCGATTGATTACCAACCCTGAGGAGGATGAACAGAAGTCAACGGTTCAGGTTTGATCAGTGATTAATCTTGACAGAGCCCCAGATGATGGAGCCATCCAGGGGCTTGTTTGGCTTGTCAAAGGTTTCGCAGTGTTGGATTATTCTATAATCATTCATTGATGGGTAGATTGGGACTATGGTCACTAGCCAACTTCTCGACAGACGCTATCAGGTTCTTGAAACTCTAGAATCCACCGATATTGGCAGTACCTACCTGGCAAAGGACACCCATCGCCCAGGAGAGACCCTTTGCTTCGTCAAACACCTGCACCTGGCAGCAGAGGAGCCAGAATTCATTGAGATTGTGCGGCGGCGATTTCGTCAAGAAGCTCAGATCCTTGAGAAATTGTCTGAGCATGATCAGATTCCTCGCCTGCTAGCCTATTTTGAGGAAAATAAAGAGTTCTATCTGGTTGAAACCTACGTTAAGGGGCGATCGCTACTTCAGGAGATCCAGGCTGGGCACCCGTTACTAGAGGAGCAGGTGGTTCAGATCCTAATCGAAGTGCTGGAAATTTTGATCTTTGTCCATGGTCACGGGGTGATTCATCGAGATATTAAGCCGAGCAATCTATCTCGCCGCGACTCGGACGATAAGTTAGTCCTGTTAGATTTTGGGGCCGTTAAGGAACTGAGCCTTTATCCGAACGATAATCCCCGCACCGCACGGGTAGGAACCATTGAGTATATGCCCGTTGAGCAGTTTGACGGCCATCCCCAGTTCAACAGCGATATTTATGCCCTGGGCATGATCGGAATTCAAGCGCTGACTGGGTTGCCGATCTATGAGCTGCGACGGCTACGCGAAGCCAATCAGATGAATGGCAATAAGGATATTGCCTGGCGACATCTGGCCATTGTCAAGCCAGAATTAGCCGATATTTTAGACAAAATGGTGCGCTACGACTATCAAGAGCGATACCAATCCTCTGGAGAGGTACTGGCAGAGTTGCGGCGTCTGAGTGGTCAGCCCCAAACCACTTCAGCCAAAATAGAAGCCTATCGTAATGAGGTTCAGAACTGTGCCAACCAACGAGGGGATATTTCAGTGGTGGGCCGCAAAATCCTGGACGAGATGCGATTGAGTTTAGAACTGTCACCGGAGGACGCGGAGTCCATTGAAGATGAGATTCTCAACCCCTATCGGAAATATCAGCAAAAAGGACGACGGTATGAACAAGCACTAACAGCGGCTGTTCAACAGGAATATCCCTTCACTCCAGAAACCGTTGAAGAGCTGGAACGGCTGCAACAGATTCTGGGCATTAGCGATGACGATGTGACTGCCATTGAACAACGCATTTTGCCGCAGTCCTTCTGGAATCGTTTGGTGGAGTTCCTCTCCTTTGGAAGGGCTACCCGCTTGAAAGCTCGACGGGTGAAACCTCGAAAACTGACAGAATCTACAGCAGCAACCACAAGTTCTATCCTAGAGCCGACCACTGAACCTCTCGAAGAACTGGAGCAGCATATTCCAGTGCCGAATGCTTTAGTTCCAAATATGGAGCCAGGTGTTCGACCGATTGAGTCCTGGCAGCATTCACCTGCGGTCAACCAAACATTTCCAAGCACAGCTCCCAGTACAACGCCTAGAACCTCTGCCAATCCCTGGGTGTTATTTGCGGCTGGAGTCGCGGCGCTAGTAGCCTTTGCCCTGGCAATGACGGAATATCAGCGGCGTCAGGAAGTCCAAGCAGCCCGTATTCAGCAGCAACAGTTGGATCAGCAGCAGATCGAACGCATCCAGTCCATTGCAGGGGGTCGGAACTACGAACTATGTGTGAATGAAGCGGCTAAAATTTCAGATTCATCAACTCAGTTTGTAGCGGCCCAGGAGATTCTACAGCAGTGTCAGGATGGGGCGAATTGGCGCTCGGCGACGGTGCAGGATCTAGCCCAGTTGGACAGCGCCGTCAATGCCGTCACGTTCCATCCCAGAGGGCAGTTATTAGCCAGCGGCAGTCAGGCTGGCCTGGTGAAGTTGTGGAAAACTCAGGAAAGTGAGCCCATTGAAACCCTGGAAGGGGATGCGTCGCCGATTCATACCGTTGACTTTAGTCCAGACGGGCTAGAACTTGCCTCCGGTAGTGACCACTGGCGAATTCTAGAGTGGAATTTGGTGAATCAGGAACTCTTCGCACCGTTGGAACATGCTGGCCCGATTTGGTCAGTGGCGGTCAGCCCAGATGAACGTACCGTGGCAAGTGGTAGCAGTGATGCGACGGTCAAGGTCTGGGATCGCCAGAGTGGATTTGCCCTGTTTGATTTTCCAGCCCATCAGGATGTGGTATATGCAGTGGCCTTTACTCCCAATGGCGTGAACGTTGTGAGTGGTTCGGCGGATCAAACAATCCAGGTGATGAGCTTGGAAACGGGAGAATTTCTGAATACCTTGGAAGGTCATACTGACGTTGTTCGCAGCGTGGCCATTAGCCCCGATGGTCAGACCATCGTCAGTGGCAGCTTTGATGAAACGGTGAAAGTTTGGGATCTGGAAACGGGCGAATTACTCAATACGCTTGGGGGACACTCTGGAGCCGTTCTATCGGTAGCGGTCAGTCCAGATGGTCGATTAGTGGCTAGTGGCAGTGCGGATCGAACCGTAAAGATCTGGGACTTGGAAACAGGAGAATTGCTCAACACCTTGACGGGCCACACAGACGAGGTTAATACCGTGGCATTTAGCCCAGACAGTAAGCAACTGGTAACGGGTGGACAAGACCGTTTAATTAAGTTGTGGAAACAATAACACTGGCATCTCAACAATGCGCCTTAACGGAGGGAAAATCGATTCTTCTGACCTTTGAGCTATACTATACACTTGGGCAAACCTGGTGAGGGTCATTTCGTATTTTCTCACATCGGAGAATGCCATGTCGGAAGTGGGTTTGGCCCGCTTTTTTTAATGGAGTGATGAAGCATGACTCACCCTCTCATCCCTGAAGTGATTGATCTAGCAGCACCTGTTGCCCAGTCACTCGGTCTAGAAGTTGTTGGAGCCGTATTCTATAACAATCAGAGTACTCCGGTCTTGCGGGATGACATTAGTAATCTGGACAAAGATAAGGATTAGGACGATTGTGAGAAGATGTGTCGTGCACTGCAGGAA
>JBHJGO010000013.1:0-5305 GCA_050331715.1 Microcoleaceae cyanobacterium
CATCGTTCCCTGATTTGATTTGCAAGGGTTACGATACATTGCTCTGGGATCTTCCGCAGAGCTTTTTTTACTTTTAAGCTATGTGTTTATTTATACCTGGATTCGTAGATGGGCTTTTTTCGCCTTAAGTTGATACCCCCAGGATCTAGCTGAAGATGTGCCCACAAAGTAGTAATAAATGAATTGGCTTTGCCTTCTTGAACTAAAACACCAATTACAGCAAGTTGTCCGCTTGCATTTTTATGCACCAAGTGAATTTCAAGCGGGTATTTATTGCCATCAATCTCGTGTTCACTGGGAGAGTGAAAATGAAATTGTGCTAATTCGTAGCGTATATCTTCTGCTTGGATTGAACTACCTGCTTCATAATTCAACTGGATTGTATGGCCATTATTGAGGATTTCTAGCGGCGTGTACTTATAGTCAAATCCAAAGGAGTCCGTTCGCAACGCTGCATTGTTCTCTTCAATATTAATTGGAGACTGAGACTGTCCTGACCCACAAAGCTTAAATTCTTCACTGAGTTCTCCCCATTTATCTGGCCCAGTATTTCCTGTATAACTCCACTCCACTGCCTCACTAGAGGCAACGCCTGGTTTGTTCAAGTTCAAACCAATAAATACAAAGACGACTGCGACAGTAATTGTAATTGCTAGAAATTTACTGATTCTTTTCATAAGAACTCTTCCTTAGCTTTGAAAGGGACTGGTTATGATTGTCGAGATACCACGGGGTATCATACGCTACTTAGCGTAAAGGTTACAAGCGTGGTTTTTTCACCGAAGCTTTACTATGAAAGGGTAGAAGAGTCGTTCATCGCCTCCAACTCCTTGACGCAGCGTTCGCAAATAGTTGGATCAGTTTCCGAATCTCCCACATGAACGGAGTAATTCCAGCACCGCTCACACTTCTTACCATCGGCTTTGACCGCTGCAATTCCCAAAGATTCAGACTCAAAGCTGTATTCCAAGCCCTTCATGGTTTCTGGCGTTTCCAGCAGCTCCACTTGAGAACAAATAAATAAATAGCGCAACTCATCGACGCCATTCAGTTGTTCCGTTGAGGTCGGTGAAGTATTCATCTCTTCCAAACTAGAACGCAAGCGTTCATCCGCCGCATATAGTAGAACCTTGGCTTCTAGAGACGAACCAATCATCTTGCCCTGGCGCGCCTTTTCAAGCACTGCATTGACCTCCGTCCGAATCTCCCGCAGCTTTTTCCAGGATTCTGCCAACTCCGGTTGTTGCCACTGTGGATCTAACTTGACCCAGCCGGACTCAAACACAGATTGATGGGGAACTGAATAGGGCATATTCTGCCAGATGTCCTCTGCAGTGTGGCACAGAACCGGAGCCATTGATCGGGCGAGGTTTTCTAGAATAATTGCCATTACCGTCTGACAACTGCGGCGGCGGTAGGCATCGGGCGCACTGATATACAACCGATCCTTAGCAATATCCAGGTAGAAGTTCGACAGATCAACCACGCAGAAATTTTGTAACGCCTGGAAAAATCGGAAGAATTGGTAGGTTTCAAAGGCATCGGTAATTTCAGCAAAGACCTCAGCGGCTCGATGCAGAATGTACCGATCTAAATCGGGCAGATCTTGATAATCAACGGCGTGCTTTTCTGGGTCAAAATCGTGCAGATTTCCCAGTAGATATCGAGCAGTATTACGAATTTTTCCACGAATATCCGTCAGTTGATCCAGGATGCCTTTACTAATCGGCATATCGGACGAATAGTCAACCGAAGACACCCACAACCGCAAAATATCGGAACCATAGGGCGGTTCTTTCTTCTGGTTTTTTCCTCCATTGATCACGATGGCCGGATCGATCACATTTCCCAGGGATTTGCTCATTTTCTGACCCTTGTCATCCAGGGTAAATCCATGGGTTAAAACCGCCTTGTAAGGTGCATGACCATTGCAAGCAACGCTAGTTAAGAGGCTGGAGTTGAACCAACCCCGATGCTGATCTGATCCTTCCAAATAAATATCGGCAGGATATGCTAAACTGGAACGTTGCTGTACCACCGCAGCCCAGGAGGAACCCGAATCGAACCAAACGTCCATCGTGTCCATACTTTTACGATACTGGCGACCGTTACTGCGATAGGGTTCTGGTAGCAATTTTTCCACTGACAATTCCCACCAGGCATCGGAACCTTTTTCAGCAATAATGTGCTTCACATGATTAATCGTCGCCTCATTCAGTAGCGGTTCATTGGTTTCCTCGTCGTAGAAAACCGGAAGAGGAACCCCCCAACTGCGCTGGCGAGAAATACACCAGTCTGAACGCTCCGCCACCATCGGCGTGATTCGATTTTCCCCTTGGGCCGGAACCCATTGCACCTGCTTGATTTCTGAAACCGCCTGCTCTCGGAAGCCAGCAATCGAGGCAAACCACTGTTCTGTGGCTCGAAAAATAGTGGGTTTCTTAGTGCGCCAGTCGTAGGGATACTTGTGCTGATAGGGTTCCTGTTTCACCAGAGAACCTGCCTTTTCCAGCGCTTCAATAATCGCGTCATTGGCATCCTTGAGAACGTTTAATCCCTCGAATTCTCCGGCTTCTGCGGTGAATTTTCCCGCTTCATCCACAGGACATAGAACGGGCAAACCGTACCGCTGACCCACCATAAAGTCTTCATTCCCATGACCCGGAGCCGTGTGAACCAGCCCAGTTCCCGACTCAGTCGTAACGTATTCTCCCCCAATCAGAATCGAACTTTCCCGATCAAACAGTGGATGTTTGTAGGTGGAATGTTCCAGCGCTTCACCCTTGAGCGTAGTTTGAATGGTTAACGTTTGCCCGAAGGTGGTTGATAACTTTTCCACCAAATCCTTGGCCAGGATCAGATACCGGAACGGTAGGGGTTTTTCTGCTTCTGGGTCAGTTTCAACCACAGCGTATTCCAATCGAGGATTCAAGGCCACAGCTAGGTTGCTAGGAATTGTCCAGGGGGTGGTTGTCCAGATGGTCACGCCGAGATTGGGGAGAAATGGCGCTAATTCCTGGGCAGTTTCCGCCAGCTTCACCATCTTGAATGCTGCATAAATACTGGGAGAAACGTGACCTTCCGGATATTCCAGCTCATTTTCTGCTAGAGCCGTTCTGGAACTGGGGCTCCAGTTCACCGGCTTCAATCCCCGATAGATGTAGCCCTTCAGCGCCATCTGACCAAACACATCAATTTGAGCCGCCTCGTACTCCGGGCTGAGGGTTAAGTAGGGATGATCCCAATCGCCCCAAATGCCGTAGGTTTTGAAAGATTCTCGCTGTTTGTCAACGGTTTCCAGCGCAAATTCTCTCGCCTTGCGACGCAGTTCAATCGGTGTGAGGGCCTGCCGTTCGGACTGCTTCATGCTCTGTAGTACCTTCAGCTCAATCGGCAGACCGTGACAATCCCATCCCGGCACATAGCAAACCTTGCGACCTTGCAGAATCTGGTAGCGATTAATAATGTCCTTGAGAATTTTGTTCAGGGCGTGACCGATGTGGAGGTTCCCGTTAGCGTAGGGGGGGCCATCGTGCAGCGTGAAAACTTCGCCGGGATTCTCCTGAGACAGGCGCTCGTAAATTTGGTTCTCAGCCCAGAATTTTCGCAGTTCCGGTTCCCGTGTCGTGGCGTTCGCCCGCATATTAAAGTTGGTCTGGGGCAGATTAACCGTATCTTTGTAGGACTTTGCTGCTGTCTCTTTGCCGTTGCCGCTTCCGTTCTGCTGTTCGGCCATCGCTCCCTCTCGCTCTTGCCTGCACTGAAGTTACAACTTACAGTCTACCAACGTTTTTCACGGGTTTAAGCCTGGGCCAGTATTCTGCTAGCTCACCCCCGTATCATCAATTGTCCTGGCATCAACATCAATTACGGCTGAGTCCGTTTCAGTTCCTGCCGACCCTTGCTCTTTGGGAAAACCAGCATTATCTACTTCTGCTTCACCTGTTAGCGATCGCACATAATCCTGAAAGATTTGGTACAGTCCAGAAAACAGCAACGTGACAATTACCACATCATCCACCTGACCCAGGATAGGAATAATGTCAGGGGAAATATCCAGCGGACTAAACAGATAAACAACTGTCCCTAAAATGATCCACCAGCGATATCTAGGATTACGAAGTAGGAGCTGATACCAACGAGAAAATGATTGCATAAATGATTATTTACCAAAGATTTAAGCTGTTGTAGGACGCCCTATCAAAGGGTAACGTATCATCTATTCAGCGTAACGCATTGCTTATTCAGAGATTTAGAAATTCCTAACTTGCTTCCGTTGGCTGACGACCAGCAAATAACTGCCAAACTTTGTACAGGGCATACATCAGAATAGCACTGACCACAAACCCCGTTAATACGGGTAGAAATAAAGCGAGAACAGAAAGACCAAAGGCCATCATCCATTCCAGAGTTGAGAAAATCGGGTTTGTTAATCCACCGGAGGCCAGAGTCGAACCGGAGCGTAGAATATTACTCAAACCCTTCGTTAGGCCAGCCGCCCCACCCCCAGCAACCAGAGCCAATGTCCACTGGGCAACAGGGTTCACATCTGGCGTTACCGCCGCAGCGATAAACACACCCGCAATGACTGCCGTTGGTGTTGAGACCAAATCGAGTAGATGATCAAACCAGGGAATGTAATAGCCGCTAATTTCCAAAAAGGCAGCTACCGCCAGAACGCTCAGCGCTTCGGGTGACTCAACCCAATCAAATTCTGTCGGATAGTCAAGATGGCCAAAGACGGCAGCAGCACTCAAAACAAGGGGCGGAATAAACACCCGAAACCCAACGGCAGCACTTAAGCTGATGGCTAGAAGAATCTCTAGTAAAACTTCGAGACCAGTAAAGTTACCCAGGCTGGTTAACATAGTAATTTGAGTAGATACTCCAAAGCGACAGTAATTCTTATTATGGGAATTCAACTGGTGTTAGGAGAGATGTCTAATTCAAATCTTTGGCGCGCAAAGTTGAATAGATGCTCCCAACTACCGAAATACAGATACAGCCTTTCCAAGTTCAGTGAGGTACAGATTTGCAAAGGTGGGGTGCACCACGTCCCAATCTACTATACTCACCAGCGTTGGAAACGCTGTAATGGATTAAGGATAGCAAATTATTAGAAAAGGCTTTACATGGATCAGAACAATATATATAGCAATCCTGAATCAATTATGAAAAGTATTATGGAGGGGTTTGGGGACAAAGTCCCCAAGAAGGGGGGCACGACCCCAAAACCCCCAATTAAAAAAATTTTATAGGATGATATATAAATTAAATATTTTAAATGATTTACATTTTAAAATTT
>JBHJGO010000014.1:0-4693 GCA_050331715.1 Microcoleaceae cyanobacterium
AGAGTCTGTCCAAGAATGTTGGCACTCTCGTGTACATCAGCCCAACCCTGGGTTCCCGTTGCGGCGTTGGCCTGGCCTGCATTGCACAGAATTGCTCTAGCACTCGGTCGGTTCTGGAGGCGCTGACGGCAGTAGTCCACACAGGCGGCCCGTACCTGGCTCATAGTAAAGACCCCTGCGGCGATCGCATCTACCTCTGAAAGAATCAGGGCCAGGTCTGGCGCACCGGAGGGCTTCAGACCTGCGGCGATTCCGGCTGCTCGATACCCCTTAGGCGCTGTGATGCCTCCTTCAACTGCTTTCCACTCTGACATACTCTCTTCCCTGCTACACCTGACCTGCTACACCTGAACGGGTCAGGATATTTCCATACTTTGGGCAAATTATAGACTAAACACCAGCGCTGAATTTGAGAATTTCCTGGGCGGTGCGATCGCAGACCCCCGGTTCTCCCAATGCCTGTTGCATCCGTTGATAGTCGGCCAACATTTGCTGTCGTCGTTTGGAGTTGCCTAACAGTTCTGCTGCAGTCGCTGCAATATTTTCTGGTGTGGCCTGGTCTTGCAGGAATTCTGGCACAATTGGCTCCATGGTGACTAAATTGGCTGGGGACATGAAGGGAATTGAGAATTGGAGTAAATTTTTAGCAATCCAGGCGGTGATCGGACTGACCCGATAGACTACGACCTGTGGAACGTTCAGTAATGCTAGTTCGAGATTAACGGTTCCGGATTTTGTCAGCGCCAGATCCGCTGCGGCTAGGACGTTGAGAACGGATTGGGGATCTGAAGCCCTTGAAACCAGGGTTGCATTCAATCGATAGGATTCGACAGCTTGCTGGATCGGTGCTCGAAAGCGTTCCAAAGACAGGGGAATCCAGAATCGAAGTTGGGAATATTGACGCTGTAATTGTTGCGCTGCCTTGAATAAATTGGGTAGGAGATATTGAATCTCTTGCTGGCGCGAGGCAGGTAATAGGGCAACGGCAATTTCCTCTGGTTGAATTCCCAGGATTTGTCTGGCTTGTTCTCGCTGAGGAGCCCCTTGCATCCGATCCACCAGCGGATGACCGACCCAGCGGACACTGGCTCCCCTGTCTCGAAAATATTTTGCCTCCTCTGGAAAGATTGCCAATAGCCGATCCGTGATCCTAATAATCTGAGCTGTGCCGTTCCTGCCAAATGACCAAACCCATTCCTGGGGGGCGATGTAGTAGAAAATGGGTACCTGGGGAAACTGACGCCTTACAGAGCGACCAATGGGCAGATTTGACCCCATGTAATCAATTAAAACAACCCGATCCGGCGGATGATTTTGAAGATAGCGCCGAACCTGACGTTGAATTCCCAGGATCGGCAAAATGTAGGGCAGAGACTCCCAAATTCCCACAGAGCCAATCGCTGTGGTCTGGTGCAATAGAGTGGCTCCGGCCTCCGCCATTCGATCCCCACCCAGGGCAACAATCTCCAGATCAATATCAAGCAAAGCGGCCTGTCGCTGAAGGGCTGAAACCAACAAAGCTCCCTGCAAATCGCCTGAAACTTCCCCAGTGCTAATTAGAATTCTCATGCCTGCATGTTCGAGTCCGGTCGTCTATCAGCGTATCAACTCACGGGAACATACTTAAGTCCAAGGAGGTCGATGCACAACTGAATATAACTGTCCTGATTCTCTGAGATTTCCGAGAATTAAAATACCGAGCAGAAGGTAAAATTTGCTGGCATGTCCCATTTGCCAAAACATCTAACAGAGCAATTAATGGGGCAATCAACGGAGCAAGGCACGCTATGCTTCATCCCCCAAAGACCTGACAAGCTGATCGATGAAGCGAGGTGCGTCACGCTTCGCTAACAGCATCCTACAGCTCACGACCAATGACCAATGACTAATAACAAAATGACCCGTAACGCCCATCCCATTAACCCCATTGTCAACACTCTGCATTGGCTCAAGCAGTATTGGTGGATTTCCCTGGTCAGTTGGTTACTGCTAGTAGCTCCCGCTCAAGCAGCCCTAATTCTTCGCATCGCTATCGAAGAAAATGTGGGTCAGGTGAAAGTGGGCAGTTCAACCGCTGCCGTGATTCGAGACAGTTCCGGTCGAACCCTGGGCAACCTTCCAGCCAAGGGTGGCGGCATTGCCAAGTTTAAAAATGGCAAAGTTGTCCTGCAGAATGCCCAAGCCTCCCAACTCTGGATCGAACCAACGGGGGGTGGTTACGTGTGGATTGGAGAACAGTGGTATCGGGGAAAAGCACTCCTTTTACCGAGAAACAACAAACTAACAGCCTTGAACTACGTCGGCATGGAACCCTACCTCTACAGCGTTCTCGGAGCCGAAATGAATGGCAGTTGGCCCCAGGAAGCTCTGAAAGCCCAGGCAGTTGCAGCCCGTAGCTATGCCCTCTACAAACGGGAACGGAGCAATGGGATATACGACTTAGGGGACGATCAGAATTGGCAGGTTTACCGAGGCGTTGGTTCTGAATCTAGCGGAACTCAGGCTGCGGTGAATGCAACGGCAGGACAGGTACTCACCCACGGTCAACGGGTAATCCTGGCAGTTTTCCATGCGGCTTCTGGGGGACATACGGAGAATTCCGAAGATGTTTGGGAAAATCCCTATCCCTACTTGAGAGGGGTTCCCGATTACGACCAAGAGGCTCCGGTGTATTCCTGGACAAAAACCTTTTCTCAAGGGGAACTGAGCAAGCGAATTTCTGGTGTAGGGCAGATTACAGCGATGACTCCTGCGAAGACGTCTGCCTATGGTGGAGTTATATCGATGAAGGTGGTGGGAACTGGCGGAAACAAAGTCGTCAGTGGTTCAGAGATTGCTCGCGCCCTCGGTTTGAGAAGTACCCGATTCAAGGTGCAACGTAAAGGCTCCGGTCAGTTTGTGATTACAGGTCGAGGATTCGGTCATGGTGTCGGCATGAGTCAGTGGGGAGCTTACAGCCTGGCTCAAAAGGGAGCTAACTATCAACAGATTCTGCAACACTATTATCGCGGTACGACCCTGGCCAAAATTCAACTTCAGTGAGGCTGCATGATCTAGAGTGGTTTCCCAAACTTGAACAGACAAACCAATAATCTAATCGGTACGGTTATTCCCAGTACAAACTTCCTAAAACCGAATTTCATCTCCTGAGCCAATTCGATATTCTGATGGATGTAAGGCAGTTAGATAATTTACCAGATTGCTTACAGTGAAGTCACTTGTCGAAAGGAGATGAAATTATGTCTTTGATTCGTTGGGAACCCTTCCGGGAAATCGATTCACTACAGCGAGAAATGAACCGTTTGTTTGACGGTGCTTTGTCTGCTGGTTCTTCTAGAGATTCCTCAAGTGCATTCATGCCATTAGCTGAGGTACATGAGACCTCTGAAGCTGTCCTTTTGAAACTTGAAGTACCTGGAATGGAAGCCAAGGATCTCGATATTCAGGTCACTGCAGATGCGGTTGCCATTGGCGGCGATCGCAAGTCTGAAACCAAAACAGAGGAACAAGGCATGACCCGCACAGAGTTCCGCTATGGTAGCTTCCGCCGCGTCATTCCACTCCCCGCCCGAATCCAAAATACAAACGTTCAGGCAGAGTACAAGGATGGCATTCTCCATCTAACTCTACCCAAGGCAGAGGAAGAAAAGAACAAGGTGGTCAAGGTTTCTCTAGATGGCTAATTACTGAAGATCAAAGCTCATTAAATAGCTGATTTTCCAGTAAATTATATCTAGGGATTCTTGCAGAAATTAGAATCATTTAAGCGAATACTAGAGGGCAAGTACCTCTAGTATTCAGCTCTACTCATCCAAGTTTATCCGGCCTGCTTTTTGTAGAAAGCAAACGGTTTCTAGTGGGAAAATTCAGACAATTTTGAGTTGTTATTCATCCGCTCTTTTTGTCCGTCCGATCCGGAACGACTACCTTTGCAACTGAAGAATACTGACAGGCAAAGATTTGTTATTGAACCTGATTGTTCGTTTTTCACAGGTCTCACCAGCCACCCACTAATGACCAATGACCAATGACGAATAACCAATAACCGATTTTGTCTATAATCTGAAATTAAGTGCCCTGTTCATGCTTTGGATCAAAGTCTCAACAGCGCACCGTTTCAACATCGTTTGAAGGTTGATTGAAGGAGAGAAATTTCATGCGCACACCTGAACGGAAGCCTTTTTCGTTACGACTGTTAGGGAGTTACCTGGTCTCTGCTGTCATCAGTATCGGCTTGACCTTTGCATCGCTTAGAGCTTTCCCAGAATTATTGCCCTCGGCTCGGGCTGATAATACCAAAGGTCAAATTACACTGGCCCAAGCTCAAAATCCCCTAGCTATTTCCCCGTCTAACCCCGCAGTTCGAAATTTTGTGTCTGCGGCGGTGAACCGCGTTGGCCCTGCTGTGGTTCGGATTGATACGGAACGAACTGTGACTCGCGGCGGGGGTCTTGATCCATTTTTTGATGATCCATTTTTCCGTCAGTTCTTCGGTGATGGTCTCTTCCCTCAGCAACCCCAGCGAGAGTTTCGTCAGCAAGGTCAGGGGTCAGGATTCATTGTGGATAGCAGCGGCATCATCCTAACCAACGCCCATGTGGTGAAAGGTGCAGATCGGGTGTCAGTGGTTCTGCGGGATGGTCGCCAGTTTGTAGGAGTGGTTCGAGGTGCGGATGAACCGTCTGACCTGGCG
>JBHJGO010000015.1:0-129372 GCA_050331715.1 Microcoleaceae cyanobacterium
CACTCGCAGGAGTCGCTTCCCAATCTTCCCTGGGAATCTTTACTTCACTAATTTCCAGCCACTCTTCGTTCATGACTTCACGTTAGCAGAGTTTCCCACCTTGTTTCTGCCTGCTTTGCTCAACCCCCTGAATTGTTACCAGGCTCGCTTTGGTCAATCACCGCTTTGATTCCCTTTTTCCCAATGTTCCTCTCGGCACTACCTCCCCCTTCCCCAACCGCTAAATACGCCCCAAGAGAATAAGCAGAGCAAAGATATTGCTAATAATGGCCAGAATTCAGATAATGGCCAAAACTCGGAGGGCGAGACCAAACTCCAGCAGCTTAATCAGGCAAGAGGATCTAGATTCTTATCTAGATTTCGTCGAGTTTTTAAAATCTGTAGCTCAGAAAGCTCTGGTGATCCAAGGAACACCATTTCAGGACAAGGAAGTCCTACTAGCGAAGCCCATTCTCTAAGAACAGTGAGCAGGAGAGAACAATCACTTTCATATCAACAAAAGCGAATAAGAGAAATACATGAAGAGGTGAAAATGGAGAAGGAAAAGTTAAAAGAGAAAGGAGAAGATGATACAAGTCTCTTTAAATTCCTCGATAAGTTCGAAGTGTTCGCAGATGGGTTGTGTGAAGCTACGGATAAGTGGAAAGATAAGTGGAAGGATTCTCTTTGGCTGTTCGGTACTATCATCGCCGTGTCTAGTTTTCTGGGTTCTACCATCAATCGGGTTATATTCCAGATTCCAGAGCAGCGAAAGGAAGTTCGATACACAGCATGGGGAACTATTAGTTCTGCTCCTGAGGATCAAAAGAGCAGTGCTGGTCGAGTTGATGCTCTTAATGACTTGACAAAAGGATGCGTTGGACAGAGAAAAACTCGGTGGATGCCTCGGCCTTTGGCTAGACGCGTTACTCACAATTGTGCTGAACTAAAGGGATTAACAGTTAAAAATGCTTATCTACGGGGGGTCAAGCTCGATGGTGCTGATTTACAAAATGCTGATTTACAAAATGCTGAGCTGAGTGGCGCTGATCTTACTGGGTCAATACTAGTGTCAGCAAAACTGCATGGAGCAGACCTGTCCGGTGCTGTTCTTTATGGAGTAGACCTTGGCTGTATAAAGAAAGGAACAAGCACTGAGGAAGTAGAGATTATCAACTGTGAGCCCAAAACCAATGCTGACTTAAGTGGTGTTAATCTTAGCTCTGCTGATTTGAGAACCGCAAATCTGACTGGTGCAAATCTGACGAATGCCAATTTAAGTAATGCAAAGCTAAATGGAGCTAATTTAATAGGCGCTGACTTGACAGGAGCAATTCTCTTTGGGGCTCAGCTCATCAATCCATCTCCTGAAAATCTACATCAGTCAACCCTGGCCCGTGCCTTCTATAATGACCAAACAAGATTTCCTAATGAATTTGTAATTAACAGTAGTGGTTTAGCAGGGTTGATAAAAATCGATCAACATGCTGATCTAGCTGGAATTGATCTAAGAAATGCGGACTTGGGAGAAAGTAGCTTGTACTGTGCTGATCTGAGGCGAGCAGACTTGCGAGGAGCAAATCTTGAGAACATTTTTTCAAAAGAAAAGGGATCAGAAGAAGATCTCAAGATCAGTTTCAAGGAGACAATCTATGATGAAAAAACTGTATTTCCCTAAGATCACAAAAGAGAATATAAACAAGCTCGGAAGGTCGGAAACTTACTAAGAATTTCTCCAGGGGCTAACTTGGCGGGGGTAAATTTAAGCTTAGGGAATCAGGAGGCTTCGGAAGGAGCTTCTTCATCTCAAGAGCAAGAGAGTGATTGTCGTGAGCAAAGGGATTCTCAGCAACTAGAAGTCAAGAAAACTTCTGCAACAAAAGAAGGTGAAAATACTCCTGAGCAGTTGAGAAGTGAAGCCAAGGAGACTATTGAGGAATCAAGAATTGTAAAGTGTCCTAATTTTGCAAATCCTGGAGAAAAAGATATTGTAGCGAGCGACTGTAGGCGCGACCTTTCCCATGCCAAATTATCAGAAGCCAATCTACGCAAAGCAAACTTGAATGGTGTGATATTGACTGGTGCAGATTTGAGGCAGGCAAAACTTCAGGGGGCAACTCTTTTTGGGACAGATCTTAGTAATGCTGACTTGAGTAATGCAAACCTGACAGGAGCGTTATATAACGATCAGACGCAATTTCCTCAAGACTTTGATCCTGAAAGCGCAAAGGCTTGTCGAATTGCTCCCAAGGCAGATCTTAGACAGTGTAAGAACAATATAGAAGGTCTAGAAGATTTAAACTTGCGCCAAGTCAACTTATCAAAGGCCGACCTGAGGGGAGTTGATCTGACGAAGGCTGACTTGACAGATGCGGATCTTTCCGAAGCTTTGTTCACTGATCGTAATCTGTTGCCCAAAAGCGTGTCAGACGAGATGCGTCACAAGATGTATGAAATTGCACCAAGAGGTGAGCTTATAAGGGTAGACTTAAGAGAGCTCAATCTTGAAGAAGCAGATTTGACAGAAGCCATCCTGACTAGGGCCGATTTACGGGGAACAAATTTAAGCAATGTAATACTCACGGGAACTAATCTAGAAGGTGCTCTTTATGACAGCAGAACCCAGTTCCCAGAAGATTTCTCTAAGAAAGGGAAAGGTATGTATGAAATCGTTGCTTATAGCAAGGAGCTTACAGGGGCTGATTTGAGTGATGTCATTTTACAGCTTGTAGATCTGAGAGGCGTCGATTTCAAAGATGTCGATTTGAAGGGAACCAAGTTAATTGGAGCGGATCTTAGGAGTGCTGATCTGAGCAAAGCCAAGAATTTTGATGACGAAAGTACCAGCTTCGATAAGGCAATTTACGACGACAAGACGAAGTTTCCAGACGGATTTAACAGAAAGGGGCTCTTCAAGATAGCGCCAGGGAATAATGAAGATAAAGGTAAAGGATTAACGCAAGCTCAGCTAGACAGTCGCGACTTGAAAAAAGCAGATCTAAGTGAAGCTGATCTCACTGGGGCTAGCTTGAGAGACTCAATCTTGATAGAAGCTAATTTATCTAGAGCAACTTTGGTTGAGGCAAGTCTAGAGAGGGCAAATTTGTCAGATGCTGATTTAACATGTGCAGACCTGGAAGGTGCTGATCTGAGAGGAATCCGAAACTGGACTAAAGGTCAAATCGAGGCGGCTAAAAACTTTCGCAAAGCCTACTATGATGAGGATACGCGGAAAAAGCTTAATATTCAACGACCTGACCAAGAGTCCGATGATACGGATACCAGCCCAGAGTTTGAAAACAAAAATGCATGCAAAGGCGAGTCTAATAACTAGCTTGGAATTTGAGCTCATAAATTGGAGAGGTTCTGTGGCAAGGTTCCGTTGCATGGCTCTAACCACGTACGACCAATTTCTTGATGTCCACCCTCAGTAGGCCCATTATTTTCCTCAGGTAGAAACGCTGTGTACTACGCCTCTACCTGATAGGAATTTACTAATCAACCCTCTAACATTTTTTTGATACTTGCATAGGCAACGTCAATTTCCTCATTAGTTGGGGTTGTTTTCTGAACGCTTTCTCGTTCGAGCAGGCGATCGCACCAAGCTTGCAGTTTTGGATAGTTCTCCATTGAAAATCCCATAAATCGCAGATCCAAGAACATCGTGACAGCAACCATATCCGCTAGGGTAAACTGATCGCCGACCAGGTATGAGCTATCCCCCAAATGCTTCTGATAAAAGTCAAGCACTGTGGCTGCTTGATCCTGGGCTGCTTTTAGCGATTTGCCTGGTTCTTCTGGTAGATCTAGCCGATTTCGCAGAATTGGGAATAGAGTAGGCAGCAATTCATTGGCAGTGACCAGTTGAATCATTCGCATTTTTGCCAGGGACGGTGCATCCGTTGGTGTGAAACCAGGAGATGGATATTTTGCTTCCAGGTAATCCATGATGGCCAGAGATTCAATTACGGTAAAGTCATCATCCGTTAGGACAGGAATATGATGAAATGGATTCAATGCTAGGAACTCTGGTGTCAAATGATCGCCATCTAGCTTCATTCGAACCTCTTCAAATTCGAGACCTTTTTCCAGTAATAAAATCCATACCCGGCGACCATTAGAGGAGAGGGGTACGTGGTAAAACTTCAGCATGAACTAACTCCTGGTTTACGGTATCCAGTTCAACCATATCTTATTCTCATGTCTTTAAACCTTCAGCGTCTCGAAACCGCATTAGCAACCTTACAAGCCCTAAATCCACTGGAAAACCTCATCCCTCGGTTCACTCCTACCGTGGCCAACTCTCCCCAATCTTTCCATATTCAACTTTTTGATATTCTGCCCTCGACTAACCAAACCCTGTGGGAAATGACATCAGCTGCAGCACCTCCAGGAACAGTCGTCATCGCAGTCCAACAAACGGCAGGGCGCGGTCAACGGGGCCGAGTCTGGCAGTCGCAGCCCGGAGGACTCTATCTCTCCTGGGTAATTCATCCAAATTTAACAGTTAACCCCGCCCAATTGACCCTTTGTAGTGCCTGGGGAATTGCCGTAATGTTGCGCGATCGCCAGATCCCTGTTCAGCTCAAATGGCCCAACGATCTCCTGCTCCAGGACAGAAAACTAGGTGGCATTCTCACCGAAACAAAGGTCGCCCAGGGAAAAATTACCCATGCCGTGATTGGAGTTGGGATTAACTGGGTCAATCCCACCCCTGACACTGGAATCAATCTGAAAACCTTCTGGATACAGAACCCGGAAACGGCAACGATTCAATCCCTGGAACTGTTGGCAGCCCTAACCCTATGGGGATTGAATCTAGGGTGGCAAGCCCTTTCTCAGCGGGGCATTGAACCGATTCTGGCTCCCTACTGGGAACTCCTGCACTCCAATAGTCGTCTTGCTGCAATTGAGGCAGGAGCAACAATGGGGATCAATCTGCCCCCCAATGGAGTTCTACCAACCAGGAAAAAATTGAATCGCCAGTTTTAGCTGGAAATGTACCTAAAGCCCGTTACAATAGGCGTTGGTTGTCACGCAAGTAAAAAAGCAACAGTATCAGGGGAAACTACTTGACTGATGTTTTGTGAGTGGCCGACCTTACTAAGGTCAGTTACCTATCGAAATCAACTTGTCGAAATCGATGTGGGTTTGTGAGGAACATGAAGGAATTCAAGCAAAATCAGAAACTAAATCCCCCTCTCTCTGTTGATCAATTGGCCAGTCAAAGCCCTTCTATTATCAGAATTGGAGGATATTTAATTGGAGGACTCAGTGCCTGTGCTGCCCTCTTCGCTCCAGCAGCGGCCTTTGAGGAATTCTCCGTTCCAATTGATAGTGAACCCTATGATTCTTCCGCCACTTCGGTTCCCGATGTCAGCGCGACTGGAGAGGACTACTGGGAACCGGAGCCAAGCTACAGTGAACCTGGTTACACCGAACCTTACTACGAAGAACCTGCCTACACTGAACCGAGCTACACTGAACCGAGCTACAGCGAGCCCTACTACGAAGCGCCACCGTTAGAAGAATATTCTACGGACAGTTACGACCTGGGGACAGAATCCTACGAGGGATACAGTGATGGCTACAGTGACAGTTATGCAGATGATTACGGAGCTCCTGTAGAGTCGTACGAATCCTACGAATCTGAGCCTACAGAACCCGTTCCCCTTGTTGCTCCGCCTACAGAACCGATCAATTTACCGACAGAATCCTACGCTCAGCCGACTCCAGCGGAAATTGACAGCCCAGAATCGGCCAATCTCTACATCGATTCAACTGACTATAGCATCGGGGCAACGGAGGGTTATACAGCACCTTCTGCGGTTATCTTTTCTGATCGAGCCAATGGTTGTGAAACGGTGGTCGGCTTAAACGAGAGTGTCTCAGGTCTTTGTTCTGCTGCGCCTCAAGTGGCAGGTGACAATGGTTATGGCGGCTATCCCCCTAGTTATTCCGGTGGAATCGCCACGAATGGGGCAGGTCATCTTGCAGCCCAGCCCAATCCTCTCTACGGTGGAGGCTCAGGCTCTACAGGTTATGGTTCAGTTGACGGTTCCCCAGGACTTGTCCCGGTTCACAGCCTGACCAGTTACGGCAGCAATGCGCCTGGTTCAGTTCCAGTGGCAAGCTTGAGCGGCAACTACGCAAGTTCCATGAGTCTCTCCGGTGAAGCCTACTACAACCGTACGGCTCGACCCATTGGGGTGAAGGGAAACGGAGACAGTAGTTTGCTGTTTCCGCTGACGGTTCCTGCACCGATTACCTCTCTGTTTGGCTGGCGGCAGCATCCGGTACTCGGTTATAACCGCTTTCACAATGGAACCGATATTGGTGCAGATGAGGGAACCCCAGTGGTTGCCACCTATTCGGGTCAGGTTTCCATTGCAGATTGGCTTGGGGGATACGGTTTAACTGTCATCCTGAACCATGAGGATAAGGCCCAGGAAAGTCTCTACGGTCACCTCTCTGAACTCTTCGTTAAGCCAGGAGAAACGGTGAAACAAGGAGAAGTGATTGGACGGGTCGGGAATACTGGGATGTCTACTGGGCCACATTTGCACTTTGAGCTGAGAAAACTAACGAATCAGGGGTGGGTAGCGATTAACCCTAACAGTCATATTGAGTTTGCTTTGACTAAGCTGCTGAATGTGTTACAAACCGCTGGAGTTCCCTCGGATGAATTTATCAAGGCCTTATCTGAGAAGACGAAGAATTTGGAAACTGGAATTCCCAAGTTGCCCCCTCTACCCCCAAATGTAGACATTATCGTTCCACAGCTAGAACCTCCAACCACTGATTTTGGCTTTAAGCAGAACGTTGAGCCTAGAGAATAGCGGGGAAAACAGGAATTAAAATGCTAGAGCTTGGGCGATCGCCTTTCTCTGCTCCTCATCGTAGTTCCAGCGGTTAAGAAAAGTTTGGTACGGGCCTGCTCCAGTTTGGGCGCTTTGACGTAGCTTTTCCACTTTTTCTTTGACAATGGGTAAGTCAAGCGTTTGAATCAGTTTGATAGATCGCTGTTGAACCCGGTGGGAACCCTTTGCCGTTTCAACATCCTGATTGCGTTGATGGTGAATTTCCATGGCGGTAGACATGGCAACATTTTTCACCAGCAACTCTGAAACGATCTCTGGTGATGTTTTAAGAGCTTCAACCAACCCCGGACTGGTTTGATCGGCCAGGGAATAATCAGCGGTCAAATCGGTGACAAACAGACCCCGCGCACCATTTTCAGTTGCGACCAAGCGCGTGATCAGGGATTCGATTTCAGTGTCTCTCAGTTCTCCCGCTTCTGCCTGTTGTAGCAAGGTCTGAACCACTTGAATTGCCTGCTGAAAACTGAGATTGTCAGGAATGGAGTCTGGTGTTAATGGCATAGGAGGTTTTGTAGAAACTTTCTTTGATGCTTTTGATCCTACAGTGTTCAGAGTGTCGGGTGAATTTTTTGGATTCATGTCTTGCATCGAAAATATTTTCCCAGATGGTGAAGGACATTGCCTGGATTCCTGTCTATAGGAGAATGACGGTGCTGGTGTTTTCATTCCGGAAAATTGCCGTAATTCTAGGGAATCAGCGAATGCCGTTCTAGAATAGATGAATAAAAGGTCTAGTTTCTCTCCTGCCCATGGCGATTATTTCTTCCAAGTCTCAGTCATCTGAGTTCCCAAAGCCATCCTCTACGGCTAAAGCTGCGAAAGAGGCAGAGCCAATAGCATCAAAAACTCAACCTACTGAAGACTTGATGGCCCCCCAGGAAACTTCAGAAGAAAAGGCCAATGTCAAACAGGACGAAACGTTGCGACCCCAATCGCTGGCGGGATACATTGGTCAAAAGGCCCTGAAGGAAGTTTTACAGATTGCCATCTCAGCAGCCAAGTCCAGGCAGGAACCCCTGGATCATATTTTGTTTTATGGCCCACCGGGACTGGGAAAAACCACGATGGCGATGATTCTGGCGGGGGAGATGGAGGTTAAGTGCAAAATCACCACCGCTCCCACCCTGGAAAAACCCCGTGATATTGCGGGACTGCTGGTGAACCTGAAGCCCGGAGCACTTCTCTTCATTGATGAAATTCATCGCCTATCCAAGGTAGCAGAGGAAATTCTCTACCCGGCCATGGAGGACTTTCGCTTGGATATCACGACGGGTCAGGGTCGCACTGCAAAAACCCGCAGTATCTCCCTCAAACCCTTCACAATCATTGGTGCAACGACACGGGTAGGATCTTTGACCTCTCCTCTGCGCGATCGCTTTGGCCTGATTCAAAGGTTAAGATTTTATGAAATTGATGAGCTGAGTCAAATTGTGGAGCGGACGGCTCAGATCTTAGATACTCCGATGACGTCGGAGGGAGCCGAAGAGATTGACCGCCGCTCTAGAGGCACGCCCCGAATTGCCAATCGTCTGTTGAAACGAGTCCGGGATTACGTTGAGGTGAAAGCTTCCGGGCCAATTACTCAGGAAATTGCAGCGACCGCCTTACATTTGTTCAATGTTGATCCGATGGGGTTGGATTGGACAGATCGGAACCTGCTACGCACGCTGATTGAAAATTTTCAGGGGGGGCCTGTAGGACTGGAAACCATGGCTGCTTCGACGGGAGAGGATGCTCAAACCATTGAAGAAGTCTATGAACCTTACTTGATGCAGATTGGCTTCCTGCAACGCACCCATCGAGGACGGGTGGTGACGTCTGCTGCTCTGAGGCATTTGGGCTATCCTTGCCCAGAAGAACAACTCTCTCTCTTCACATCAGAATTCAACGACCAGGAATCCCCCGCCTGAGCAGGTTCCTACAGCATTAACCCGGATAATGGACAATGCCCCGCTTCAATGTCCCACCTTCGGTGATACCCTGACTAACTGTGCTAGGGTAATAGAACAGAAATTAAAATCCAGGTGCTGGATATCATTTCTGGTTTTGTGGGAATTCATTTCCCGATAGGTTTCCTAAAACTACTGTTGTATCAATGGAAAATTAGAGTGGCTAAACGACGGAATCTAAAGAAAGAAAAGGCAAAGAGAAACGAGATGCATGCTCGTAAGTTTCGTAAGGCAACAAATCGAAACTATGGTAGAGGTAGACAATACTCCAATAATCGACAGAATCAGGAGCAAGAGCAGAAGGAAGAGGGAAGTAACAACAGCGACACTGGTGCTGCCGATTCTTAGTTAGTTGGTCATTTTTTATTAGTTATTCATCATTCATTGTTAGTTGAAAAGTTTAGCGATGAGGGTGAGGGTATTTCGGGTGACTGGTTTGATGGTTTGAATCTTAGCTTTTGAAGTCCTGCCTGGTATGGGTAGGGCTTTTTATTGATGTTCAGTCGCAGCTTGCAGTCCTCCAGTTCATCAGTCTAAATCAAGACCGTCTCCCGTGTCGCTCCTGAGTTCTCGACCTTTAAGCTTTTTGGGGTTTCGTGTTTCGAATTATTCTTTGAAGGTTCGACCTTTAAGCTTGGGCGGGTGAAGTCGTTTCTTCTCAGAACCCGCATATCTTCTTCATCCAGTTCAACTGGATTGCCATTGCGGATGAGTTCGATAAAGTCCTCATTGGGAACCATAATACAAAGGGCGTAGAGGCGAGTGGAGCCGACATTTTCTAGTCGATGAATACCGTGGGGTGGAACCAACAAACTATCTCCCGCTTCAAGTTTCACCGTTTTACCATCACAGATTGCAGCAGCCTCTCCTATCAAAATAAAAAACATTTCAACAGCAATCCGATGCTGATGGAATGGAACCGTTGCTCCCACTTCAAAAATCTCAACACAAACGGTGAGGGAAACATTAGCAGTTGCAGGATCAAACACCACCGCTAACCGATTGTGATCATCGGGGCTAATCTGGAAGGCGCGATAGTCTTGCAATGACTTGACAACCGGAATCATGCAATAGTCATTCATAGGTATTACTCAACCATTTGGCTGAATCAGTGTCAACTTAAATGAATTAGGCTATGGACTGATACACTTTAATCGAACGAGCTAAGGCCCATTTGATTACGATAAAAGGACTTACCTTTAGGATAGCAATTCAAGATTCAAACCCGTGATTTGTAAAGTAATGTAGCGGCTATCCCTAGCACGGGCTAGCTTTTGTTTGAGTAAATCTTTTGTTTAAGTAAATAGGTTGTCATTTCACCTTTACCTTTAACATAAATTTTGCCCCGAGACTCAAATAAATAACCTTCTTTTAAGGATTTATAAATTTCATCTGTCACCTGAATTTCTCCAATGATCCCATGGGATTCCATCCGACTGGCAACGTTCACCGTATCACCCCAAAGATCATAGATGAACTTCTTGATGCCAATCACTCCCGCAATCACTGGGCCAACTGCGATACCAATTCGCATTTGCAAATTCTGGCCCGTTTCCAGGTTGAACTCCTGGAGGGCTTGTTTCATGTCCAGGGCCATATCGACAATAGCTGCCGCATAGTCATCATGGGCTATGGGTAGCCCCGATACAACCATATAGGCATCTCCAATGGTCTTGATCTTTTCTAGACCGTGTCGCTCTGCCAGGGCATCAAACCGAGAAAAAATCTTGTTCAAGAGTTGAACTAATTCTTCGGGTGAAATGCGACCCGACAGCTCAGTAAAGCCAGCAATATCTCCAAACAAAACCCCAACATTATTAAAACTATCAGCAATTGTAGTGGGTTCTCTTTTCAGCCGCTCAGCAATAGGTTGGGGCAGAATATTTAGCAGTAATTGATCGGAACGCTCCTGTTCGGTCTTCAGTTGTGCATAGGCGTCTTCCAGGGCATGATGGGCTGTTTCTAGAGCATGACGGGCGGTGAACTGACCCCGCGCCAGCCGATCGTTCAAATAAACCGATAAATTACTAATCAAGCAAATCCAGAAGAAATATAAAAAGGCAAACTGTTCAGTCATCCAGTCAACCGGCTCGACCGCCTGGAACCCCAAAACCGATTTGCTAAGCAGGTAGTAGGCAAAAACACCGAACTGAGAAATGATGTGTAGATACCATCGCACTGGAATCAGGGTTGCTTGGGCAAAAAACATCAACGGCCATTCAACAATCGACAACATAGCAACCCGATCAAGCGTATCTTGTATTTGAGGGCTGAATGTGACAAGCCATGAAAGCAAGAGAAAGAGACGTCCTGGGTGGCGTTTGCACAGTGTTGAGTGGTATAAGCCCAGGCCCAAAAATAAACAAACGACCACGGAAATATGGATGGCCAACCGTGTCCATCTGAAGAGTTCAGGATGCAGCACCGCATCACTTAACTGTAAGCAAATGAAGGTTAAGAAGCAAAGAATTGCCAGGCCAAACCCCAATCTCAAGCGCCGAATCATAAAGCGGCGCTGCCAGACCCTGTAGTCCTTCGCTTCAGCAACACTAGGAGCCTGAAACAGTAGCCTCAGTCTGGCTTTGATTGAGGCTTGCCGCTCCCGACTTCTTGGGAGTTTTTGCATAAGTGCTGACCTGACCCGTACCCTAAAAATATAATAGTTTGAGTGTTCCTTCAATTTTCACCTAGCCAAGGCGTAAACTGTCATATTATTTCCTCATCATATCGGGGGGACTGGCGTAAGGCGAGGTATTGACACCCGCTAATTTTCATCTACCACTGATCGACTGTGACTTTAAATTCTAATCCCCGCCAAATTGCATTTTTAGCCTTAAAGGATATCTATTACCGGGGAGTTTTCGCCGACATTGCCCTCGATCAGCAATTGAACAAAACAACACTGAAGCCTGCAGATCGACGATTGGCAACGGAACTAATCTATGGCTGTGTCCGCCGTATGCGATCGCTGGATGCGGTGATTGATCAGTTAGCTAAAAAGCCCGCTCAGCAGCAACAGGCGGAGGTGAGGATTATTCTGCATTTAGGTTTGTATCAACTGGGGTATTTGACCCAGATTCCTCCCGCTGCCGCAGTCGATACAACAGTTGAACTGGCAAGAACCAATCAATTGGGTGGGTTGACAGGCTTTGTAAATGGTACTTTACGTCAATACCTGCGAAAGTTTCCCGATGTCAAAACTCTGGCCCAAAGTCGATCTCCTTTTTTTGAAGGATTCAAATGGCCGGATAATCTGGTGGAGCAGCTAGGGATCGCCTACAACTTCCCCGATTGGTTGATTCAGTTGTGGCTGGATCAACTGGGTTTGGTGGAAACGGAGCAACTCTGCCAATGGTTCAATCAAACGCCAATGATCGATCTGCGGGTGAACCGATTGAAAACGACGCTGGAAGACGTTGAAGCCGCCTTTCAATCGGCGGACATCCCTACCCAGCGCCTGCCCTACTTATCCCATGCCCTGAGACTGAAAACGGGAATCGGCTCAATTCAGCAATGGCCCGGTTATCAGCAGGGATGGTGGATGGTACAGGATAGTAGCGCGCAGTTGGTGAGCCGCCTGCTCAATCCTCAGCCTGGGGAACTGGTGATCGATGCCTGTGCTGCGCCAGGAGGAAAAACAGTCCATATCGCTGAGTTGATGAATGATCAGGGAATTATTCTAGCCTTTGATAAGATAAAATCTCGACTCAAGAAACTTCAGCAGAATCTAGACCGATTGCAAATCCGCTCCGTTCAGGTGGAAACCGCCGATGTTTTGAAAATTCAGCCCAAGAGTCCGACGGCAGATCGGCTATTATTGGATGCTCCCTGTTCTGGATTGGGAACGCTCCATCGCCGTGCTGATGCTCGCTGGCGGCATACTCCAGAGAATGTTCAGACGCTTGCCCAGTCACAAATTCAGCTCTTGCAGCACGTTTCAACCTGGGTCAAGCCGGGAGGATGTTTGGTCTATGCGACCTGTACGCTTCATCCTGCCGAGAATGAACAGGTGATTCAAACTTTTCTTCAGAAAAATGCCCAGTGGAGAATTGAGTTTCCTGGATCTAAATTTGCCGATTGGATAACGCCGGAGGGATGGATAAAGGTCTGGCCCCACAAACATCAAATGGATGGTTTTTTCATTGTTAAGCTCAGACAAGATCCTGAACATGCATCATGAAGTACCAAGATTCACTGACCGCTCAAGTTATTATGTCTGCTCCCGCACGGGTAATTGGTTTGAATGTAACGATTGCGGCAGCGGCTCAGATTTTACTGAAGTACGGTGAAGTCGGTTTGTCTGTGGTCGATCAATCCGGTCAATTGATTGGGATTCTGTTAAAGCGAGATGTTGAAATCGCGATTCATTATGGTTTTGGTCACGCTTTTGTTGTTGAACACCTCTCGCCGCTAACCCAAATAATTACACTTGAAACAACACTGGTTGAAATCACTAATTTATTTTTGAATTCCCAGGTTACCTATGTTCCTGTTGTGGAGCAGGGTAATGTTATTGGGGCGGTAACCTCAGATAATTTATTATTGGCATTACTTCAAAATCAGATCGATTTGCAAAAAAATGTAGCAGATGACTCTTTCAACAATTTTCCTGAAAATTGTGAGGAAAATCTTCAGGAAAATTGTGGTGCGTTACGCTTCGCTAACAGCACCCTACAGGGTGATTTAAAATCTCAGCATCGTCATTCCCACGTAGTAGAGAATCCAGGTAACCAATTAAACCAGGGAGATTCCGTTCAAAAAATTAACATAACAGCTCCCAACCATGATTCTGTCCAAACGTTATTGCGAAAAAAATTATCACCTGCGTTACTCGCATTAATTGACCAGTTAGCTCAAGCGGCAGAGCAACGAAATTGGCAACTTTTCCTGGTGGGTGGAGGCGTTAGAGATCTGCTTCTAGCTGATTCAGAGGAACCCCTGTTTCTAAGTGATCTTGATTTAGTGGTTGATGGCTATCAACGAACCCTGTCAATTTCAGAGCCTCCAGATTCAACGTCTGAATCTGAACCCATCGCGCCTGCGGTTGTTCTAGCCAAAACGCTGCTGCGAAACTATCCTGCTGCTCGTTTAGAGGTGCATGGACAATTCCAAACGGCTGCTCTGCTTTGGGAAAATGATCCGACCTTACACTCTCTGGGAATTGACATTGCAACTGCTCGAACCGAATTCTATGCCTATCCAGCTGCCAATCCAGAGGTTGAACGGAGTGCGATTCGTCAGGATTTGTATCGTCGAGATTTCACAGTGAATGCTCTGGCTTTGCAATTGACGATTTCTCAATCGGGGAAATTACTAGATCTATTTAATGGGGTGGAGGATTTAAATACGCGTCAAATTCGAGTGATTCATCCCAACAGTTTCATTGAAGATCCAACTCGAATCTATCGAGCGGTTCGATTTGCAACACGGCTAGGGTTTCAACTAGAACCTCGAACCCGTCAATTCATTCACCATGCGGTTCAAAGTGGAATTTATGACCAAGTAAAATCCAAAAGAGAAATCCGTAAATCACAGGCTAAAATTCAACGAACGCCTGCATTGGAAACCCGATTGAGAAGTGAGTTGAAATATATCCTCCAGGCAAGTTACTGGCAGTCTGCTTTACGGATGCTAGAAGAGTTAGATGCTTTAAAGTGCATTGATCTTAATCTACAACTAACCCATTCACTCTGGCTAAAAATTCGGTTAGTCGATAGTTATTTACAAAAATTCGATCCACAGAAAACGCTGATCCATTGGCAAATTCGTTTAGAGACCTTGATTTCAAGTTTGGATGTCGCAGCTCGTCAGACAGTCTGTGAAAATCTTCAGTTACCGCTAGAAAGTGCTGAGCGGTTGTACAAATTTGAGACTGTAAGCGCAGAAATAACTGATTCACTTCCCCAATGTCAACGGCCTAGTCAGATCGTCAAGCAGCTCAAACCCCATAACTTACCGTTGTTGACGCTGGTTGCTGCTCATAGTAATTCAGAAAATCGGCATAAGATTCGGCAATATCTAACTTACTGGCAAGGAATTAAACCACCACTGAATGGTAATGACTTGAAGCAGATGGGCTATCAACCGGGTCAACAATTTAAGCTGATTTTGGAGGCGGTTTTGTCTGCGAGTTTAGATGGGATCATCACCAATAAAGAGTCTGCCAAAGAATTTGTTTTAAGCCACTATCCTCAACTAACAAAACCTTAATTAAAAGTAAACTATAGCAATCACAAATGATTTGTGAAATAGGGGTGAAGGGGGCGCCGCCCCCTTTTTTGGGACTATGTCCCCAAACTCCTTTACTTTTTTCGTGATTGATTTAGAACTGCTAGATCAATCAAAAATTAGCAGTCTTACATTCATTTTTGGGATTAAACACTTTAACTTAGTGGTTCAAGTTAATTAAAAGTTAAATGAAAATTAACCCTCTAATCAAGGTATCCGACTATACGCATGAAGTAGTAAAACCACTGTTATATTTCATGTAACCCAACAATACCGAGCACAATTCAAGACAAGCTCACCTGTACAGGTGGGCTTTCTGTGACTTTAAAAGCTATTCTAAATCGGCCAGTTGCTTTACAGGTTCCCAGGTGGTGATGTCCTCGAATAATGAGCAATAACCAATAACATTGGGATGCAGACCATCTTCACAAAGACGAGGTTGCCACCACTCTTCTCCCCGACTGAGCCAAAGTTGAAAGATATCAAGATAAGGAATGCCTCGTTGTACACAGGCAAGCCGGGTTGCTTCTTTGTAGCGATATTGGCTGGCATGGTCATAGTAGAGGCAGCCCTGAAACGGCATCTTCGTTACATCTACGGGAACCATCCCAACGTACAAAACTGGACAGAGCTGCTGCGCTCGATCCAGCAAACTGTTCAACAGTTGAGTGAATTTTTCAAAGCTCGTGTAATTACGACCCTGGGTAGACTGGACTAATGCCGAATCATTCACCCCAACTGACAGAATAATTCGATCTGGAACCCGATTTCGTAACTCCCCGCGATGGTGAAACTCGTGTTCCAAGCGTTCATAGACATTGACAACTCGATAGCCTCGAATCCCCAGGTTATACAACACATGGCCGGGATAACTGGAGGCCATCCATTGCCGCCGTAGTCGCTCGACCCATCCACCCCCCTCCGGATCACCATAGCCGTACACCAGACTATCGCCCAAGGCAATTAGCTTCAGTGGGCTTCTCTGCTTGGACGACGCGACAGAAATAGATTGAGGATAAGAAGTTACAGAAGCTGGCATTTTGGGAATTAATCAGGAACTATAACGAAACATTCACTAAACTTTTCCCTTTTTAGCAGCATCCGTTACAAAAATTCAATAGCTGATAAATAAAGTAACCTCGCTGAGCCTAGAACATTCGCTTCTTACGGAATGCTCTTCGCTGGCGCTGGTTTGCAATCGCTTTACGCTTTCGCTTTTCGGGGGGGGTCTCAAAGTGACGCTTTTTGCGAACGTCAGCTAGGATTCCAGCTTTAGACACTTCCCGCTTGAATCGACGTAGAGCGGATTCGAGTTGTTCGTTCTCACCCAGGATAACTTGGGTCATCGCTTCTCCTTGATACTTAACTACTGGTGAATGGCAAAAATTTGCAGGCTAATACGTTGGTTGCTCGACAAAAACTTCCGTTAGCAAGTTCTCATGAACAACTGGGAATGCTCTCTGAGCACCCCTCCCTCAACAATGTTAACTCAGTCAATGATTAGTCGTCTACTTTTTTTTGTTTTCATGGCGAAATGACTGAAAACGCTGTTCAGGTGAAAGTCCTTTGATTGCGGAGTAATTCTGAAGGATAGGTTAAGGAGTCAATATACAAAGAGTAAAACCGGGATCAAATCGTCATGGCGATACAATTAGAGATGAAGAAACACTAAAAAGTATTTCAGATCGAGACAGAAGGTTTGGCAAACTCAAGCCCTGAAATTCCGGATTTTTCAGGCGATCGCCCCATGAGAACTGCATAATCGCTCATTTTAACCTGTCTCCCCACGATTTCCTATCCCCTGCTACCATGACATCTAGGGATCAGATATTCACTAAATTTATTAGTTAATACTGGCTTAATCTCTGACGTTAAACTACGGTTGGGATCAATATTTAAGATATGCATTTGAGTGAAATTACTCATCCTAATCAGCTTCATGGTCTGTCCATTCATGAACTTGAAGAAATCGCACGACAGATCCGTGAACGGCATTTGGAGACGGTCGCTGCGACAGGTGGACACTTAGGGCCCGGATTGGGAGTGGTAGAACTGACTCTGGGACTGTATCAAACTCTAGATCTGGATCGAGATAAGGTGATTTGGGACGTGGGACACCAGGCCTATCCCCACAAAATGCTGACCGGACGCTATAACAACTTTCACACTCTACGACAAAAGGATGGGGTGGCCGGATATCTTAAGCGCTGTGAGAGCAAGTTTGACCACTTCGGGGCGGGACATGCCTCCACCAGTATCTCTGCGGGTTTAGGAATGGCCCTGGCCCGAGACCTGAAGGGAGAAGAATTCAAGGTAATAGCGGTGATTGGTGATGGGGCTTTGACTGGAGGTATGGCGCTAGAAGCGATTAACCATTCCGGTCATCTACCAGACACTAACCTGATGGTGATCTTGAATGACAATGAGATGTCCATCTCTCCCAATGTGGGCGCAATTCCCCGTTACTTGAATAAAATGCGTCTCAGTCCCCCGGTTCAATTCTTGAAGGATAATCTGCGAGAGCAATTCAAGCAGATTCCTTTTGTGGGAGAAACCTTCACCCCAGAGATGGAACGCTTGAAAGAGGGCATGAAGCGCCTGGCAGTTCCTAAAGTTGGCGCGATTATTGAGGAGCTGGGCTTTACTTATCTGGGGCCAGTGGATGGTCACAACCTGGAGGAGCTGATTGAAACCTTCCGCCACGGTCATAAAATCAAGGGGCCAGTTCTGGTGCATGTGGCAACGATCAAGGGAAAGGGCTATGCGATCGCCGAGCAGGACAAGGTTGGCTACCACGCCCAGTCTCCTTTTGATTCAGTCACTGGAAAAGCAGTTCCCGCCAGCAAACCCAAGCCTCCCAAATATTCCAAGGTTTTTGCCCATACATTAGTCAAATTGGCAGAGAGCAATCCAAAAATTATTGGCATTACCGCCGCAATGGCTACGGGAACAGGCTTAGATAAGCTGCAAGCCAAATTACCCAAGCAGTATATTGATGTTGGAATTGCTGAACAACATGCAGTTACTTTGGCTGCTGGATTGGCCTGTGAAGGGATGCGTCCGGTGGCTGCAATTTACTCCACCTTCTTGCAGCGGGCCTACGATCAGATCATCCACGACATCTGCATTCAGAAATTACCTGTCTTCTTCTGTCTGGATCGGGCAGGAATTGTTGGTGCAGACGGCCCGACCCATCAGGGAATGTACGATATTTCCTATCTCCGCTGTCTGCCGAACATAACGGTAATGGCTCCCAAGGATGAGGCAGAACTTCAACAAATGGTTGTAACCGGCATTAACTACACCACCGGGCCAATTGCTATGCGCTATCCCCGTGGGAATGGCGTTGGTGTTCCTTTGATGGAAGAGGGCTGGGAACCTGTGCCAATTGGCAAGGGCGAAATCCTGCGCCAGGGGGATGATCTGTTGCTAATCGGCTATGGATCAATGGTTTATCCAGCGCTACAGGTTGCAGAAATTCTGAGTGAACACGGAGTTGAAGCAACCGTGATCAATGCCCGGTTTGTGAAGCCTTTGGATACAGAGTTAATCCTACCGTTGGCCAAACAAATCGGTAAAGTCGCCACAATGGAGGAAGGTTGCTTACCGGGTGGATTTGGTTCTGCCGTTGCAGAAGCATTGCTAGATAGTAATGTTCTGGTTCCTGTACAACGGATCGGTGTTCCTGACCAATTAGTGGATCACGCCAAAGCAGACGAAGCGAAGGCGGAATTAGGACTCACTAGCGCCCAAATTGCTGAGCGAATTCTTCAGGAACAATTTGCGGAAGAAAAAGCTTCAGTGATGAGCTAATTTAGTGGTTTATTGAGCCGACAAATTGCGGTTTCATGGAGCAAATTTACCAGCCGCATTTTCAGGATTATGGGGTGCTGTCGGAAGAAACAAAGGTACATCTTACGAGACGTCGGCCTGATTTCTTTCCTCAGCACCTTTGGAGGGGTTTAGGGACTTCGTCCCCGAGGAGGGAGCATTCCCCCTCCCCCCCTTCTTACAGATCACTTGTGATTGCTATGTCGCCAATCTATCAGAATCACACGAACACCCGGTATAATTGAAAATTGGCTTTATTGTGAGGTTTCGTCAGGAATCTATGTAAACGGCAGCCTTAACAGAGGAGGCCAGAGAAATTCCTTCGTCTGAGAGCCTCATCCGTCAACTTTAATGTGTCAATTAGCAAGTAACCGTCCATGACAGACAATACAGACAATATCTATCAAACCATCTGGGAGAGCGACGAAAACAAATTTTCCGTCAGCACCCGCAACGCTTCAGGGGAGTGGGAGGACGAAAATGCTGACATTCTGCTAGATGAACAAAAGAGAGCCAGTGGTAAACGCAACATTGACCTGGCGACACATCCACTATTTCACAAAGTTAACGAGGAAAAACTTTTCGAGCCAAACCGCACCTACAATGCCTTCATCAACCTGCTGGATAACTATGCAATTCATTTTCTAGAGGAAGAGTTCACGGCTGAAGAGGAAGAAAAGGAGCAGCTAGAGTTTATCTCCCTGATTATGACGACCCAACCGATTCAACTGGCGCGGGAGTACATTAATCAGAGATACGGTGAAAATTTATCCGATGAACAGTTCCACCTGAAATTGCAGCGGGTCTGGTTTGAACTATACACCAATTACTACAAAGGAAAATCAACCCACTTCTGCTCTGGATTTGAACACGTTTTTGTGGGGGAAGCAAAGTATAATGCCCGGTACGACGATAAGCGGGAAACCCTGGGTGAGATTTCGGGCTACCATTCCTGGGTCAAGTTTTATCTAGACGAGAAGAATGATCGAGTAAATTTTCTCGGCTACAAGTACGACCTGAAGGGAAATGAAGGCATGAGTAACCCCAACGTTGTCACCCTGCAAATGACTCAGGCTGTGACCGATATGCGGGGGAATATTATTGCTCAATTATTCAAGAAAAAAGGGGGATTCTTTGTCGGCCCTAGCCCCGAATGTGAGATTGCCATTGCAACTCTGGTTTACTACGACAGCGTTTATGGCAATAGCCGAGATAAGAAGCGAGTCAACCTGGATGGAGGCTACTACGACCTGGTGGTCTATCGAAATATTAATCCTAATGGCAGTCGAGGCGAATTTATTCGGTCGTTCTTCCCAATTTTTCTAGGTCAAAGTGAGCAATCCGAAGTGAAGGAACCACAGATGGATCGACCTGTGATTGTTCCAGTCGAACGCATTGTTAAAACTGACGGTTCTGTGATAATCACTGCCGCCCTCCCGAATCCCAGGGGCCAGGATGACGGTGAAGAGTGGGTTGAACTTACAAGTCGATCCCAGGAAACTATTGACCTAACGGGGTGGGAACTGCGCGATAAAATGGGCCGACCAGAATCACTGCGAGGAACCCTGCCACCGGGAGAAACGCTGCGGATCAGAATTTCCCGCGCCGATGCCTATTCTATGCAGATGACGAATCGTTCGGGATTGATTAGTTTGTATGATAAGGCATCAGAGTTGGTGGCAGCGGTGGAGTACAGCCGGGCAACTTCTGGAGCAGTGATTCAGTTTGCAGATTCTAGTAATCCCCAGGATAATCCTGCCTAGATCAAGCTATCCTGAGTCAAGAGCGAATTCCTAGAATCGATGCCAGAGATTCAACAGGTGGCGGCGGCCCTGGAACATCAGGACTATCGAACAGCGGCCAAACTACTAAAACAGTTGCAACAGCAATCACCCAACAATCCCTGGGTACAGTTTTATATTGGTCGCCTGTTTGAACTGACTGAGAAACCGGATAAGGCAGAGAAGGTTTACCGCAAGTTGCTGCAAAGCTCAATGAATCCAAAGGTGATCGCTCAAGCTCGGCAGGGATTACAACGGATCGAAACAGCGGAGAAAAACCGTCGCCAAGCTGCCATTAACCAGGCCACAACGAATCCAGAAGCCACAGAACCGGGGGTACTGATTCTAGAACCGATTCCAGCCGAACAAAAAGTTGACGCCGCCAAGCAACTGGCACGTATGTTAAATACTGATCCCTACACTGCCAGAATGCAGTTACAGAGTCGAGGATGGCGACTGTACCGCAGCGGGCCAATTGGTGAGTTGCAAGTTTACGGCGAGGAGATGCGACAGGCGGGAATTCCAGTCTTCTGGGCAAGTCTGGCAGAGATTCGCACGATGAATGTATTTCGGGTGCAGTATTTTCAAAGCCTCACGCCTCAACCTGTTGTTGTTTGTAAGAATACCCAAGACCAACTGGGGGCGCTGCAATTTGATTGGTCGGAAGTTGCTCATAGGGTAGAGGGATTACTGCCACTATTTATGGATGCGATGGACTTTGACCCCCGACGCAAACGCAACGATCAAATTCGCCACAAGGAAATGGTGCAGGACTATGCTCAAATTCATGATCTGCACCTGCCTGGACGCTTAAGTGTTCTGAGATTTTGTGATCAAAGTTATGACTTCAATCAAGGCATTTCTCTCGATTCCGAAGCAGCAGCAGTTCCCCGCTCTCAAAGTACAACTCGATTGAAGTGGAATCAGTTACTCGCAATCCTAAATCATTCCCTTAATCAGAGCCACCTCTGGACAGAATTTACCCCCTTTGCTGAAACGGCCATCAATTACCCTTTACTTCTGAAAAACTTACCTGCTTTCGTTGATATCGAACGCAAGTCAGAAACACCCTGGGATGCAGCGTTTCAGCTCTACAGTGGGTTAGTATTCAAAATTAACAGGGTTTAGACAGTTTCTTGGAGAATTTGAGGATATCTGGAATAGGTCAGCTAGGGCCTCGCTATACTGAACCTAAACCTAGTTGTGACTCCTATGGTGACTCACCCTATCCGCTGGACAGTTCGAGACCTCGACGTTATGCCCGATGACGGTGGCTGGAAGCGCTATGAAATCATTGATGGAGAACGACTCGTGACCCGTGCTCCCCACATTCGCCACCAGAGCGCAGCGGGTAAAATACATGTCCGTCTAGAAATCTGGTCAGAAGAAACTGAGCTGGGCAGTGCGTTCCAGACACCGGGGGTCGTGTTCTCCCACACAGATGCTGTTATCCCAGACGTAGTTTGGATTAGTAAAGCCCGTCTGACCCATGGCATTGATGAAGCGGGTCATCTGATTGCGACCCCGGAGCTGATGGTAGAAATTCTCTCTCCTGGTGAACGCAATGAACAACGGGACAAGGAATTTAAGCGCAAGCTGTACTCGCTCCATGGTGTTCAGGAATATTGGATTGTGAATTGGCAACTCCAAACCGTAGAAGTTTATCGCCGCAGCAATCTTCAACTAGAACTTGTCGGGACTTTATTATCAGAAGACAGTCTACAATCTCCAATCCTGCCAGGTTTCCTGATGCCGATAGCAAAGGTCTTCGCGTGACAAGCAAGCCCTAGCCAGCAGATGGTGCAGAGGGCTGACGAAACTCAACCACATCTTGCTTGATTGTGAATTCATACTGGCCAAAGAAATCCTGACCCAGCAGACCAACATCAAGCGCTGGGGAAATTGCTACAGGCAAGTTTTCCACCACCGCACCGCCAACATTTAAGGATTGAACTCGACCCACCTGAAGTTCAACGCCTCTCTGCGTTGGAGTATCTGCTCGGGTAATTCCTTCCGGTCTGACACCCAGTGCCGTAGCCATGTTGGGAGTAATAACCGTGTTACTGGCTCCAGTGTCCACCATCATCTCGAATGGTACAGAGTCATTAAACACTACCTGGATAATGGGGATACCCCCAAGCCGCCGAACAATTTGTGCTTGGTATAGACCGGGGGGAATACTTTCTGTGGCAGTATCGCTACTTTCAGCTTCAAGGGTCGGAATTGGGCAGACGACATTGTCATTCAAATCGACGTACTCTCCTGACCCTGTTGCAAAGAAGCATCCTGGGCGTTCCTGAGCGCTGATTTGCTGTGAATGCAGTGTAGAGCCTCCCACAGTAGATAGTGCTAGCAGGAAGAAGCCGATTGATCGCAGCATTCGACTGCGAAAACTGAAGCAATAAGCAAGGTGCAGCAAAGACATCAGCAGAGCGTCAGTAAAACTGAAAGCGGTAAATACTAGCACTATTCTAGCCATTCACAGGGAATTTGGAGAACTAAATACGATTTCAGCAAATATCGTTAGTCTACACGCCTTAATGACTGCGATAGGCAAACCGCAAGCTCTGAATGAAGATCAAGGTAGATATTGCAATAATCAAACAGGCCCAGAACCAATGGGGTAGGAATAACTGCCGCGCAATCTGCCCCGTATCAGAGATAATCCGCTGTCCTCCAACCACGGCCTGATCCATAAACAGATAACCCCGTTGGTGGTAAGTACTAACCAGAGCTTGAACCCCCAAAAACTGAATTGTCCATCCCTGAAACCAGCGTGATGTTTGCAGAGCAACAAAGAGTAGGGCAATGCCCCAGAGAGAAATGGCAGCAATCCCAAACAGAGATCGAACCCAGATAAGAACGGACAGCAGTAAGGCTCCTCCCAAAATCAAAAGACACGTCCGAGCATTTTTATAGCTTCTGCTGGACATGATAAAAATTCCACCTGCAAAGGCAGGCCCCAATGGCCCCCCTGCCGCAATCAAGGCTTGACCAATCCGACCCAGTCCTCCGCCTGAGTGGATCGCATAGCCTGAACCACTGGGAAAAATCACTAACTTTTGAAAGTTGCCACCCACAAATAGCGCCGTCAAAACATGACCCATCTCATGGAACCAGGTGGCCAAAATTGAAAAGGGATAGAGAATGTAGTTTCCCCAGGTAAACTGCCAGAGAAAAATCGTAACTAGAGCTGCGCCGATAAGCCACCACAGGTTCATTTGGTTTTTCTGCGGGGAGTCTAGTCCAAGGGATTTGAAATCAGGAGAATTCATCATAAATTTAAAGTGAAATAATTTTGGTGAGATATTCGATGGAGTATTGGAGGGCTCTATGATCTGACTAATCTGAGGTCAATCACTTAAGCTGTGTTTTAGAAACAATTCGAGTCTTCTTGCGATCGCTCTCCGATAACTCCTCTCCGGATTGCAGGCGAGTTGCACTACTTTGTAAAACCGTCGCTGCACTTTGATCGCCCATTTGTAGCGCTGTTTTTGCCGCTGTTTGCAGCATGGTTGCCGCCCCACTGCGATCGCCCTGTTGCAACTTCGTTTCAGCAATCTGAGTTTGACGATACTTGGCCAGAGCCAGAATATAGGGCTGCACTTGAGGGTTTTGACTGGGACGATAGTCACTGATCACATTCGCTTGAACCGCAACAGGATCTGAGAGTACGCTTGTTGCAGCAATTGACGGATCATCGTAGCGTACCCGTAACTCAGCAATCGTTTGCTGCCCCGGCGGTAATTGCCCAATGTAGAGATTGGCCAAGACCACCCGCTCCATATCCCGCATCAGATCACCCAGACGCACAGTGAATTGATTGGCTTCCTGCTGCACTGGCAGCTCAATGGTATCCGGAGCCACTTGAGCAACGGGCTTAAGCTCTGCGAGTCGAACCCTGGGCATCAGTGAGAACTGCAAATAGGCATTCGTCAGCCCAACGGATTGCATCCGGGTAAACAGACGACCAAACTCATCAATGGCCTGTTCTGGATATTCAATGTAAGCCAGGGCTCCGCCCGCCTCATCAGAGATTTGCTCCAGCACATCCTGATTCCAGTCATCTCCAAACCCCAGACTATTAATTGTTAAGTTATATTCTGCTGCTAGCTGGGCAAACTTGAGACAGCGACGATTATTTCCATGTTCATTTTCTCCGTCGGTCAGCAGAAACGCCTGGGAGATGCATTCGCCTTTTCCTTTGCCTAATTCTTCGATGCCCAGTTTCAAACCTTCGTCAATTGCAGTTCCGCCGGACGCTCGCAGCTTATTGATTTGTTTCTTAATGGCTTCAGCGTCGTCGATTTCCTGGCTCGGAATCAAGATCTTGGCTCTGTGGTCGAATACTACTACAGAGAGGCGATCGCTGGGATTCAATCGGTCAATCAATTCCCCTGCTGCCTGCTTGACTGTTTCCAGGGGTTGACCCCCCATCGAGCCACTGTGATCGAGAATCAAACACAGATTCAGGGGGACATGGCGGTTCAGTTGTTCAGCAATGGCTGACACAGAAACAGAAAGTTGTCGCTGATTGCTTCCCTGGGTCGCATCCAGATTGGAATCATTCAGGATAGGCAGTAAACTGACGTTCATGGGGATAGTGAAATCTACGCGCTGCTTACTACTACATTAACGTGGTGGGTGCTTCCTGAGAAAAATTAACTAAGCGAAATGATCAAGCTAAAACAACTTCTCCAGGTGATCCGGGCGGCTCGTCAGCCTGAAAAGACCTATCTGGGAGATTTAGCCGTTCTCAAGGCAGATGCCCTGGGTGCATCAGTCAATCCCGAAGTCGCTCAACAACTGGAACCTGTTGCTGGCTATCACCCCTCCATTGATTTAGATGCATTGCTGAAATTGCCACAGGGAACCTTCGGTCACGAATATGCCCGACACATGAGGAACAACCGCCTCCAACCCTTCAATATCAGTCCTGCGGTTGAGACAATTGCCAAAAGAAATGTCTTTGCATTGCGGTATGCGGTCACCCACGACATGTTTCATGTTCTGCTAGGATTTGATACCAGCTATGCAGGTGAAATGGGAGTGCTGGCTTTTGCTGTTGCTCAGAACTATAGCCGCTCTCAAAAAATTGGCTATTGGATTGCGACAGTACTCTATCCAACTCTGGCTCCTCGACAATTCCGCGAAATTTTTGCCAGTCGTCACTACGGTCGAGCACTTGGTCAACAGGCGGAGTTTCTACTTGGATATCGGTTCGAAGACAAATGGGTGAAACCCTCGAATCAGATTAGAAAAGAGCTAGGCATCTCACATTTTAGTACTTAATTAAATTGATAAGATATCCTAAACTATTACGATAATATAGCAGTCCTAAATCAGACACAAAAAATGTAAAGGGGTTTTGAGACATAGTCCCCAAGAAGGAGACGGTGCCCCCTTCACCCCTATTTCACAAATCATTTGTGATTGCTATACTAGGCCATTGAAATCTGTCTGCTATCACAATTAATCGCTCAAGGCTAATTTGTACTGTATATTTTTTGCCTTTGTTAACAACAAAAAAACTAATTAATTAGTTGGTCATTGATATTGAATCGATATGGAACCTCCTCGCAACCGACAGCTATAACAGTCTAAGGCCAACTTAATATTACCAGTACTGGCCAACGACCCTCTGGATTGTTATCCATTCATCGGTCATGATAGGGGCAAGGGTGCATCGCTCAACCAAGCAAATTTTGTGGCTGAGGTTGAGGCTGCTACTTCCTCAGCCTTTCTTGGACTTTGGTTGGGATTTCATGCTAATCAGCACACTCTATCGTTTTTTTCCTTTGTTATGGTGTTCAGTTTTTGTCCAGTTTATTCAGACCCACTTGGCCTGATTCAGGTGATCGGCATACCGTCAAAGCAGGTGTCAAACAACGGATTGCCTGAAGAAAAATTTAGCACGCTGCAATTCCTTGTGAGGTCAGAACTTCCTCTGCTAATCCAAAGGACAACGTCATGCCTGCCCCGCTCAATCCATTGACTACAGTGATGCCTGGCTCGATCTGCTGGACGAATTCAGTCGAACCCGGTAACTTCGCGTAGACCCCATGCCAGGTTTCGGCAATTTCCAACGCTGGAACCCGTAGGAACCCTTCTAGATAATCCAGAATGTAGCGATTGATCTCAGCTCGATCAAAGGGATCGGGATTCAACCCGTATTCGTGGGAATCTCCTAAAATCAGCTCACCAGAGGCATTCTGTGAGGCCATAACGTGGATACCCCAGTGGGGAAACCAGGGCGTTTCTGCTTGAATCCTATCTTTCAAGGCCCCAAGGGTTTGACAGTGAGCAAAGGCGCTGTAATGGGTTAGCGTTAACCCAGCACACAACGCTGCGCCGATTCTGAATTGATCCGGCTGGGGAATGGTTCGCATCATTTGGAGCTTGACCTTGGTCAGGCCACTGGAAGCATAGTGCTCAGGGTAGAGCGTCTGAAAGTCCACTCCGCTACAAATGAACACTTGCTCTGCCCGCCAGGTTCCCTGAGTTGTAACTATCTGGGGAGGGTCAATTTCACTAACAACTGTCCCGAATTGAAATTCTACGCCGTACTCCGTCTGAAGCAAGCCAGGAATTTTTGCAATGGCCTCCCTGGGATCAACAATCACCTCTGTGGAACTCCAGAGTGCACCGAGTAAACCGTCTGGATTCACCGCAGGGCTTTTGTCCGGCACTCGATCAGGGGTCAGCAGTTCAACAGTTCCCAACTGGTCGCCAACAGTTGCCACAAATTCTTCTAGAACTGCCATCTCATCCTCTTGATAGGCCAGATGCAACGAACCAGTCTGCTCAGCAGCAAATCCAGCTTTTTGACTCACCGCTAGCCAGATTTGGCGGGATTTCATGGCCCGTTCTCGCAGTGGCCCAGCAGGCTGACCAATGGGCCAAATCATGCCAAAGTTCCGAATTGATGCCCCCACAGCTTGAAGATTTCGCTCAAACACCACAACCTTCAATCCTCGCTTGGCGGCTGCCAGGGCATGGGCCAAACCAACAATTCCTCCGCCAACGATCACAACATCCACTTGATCGATTTGCCTAGACATAACCCTGAGCCAGATACACTGAAACGCTTCATCTAGAATTTTAAGTTGCTGTTCCCTGGGGTGTTCGATTTCTTTAGGAGATTTCCGGAAATTTTTAAAAAAGGTGCATCCGATTCTGAAACTTGTGCGTACTGATGATGTACACGATGCAAGTTGAGCAGAGAACACTTGCGAGCTTTGCATTTCAAATAAGTCAAGAAGATTCTATCTATGGAAACTCAAACCGTCGCCAAGTTTTTTGCCTTAACAGACGACAACACTCTGATCTCCTTTGATCAATCCAATCCTGGCGAAACTTCAGCCATTCCTGTCACAGGTCTAGATGGGGTGCTGCTAGGAGTTGATGTACGTCCTGCTAATGGCTTAATCTACGGCGTCACAACAGCCAATACGATTTATACCATTGACCCTGAAGATGGGACAGCGACGTTCTCCAGCTCACTAGACATTCCTTTTGAAGGTGGAACCATCTCAGGTTTTGACTTCAACCCTGCGGCGGATCGTCTGCGGTTGGTCGGCGATAACGACCAGAACTTCCGAATCAACGTTGATACGGGTGAAGTTCTCCTTGATGGCACTCTAGCGTTTGTGGCTGGAGACGAGAGCGAAGGCGTCAACCCTAACATCACAGGTGCAGCTTATACTAATTCCTTTGACGGAACCACAACCACACAGTTGTATGACATTGATACCCTGCTCAATGATCTAGTCCTACAAGACCCACCAAATGACGGTGGTTTGGTTACCGTTGGAGACCTAGGCATTAATTTTGATACCCTGGGTGGCTTTGACATTCTTTCCTCACCAATGGGAGAGAATTCAGCCTTCGCCATCTCCAATTCCACGTTGTACAGCGTCGACCTATCGACTGGAATGGCGACTGACCTGGGAATGGTTGGTTCTGACGCCAGCATCAATTTCCAAGGTCTAGCAGTGATGGCTGATGTTGCCCCGGCTGACCCAGTAACCCTATCTTCAGTCTTGACCGGAGACCAGGAGTTACCCATGCCAACGGGTTCTGATGCGATTGGTTTTTCTGACCTAATGCTGAATGCTACAGGCGATGCCCTGGAGTACAGCCTCACCGTTTCTGGTCTAGATTTCGGCCTGTTGCTCGGTACTGGGCCTCAAACTCCTGGAACTGACGACGATGTTAACCGAATTCACCTGCACAACAACGTTCGAGGTGAAGGTGGCCCGATTGCCCTGGGTATCTTTGACTTGATCGCGCCAGAATTTTCCGATCAGGATGCCGACGATCTAACGGTGGTTGAGAATGCGGATGGTTCTGTCACCCTCTCTGGAGTCTGGGAAGAAACCGACCCCGCTTCTATTCCTCTAAGCCAGTTCGTCTCAGAAATTCGCGATGCTGAATTTGGAGAAGAGATTAGCCTGTACTGGAATATCCACAACGACGGATTCCCAGGTGGAGAGATCCGAGGTCAAGTTCAAGCGGGTGATCTGAGCGGTAATGATGAAATTGTCGGAACAGATGAAGGCGACTCATTAGGTGGCGGCGCAGGTAACGATACCGTTGCCGGAGGATTGGGAGATGACTTAATCGCTGGCGGCATCGGCAATGATGTGTTGCGGGGTGACGCAAATCTTCGTTCTTCTGGTTCAGAGGGAGGAGATGACACCCTACTCGGTGGTGCAGGAAATGACCGCATCGGCGGTAAAGCAGGTGATGACTTGCTGCGGGGCGGCCCAGGCAGAGATCGCCTCTGGGGTGACGAGGGATCTGACACCTTTGTCCTGGCAGCCGGAGAAGGCGCTGACCGAATTCTAGACTTTGAAGTTGGAACCGACCTGATCGGTCTAGCAGATGGTCTCACTTTCGAGGATCTAATGCTGAAGTCCTCTGGTAGCAACACGGTCATTCAAGTGGGCGACGAAAGACTTGCTGCTGTTGTAGGCGTTTCAGCAAGCATGTTTACTGAAGATGCTTTCGTTACGGTCTAGTCGACTGATTAATATTAGGTGAAAGAATGGGTGGCTGAAGTTGCCCATTCTTGCGCCAACCTCAGCGACGGGCTAGCTTCTCTTAAATTTATTGAGGATTGCAAGCTGCCCGTCGCTCTCTGTGATAAAGTCTCTGCATTGCAGCTTTATTTCTAAACCAGTAATGATTAAGGAAGTCGGTGCCTGAACATTCTGCCGATATGGATAGTGAAGGATTTGAGACCTCAACGAGCAATATTGCTCCAGGAACCCGCCAGTCAGATATTGAGCTATGGCAAGCGCTAAAACGAGGACAAATGGAGGCACTGGGAATCCTCTATGATCGTCATATTGGTTTAGTCTATGCGATTGCCTTGAGAACCACGAAAAATACCCAGGATGCCGAAGATATCGCTCAAGGAATTTTTCTGAGACTCGCTCAATCTACCTATGACCCGAAACGAGGCTCCCTAAGAACCTTTTTGGCGGTTCAAGCTCGTTCCCGCAGTATTGATTTGGTTCGCTCGCGTCAGCGCCAGCAAACAATTCTTCAGGCTAATCAAGCAGAACAGCGTCAGGAATTGTCAGATATTCCCACAGAAGCCCTCTACCGTGCTGAATCAGCAGCAGAAGTCCAACAAGCCTTGGCCCAACTCTCTGAAAACCAGCGGCAGGTTTTGCATCTAGCCTACCGGGATGGATTGAGCCAGACCGAGATTGCCCAACACCTGGATACTCCTCTAGGAACTATCAAAGGATGGGCGCGACGGGGCTTAATCAAACTCCGCCAGAGCTTGCAAGACAAGCAAGGGGGTGAGTAATATGAATCAATCAATGACACCAGAGCAACGTCAGTTATTAATCGCAGGGTACGTCCTCAATGATCTCAGTGACGAAGAAGCCGCCATCGTGGAGGGGCTGCTAGCAGATGCTGAGGTGATGCAAGAAATTGAACAAATGCAGTTCACTCTAGAACAAGTCTATGCCCCGGAAGAAATTCTGCCCGCACCTCAGCTCCGGGCAGCGGTGATGACTCAGGCAGTTGGAATACAGGAAGATGTCCAAGCCGTTGAGCCAACGATTCGATCCAGGTCGGAGGCGTTGTCAATTGATTCCTTACCGCAATGGGTTAAGGTCTTGGGAGCCTTTGCAGCTCTGTTAGTTGCAGGCTTAGGTTTGAGCAATTACTTTTTGTGGCGATCGCTCCGCCTTCAGCAGGCTGGTCTTGATTCAGAACCGTTAGTCTTTTCCCTCCAGCCCACTGAAAATATCAGCCTCACCCCTGAAGTTGTAGTGGAAGTGAATCCAGCAACCTTGAAGGGAACACTGAACATCGAGAACTTGCCGTCGTTGGAACCTGGGAAAGTTTACGTTTTGTGGACAGTTCTCACGCCAGAAGCCCCATTCACCAAGGACTCGAAAAATGCGATTTTGACTCAGGTCTTTACTGTGGCGGGGGAGGGTGAGCAAAACCAGTCTATTGTTTTACCCAGTGCCTTCCAGGATCCCAATCTAGTGACAGCAATTGCAGTGACGGTAGAAGATGCCAACGCCCCCCAACGTCATGAATCACTGCCAATTCTGATTGAGAAGCTTTAGTGAGGCGAATTCAAAAAATCCTGAATTAAGCCTTTGGTTTTTGTCGCATCCCGTTTGACCAAATCATGACCGGATAGTGGAATTTGTTCAGCGTGGTTCAGAGTCAAGATAATGTTGCAGCTGTAGTAAACTGAGCCACCAGAGCGGTGGCGTCTTTTCTGCTTTGTTCTAAGACCTGTAATTTCTTCCAGGTGGTATTCCACGGTATTCCGACTGAATAATCTGAGGGTTCTAATCGTTGCTTTTCCGGTAACGCGATCAAATGAGACAATCTTCTGGGCAGCAAAGAGACCGATGAACAGGCCCAGACATAGGAAGATTCCTGCAAATAGAAATCCTATAAAATCTATAGGCTCACCTTCGATTAGCGCTAGAATAATCAAGAATGTTGCCAAACCTCCAACTCCGAAGAAAAGTCCTGAAATAGCTCTGGTAATCCAAACCTTGACAGCCAAATTTTTTAATACCAGTCGATTGGAAGTGTGTTCAATAACTTTCATAGCGAATGTGAGCTATTAATCGAGATTAGGAGGTTGACTATAATGAGTTGCGATAGTGAATAATCCGTCGAATCTCAAATCCATTCTCTGAAAGTCTGCCCATGTAGGGCGGATGATTTTTGGAAAATCCCCACCGAACTCTAGGAGCTTCGATCTGACGTTCCAGTCGCTGCATCACCTCTGCCAGGGATGCAGGAGATTCCACAGTAAAATGTTCTTGAGGTAATAATTTCATATCTGTGATTACCCTGAATTAAGCATAGCTACACGTCTAGGTTGGTGGCTTCCGGACAAACATTAACCCAAGAGTATCGAAATAAATCAAAATAAATCGAAACAAAGAGTTATGAACCAGTCTTTATCATGTTACCTACCGATTTACTGAGTTTTCGTTATCAGGGAGAAACAATCGTTCCTTTACGGTTGAAGCTAGATCAAAACAATCTGCACCTGGCCACCCAGGTGATTGACTGCTTCCAACACTCGGTAAAGCAGACACAAGGAGAACTGGATCAACAACTTCAGGAATTTGAGGGGGATAGTCCTGATTACCGCCTCAAGCGAGGTTTAGCCCATTTGCTAAAAAGTGGCTTTTGCACCTTTGAAGTGATCAGCCCCCTGGAACCGATTGAACTGCGAGAAAAAGTATTCACCCTGGCGGCAACAATCACCCCCAGCCCAGATGCCACGGAAAAAATTCTGGAACAACTCTCGACTCAACTCAGTCAATCCTTGAATCGAGAAGTGTTTCCGGCAGAGATTCGTCAGGGACTCTATGCTGATTTACAGGAAAATCGGATTCTGACTCAGTTTGACGCACCCACTCCTGAAGCATTAATTCATCGCTACAATTTGTCTCAGGTTCAGGGGATTTTTTACAAAGCGAGTGAGGTTCAGATTACAGCCCATCGAAATGATCCAGGAGAATATAAACTTCTGTTTCGCTATCTTAAATTGTTCCAGTTAATGACCTATATCGAAGGTGATGCCGACCACGGATTTACCTTGACCATTGATGGGCCAACCAGCCTATTCAAGCCCAGCACTCGCTATGGCTTGGCGCTGGCAAAAATGATTCCTGCCCTATTACATGTGACCAAGTGGAGCATAAAAGCAAAGCTACAACAACGCGATCAATACACCAGAGAAATCCGAACAGGATACTTTTTTCTTGATTCTGAATGTGGCTTGGTCAGTCACTACTCCCCTGGAAAACCCTACGATAGTATACTGGAGAAGTCCTTTGTTGATCGATGGCAGTCTCAAAAAACCGAATGGAAGCTAGAACGAGAGGTGGATTTAATTCCAATTCCAGGCAGTGTAATGATTCCTGATTTTCGTTTGGTTCATCCTAACGGTCAGACGTTTCTATTAGAAATTGTTGGCTATTGGCGACCGGAATATCTACAGAAAAAGTTTTATCAAGTTCAGAAATCCGATTGTCATAACTTAATTCTAGCGATCTCAGAACGATTGAATCTAGAAAAGGCAGGGGTTGATTTTAATCGAACATCTGCACGGATTGTTTGGTTTAAGGATAAGTTGCTTCCAAAATCGGTCTTGGCGTCAATTGAATCAGTTTGATAACGAAATTACCTTACCCGTAATCTCGGAAGCTGAAATAGTCTCGATCTTGATACTGACGTAGGAATTCTTGAAACTTTGTCCAGGAAATAGGGCGGCTGATCAGATACCCTTGAACCGCATCACAGTCATGCTGACGGAGGAAATCGAGTTCTGCTTGGGTTTCGACCCCTTCAGCCACCACCTTGAGATTAAGTTGATGTGCCATCCCAATCATTGCTTTGACAATGGCCTGGTGTTTTGCATTTCGATCCACATCTCGGACAAATGATTGATCGATCTTGAGTGTGTCAAAGGGTAGGTGCTGTAGATAACGCAGGGAGGAATACCCTGTGCCGAAGTCATCCACCGCAATCTTGATACCCGAATCATTCAGTTGGGTCAGATTTTGGATCGCAACATCAATGTCCTGAACTAGACTGCTTTCGGTCAGTTCAACTCGCATAAACTTGGGGTCAAGCTCAGTTTCTTGGGCAATTTGTAGCAGTCTGCGATTGATGTCAGGGCGATTGAAGTGCTTGCCCGATAAGTTCACAGCAATATTCATGGCCGAAAATCCTGCCCGATGCAGTGATAGGGTTTGTTGACAAACTTTTTTCAGAACCCATTCATCGATTTCGTAGATCAACCCAGTCGCTTCAGCAATTGCAATAAATGTGTTGGGAGGGATCATGCCATCTTCTGGGTCATACCATCGGAGTAGGGCTTCAGCGCCGATAATCTTCCCCGTTTTCAAGCTAAGTTGAGGTTGATAGTTTAAATGTAATTGCTGATGACCCAGTGCGTGACGTAGCTTCACAGCTATTTCTGATTGGCCCAAGGGTAAATCAGGCGCAGGGGTAGTATCTTCATATCCATCACTACTCTCCGATGAGGAAATTTGGGCGTTGAGGTATCGCAGCATGGATTGCTCTGCTCGATAGCGGTTGAGAGCAACTTCAATCGTTGCTCGCATGTCCCTTGGCTTGAAGGGCTTGATCAGATAGCCGTAGGGCTCGGTTTTTTTGGTACGCTCCAGCGTCGTGTCATCCCCATAGGCCGTCATGTAAATTACTGGAATCTGGAGCTGCCGATGAATTTCTCCTGCGGCCTCAACCCCATCCATATTGCCCTGAAGCATGATGTCCATCAATACCATATCAGGCTGGTTGGTTCGCGCCGTTTGAACGGCAGCTTCCCCCGAATCGACAATAGCACTGACACTATAGCCAAATTTCTTCAGGTTTTTAGCTACATTTTCAGCAACGATCAGCTCATCTTCGACGATCATGACTTGAGCTGGTGCTACAGCAGTAGGGGCCATCAGTGGTATCATAGCAATCTCCTCTAGAGTCATTAGAGTAAAATAGGCATAAAGATTAGTCGAGGGGATTCAACTTCCTCTCAATCCCATTTTGTTGATTGAGTGTTTAATAGTGATTTCTCTTCAATCTAAGATCTATTGTTCCCTAAAAAATTCAGGCTCGCCTCACCCATCTGTATCATCCAGAAGAGGGGTTTTTTCCATCTCACCAGGGCAGATCGGGCTGAAGATAGCCCCGGGTCTGTTCTGTGCTCTTTGATTTACGGAATCTCGTTATCAGTTAAGGTTTCAGTAAAAATCCCGAAACCCTCTAGCATATCTCTTAAATCAGCATCTTCTGAAACCCTCAATCTCAAACTTGTCTCGAAACTGCCCTCAGAACTATTACTTAGAAAAGTTACTCAGAACAGTTATCTAGAAGAATCAATGTCGCCTAACTTGGAACAACAACGCTTACTTGAATTTGCCCTGGAAAACCTGGAGTTTGGTGATTTTCAGCAGCGATGGGAAGCTGCCAAAACGCTGAGCCGCTTGAATCCAGTTGCAATTCAGCCGCTAATTCAGCGCTTGGCCAACCCAGAGATGGATTCAGAGGTTCGATGGTTTATTGCGCGCATTCTAGGAAATTTCGACACAGATGGGGTTGTGGCCGCCTTAGTTCAGGTACTACGAACGTCTGGAACAGAAAGTCAAAATCCTGCTGCTGAGGGGCGTGGCGAAAACTTTATTGACGAGGATGGCGATGAAGCTGCTGTTCAGCAGATGGCAGCCGTTGCCCTGGCTAGTCTGGGGCAGCGGGCGATTCCATCCCTGGTGACTTTGATGTTTTCACAGCAATTGCGTCCATTGGTTGCTCAGGCCCTCTCCCAGATTCAGCAGCCTGAAGTGATAGACCCTTTGATTGAATTGACTCAAGATACTGATCCAGCGGTTCGGGTAATTGCCATTGAAGCCCTGGGAAATTTTCAAGACCAACGGATTCCATCACTGTTGCTGTCTGCATTGAATGATCCCACTAGCAAGGTGCGTAAGCAAGCTGTTGTGGGTCTAGGGGTTCGGCCTCAGCTTGAGGGAACCTTGAACCTGAGCTAGCGGCTACAACCCTTACTCTGGGATGTTCAGCCAGAGGTTTGTCAGCAAGCACAAATGGCTCTAGCTCGGTTAAAAACCGATGCGGCAGCAGCAGCGCTCTTTGAGCAGTTGAATACAGCTTCGGTTCCTCTCGTTCTGAAAGTCGGGGCAATCAGAGCTTTAGGATGGCTTGGCAATGCTACGGCTCTAGGCTACCTGCAGCAAACCCTGAAAGGACTTAGGGATAGCTGCATTGACACATTCACGAAAGAGCTGGCGGATCTTCCTCCTCTGACCTCGTCCCCTAAAGAGTCATCTGGAGAGAGGTTTCACGATCTGGAAGAGCAGACACACCTTTGTCGAGAAATTGTCCAGGTGGTCGGGCGAGTTCAGGAAGAATCTCTCCAGCATCAAGCAACTGAGATATTATTGGATTTCCTCACCACCGCTCCGATGGAGTTGACCCCACAGCCCACAAAGCAGCAGATTGCCTTGGGCTTGGGTCATCTCGGTTGCTCACAAGCCTTGAGTCCCCTCGTCCAAATGCTAGGAGATCCTCATCCCGGTGTCAGGCTCCATTGCGTTGCGGCTCTGAAACAGTTTGCTGCTCCACAGCAAATTTACGGTTATTTGCAAGACTATATCAGTCAAGACTTCGTAGACACAAAACTGCAGCAGGGCATCCTGGTTGCATTGGACGAATTGTCAATTTAATGGTTCACCTAAATGCCTCAGCTTAAATCAAAATTCTATGACAACTACGATTGAACCCTCCCAAGCAGGTGTTTGGCAGCGATGGAAACGCTCCAATCTTTCAATGAAAATGATGTGGATTGGTTTGGGCATTACAGTCGGCTTTGCTCTGATCGCTCTGCTATCGCCTGTCGCTGAACAATTGGGTTGGCTGCAAAGCCCGACGGAATTTTTAGATAACCCGATTCACCAGCCGCCTTCTTTTAGCCATTGGTTTGGCACCACTCGCCAGGGCTACGATGTTTTTTCTCGCACATTATTTGGCGCTCAGGCAGCTTGGCAGGTTTTGCTCCTGGCGACTGCTCTCAGCCTGGTGATTGGGGTTCCTCTAGGCATGATTAGCGGTTACTTGGGAGGCACAGTAGATCGGGTGTTGCTGTTTTTGATGGATACAATCTACACATTGCCAGGTTTATTACTGTCAATTACCTTGGCTTTTGTTGTGGGTCAGGGAATCTTGAATGCAGCGATCGCCCTCAGTATTGCCTATGTACCGCAATATTATCGGGTCGTTCGCAACCAAACCATGAGTATCAAAGCTGAACTCTTCGTTCAAGCGGCTCAGGCACTCGGAGCAGGAACTTGGGGGATTCTCTCTCGTTATTTGTTTCTTAATGTGGTTCAAAGTGTCCCTGTGCTCTTCACCCTCAATGCGGCTGACGCTATCCTGACGCTGGGGAGCTTAGGGTTTTTGGGATTGGGACTACCGGAGGTAACTCCAGAGTGGGGACACGATCTTCGGTTAGCGTTAGAAGCACTGCCAACAGGGATCTGGTGGACAACGTTATTTCCGGGATTAGCGATTACAGGCATGGTCGTCGGTCTATCACTTCTGGGAGAAGGAATCAACAACTGGCTAAATCCACAAGCACCTTAGACGACTTCTTGGAATGAAAATACCAGTAGCGTCATTCCTACGGGGCGGGAATCCAGACAACCCACCCCCACTACTGGGGAAGATCTTTTCCAAAGATTATCTAGACCCCCGCAACGTTTCTAAAGAGGTGTTGCATCGCGCTGCCTCCTCTCAAATCTCTACCTCACGCGATTGAAAACCGCCATATATTTCAGATAATTACCAAAACTGCCATCAGTTGCTTAATGTGATTTAACATTAAATGAACACAAAATTTTCAGATATGAGTTAACTTAACAAGTAAAGCGTGGGAGTCGTTGAGGCTGTATTGCTTCCTAATCTGTTAGCAGTTTCGCCAGCTATGGTTAGTTATTTTAGAGTTTTAGATAAAGGCAACTTGATGCAGGAAGCACACGACGGATTTAGTCTGTGGTATCCATAGCCGAGATGTCCTGGGGCATGAAGTATACAGTTCGAGATAGAGCCTGTTCAAGGCGATCAATTACTGTGGCTTCGAATGGGGAGTTGGCTTGGTAGATCTGAGGATAGGAGTTGAAGTGAGCACTGCTACAGTGGCGCTGATTCTCTTCAAGTTTCTTATCTCTCTGGTCTTGCTAGTCAGCGGTCTGTTATCAGGTGTTTGAATGCTCTCTTGCAAGTCAGGTAACGTTTGATCATCAGGGAACAGCATCCCTAGATGCGATTTCCTCTGTAGAATGAAGCTTGGATTTTTCTTTTGGGTGCTATAACAGAGTTAGTATCCGGGGGCAATGTACCTGAATGCAACGTTTTAAAGTTAGATGTTTCGATTAGTTGCTCTAATGGCAACGGTATTTGTACATCTGTACTAGGAAGTTGTATTTGGAGTTGTTGTATCTGGAATTAAGTTGTGTTGTTCTAAGCTTTAAAAAGTGTTAATTTTTCTCCAGAACGTGCATTTTCTGTGAGAGAGGCTACAATCGGAGAGGCTTCGCTTAAATCTTGTTGACACCCCAAGGTGTTTTGTTAGCATGAAGCCGATGTTGAAGTTATGAAAAACTTTCAGCATGCTAACCTTCTAGGTGACTGGCCGCACAGTCCAGAGCCACCTGCTGAATAGCAAAGTGTAGTAACTACTGACTCCCTTTCAGACAGTTAATTCTTGCATTGAGGAGCACGAGGAACGCGGAATGATCCATACGAATGACGGACTCGCAACTACTGTTCAACCTGAAGTAGAGGTACTTGATTTACTTCGCACGTCTTCAGAACCTGAGCCTAGTGGTGACTTTGACGCGCTGTTGGAGACCGAAGCCGACGATGAGACTGATGAGTTCTCAGACTCGCAGGAGGAGGCTGCGCCAGGGGATGATAGCAAGTCTAAGGCAACGAAATCTCGTCGCCGTGCCCAGCCCAAAAAGAAGCCCTACACAGAGGATTCCATCCGGGTCTATCTACAGGAGATTGGTCGGATTCGATTGTTGAGAGCTGACGAAGAAATCGAACTAGCTCGAAAGATCGCAGATTTGCTAGAGCTGGAGCGGATACGAGAGCGCTTGATCGAACATCACCATCGAGAACCCAATGATCAAGAATGGGCAGAGGCAGTTGACATGCGATTGCCGGAGTTTCGTCGTCGTCTTTTCCTCGGCAGACGGGCAAAGGACAAGATGGTACAGTCCAATTTGCGTCTGGTTGTCTCGATTGCAAAGAAGTATATGAATCGAGGTTTGTCCTTCCAAGATCTGATTCAGGAGGGCAGTCTAGGCTTGATTCGCGCCGCAGAAAAGTTTGACCATGAGAAGGGCTACAAGTTCAGTACCTATGCAACTTGGTGGATTCGTCAGGCGATCACTCGTGCCATTGCTGACCAGTCTCGTACCATCCGCTTACCCGTCCATCTTTACGAAACGATTTCTCGGATCAAAAAGACAACTAAGTTGTTGTCTCAGGAAATGGGGCGGAAGCCGACTGAGGAAGAAATTGCAACTCGAATGGAGATGACCATTGAGAAGCTGCGGTTTATTGCCAAATCCGCTCAGTTACCCATCTCTCTGGAAACGCCAATTGGTAAAGAGGAAGATTCCCGTTTGGGCGATTTTATTGAATCCGACGGCGAAACGCCTGAAGATGAAGTCTCTAAGAGCTTGCTTCGGGAAGATTTAGAAAGTGTTCTAGATACCCTGAGCCCTCGTGAACGGGATGTGTTGCGCTTGCGCTACGGTTTAGATGATGGTCGAATGAAGACCTTAGAAGAGATTGGCCAAATCTTCAATGTGACCCGTGAGCGAATCCGTCAGATCGAAGCAAAGGCACTTCGTAAGCTACGCCATCCTAACCGGAATAGCATTCTTAAGGAATATATCCGCTAATTGTTCCAATCCAAAATCTTCATTCAGCAGGGGCAGGTCAAGCTTGCCCCTGATTTTGTGTTTTCAGCTTGTGTTTTCAGCTTGTATTTTTAGCCTGCAATTTTTAGCCTGCAACTTTCAGTAGCTCAACATCAAAGATCAATGTTGCATTGGGAGGAATTACACCCCCTGCACCGCGAGCCCCATAGCCCAGGTCGGGTGGAATAACCAACTTGCGGCGACCACCGGGTTTCATCGTACCAACACCCTCCTCCCATCCTTTAATCACTTGACCCACACCAATTTTGAATTGAAAAGGTTGATTGCGATCGCGGGAGCTATCGAATTTCTTGCCATTTTCCAGCGTTCCAGTGTAATGCACTACCACTGTTTGGCCAGGCTGAGGAGCTGCCCCCTCTCCCTCCACTAGATCAACATACTGTAGGCCAGAATCAGTCGTTACAATATTTTCTTCAGATGCCATAGTTTGAGATTCGGTTGAATTTACTTGAGCAATCAGGTTCTGAGTGAACAGAGGATTGCTGGATGTTTTAGGAGCTTGTGCTTCCTCGGTGATAGCCTGGTTTGGGTTTAGAGTTGGGTTTAGAGCTTGGGCTTCTGGGCTAGGCGTGATCAGTTGCGTCACAATCAAGACCAATCCACAAACCACAACCACACCTAAACTGATTAAGATTCCTCTCACGGTGAATTCTCCTTATTAGGTGAATGTAACAAAGTGCCTCGCACTTGTACTCAATGGCTACAAGCAGCTTATCGCATAATTCATACAAATGATATTGCTGTATACTGCCCCCATGGACGATAGCAGAAACAAAACTACATATACCGCCAATCGTATTGTTAACCACTATGTAGGACTCAATCGGCTACAGCCTGCCGAAGCAGCCATTCTAGAACGACTTCGACCACAGTTAGCGACGATGAAAATGCTAGATATGGGTGTAGGTGGAGGGCGCACAACATTGCACTTTGCTCCTCTCGTCGAACAGTATGTCGGGATTGATTACTCGCCTAAAATGATTGCTGCGTGTCAGCAACGCTTTAGAGGCTCGGAGTATCCCATGAGATTTGAAGTTTGTGATGCTAGGGATATGAGTCAGTTTGATGACAGTTCATTTGACTTCATCTTGTTCAGCTATAACGGAATTGACTATGTTTCCCATCAAGATCGGCTCCAGATTTTTACAGAGGTTAAACGGGTAGGAAAGCCGGGCTGTTATTTTTTCTTTTCTAGTCATAATCTTCAGACCTTAGAGCAAGGGCTAACCTGGAAAAAACAACTTAACATCAATCCGATTGAAATCTACGTGAATCTAGTAACCCTTGGTTTATTTTGGTGGTTTAATCGTTCACTCAATCGACGAATAATTGTAAATTCTGACTATCTCATTGTTCGGGATGAATCTCATCTATTTCGTCTGAATACCTACTATATCCGGGTAGCACAACAACTAAAACAATTAGCTCAAGACTTTAATCATGTAGAGATTTATCCCTGGAAAAGTCAAGAAAAAGTTTCGGAAATAGATGCCCTTGTGATGGAAACGGAACTATGGCTTTATTATTTCTGCCAAACAAAATCTGCCAAACGGTCTGGACTTCCTAATCAAGTTCACTCACCAGAAGTTTTCTTGGATTCCTGATCTGCCATTTCTAGCAACTCAGGAATCGTCACAAATTTGTAACCTTGCTGCTTCAGCTCATCAATGATTCCGGGTAGAGCTTGAACCGTTGGCGTGCGATTGCCGCCCCCATCATGCATCAGCACAATGCGGCCAGACCTGGCAGTATTCAGAACGTAGCGCCTAATCTGGTCAGACGAGGCGTACCAATCACGAGAATCCGATGACCACATCACATTGACGTATCCTTTGCTTGTGACATAGTCCACCAATCCATTATTTTCAACCCCACCCGGAGGACGGAATATCGGGGTCTTCATGCCCGTCAGCTCCACCATCAGCTCGTCGGTGCTTTCAATTTCGTCCACATCCTCTGGATGGCTCATTCCACCATTACGATGATTCCAGGTATGATTTGCAATCACGTGACCATCCATCGCAACTTGCTTTCCAATTTCAGGATGGTTTTTCAATGCTTGCCCAACCCAGAAAAAGGTTGCTTTAATATTACTTTCCTTCAGAATATCTAGAATTTGCTGAGTTGTTTTGGGCCAGGGGCCATCATCAAAGGTCAGAGCGATCGCCTTGTCCTCTGGAGCAAGATAGACCTCTTTAACTGTCTTTGACTTGAACTGCTCCGGAATTGCAACAGTGAAGCGCTTTTGTTCCAATTGACTGATTTTTGAGCGAACCCCATTCACTTGCTGGGTAATAATGTCTCCCACATCTGAGATTGCAGTGAGTGATAGGACAGATACCTCAGATTGAGCCGCCGTAGGGGATGGATTGGCTTGGGCTGTCGTCTCTTGAGGTGGAAAGCTAGCAGGAGTATCTGATAAATTCGGCCCATATGCAGTGACATTTGAAGGCTTGGATGTCTTGGAAGAACTCACTGTTGAGAGTTGCGCCTGTCGACCAAACCTGAGATCAATCGGCAGTAATGTTCCCAGAACAAAACTACACATTGCAGCAACTAAGGCCAGACGGGCCATGCGCTGCTGTCGATCCAACCAAACGTTTTGAACCACTATATTTCTCCTTCACACCACAAACGACGACCGAAAGTTGCTCCCCAAGACTGATTTAAGAACTCAACTCTTATACTTCGGCAATATTAAAACCTGGCAAGAATCTAAGCCTTCCGTCGGGGGGTTGTCAATCGCTAGCGCTTCTAAATTAGCATAACTTTTTACGACATTCGTGAGAATATCACGCTTTTCCGGCGGAAAGCATCAAAATTTATTTCTACTGTAGATTTCTGGCCCGATAGAGCTGAATAATGTGATCCGTCACTTCCTCAATGCTCAGGCCATCAGTCTGAATCTCAATTGCGTCCGGTGCTTTTTTCAGGGGAGCAATGGGCCGACTGCTATCTTTTTGATCCCGTAGTAGAATGGATTGCTCAATTTCTGCCAAACTGATCCCTTGATGACCTTTTTGTTGGAGTTCGAGCTGGCGGCGTTGCGATCGCTCCTTAACGGAAGCTGTGAGGAAGATTTTCAACTCAGCATCGGGGAAAACGTACATCCCAATATCTCGGCCCTCGGCTACAATCCCACCTCGACGGCCATAGGCCCGTTGCTGGTCGACCATGGCCCGACGAACAGCAGCTTGGGCAGCTATCGTTGAAACATTTGCCGTCACCTGTTGAGACCGAATTGCCTCGGTTACATCTTCCTGGTCAATCAGAACTTGTAGATAATCTGCTTGAGGAATTAGCTGAATTTTGCAGCGATGGGCCAGCTCTGCTACGGCCGGTTCGTCATCAAGGGTCAGATCTCGCTGCAAGGCCAACCAGGTCAAGGCTCGATACATGGCTCCGGTGTCCAGGTACATTAATCCCAATACTTGGGCCAGCTTTCGAGTTACGGTTGATTTGCCTGCACCAGCGGGGCCATCAATCGCGAGAATCGGGCGGCGATTGCGCAGCAGTTGGTTGTCAATCAGTCGTGTTTTTCCCAAATAAGCTGCTACTGCTATTAGCCCTATTTCATCCACAACTTCAAGGGGTTGCAGGGTGTATGGATCAACCAGTTCCAGGTAGTCCAACCGGAGTTCTGGCACAGCGGATAATTTTTCCAGGGCTGCCTGCTTGATCGCTGAACTTTGATGATGACCCTGGCGAAAAACCCGTTCTGCGGCACACAGACTTTGGTACAAGATTGCTGCTTGCATTGTTTGATCTGGGGACAGGTAACGATTGCGAGAACTATAAGCAAGTCCAGATTCCTCCCGCACAATTGGACAGGCAACGATCTCAACTGGATAATTCAAGTCCCCCACCAGACGACGAATGATAGCCAACTGTTGAGCATCTTTCTGGCCAAAATATGCCCGATCTGGCTGCACCGCATTCAAAAGTTGAGCCACAACCGTTGTCACCCCAGAAAAATGGTGGGGTCGGCTGCGACCACAAAGCCCGGTCACCATTTCAGTTGGGGGCGAAACCCAGGTTCGAGATTGGGCCTCTAGGGGTGACTGAGCTGTTCCGAGAAATTCGTCAGCTTGAGGGGCGAAAATCACATCGACTTGGGCCGACTCGCACAGGTCTCGATCCTGTTCTAGGGTTCGAGGATATTGGCCAAAATCTTCATTCGGTTCAAATTGCAGCGGGTTGACAAAGATGCTTACCACAACGAGCGAATTTTCGGCCCTTGCCCGTTGAATCAGATTTAGATGACCTGGATGAAGATTCCCCATTGTTGGAACGAATCCAACCCTTGACGGGGAGCGTTGTTGTTTCTGAGCCCCTAGAAAGGAACGGAGTGCCACAACAGTTGTAAACAGTCGCATGGTTCAGTTTTGAAAGCTCCCACAAACAACTGTGGTTGACCGACCGCCGCCTACACCCCTGTAAACTTCTACGGACAATCAACCACAGATTGTTAATATTCAGGCTTATTGTATGACGTCGTCTTGATTATTGCACAGGCGTCAGAATCTCGACGGTAACGGGCGCAATTCCAGTATTCGCCAAACCAATAGCTTGGGCTGCGGCAGCTGAAAGATCAATAATGCGCCCGCTGATGTAGGGGCCGCGATCATTAATTCTCACCACGGTAGAAAGGCCAGTATCCTGATTTGTAACCCGCACTTCAGTGCCAAACGGTAGGGAACGGTGGGCAGCCGTCATCTCATACTGGTTGTAGATTTCCCCGTTTGCAGTTAGACGACCGTGGAAGCCAGAGCCGTACCAGGAAGCTACTCCTTCCAGCACTTTGTAAACCGGGTTCCGGGCAATCAGCTCTTCAGGCTGCGGCGCATTGGCAATTTCGGTCAATGGAGGTGCATTCCCCAACAAGCGCCGTAGCCGATTTGTGGCCTGGAGTGCATCCTCAGCTACATTATCGGTGGTGTCTGGCAACTGTGTTCTTGAATCCATCGCCACAAGCTGCTCACCAAACATCTCAATCACATACCGCTCCTGCTCATCATCCCAGCTCACCTCGATGGTATTGGGATCAACGGCATGACGATGCAAGCGATTGAGCTGAGCAGCCAGGGCTGAGGCCCGGGCAACTGGGTGGTCATCGGGGTCGCTGTGTTCGGGAAGCTTGATCAGATCAGCTTCATCGTCACCATCAGAGAATTTAGCAGGGCTGATGAAAGTCAAAAACGGAATGTCGCGGATATAGAGGGTTGCTGCTGGCGACTGCTCTAGTTCATGGGTGTAGATGGTGGCAATGGCCTCTGCGTCAGGCGCAGCGGTGGCTTCGGACTGATATTCACCAACTTTGACAGCTTCTCCTGCTTCTGAAGTTTCAAGGGATGGGGTCACTTCAGGTGTTGGGGCTGCATCTGATACTGAATTTGATTCTTCGACGGTAGTGCCGTTCGCTTGAACCTGCTCATCTTGTCTAAGTTGAGTCAAACCTACTGGAGCAAGGGACAAAGCAATCAGACTACCTAAAAATGCATACTTCATAACAAATGTTACAAGTCACGGTACGAACTGGGCAGAGTCACAGAGAAATGGCTAGGATTAAAACAGGTCATACCCTAGGTGGGTTGCAAACCTCTTCCCTACAGGTCGTACTTCATTTACCCTACATATCGGGTTTGATGTAGACACTACGCCAATAACTCATACCCATTTCGAGTTTGCGTTTTAAAAACAGAACGGCATCAGATTACCATGAACTTCTAGTGCTGGAGATCAGGCTCCAGGGAAGAGTCTTATATTTTGAATTAAACTGAACAGTTCGGTATCTTGTAAAAGGGCTTGCTATCAGGCTTTCTAAGAATTTGTGCTTAATAATCTGAGGACATATAAGAGTTTTTAATCAGTCAGATTTTGAGAGAATTTTGAGGTTTTTCCAGCAGATTGCAGGAACAGAAGCCGGGGATCAAGCTTTACATACGAAATCGATGGAAAAGCTAAAACATTTTTCATACAAATTGAGATGTTTTGCGATTGAGATGCGTGAATTTTTCCCTGTGCTGATCTTGGAAAAATTCTCTGATTTTTCACTGGAAAAACCGCGAAAACTGAACGCCAAAAATCCGTGAGATCAAGGTTTTCAGGAGTCCTATAGGATGGCTACCATAAAGAAGGTAGATGTGAAGCTCGTTTTCCGCCCTGGCTCTCAACGGTCAGGGTTTTATATTTTTTCTTTTTCTAAAATCATTTTTGCGGCTGAAGACAGTAGAGCAGCGGTAGTCAAGCTCTTTGCCAGCATAGTCAGGATGAATTTCGACCGCGATCGCCACTCCGGTTCATACTGAATATATTTCCACAACTGATCTAATGCCTGCCTACCTTTCTCTGGATGAGGTGTTCCTTCCAGGGCTTTACAGAGCAAATATTTGTGCAACGTGGCCAGGGTGATAGTTTTCAAGGGCTGATAGCCTGCTGGAGCCTGAGCAAACGCTTTCTGGATCACTTTCAAGGTTTCTGTTTCCTGACGCTTCACATTCGTCGACATGGAAGTACTGGAAACGCGATACAGCACTTGAGGGGCGGGAACCGTCGCGAATGGATATTTCTCTGATAATCGAATCCACATATCCCAGTCCTCAGCGGCCCGTAGGGACTCATCAAAAGTGCCAACCGCTTCAAAGGCGACACGACGAATCAGCGGATTAGAGCCGTTCTCCAGAATATTGCTGCGCAGCAGATCCGGATAGGCATTTCCCTGAACCGAAATATGGAGTCCGGGATGGAGAAATTGACCCTTTTCATCAATATAGTCTGTCCAGCTGTAGACGACTGTAACTTGGGGATTGTCCTGCAGAATTTGTTGATGAGACTCCAGCTTATCCGGTGTCCACAAATCGTCGGCATCAATAAAGGCAATCAACTCCCCTGAAGCTCGGTCAATTCCTCGGTTTCGGCTGGCGGGCAATCCAGCATTCGGATAGGAAAAAACGTGCAGTCGGGAGTCGGAGAAACGTGATAACACGTCCAGGGTTGAATCCGTGGAACCGTCATTAATAACAATCAGTTCAAAGTCCTGAAACGTTTGACTGAGAACAGATTCAACGGTTTCCTGAATCGTCTGCTCCCCGTTATAAACCGGAATAACAACAGAAATCAGCGGCATAGCAAGATGAACCTAAAGACTAAAGATAAAACCCATGTTTCAACGCATAGAGCGCACTCCCAATCCGACTCAGATAAATTTGCATTTCACAGGCTGCAACCGTATCTTCTTTTAATTGCGTCCGATTGTTCAAGTAATATCGACTGGCATTGTAGGCATTTCCTAGAAGCGTTCGAGCCAAGATAACAGGTCGTTTTGCAGGCTGTGCCGCCATTAGCTTCAACGGACAAAAGGACAGACAAGACCGATGAATTAAGGATAGTAAATAATCCCGTTCCAAGCGTCGAGGCGGAATTTGGTGTTCAATCTGCATCGCGGGGTTATACCAGATCTGCCAGCCCGCTCGATGCAGGTAGAGCAGAGGTTCCCAATCATCTCCCGGTATCATGCTGCCATCGGGTAATTGGCGAGTCAGTCGCGGTGGTGTTGGTACCTGATCTAGCCAAGCCTGCCGACGGATCACCAGTGATGCCCCTGGCGGCAGACTCAGAACTTCTGGTTGGTAGAGATTCGCTTGATCACCCCGTTCTCGAATGGCTAGAAATCCCTCAATCCGCTCAAACCCCGCTGGAGGATTGATTGCATAGTTAGCGTGAATTTTTCCACCATAGGCCCCTGCTTGGGGACGGTCTTGACCAAATTTGTAGGCTTCCAGTACCCAATTTTCATTGGGCCAGTTGTCATCGTCCAGAAATCCAACGAACTCTCCCTGGGCTGCTTCTACTCCGCACTGACGGGCAAAGGCGAGACCCTGTCGAGCCTCAAATACAGACTTTAAGGGCAAGGAATAGGGCCAATCTACCTGAGCCTGCTGAATGACTTGTGCCGTTTGATCACTACTGTTGTTATCGACAACAATGATTTCCCAGGAAAGGTGTTCAGTCCCTTGCTGGTGTTGCAGTTTCTTTATGACATCTGGCAGTCGTTCGGCACCGTTATAAGTTGGAATAACAACTGAGAAGTCCATTTCAATTTCACCCACAAAATTCTGATCAGTCTCTGCTTTTGGCCCCAAGTCCCCGATATTGGGGACGTTGCTAAGATCTTACGATATTCCCTGTAACTGATCCCGTTTAACTGAAGTTCCTGCAATCTACCATGTCACCCGATCCCGCAATTCTTCAACTGTTTGGGGGCCAATCCCAGGCACTCGCTGAAAATCCTCCAAAGAGACGAAGGGCTGCTGACGCCGAGTTTGAATAATAGCCTGGGCTGTTCTGGGGCCAATTCCTGGCAGGGTTTCTAGCTCTGCTAGACTAGCCTGATTCAGGTTGATTTTCTGGGTTGGGTCAATATCCAGGGGTGCAGGCGGTGCAGCAATTTTTCCACCGCATTGTTGTCGTTCTGCTGTCATCTTTTCAGTCACCCGATCTGGAACTGTTAAGTTAGCCCCTCGGTAGAGCCGTTCAAACTCCTGATTGAAATGGGCTGCGACGGTGGGGCTTTCAATCACCAGGAGCGTTTCGTCATTCATAATATTGGCGGCCTCCGACCAATTGTGGGAGCCAGAAATCACAATCTCATCGTCCACAACACCGAACTTGTGATGTAGGTTATCTCCAGGGGACAATTTAGGGGTTCCCACCGTTTCCACAGGTGTTTTCCAGGGGCGATTGCCCACTTCGTAGGTGCAGGCACGGGGGATAGCGATTCCTCGCATATCCAGTGCTTCACTGTAGTAACGATAGGCAAAACTCGGATCAATTAAGCCCTTTACCTGCCGTCCCTGTTGTACCTTTTCCTCCAGGGTATTAACTAACCGTTGGGCGGAGAAAACAAACAGGGCAAAGTGAACGGTTTGTTCAGTACTGTCCAAAACTTGATTAATTAAAGCATTGGCGCTACCTGACCAGGGTTGACTGGGTTTTGTCGGAGCAAATTGCAGGGCCACAGGGATTTCCCCAATCTTCAGCAGTTCACCCCCCCGATCGGGTTTCTGAGTCCCAAATTTACTATTATTTAAACCCCCTGGCCCATCGCCCCACATGATCTCAAATTCCTGGGTGAACCGCGCAGCCAGTTGATTGCTCCTGAGTTTGACCAGATTATTAGCGTTGCCCCGACTGTTGGGTTCGGAAAAATCCCCATGAATTCCGCTGGTCGTAAAGTTAGCGGAGGTGGAAATTGTAGTCTCGCCATCAACCACCACAAACTTATGATGCATCAGACCTGAACCCTTGGAACCATCGCCCGTGTCGTCAATCCAGGGAATTCCAGCGTCAAAAATCATTTGCAGGGCATCCCGCTGATTGATCTCAGCAGCACTGAGTTGCCCATCTTGATTCAGATCCGCCAGGGCCATGAACTGGGCGTAACGTCGCTGATCCCGTTCGGGCAGTTGAATCACTTCGCTAGGAGAAAACTGACTCCAGGGAATACTGTAGGACTGCTCCAGAATTAGCCGAGCCCTCACTCCGGCTTGATGGCGTTCAATCAGGGCTGTGGCGATTTTTGGCAGACGCAATTCCTGAACTGCCACATCGACCGTAGAACGAGCCTCAGCAATGGTATCAACAATAATCTGTTCCAAATCATCCCCGAAGCGCGTTTGCTGACGATAGGGCTCAGTGTAGCTCGCAGTTTCTGTGTGATTGAAATAGATCTGAATATTGGGATCTTGAGGCAGGGGGGGATTCAGAGGTTTGAGCGTCACCTGCTGGGGTTGTCTCGGTGTCGAGCGACAGGCCGCTGTTCCACTCAAAAGCAGCAAGATCGCCCCCAGCCAGATTCCCAGGCGAATCGGTGACCCTGAGCGGGGTGGGGAGCACGGAGAAGGTGAAGAACAATCGAGTTTGTTAAGGAACGTCAAGGAAAATGCTAGCCCTTGGTCAAGGGGCCGGGTGACAAGGTACGCTAGTACTAATCTCTAGTACTCCCTGAGATTATCTCAGCTTTTTTGTTCCATTTCAGTTTATGGATGAGAGCCAAAAGGCTGATTGCTCCTAGTGGTTTAGACCTTCTCACACACCATGACTAGAAGAAAAAAATTGTTTCCGTGCGGCCATAAAGGGCACGGGAAAGTATGCCATCGCTGTACTCAGGCTGCTGACAACCAGAATCCAACCCCAACTGGAACAGGTCAAGTGGCCGAAGCATCCAACCAAAAGCGAGAATGGAAGGCATCCTTCGACCGAGATCTGATCGATCTAAGGGGGTTACCCGATTACGTCGTGGTCAAGGCAAGAAATATTATTACCGGGCTCTGTTCCCACGAGAAACACTATCGCGACTACGGTGGCAAGCGCCTACGCCACAATCGATTAATTATCAGCATTCCTGTGACCCGCAACTATCGAATGCTGTGTGAGGACAGTGGCAATTTTCTGGTTCCCCAAAAAGTACTCTCCCACGAGGATTATAATACCTGTAAACCCAGATAATGTATGCAAATTTACCTCGACTATAGTGCAACGACTCCACCGCGCCCAGAGGCTGTCGCGGCGATGCAGACAATTCTGGAGCAGCGGTGGGGCAACCCGTCGAGCCTACATGAATGGGGCCAGCGGGCAGCAACAGCTTTAGAACAGGCGAGAATGCAGGTGGCTGGGTTGGTCAATGCCAACCCAGACTCCATTTATTTCACTTCAGGGGGGACAGAGGCCAATAATCTCGCTATTTTTGGGGTGACCCAAGCCTACGCACGCCCGCAACATCTGATCATTTCCAGCGTGGAACACTCTGCGATCGCTGAACCTGCGAGATTTCTTGTACAGCAGGGCTGGCAGGTCACCTGGCTCCCCGTTGATCAGCAGGGTCGAGTGCATCCGCTAGACTTGCAGGCGGCTCTGAAACCTAATACAGTTTTGGTTTCGGCAATCTATGGCCAGAGTGAGGTAGGGACGTTACAACCGATTGAGGCTTTAGGTCGGATTGCTCAGGCTCAGGGGGTACTGTTTCATACCGATGCGGTGCAGGTGGCAGGGCGCTTACCGATTGATCTGCAACACCTGCCGGTTGATTTGATGTCCTTCTCCAGCCACAAACTCTATGGCCCCCAGGGGGTAGGGGCACTGTACGTTCGGCCTGGCGTTGAGCTGGTTCCTTTGCTCTGGGGAGGGGGTCAGGAGATGAGGCTGCGCTCTGGAACCCAAGCGTTACCTGCCATTGCAGGGTTTGGGGTTGCAGCGGAACTAGCGGCGGAGGAGATGGCGATGGAAACTCCTCGATTGATTGAATTGCGCGATCGCCTGTTTGAGTTGATGTCAGAGGTTGAGTGTCTTGTCCCGACTGGAGATCGAGTGCATCGTTTGCCACACCATGTGAGTTTTTGCGTTATGCCGTCTTCAGGTCAGGGTTCAAGTCTGGAGAAAGATGTTACGGGAAGAAGTATTACAGAAAAAAACATTACGGGAAAAAATATCACAGGAAAAACAATCGTCCGGCAGTTGAATCTGGCAGGGATTGGCATCAGCGCAGGTTCGGCCTGTCATAGCGGGAAATTAAGTCCCAGCCCGATTTTGTCGGCTATGGGGTACGACGAGGTAGCAGCCCTGGGAGGAATTCGCTTAACTCTGGGACGGCAAACCACGGTGGAAGATATTGATTGGACGGCGTTGGTCTTGAAACAAGTTCTAGCTCGGCTCTGTGAAGATCATTCAGGTGAAGAGCATTCAGGCCACAAATTTCAGACATCAGTAATCTCTACCTCACTAGACCTGGAAACGCTATAAGTTTCAATCACTAGAATCGGGACTTGTATTGCAGTTCTGAGAAAAATAGCTCTATGCAGGTTCCATTTGTGCAATTAATCTGAAGATCACCCCGCAACTGTTTGGATAGGATTCTGACTAGCTTTAATCCCAATGAAGCGGAGTTTTCCCAGTCAACATCTGCTGGAATGCCTACGCCATCGTCACAGATAGTTAGATGTAGCCTCGGCTTGGGATTAATCTGATCCAGTGATTGGGGCTCTCGGTGAAGCTTGACGCAGACTTCTCCAGATGAACCCCCAGGAAAAGCGTGTTTAAAGCAGTTCGTGACCAATTCGTTGATCAGTAGCCCGCAGGGAACAGCTGTTTCTAAATTCAGTTGAACCGGTTCAACATCGACAGTTGACCGGATCGCACCTGTCCCTTCCTCTAAGGAGAAAAACAAATTCTCAACTAGCTGATGAATATAGTTTTTAAAGTCAACCTCTCCCAAATTATCAGACAAATAGAGCTGTTCATGAATTAGAGCCATACTACTAATGCGATTCTGACTTTCAGCAAATAGATCCAGCAATGATTCATCCTCGATAGAGTCAGATTGTAATTCCAGAAGATTTGAGATGATATGTAGATTGTTCTTAACGCGATGATGGACTTCTTTCAATAAAATTTCCTTCTCGTTCAATGAAGCCCGGATCTTTGCTTCATACTGTTTCCGATTGCTAATATCCTCAGAAATACCGACCACCCGATAGACCTCATCCGATGAATTTCTAATTGGGAAAGCCTGTTCATAGATCCAGCGCGTTTCACCACCAGGTTTGATAATTCGATATTCAAAACTGCACTTTCTGTACAGTTGATGCTCTAAATAAACTACCATCGCATCCCGGTCTTCCGGATGAATTGCATCAAAGAAAGCTTGCGGGTTTTGATAGATTTCTCGACGGCTTCGACCCCAAATTCTCTCGTAGGCTGGAGACAGATAGACCATTTCTTGACTTTGGGGATCGCCAATCCACAGCATACTCTCGATATTTTCTGTGAGTTGACGCAGGAGTTCCTCATTCTTTCTCAATACAATTTCAGTTTCCGTGTGATCATGGGACTCCACAGCTAGAGAAACCATATGCGCTAGGTAGGTCGCAAAGTTCTGTTCATCGAGTTGCCATTCCCGCTCTATTCCAACTTGCTCCATATGGAGAACACCCAACGTTATATCTCCTGAACGCACTGGCACATCCAGGATAGCAATCTCACTCTTCTCCGCCAATGATGTACTATTCGAGGATAAACTTAAGGCCAGAAATTCTGGGTTGCAGGCTTCAAACTGGGTCTGATAAGTACAAACAATCGGATGAGTTTCTAAAGATTTAAAATAAGTCGGATAATGCTCTACGCGCCGAGTATCTTGACTGAGATGAATGCGCTGGGCAATCTCGTAGCAATCTGCGCACTCAATCTGTGAATGGTCGATATTATAGAACCAAATACTGACAGCAGTTGCATCTAATGTATGAGCGGCAAGCTGAGTAATTTTCTGTAGAGAAGCCTCAATATCTCCAGCATAAATTTCTGGGCAGGTTGACAAGTTTGTCATCACAAACTGTTGGAGTTCGAGATGATTGTGTCGCATATCTTTTTCTACGTCAGCCCGCTTGCGAGAGGTGACATCTGACCCAGCGAATAAAACACAACTTTGCTCATTGAAGGCAATGATCTCCCCGGATAACTCCAGATCAATTGTCTGTTGATTCTGATGAAAAAATTGAACGTCCTGATTCAAGACAGTAATGCCCTGTCGCAAGCCATCAACAATCTCATCATATTGACTGATATCTACCCATAGGTTCAAATCCTGAATTTTAATACCAATAACCTGATCTTTAGAAAATCCTAAGGTCTGAGTAAAGCACTGATTGACATCTAGAATGGATTGCTCTTCCAAATTAATAATAATTAAAACAATGGGAGAAGAACGGAATATTTTCTCAAACTTTACATCCGCTAACTTCAGTTGGAGAGTGCGTTGCTCAACTCGCAGTTCCAAATCTTGATTGGTTTGCTCAAGCTTGGCAAAAGAGTGTTGAAGTTGTCGGGTGATTTGGTTAAAAGCTCTCGCTAAATGATTGAATTCTTTGACCTGAAAATTTGTTGATTGTTGGCTCTGATTCCATTTTTCCAAACATTCCGACGAGCAATGCTTAATAGCATTCTCTGAATTACAAGCGGAGACGATATTATCAAACATCTCCGTTAGTTGGTGAATCGGACGAGTAATCCAGTGGGCAACGATAGTTGCTATTACAGCCACCACCCCTAAAACAGCCAAACTCACCAAAATCACGCTTCTGATCTCTAGCAGATGATTGGGCATCAGATTCTGAGCCAGTCCCAGTCCTCCGATCAGGCTAACTGTGAGCATAGTCTGACTGAGTGAGGCGATAATCAGAATCCAGAACAATGGGACTTGAGAGACAGGCTGAAAGCGGTCAAGGGGTTTAAGTTGCATAGGGTATTGCAGGAACCATAACACGGGAGATTTTATCCCTATAAATACACCCTACACCACCAGCATTCCAGATTGGTATCACAACGGATTTGGCCGGGGGTGACGCACCTCACCAGCATAAGAAATAAAGTATTCATACATTGATTCCAGCCGTGATAAATTTCACCAGACGTTGAATAATCTGTTCGATTTCCTGACTTGTATCCTGTTGGTCAGAGATTGCCACAGACTTCATCTGGTTCAGCACCCGAATAATCATGGCCACAATCAGATCCAATTTCCATTCCAGCTCTATCTTGGATTGGTCAGGGAAGACTTTTCGGGAAATTTCTAAAAATCGTTCGTGGCTCCTAGAAAATTCCTGCTCCGCAATTTGTTGAATCGGCCCCGGTTCCATACGGCAACGACTCATAAACTGAGCATGGGAACAGCTTTCACTATATTGTTACCTTCGTTCTTGAGCGATGTATAGCTGGGGAGCAACAAAGGCTTCGATCAGTTTTTCAACGGGGGGCGGACTGTCCAGCTCTTTTAAGCTGTCTAATCGCTGAACCTGCTGCTGAACGATGGGTTCGGCGATCTGTCGAACGACGGCACGGAATAGCGCCTCCTTTGAACCGAAGTGGTAATGAACCGCCGCTAGATTCACTTCAGCCTCTCGCGTTACGGCCCTGAGTGACGTTCCGGCAAAGCCTGATTCGGCAAATAGACGTTCAGCGGCATCAATAATTTGTTCTTTTGTCCCCATTGAATTTAATCGTCAATATCCTTGCACTTTTTTTCAGAAGTGCGCTTTAATTAAATCAAAAAACTGTTTGAAATTCGATATTCGTTGAAGCCCTACAGCGTTGGGTTTAAGGATGTATCTCCTGCGCAGCAGGGGGTACACATCTATCAAAAGTCCCAATATAAAGACGTAAGGCTATACCGTCGGCAAGTGCTTAGCTGTTTCGCAGATTGGCAACGTTGTCCTAACTGTCTCATTCTATCTATCCTTTGCTCATCCGGGGAAACTCCTCTAGGCTGAACTATGTCAGAGAAACTTCTGCCTGATTACAAACCATCTAAAACCAATAATCATCATGCCCCGCTTTCGGTTGAGTCTGACCCAGACTTGACAGCAGGTGATCTGATGGCAGATGACCTAACAGAAACCACCGAGGAATCGCAACCAACCGAAACTTTACCCGGTGACGCTCCACCAACAGGGTCTTTGCCTCAGCCAAGATCAGGACGGCGACTCAGACTCGTTCTACTGGCTGCACTGGTTGGGGCAGCACTGATCGGGACAATTCTAATTCGCCGTCAAGGTCAATCTGCAAAGGTCGATCCGCCCGTCGCAGAGACAGCTTTACCAAACATCCTACCCACTGAAACCGTGACGGTGGAACCTGTTAGCAGCTATTCCATCTCTCAGAGTTACACCGGAGTTGTGGAAGCGCAACGCACCAGTGAACTGAGCTTTGAGCAATCAGGTCTACTCGTTGATCTGCGGGTGGAGGAAGGAACTCAGGTTTCTACCGAGGAAACGATTGCCCGCCTGGATACCAGCCAACTGGAAGCCCAACGTTCTGGGTTGGTTGCTCAACGGGGTCAGGCTGAGGCGGTGCTGACAGAGTTACAAAATGGGCCACGCCAGGAAACGATTGCGGCAACACGAGCCTCCCTGGCTCAGGAAAAAGCAAGATTACAGGAATTGCAAACCGGGCCGAGAATTGAGGATATTGATGCGGCACGTTCCAGGGTTCGAGACCTGGAGGAACAACTCGAACTGGCCCGTCTACAAACCCAGCGGCGGGATAATCTCTATCGAGAGGGCGCAATTTCCCTTGAACAATTCGATGAAGCTTCAACCCAGGAAGATGCGCTGCGAGCTAGATTGGCTGCGAGTCGAAGTGAATTGGAAGAACTCCAAACCGGAACTCGTCCGGAACAGATCCAGGCACAGCAGGCTCAGGTTCAGTCGGTTCAGAGTCAACTGGATGAATTGCTGGCTGGAACCCGCCGTGAGCAAATCCAGGCTCAACAGGCTCAGGTGCAACAGATCACAGCCCAAATTGCGGAAATAGACATTCTGCTAGATAAAAATATTCTGCGGACTCCTTTTGCGGGAACAGTTTCAATTCGTTACCTTGATGAAGGAACAGTGGTGTCTCCGGGTCAAGCCGTAGTACGTCTGGTGGAAGCGACCCGTCCGGAAGCCCGAATCGGCGTACCACCTTCGGTCGTTTCCCGTTTAACGCCCGGTCGTCAATATCCGGTTCAGGTGAATGGCAACACCTATGAAGCAACGATATTGTCAATTCTGCCAGAGCTGGATTCTGCTACACGAACCCGAACCGTTATTCTAGCGCTGCCCGAAACCGCTGCGCCCGGAACGATTGCTCGCCTGGAAATTACCCGCACCCAGCCTGCGTCGGGGTACTGGCTCCCCACTGCTGCCCTGGTACGCGGAGAACGAGGGCTTTGGGCCAGTTACGTTCTAGTTTCACCTTCAGAGGACGATGACCTGCCGCCGGGAACTTACCAGCTTGAGCGCCGTGACGTGGAAGTGTTGCATACGGAAGGCGATCGGAGCTTGGTTCGGGGAGTGCTGCAATCGGGGGATCGGGTGGTTACCAGTGGAACTCAACAGTTCGTTCCATGGCAATTTGTGCAGCTTGGAGATGGTGTTAAAAAGTAATGTTTAAAAGTAATGTTTAAAAATAGTGTCTAAAACATGACTACCCTGTTCTACCGTAATTTTCGATTATTAATTCTTACGATTCTGATTGTTCTTCTGTGGGGAATCGTGTCGTTTTTCACCCTGCCTCGGTTGGAAGACCCTGAACTGGTTCCCAGAGTTGCAGTGGTCAAATCCTTTTTTCCAGGGGCAGATGAGGAACGGGTAGAAGCACTTGTTACCGAAAGAATCGAGCCAAAGCTGGATGAGATTGAGGAAATCAAAAGTTATGAATCAACCTCCAGGGCAAGTAGTTCAATTATTGATATCGAACTGTTAGACCGGGTTCAGCAATCGGAGGTTGATGTGATCTGGTCACGGGTGCGGGATCAGCTTGGACAAGCAGCAGTGGAACTGCCACCCGGAGCAACCGAACCTGAACTCGATGAATTGGAAGTTCGGGCCTATGCTTTGATTACTGCATTGACCTGGGAGCAGGATGACCCCCCCAACTATGCCATTCTCAATCGTTTGGCGGAGACCTTTGAAGACGAACTGTCAGGATTGCCAGGAACGGAAGAAGTCGATATTTTTGGTGAGCCAACAGAAGAAATTACCGTAGAAATTGATCCAGTACAGTTAACAACGTTAGGACTCACCGCAGAAAGTTTATCCGATCAAATTCGTCAGAGTGATGCTAAGGTTTCAGCCGGACAATTTCGCAGTGAACAGAATGAATTTTCCCTGGAAGTTGAGTCCGAATTGGATTCGCTGGAACGTGTACAAAATATTCCGATTCAGTTTGGAAATCAAGGACAGTTTACGCGATTGGGCGATATTGCTACGGTTCAAAAAAGCATTACCGATCCGCCCGGTGAGCTAACTGTGATTGGTGGCAAGCCTGCCATAACCCTGGCCGTTTTCGTAGAATCGGATTACCAACTGGATCAATGGGCAAAAGCGGCTGAGCAGGTCACTGAAGAATTTCGGCAACAACTAGGAACAGGTCTGGATTTGCAAGTAATTTTCAACCAGAGCCGCTATGTGGAAACGCGGTTACGGGATTTGTTGTTCAATCTGTTTCTCAGCGGGTTGCTGGTTTTTGGGGTGACACTGATCATGATGGGCTGGCGCTCGGCCATTGTTGTGGGTCTGGCCTTGCCCCTCTCCAGTTGCATGGTATTGGGTCTGATGCGATGGCTGGAAATTCCCCTGCATCAGATGTCTGTGACTGGCTTGATTGTGGCGCTGGGTTTACTAATCGATACCGCGATTGTTGTCGTCGATGAAGTGAGCCATTTCTTGCAGGACGGAGAAAAACCTGAACGGGCGATCGCTAAAACGATTCGCCACCTGCTCTTTCCGCTACTAGCCTCGACTCTGACAACCATCCTGGCCTTTTATCCGATTGCGGCAATGCCTGGATCAGGGGGTGAGTTTGTGGGCACAATTGGTGTCAGTGTAATTTTGGCAGTCAGTTCTTCTCTGTTTCTCTCCCTGACCATTGGAGCGACCCTGGCCGCTAAGCTGAATCAAACCGCTTCCGGTCATGCCCATCCGAATAATGCTAGAGTCCCTTGGTGGCGTTACGGATTTGCCAATCCGCAACTGACCCAGCTCTACCGCAGCAGTTTGCGGGGTTTATTTCGATATCCAGTGCTGGGAATTTTATTAGGAATCATCCTACCATTTCTCGGCTTCGCCCAGGTGGCTGGTCTACCACAACAGTTTTTTCCTTCCGTTGACCGCGATCAACTGCAACTGGAGTTTGAACTACCTGCAACGGCCTCGATTGATCAAACACAAGCCCTGGCGTTGCAAGCTCGTCAGCTAATTCTTGATCATCCAGAGGTTCAAGATGTTCATTGGTTTTTAGGACGCAGTGCACCTCGATACTACTACAACTTAGCAAGTGGTCGAGAACAGTCGGCGAACTATGCCCAGGGCTATATTCAGCTTAATTCCATTGCCCAGTCCGATTTCATTCAGACTTTGCAGACGGAGGTTGATATTGCCTTTCCCCAGGCCCGTGTATTAGTCCGACCCCTGGAGCAGGGGCCACCCTTCGATGCGCCAGTGGAATTGAGAATCTATGGCCCTGATCTAGAACAGTTAAGATTCCTTGGAGAGGAATACAGAAATCTGTTGACTCAGGTTCCCAATGTCACCCACACCCGCGACAGCCTCAGCGAAGTTCAGCCCCAACTCCTATTCCAAATTGATGAAACGGAAGCCCGTTTGGCCGGACTGGACTATGGCAGTATTTCCCAGCAGTTGAATACCTTTCTAGAGGGAGATTCAGGGGGTTCAATTGTGGAGGAAACTGAAGAATTACCGGTTCGGGTGCGGATTTCCAACACTCAGCGGGGAGATGTAGAGCAGATTACTTCCCTTGACCTGCAATCCGTGACTCCTGGTTTAAACCAAAACCGTTTGAATTCGATTGATACGATTCCTCTGTCTGCTTTGGGAGCGGTGGAATTGCAACCGGAACCTTCAGGCATCACCCGCCGCAATGGTCAAAGGGTCAATGTCGTGCAGGGATTCATTGATGCTGGGGTATTGCCGTCTCAGGTATTGTCCGGCTGGCTGGAAAAGTTAGCGCAGGCTGAGCTTCAATTGCCACCAGGATATTGGACAGAAATTGCAGGAGAGGCAGAACAGCAGGGGGATTCCCAGGCTGCTATTTTTTCAACAGTGCCAATTGTACTGGCAATTGCTGCGTCGGTATTGGTACTTTCGCTGAACTCCTTCCGTTCAACCCTGATCATCGGTGGTGTAGCAATTTGTTCGGTGGGATTGGGATTTTTTGGTCTAGCCCTGTTTGGCTATCCCTTTGGTTTCATGAGCTTGATTGGAACCTTTGGCCTAGTGGGAATTGCCATTAATGATTCTGTGGTAGTTCTGGCGGCCTTGCAGGAAGATCCAGAAGCGTCGCTTGGCAATCGTCGGGCCGCACGAGAGGTGGTGATTCGAGCCACCCGCCATGTGATTGCAACAACCTTAACAACGATGGTTGGATTTGTGCCGCTCTTACTGGGTGGAGGTGGATTTTGGCCGCCGTTGGCAGTGGCGATCGCAGGGGGCGTTGGGGGCGCGACTTTACTGGCACTATATTTTGTTCCCTGTTCCTATTAGTTACTGGTGAATCTCGGCAGAAGAGGAAGTTCTGAGTTACAAGCAGTAAATTAGTTTGAAAGATGTAGCAAACGGAGTTTTCTGCTGTAGGTGATTGTTGACATTTGGTTCTCCTAGAACTTTTCCAGAGCAGTAATAATACTGGCCAATTCCTGTTTCATCCTGCTGTCTATTCGATAGCTGGGGAGTAGGGCAAGATAGAACTGGAGGGGGGTGGACTTGCCGCCGTGAAATCGTTGCCAAACCTGTTTTCCTTCCTGCTTTAGTTCTGCCAGGAGGCAACGGGCATTATGTAACTTGTCGGCCAGGGAAACTCGCTGAACAGCCTTTGAACCCTGACGAATTTGCTGAAGATAGCGCTGTTTGCGTTCCTTCCAGGGAGGTTTGGGGAAGGTTTCGGATTCGCTACAGCCCTGAACAATAGTGGCGACGGACTCGCCGAACGCCTGACGAATCAACGAAAGAATCAGGGTTTCAGCCCCATTGCCGACCTCCTCGATAGATCATTGATGATTCAGTTTTCCGCTCTAAAAATATTGTCTGAGCTTGCCAAGATCCCGGAAACGAGTACAAAAATACCCGCGATCCTTAGCAGAAAACCTAGCTCCCTAATCTCTGAATTTTCTCAACCTCCAATCAATTCTTGACTAATCGGGTTGAGTACAGCTTTAGTAGTTTAATCTGAGCTGGAATAACTGAAAAAATCAAAGTCAGTGCTATAACTCTCCTAATTCTCTAAGATGACTCAGAGTAACTTTTATTAGGAGATTTAACCTTATGACTGTACAAGCAATTTCAGAAGAAGTGGCGCTAAGGATTGCCCTGGCTGCCAGGGTATTGCCAGAGGTAACCATCGGAGACTTAATTGAAGCCCTGCAAAACTTCACAGAAGATGAAGAAATTACCGAAGAACAACTAAGTAAAATTACTGTCACCAATCTAAAAACTGCCTTTGGCCAAACCTATAGCCTGGATGGTGAGGAAGATGGAGAAGATAATCGATTTCATTTGAGCGAACTGAAGGAAGCGGCCAAAATTCTCTGGGGTGAAATCGATGAAGTCGAGGAACAACTTCCTATCGAATCCTATGAACCAGGCGAAATGCCAAACTCCATTCGGATTGCCGTTTCCTCAAATACGGGCGAAGAATTAGACGGGCATTTCGGTTCTTGTAAGCGATATTTGATCTATCAACTTTCAACTATTGAAATTCGATTAATTGACGTGCGTTCTACCTTTGGAATTGAAGAATTGGAGGATAAGAATCGTCATCGGGTAAATTTGATCAAGGATTGCCAAGTTTGCTATGTGATTTCAGTGGGGGGGCCGGCTGCTGCAAAAGTGGTTCAGGCGAATATTTATCCGATGAAAGTACCTGATGGTGGCCCTGCGCGGGAGGTGATGGCCAAGCTACAAGATCAAATCGCAACTGCTCCACCGCCGTGGTTTGCGAAATTGATTGGAGTTGAGGCTGGACATCGGGTGAAGAATTATTCATAGTTTGTTGTTGGCTATTGGTCATTGGTGATTAGGTTTTAGGGCGTGGGGTTATTTTGCTTCCAGGATTTGGTGGAGCCGAGTTTGGTCTTCGAGAGTGGGTTGAAAACGACCTCTTTCCACATCTCGAACCCAGCTCTGACTTTTGCCAATCCGACTGGCCAGCTCTCTTTGACTCAGCTTCAGTTGCTTACGGGCCTCAATGATTTGAGCGCCAACGAACAAATTTTGCGGAGTTTCCTGTTGTTGCTTGGCTTTGCGTTTTTTCGGATTGCGTTTAGGGGAGAGTTTCTGTTCCCAATCGTCCGGGAGATCAAATCCCAAGAGACGCGCATTCATCAGTCGATTCCATTTGCCACGGGGAGCAATGTCTGTGAGACGGCGATCGCTGCTTCCATCTTCTGTCCAGAATTCTAAAGCAGCTTCTGGATCATCCGGCAGATCTGCTAATTTCGCCCATAGGGGTTGAATTTCTTCCGGATAGGTTTCTGGATCGAATAGGGGTCTGAGACCGTAGTGAGCCAGGGTTTCCAAGTCACTCTCGAAGACTTTCATCAAGCGTTTATGACCGCCTGAATGGGAAGATGCCTCCAGTAAGCGTTCCTCACCATAGGCGACTCGCATCAGGGTTTGAATGGTAATGCGCTGATCTTTGCCCATTTTGGTTTTGAATAGCAGCCAGATCATCATTCGAGCTGCACCATCGTGTTGTTGCCAGATGCTCATGACCTGGGTCAGCAGGGATTGGGGTAAATTACCGTATTGATAGAAAGCGGTGCGATCGCGATAGCCAGCCTGATTGAGAAAATACTTAGCCCATTTTCCCGCTCTGACTTGAAAGGTAAGCCCGGTGAGATGTCTGCAACCCAACTCATCTTCCTGGACATGATGGTGAATTTTCGTCACATCCCATATCCGCCCTTCGGGCACTGAAAAGCCTGGAATTTTGCCCTGTCGAGGCCACTCTATTGTTACTAGAATTTGGCAAACTTGCTGAGCCAGAGTTTTAATCAAGGTCAATTTGGCCAATTTACTCAGGTCTTTGCGTTTGTCCAGTCCTAGATATCGCTCAATTTGGTGGTCGTTAATCGTAAATTCCTCTTCCCAAGGATGATTGATGATAATGGCATGGGCCGCAAAAATCAAGTTAAGGCAAGCAGATCGAACATCTAACCCTGCAATGATTGACTCCGCCAGGGGTTGTTGCAGAGCTTTGATAGGCTCTGTATTGCGATTATCAGCAACTCGGAATTCTAACGTGCCTCGACCTCGACTCACGGTTCTTTGATAGACGGGATAACCTACATCGTCAACCTGCCAGGGAAACGATTGGCGTTGTGACAGAATACTGCATAATTCCCAGATCACAATCGCTGATGCAAAGCTATTGGTTTTACCATTGAGAAATAGGTCGAGATTCGTGATGGGTCGCGCATCGGTTTTGTTCCTGCCCTTTTTAGCGTGGAGTGGGATGGGAGAATTCACTGGGCAAATGTTTAAACACTGAGGTTCAGGAAAATATCCTTCACATTGATTACATTCGGTGGGGTCAATCCAATACTTACCATCCTCTAGAACCTTAATTGCATCGGTTGGACATTCGGGGATGCAATTATCGCATCGAACACATTCTTTTGTAATCGAATAGGGCATGATACTATGCAATTTCTACACCTAGCATTTGCAGTTTTTAAATTTCGGCCTAATATGCAAAAACGAGGGAGCTTGCCCCTCGAAATTTATGTCAGTCATCCCAGCCATCGTGCCGAAATTATATTTTCTAATTGTTATCACGGCCCAATTCATTTAGGATGTTCAGTTTGAGCATTTAAGATTTTCTTTATTTTTAAGTCAAAATAGCAATCACAAATGATTTGGGAAATAGGGAGTGAAGGGGGCGGTGTCCCCTTCTTGGGAACTATGTCCCCAAACCCCTTTACTTTTTTCGTGATTGATTGAGGACTGCTATTTCATTATTGGATTACCAATAAATTTTGATTCAGGAATGAGTTTTCGGCCGGGTTTTCTCGAAATGAGGTCAGTTCTGCTGGTGTGCTAGATTGATTGGAAGGATGAGACCGGGTAGCGATATGGTGAACCAGGGTTCCACGTCCTGAAATAACTCGATAACTATGGGGAATTCCAGCCGGGATAAAAATACTGGCCGGGCTTTGAACAGTCTGAATCACACCATTTAAGGAAACCTCGACTGTTAGTCCAGTCAGGTTCAATTCATTTCCCAGAGCTAGCATCAGGCTATCAATCGGACGAACCTGAGCCGTTTTAACAGCAACTTGAGGTGATGATAGGGGAGAAATTTCCTGAACAATACAAGTTTGACGACAGTCGGAAACGAGTTCATGACCCATCATCAGATAGGATTGACCAACATTTTGAGGAACAAGCTGAAAATTGATTTCAGTAGAAAAGATGGGTTTGACCACCAATTGACTCAAATCGGGCAGGAGTTCTGCCGCAATCTGGGTCTCTCCACCAACCAAGGCTGGATTCAGCCAGTTATAAGCCATCTCGTCTCGACGAGTTGCCCGGGCGTGGAGGACAGAACGATGGGTAAAGGCGTGCTGCCCCATCACCGGTTGCGTGTCAGCAACCGGCGTTCGGGTATAGGTCGCAACGCAATTGCTCAGTTGCCGTAACTGATTCCCAGGCGTTAGTGTTCGTAGTCCTTCGTAGTGAAGGTTCGCCATCAGTTGACACAAGTCGGTAATACCAACCCGTTCTCCCAAGCCATTGACAGAAGTTGAAATCCAATTTGCTCCAGCATCAATGGCAGCTAGGGCGTTGGCAATTGCCAATCCCCGATCATTATGCAGATGAACTTCCAGGTCAGTGTTGGGAAATACTTGTTTAATGGTTTGAACAATAGCAGTGGTTCGTTCTGGCTTTAAAATTCCTAGCGTATCGGAGAAACAAATTCGGTCAGCTCCTGCGGCGACAGCAGCACTAAATGCCTGAATCATCAAGCCTGCATCAGTACGAGAGGCATCTTCCAGGGTATATCGCACCTGAAGCCCTTGTTGTCGGGCATAGGTAACGGAGTCGGTAATGCGGTCTAGGATTTTCTGCACCGACCAGCCGACCACCCGTGTACGCTGGGTAACGTCATTGATTCCTAAGAACAGACCCACCCACTGTACTCCTGAAAGGACTGTGGCATCAATGTCTTCTCGACAGGAACGGGAATGGGCCAGAATAGGGCAGGAGAGGCCAAGAGCGACGATTTTTTGTACCAACTCCATATCGTCGGGGCCAGCCGCTGGATGACCACATTCGATTTGTTCAACCGGCAGAGCTGCAAGTCGCTGGGCGATTTCGAGGGCTTGATCAATTTCAAGCTTAACGCCGGGAGATTGACGACCTTCCCGCAGGGTTTGATCAATGAGATGGACACTCCTCTGGTTAGATGTCATGGCTGCCATAAACTCAATAAAGTCAAGTAAAGGGGTTTGGGGACTATGTCCCCAAGAAGGGGGCGGTGCCCCCTTCACCCGTGTTTCACCAATCATTTGTATTGCTATACTCTTTTTGCAGTTACAGTTTGGGGAAGCTTTAAGGGTTCAGTCAAATCTTTAAATTCCAGTTGCCAGCCGTTCGTCAGGGTAAAAATTTTGCCATTTTCAGAGAGGGTTTGCTCAACAACCTCTTCCTCTAGATCTTTCTTCGCAACATAAACCATTAATTTTCCAGAATGGCCTTCATGGAGCATAACTTTCATCGTGTTTACCTCATTTAGTGATGGAGCTTTGACTGAGTCTTTTTGAGTTGCTCTGAGTCTTTTTGAGTTGCTCTGGGTCATTAATAAATGACTGATTGAGCAAATAATTATGAGTTGCAACGAAGCTGAAGAAGAAAACGAAAATCACTAGAATATCAAGCATGACTATCTCCTAGGGTAGAAATGGTGAAGGGTGAGGTTGAGGGTTGACGGTTGAATTGGAGCTGAACCACGTCGCTGACATTGGACAAATCGGCGTTTGATGCTTTTGCCAATCAAAAATCCGGGATAACTGCTTTAGGCTAACAAAGCCATACTGATAGAGTACGATTGGCAGGGAGCCGCCACTTCGTTCAAACTGCCGCAGGGCGACGGTAATTTCTGAAGTGGAAATTGAGAGTTCCTCTTGCAGAAATCGGAGAATGTGATTGTCGTGGCGATCTCCATGCATTTAATTACTCCTTTTCAGTAGGGTTTTCCGGATGCTCAATCAGTGAACTAATTGAATCGCTGAACAAAGGCAAACGTGAGGCTATCTTGACTCAGGAAGTGGTTAATATGAAATGCCCGATCCTCAGTCTCCAATAACATCTTTTCGTACAGGTAGCGGGTAGCCCGATCGCCGATGCTCTCCACCTGGGCGGCCTGTCGTCGTAGCAGATCAATCGCTGCCTGCTCCGCTTGCAGATCGTGCTCCAGCATTTGACGGCAGTTGAAAATCCCATCCGGTTCTGGGGTGAAACAGCAGAGTTCTGCAAGTTTATTAAAGCTAGCAGCTGGAACTCCGCCAAGGCCATTTAAGCGCTCTCCTGCATCATGAACATAGCCCTGAACCGCGTCATAGCTATCCTGGAAAAACTGATGCACGGAGTAGAATTCTGCTCCTTCTACTACAAAGTGATGCTTCTGGTATTGCAGATACAGGGCTTGAAAACTGGCTAAAACAATATTCAAACCTTCACAAATGGGAACAGTAAGTTCTTGACTAAACCCGATTGGGTTGTCAGTCACTTGTCCGAAAGCTTGAACAGCAGTAGCTTGTGTCATTAGGATTTTCTCCTTTTATTGTAGGGTTGAAATTTTGAGATTACACTCACAGGTTGAGTTCAATGAGTCAAAGTGTCAGGATTAATTAACAAGAAACTTTTAAAAAGAAACTTTGTCAATTAATTCAGTGGCTAGAACCTAATCAGGATTATAAATCTTTTGAATGTTGTTTAACCAAAGATTGGTGAACAACTATCTAGAAACTTTGCGAGGTGAGCTATTTCAGATTTTCGTGCTCAATAACAGATCTAAAATACATGGATTTGATCTAGAATTTTAGTCAGTTAAGAACACAAACAACGTAGCAATCACCACACTTTCAATCAGAAAAGATTGAAAAATCCTGAAGATTCTAGCCCTGTGAATAATCCTGCGAACACTCTTGCCAGCATTGCTCTAACCAGCTTACTAGGTCACGGCGAGAGGCCGTAAATTGCTGAACTACACTCCTCACAATCACAGCAGCATTGGTGGTTTGAACTTCAACACGAAGTGAACCATCATCTAAGCACCAGCAAGGAATTGATAGTTCCTGAAGCCGATGATAAACCTGCCAGCGATCAATACGAGAAATGTCGATCTTTTGTAGGGCAGCCTGCCCTGGGTGAATTGAATTTTGAGAGAAAAATGACATGATAGTAACCTCTGATGTCTAGTTAGGGTTGATGCTTTCTGAGCTGCACGAGGTGATTTTAGGAATAAAACTTTCGTCTTTTGAACTTTAAGCTTCCCAATCCTTTGGGGTGTTGAGTGACATTCCCCCGAGAATGAATTGCTGGACTAAATTACTGACTATTGCCGCCGAACTGGGGGTTTGAACTACGATTCGCAGCGAGCCATCTCCTGAACATTGACAAGGAATTGTTAATTCCTGGAAATGATTACAGATTTGACAACGGTCGGTTAGGGGAATACCAACTACTCGCAACGCTGAACATTTTGGATAGGTTTGCCCTAACTGGGTTGGATTCTGAGCGTCAAGTGACATAGGAGTAGCCTCGGTGTGTTTCTTAGGCGAGTGTGTTCTCCAAACTTAAAAGATACTTGAAGACATCATCAATATTTTGACCTGTGCTTCTAACTGTTCGATTTGATCAACCAATGTCCGCATCACTTCTGCTTCTGTGTCTAGAAGTTTGTGATGTTCTAAAGGGCAATCCTCTGTTCCCGCACGGCAAATATTACGCCCCGGAACACCAACTGCGGTGCAGTGAGCCGGAACATGGCGCAGAATGATTGAGCCTGCTCCGACACGAGCATAGTTACCGATCTGAATATTACCCAACACCTTCGCGCCTGCTCCGATGACGACGTGCTCTCCAACAGTGGGGTGGCGCTTTCCGGTTTCTTTTCCCGTACCGCCTAGGGTTACACCTTGGTAAATTAGGGTGTAGTCCCCAACAATAGCGGTTTCTCCAATCACAACGCCCATACCGTGGTCAATGAAAACCCCTTTGCCAATTTGAGCGCCGGGGTGAATCTCAATCCCTGTCAAGAATCGAGTTAGATGGGAAATAAACCGAGGCAGGAAACCAATTTGTTGCTGATGTAGCCAGTGAGCTAGACGATGACTGGTGAGCGCATGAAATCCTGGATAACAACACACAATCTCTAACCAACCTCGCGCCGCTGGATCTCGTTCAGTAATAATTTGAAAGTCCTCAGTGATTGGTAGTTGAGCTAATCGGGTGGTCAGTTGGATTGACAATGCATGGGCATATTGAAAGATGTTTTCCCTAATAAAGGGTTGGATCTGACGAGACTGATGAGCTGCTTGGTGAGCAACCTTGGTAATCCAGTCAACGGGGGCTGTGAGTAGAGAGAGAGTGGATAGCATTTTGGAGCAGGAGGAACGGTGAGTTGTTGGGTTTGTTTCACTGCTTATACAAAATGCAGTTAGGTTCTTTTTCAGGCTGAATCGAGATGGAATTACTAGAGGTATTAGAAAGCGTACTCACCTGTAAACCCTTGACCTAGCGGTCTTGAAAATTATTACTGGATCGGGGAGTGAGTATTTAATATAGGGCGTTCTGTATTTTGGCTTAGTCAGACGAGTAATCCTGCACTCAACCTAAAAGGTTTCCTAGATAAGCATTCAAGTTACTTTTGAATCAAAAAAAAAGAGATTGAAGCTGTACTCAGTCCTGGAAATCAAACTCTAAGACTGTTGCATAGACTACAAAAACCCAGTGTATTGTTAAATAAGATACAAATATATCTGTTGACTTCATACCAACTAAGATTCCACCCAATAATTCAGTCTAAATTTTGGAATTGAGTACGTTGTAAATCACTGCTTAAATAATAATCGAATCGCTGCAAAACCCCATCGAAAAAAGTATTGAGCTGAGTACAGCTATTGCCGCTCCATACCTCAAAAATACTAACCCCCTCGTGTAAAAATACTCATCCCTCTGATCAAAAAAAAGTTTCGATGAGGGTTTCATCGGGATTTGAGCACTTGAGTATAGTTCTAATCAATCAATAACTCTATCGACCCTTCGCTACATGGGGTACTCCAACTCGGTTGGTATAACTTGCATAACGAAAAACAAAACGTTCTTCCCCATGACACCACCACCCGCAACACCAATCGAGTCTACTTCCACAACAGATCTGATAATTACTAAAAATCAGGTTAAAGCTAAGAAGTCTTCTGGCAGTTGTGGCTGTAGCTCAACAAAGCCCCAAGAAATCAAAGACAAGCGGTTACAGGAGCGAATCGAGAAGCATCCTTGTTATAGAGAGGAAGCCCATCACCACTACGCCCGTATGCACGTTGCCGTTGCGCCTGCGTGCAACATTCAGTGCAACTTCTGTAATCGTAAGTATGACTGTGCTAATGAAAGCCGCCCTGGTGTAGTTAGCGAACTACTGACTCCTGAAGAGGCTGCCCACAAGGTGCTAGTCATCGCGGGTAAGATTCCTCAAATGACGGTACTGGGAATCGCTGGCCCTGGCGATCCTTTGGCAAACCCAGAAAAGACCTTCCGCACCTTTGAACTGATCGCTGATCAGGCTCCAGACATCAAACTCTGCCTGTCCACCAATGGACTTATGTTGCCGGATCACGTTGATAAGATTAAGGAACTGAATGTCGACCACGTCACCATGACTATTAATATGGTTGATCCTGAAGTCGGTACGAAGATTTATCCCTGGGTTCACTACCGCCGTAAGCGCTATCGGGGTATTGATGGGGTGAAGATCCTGCACGAACGTCAGATGGAAGGCATTCAGGCGCTACGGGAAGCCGATATTCTCTGCAAGGTCAACTCCGTGATGATCCCTGGCATCAACGATGAGCATCTAGCAGAAGTTGATGAAGTGATTCGCTCCCATGGTGCATTTTTGCACAACATCATGCCACTGATCTCTGCACCTGAGCATGGAACCTACTTCGGTCTCAATGGACAGCGTGGCCCCACTCCTAAAGAGTTAAAAGCGCTTCAGGATAAATGTTCTGGCAACTTGAAGATGATGCGTCACTGTCGTCAGTGCCGGGCTGATGCGGTCGGACTTCTCGGTGAAGATCGTTCTCAGGAATTCACCAAAGACAAGTTCATGGAAATGGCTCCAGAATACAATCTAGAAACTCGTCAGGAAGTTCACGCTGGAATTGCTAAGTTCCGCGAGCAGTTGAAAACGGCTAAAGAGGAAAAGGCAGCAACGAAGGCAGCCAAGCAGGATGCACCGAAGATTCTGGTGGCTGTGGCAACCAAGGGTAAGCGTCTGGTTAATCAGCACTTCGGTCATGCCAAAGAGTTCCAAATCTTTGAGGTGGATGGAGTAGAAGCCAAGTTCGTCGGACACCGCAAAATTGACCAATACTGCCAGGGCGGTTACGGCGAAGACGCAACCCTAGGGGGTGTAATCAAGGCAATCGAAGACTGCAAGGGTGTATTGGTTTCCAAGATTGGTGATTGTCCTAAGCATGAGCTGTTGGAAGCTGGAATTCAGCCCTATGAAGCCTACGACACGATTGATAAGGTTGCGTTGGAATTCTATGAGCAGTATTTCCAGCAGCAAGCTGAGGAGCAAGCCCGAAAACAAGCTAATCAAGCTAATCAAAAAGCTGAATTGGTTGGGGTATAGCTGGGTAAAGGTGCGTTACGCTTCGCTAACACATCCTACTGCTTCAAAGCTCCTAATGTTTGATGGCACGACGTGTAGGGATAGGGATTACTGACATCTCAAAATCTCTCTTAAAGTCCAATCGTAATTCCTCTCCCTACACTTTCCTGAACATTCTTGAGTCCACTTTTAACCTGAGTCAACCCTGCAATTTTTACCTGAATTATTCATTACCTGGGGAGGCAAAATGAACCACAGTATTTATCTTGATAACAACGCCACAACTCGAATTGATGAAGTAGTTATTGAGGCAATGTTACCCTATCTCACGACCTACTACGGTAACCCATCCAGTATGCATACTTTTGGCGGACAAGTCGGTCGAGCTGTCCGGACGGCTAGAGAACAAGTTGCTAGCCTACTGAATGCAGAATCTTCAGAAATTGTTTTCACCAGTTGTGGAACTGAAGGAGACAACGCTGCGATTCGAGCTGCCCTCTCCGCTCAGCCCCAAAAACGGCACATCATTACCACCCAGGTTGAACATCCAGCGGTTCTGAATCTGTTCAAGCGCCTGGAAAAAGAGGGATACACTGCCACCTATCTTTCTGTTAATCAAAAGGGTCAACTTGATCTAGATGAATTGGAAGCCTCTCTCACTGGCAATACTGCCCTGGTTTCCGTCATGTACGCCAACAATGAAACAGGGGTGATTTTCCCCATCGAACAAATTGGCCAGATAGTGAAAGAGTACGGTGCCATCTTCCACGTTGATGCTGTACAGGCCGTGGGTAAAATTCCCCTAGACATGAAAACTAGCACCATTGACCTACTTGCCCTTTCCGGCCACAAAATTCACGCTCCCAAGGGGGTTGGTGCCCTCTATGTTCGTAAAGGCGTTCGTTTCCGTCCGCTTCTGATTGGTGGCCACCAGGAACGGGGTCGTCGAGGAGGCACAGAGAACGTTCCTGGCCTCGTTGCCCTGGGCAAAGCCGCAGAACTGGCTCAGGAACATCTGGCGGGTGTTGAGCAGGAGCAAAAATTACGGGATTACCTGGAAAAAAGTATTCTAGAAATCATTCCAAATACCGTTGTCAACGGTGATCCGATTAATCGTCTGCCCAATACGACAAACATCGGCTTCAAATACATCGAAGGTGAAGCAATTCTACTCTCCTTGAATCAGTTTGGTATCTGCGCCTCCTCCGGTTCCGCCTGCACTTCGGGCTCCTTAGAACCTTCCCACGTGTTGCGAGCCTTGGGACTCCCCTACAGCGTATTGCACGGTTCCATCCGTTTCAGCCTCTCTCGATATACCACTCAAGCTGAAATTGACCGGGTTCTAGAGGTTCTCCCTGGAGTAATTGATCGACTCCGTGCCCTCTCACCCTTCAATAGTGATGATTCAGAGTGGTTGCAGGAGCAAGAAAAGGCTTTGGCGGCGGTTTAGTTATTGGTCATTGGTCATTAGTCAAGAACACGAGTGACAGAGAACGGGTAAGGGATAGCAAACTTAATGAAGGATAAGAAAAATGTGGGACTACACTGACAAGGTAATGGAGCATTTCCAGAACCCCCAAAATCAAGGCACGATTGCTGAACAGGAAGAAGGAGCGAAGGTTGTAACTGGGGAAGTTGGCAGCATTGCCTGTGGAGATGCTCTCCGCCTACATCTTAAGATTGACGAAGAGACTCAAACGATTACAGATGCAAAGTTTCAGACTTTTGGTTGTGCCAGTGCGATCGCATCTTCTTCCGCTCTCACTCAATTGCTTAAGGGCAGAAAGGTTGATGATGCGATGAATCTCACCAATCGTCAGATCGCTGACTATTTGGGGGGTCTGCCAGAGGAAAAGATGCACTGTTCTGTCATGGGGCAGGAAGCACTGGAAGCAGCGATTTACAGCTATAAGGGAATTCCTCTAGAAACCCATGAGGACGATGAAGGAGCATTGCTGTGTAGCTGCTTTGGGGTGACAGAAAACCGGATTCGGCGAATCATCATCGAGAATCAATTGACCACAGCGGAAGAAGTCACCAACTACGTCAAAGCCGGAGGTGGGTGCGGCTCTTGTCTAGCTGACATTGATGACATCATCTTTGACATTGAAGCGGCACGAGCCAACGGTGAAGTAACGGCTGCTCCAGCAACAGCAGCATCTGTTCCAACTGAGCCTGCTTCAGCCAATGCAGTTAAGCCCTTAACAAACATTCAAAAAATCACCAAAATTCAGCAGGTTCTCGAAGAACAAATCAGACCCGTTCTAGCGGAAGACGGAGGTGACGTGGAACTATTCGATGTGGATGGTGACGTGGTCAAAGTCGTTCTCAAGGGTTCTTGTAGTGGATGCGAAAGCAGCACTGAGACTCTCAAGTTTGCTATTGAAGCAACGTTGAAGGGCACAGTTCTACCCACGCTAGTTGTGCAGTCAGTTTAGTTATTGGTTATTGGTTAGGTTGGTCTTACGAATGACTAAGGACAAATGACGAAGGACAAATAAAGAAAGGAGAAATTATGAAACAGTTCATGCAAAAAAAAGGAGAGCGATCGCCTCCCTAAGTGTCGCTTTCTAACCTGCCAGATTTTAGAGTTCCGAACAGTACTTGAGACAATTCGCAGAGGACGAAATTCCTTTATCGTCATTGGTTGTTGGTTATTAGTCATTAGTTGTTAGTCACTGGTCATTGGTTGGATCAATCTCATAGACAGCGAATGATGAGGGATAAATGACGAAGGATGAATGACGAAGGACAAGTGACAAATGACCGTCTCATCTCACGTTCAATTTCTTTCTTAAATCTGCATTTCAATCAACACTCCAACCTATTCTTTAAAGCGAGAAAGTACCATGCGACAAATTGCATTTTACGGTAAAGGCGGTATCGGTAAGTCCACAACTTCTCAGAATACTATCGCGGCGTTGTCAGAAACGATGCGAGTCATGATCGTAGGTTGTGACCCCAAAGCTGACTCTACCCGCTTGATGCTGCACTCCAAAGCTCAGACTACAATTCTAAGCTTAGCTGCTGAACGAGGCGCTGGTGAAGACCTGGAAATCGAAGAGGTTCTACTGACTGGCTACAACAACGTTCGTTGCGTAGAGTCTGGTGGCCCTGAGCCTGGAGTTGGTTGTGCAGGTCGTGGTATCATCACCGCCATCAACTTCCTGGATGAGGTAGGTGCTTACGAAGATCTTGATCTAGTTTCCTACGATGTTTTGGGTGACGTTGTTTGTGGCGGTTTTGCAATGCCGATTCGGGAAGGCAAAGCCCAGGAAATCTACATCGTGACCTCGGGTGAAATGATGGCAATGTATGCGGCCAACAACATTGCACGAGGTATTCTCAAGTATGCTCACTCCGGTGGTGTTCGTCTAGGCGGCTTAATCTGCAACAGCCGTAAAGTTGACCGTGAAGTTGAGCTGATTGAAGAGCTGGCCAGCCGTCTTGGCACTCAAATGATTCACTTTGTTCCTCGTGACAATGTAGTTCAGCGGGCTGAGCTGCGTCGTATGACTGTAATTGAGTATGAGCCAGATCATCCTCAAGCCAAGGAATATCGTGCTCTGGCTCGCAAGATCGAGCACAACAAGAATCTGGTTATTCCAACTCCAATCACTATGGATGAACTAGAGGAACTCTTAGTTGACTTTGGCATGATGGACAGCGATGAAGAGTACATGAAAGCGGTTGCGGCTGACAAGGCTCGCAAGGCAGCCGAAGAGGCTCAAGCAACTGTCAACGCCTAATTGATTGATGCGTAGGTTAGTGTTGAAGATTGGGAAATTCAACAATCTCTAGAGTTAAGGTTGTTTGATAGAGTCACTTCTTCTATTCAGCAATACAAAATATGATTACTGTTGGGCTTCCTATCGTCATCTAACCTGCGACTCAACCCATTGCGAGAACTAATCACTAATAACGAATCATATCCATTGAGAGGGAATATCATGGCAACTGTTGAAGAGAGAAAACAGCTCATTCAAGAAGTACTTGAAGTCTATCCTGAGAAAGCCAAGAAAAAGCGGAAGAAGCATCTCAATGTGTTTGAGGAGGGTCAGTCTGACTGCGGTGTAAAGTCCAATGTTAAATCCGTTCCTGGGGTAATGACCACAAGAGGTTGTGCCTACGCTGGAGCAAAAGGGGTAGTTTGGGGCCCTGTGAAGGATATGATCCACGTGAGCCACGGCCCTGTTGGTTGCGGTTACTACTCCTGGTCAGGCCGTCGGAACTACTACATCGGAACCACTGGAATTGATACCTTTGGTACCATGCAGTTCACCTCTGATTTCCAAGAGCGAGACATCGTATTTGGTGGGGATAAGAAACTGGCCAAGCTGATCGATGAAATGGAAGTCCTCTTCCCGCTCAGCCAAGGAACCACCATTGAATCTGAGTGCCCCATTGGTTTGATTGGAGATGACATCGAAGCTGTCGCTCGGAAGAAAGCCAAGGAAACTGAAAAGCCCGTTGTTCCAGTTCGTTGCGAAGGCTTCCGAGGTGTATCTCAGTCCCTAGGGCACCACATTGCGAATGACACTGTTCGGGATTGGGTCTTCCCGAAAGCAGATGAGTATCGTAAAGCCCCTGAAGGATTCGAGCCTGGCCCCTACGATGTCAACATCATTGGAGACTACAACATTGGTGGTGATGCCTGGCCGAGCCGGATGCTGCTAGAAGAAATGGGTCTGCGGGTAATTTCTCAGTTCTCTGGAGATGGCTCCTTCAATGAAGTGGTTATGGCTCCTCTGGCGAAGATGAACCTGATTCACTGCTATCGGTCGATGAACTACATCTGCCGTCACATGGAAGAGAAGTATGGTATTCCATGGTTAGAGTACAACTTCTTCGGCCCCACTCAAATTGCTGAGTCCCTCCGGAAGATTGCTGCTCAGTTTGATGAAACTATTCAAGCCAAAGCTGAGGAAGTCATTGCTAAGTACCAGCCTCTAGTGGATGAAGTTCTAGAGAAATTTATTCCTCGATTGGGTGGTAAGGAAGTCATGATGATGGTCGGTGGTCTACGACCTCGTCACGTGATTCCAGCTTTCCAAGACTTGGGAATGAAGGTGACTGGAACAGGTTATGAGTTCGGTCATGGAGATGACTACAAGCGCACAACTCACTACACTGATGATGCCACCGTTATCTACGATGACGTTAGCGGCTATGAATTTGAAGAGTTGGCGAAGCAGATGAAGCCTGACCTGGTTGCGTCTGGAATTAAAGAGAAGTATGTTTTCCAGAAAATGGGTCTGCCTTTCCGTCAAATGCACTCCTGGGATTATTCCGGCCCCTATCACGGCTACCACGGTTTTGCGGTATTTGCCCGTGATATGGACATGGCAATTAACAACCCAACCTGGGGATTGGTCAATGCACCTTGGGAAACAGAGGAAGAGGAATAATTCTGGTTATTGGTCATTGGTTATTGGTCATTGGTTATTGACAGTCTATCGACAATAACTCAGATATCAAGCTAATGACAAGTTACAAAGGACAAGTGACTAGTGACAAGTGACTAATGACTAATAACATCCCCTAAACTTATGCTCTACAACTTACCCTTTTAAAAGGAGAAAATCATGACTCAAGACAACACCCCAAATCCTGACAACACTCAAGAGACAACAACTCCTCAAAACCCCAAAACAGCTAATGCTGGTAAGATCCTTGACCACGTTGATCTGTTTCAAACTGGAGAATACCAGGATTTATTCGCAGTCAAGCGGGAGTATGAAGGTGCGCACAGCGCAGAAGAAGTCGCCCGCGTAGCAGAATGGACAAAGTCCTGGGAATATCGGGAAAAGAACTTTGATCGCAAAGCCCTAACCGTTAACCCGACTAAAGCATGCCAGCCGCTTGGTTCTCTCTTTTGTGCCGCAGGTTTTGAAGGAACTCTTCCTTACAGCCATGGATCTCAGGGATGCGTTGCTTACTTCCGAACCCACTTAACCCGGAACTACAAAGAGCCATTCCAGGCAGTTTCCTCCTCCATGACTGAGGACGCGGCGGTATTTGGTGGCTTGAAGAATATGGTCGATGGCCTGGCCAACTCCTATGCCCTGTACAAGCCCAAAATGATTGCTCTCTGTACTACTTGTATGGCAGAGGTAATTGGAGATGACCTGGGTTCCTTCATTCAAACTGCGAAGAACGAGGGTTCCATTCCTCAAGACTTCCCAGTGCCCTATGCTCACACTCCTAGCTTTGTCGGTTCCCATATCACTGGCTACGACAATATGCTGAAGGGCATCCTGGAATGCTTGACCAAGGACAAGAAGGTCGAAACCACAAATGGGAAGTTCAACTTCAACCTGGGTTTTGATCCTTACGTTGGCAATGCCCGCGAATTGAAGCGAATCTTAGATCTGTTCGGAGTAGATTACACCATCCTGTCTGACAACTCTGATGCCTTTGATTCTCCCAACCAGGGCGACTTCAAGATGTACAATGGCTTGACTAAGCTAGAGGATGCAGCAGATTCCATCAATGCGGAAGGAACCTTCTTCTTCCAGAAGCACACCACTCCGAAGACTCAAGCCTATATTGAGAAAGAGTGGGGTCAGAAGACTTACAACGCCCGTCCCTTCGGTATCCGAGGTACTGACGAGTTCTTGATGAAGTTGTCTGCGGTAACAGGTAAGCCAATTCCAGAGCAACTGCAAATTGAGCGCGGTCACGCAGTTGATGCCCTGACTGATTCTCAAGCTTGGTTACACGGTAAGAAGATTGCTCTCTATGGAGATCCCGATCATCTAATCAACTTAATCACTTTCCTATTGGAAGTGGGTGCTGAGCCGGTTCACGTTCTGTTGTCCAACAGCAGTGAAGAGTTTGAAGCAGAGGCCCGTGAGTTACTCCAGTCCAGCCCCTATGGTCAAGGTGCAACGGTTTGGGGTGGCAAGGATCTATGGCACATGCGTTCCTTGCTGTTCACTGAGCCTGTGGATCTGTTGATCGGTAACTCCTATGGTAAATACCTCTGGCGTGATACTCACACTCCACTGGTTCGGATCGGATATCCTATCTTCGACCGTCACCACATGCACCGTTACAACACTCTGGGCTACACAGGTGCACTGAATCTACTCAACTGGATTGTTAACACCATCCTAGACGAGCTAGATCGCAGCACCATCATCCCAGCCAAGACTGACATCTCCTTCGACTTGATTCGTTAATTGTTAAAAGCGACGGGAGTTAGACATCTGAACAAAACCATACAACCACTACCCGTCGCTTCGTCATTAGTCATCAGCCAAATCAGTGACCAATGACTAATGACCAATAACCAATAACTAACCATGGGAAGACTCAGCGACGAAATTGAACTGAACGGCCCCCCTGCCTTCGACATTAACCAGAAAGTGAGACTCAAGAAATTAATCCGAAATGATGGTACTTTCCCCGGTAAAGAAGTCGGTGAACACCTCGCCAAAAAAGGAGAGACGGGCTACATCGTTGGTATTGGAACCTACCTACAAAAAGCCTACATTTACTCCGTCCACTTCCTGGAAACAGGATACACCGTCGGTTGTCTCAAAAAAGAGCTGGAACTTGCAGAAGAAGTTTAAAGGAGATGTCCAATGGCAACCATCACCCACACCCACGAACACAAACATGACCACGAAAATTTCGAACCACCTCGCAGGCAGCACCCTAAGTTTGATATTTTCGCTCCACTGCGTCAATGGGTTGATGGATTTGAAATCAAACAATCCAAACCCGCCCACACAATTTGTACCTTGATTCCCTGCACTTGTCCTTTTGAAAGGAACGTCAATTTTTTCGGAAGACTCCTATTCCATGTTCCTCCCCTCTGTAAGCTTAACCCTCTCTATGAAGAGCTTGTTAGCCTTCGGTTTCGGGCACTCACCTATCTTGCAGACAATGGCGAAGATATTTCCAAGTATTGTTAGTTTATCATTGGTCATTGGTCACTGATAAGAACGGACAACTAATGACTAATAACAAGTGACTAATAACTAACTCCTTCCAATTGAATTGAGATAAGCATTTAATTTTGGAGGCAAGTTATCAATGATGGGTTTGAGCTTTGTGAGATTGTGTTGTGTCAGTAAACCACGAGAGAACGATCCTCTTGTTATTTTGACAAATCGTTTATTGTCCTGATAGCTTCCCCGACCCGTTCCCTCAGCAATATTTGCTCCGATACTATCCCCCGAACGAACAAGTTACTTCCCAACAGTATCGCGCGAAAAAGCATCCCACTCCCGAATAATCTTCCAAATCTCATCCGCCAACTCATCCGCCAACCGATAAACCTCCAAATCCTGAAACCGCACACCAGAACCCCCAAAAACCACAAACCCAACTCTACAAACAACCAATAACAAATGACAAAGGACAAATAAAAAATGGCTAGACCAAAAATCGCAGAACTCCTGACTGAACCCGGTTGCGAACACAATCATAAAAAAGGCGAAAAAGGTAAAAATAAATCCTGTAAACAGGTTGCTCAACCCGGAGCTGCCCAAGGTGGTTGTGCGTTTGATGGTGCGTCCATTGCCCTTGTTCCGATCACCGATGCAGCCCACCTGGTTCACGGCCCCATCGCCTGTGCTGGTAACTCTTGGGGCAGTCGCGGCAGCCTCTCTTCCGGCCCCATGACCTACAAGATGGGATTCACCACTGACATTACAGAAAACAATGTAATTTTCGGTGGAGAAAAGCGGCTTTATAGGGGAATTTCTCAGATCATTAAGCGCTATAATCCCCCTGCCGTTTTCGTTTATTCCACCTGTGTGACTGCATTAATCGGGGATGATTTGGATGCAGTTTGTAAAGCAGCAACTGACAAGTTTGGAACCCCTATTATTCCAGTACATTCTCCTGGATTTGTCGGTAGTAAGAACCTGGGCAATCGTTTAGCGGGAGAATCCTTATTGGAATACGTTGTCGGTAGCGCGGAACCAGAATACACCACCCCCTACGACATCAATTTAATTGGTGAGTACAACATCGCTGGGGAAATGTGGAATGTCACCCCTCTACTTGAAAAACTTGGCATTCGAGCACTGGCCAAAATCACAGGGGATGCTCGGTATAACGATATTCGCTATGCTCACCGCGCCAAACTGAACGTGATGATTTGCTCCAAGGCATTAATCAACATGGGACGTAAAATGGAGGAACGCTACGGCATTCCTTATATTGAGGAGTCATTTTACGGCATTGACGACATGAACCGTTTCTTGCGGAACGTGGCGGCCATGTTGGGTGATTCTAAGTTACAGGAACAGGTAGAGGAGTTAATTGTCGAGGAAACTGCCAAGTTAGATATTGCCCTAGAACCCTATCGTCAGCGACTCAAGGGCAAGCGAGTCGTGCTCTACACCGGAGGGGTGAAGAGTTGGTCAATCATCTCAGCCGCTAAGGACTTGGGAATTGAGGTGGTGGCCACCAGCACCAAGAAAAGCACCGAGGAAGATAAAGCTCGGATCAAGGACTTGTTGGGTAAGGACGGCATCAAGATTCAAAAAGGCAATACCCAGGAGCTACTGAAAATCATTGAGCGTACCAAGGCAGATATGTTAATCGCGGGTGGTCGCAATCAATACACTGCATTGAAGGCTCGAATTCCATTCCTTGACATCAACCAAGAACGTCACCATCCCTATGCCGGATACGACGGCATGATCGAAATGGCGAAGGAGCTAGACGAAGCCCTTCACAGCCCCATCTGGCAACAGGTGCGAATGCCTGCTCCTTGGGAAGTGGGTCTAGGGCATGAAGAATTGGTTAGCGAGTCATTGCCAGAGATATCTCAGTCGTCATTAGTCATTAGTCACTAGTCATTAGTCACTAGTCCTCAAGCAACCAGTAACCAACAACCAGTAACCAACAACCAATAATCAGTAGCCAATGACCAAGGACAAATGAACGAGAACCAGTAACTAATAAGCCAATGACCAATGACCAATAACCCCAAAACCAGTGATGATTACAACTATCAACCGTTCTAAAAAATCTGTTGCCGTCAATCCATTGAAGCTGAGTTCTCCTTTAGGTGCATCTCTAGCCTTCCTGGGACTCAAGGGAATGATGCCATTGTTTCATGGTTCTCAGGGATGCACTGCCTTTGCCAAGGTCATTCTGGTGCGGCATTTCCGGGAAGCAATTCCCATGTCCACCACTGCCATGACAGAAGTTAGCACCATTCTGGGGGGTGGCGAAAATATCGAAGCAGCCATTCTAACACTGGTGGAAAAGTCAAAACCTGAAGTCATTGGGTTATTGACAACTGGACTGACGGAAACACGGGGAGAAGATTTTCTGGGGATTCTTAAGAATTTCCGCAGTGATCATCCAGAACTAGACTCCCTGCCCATCATCTTTGTCTCAACCCCAGACTATAGGGGTGCTATGGAAAATGGCTATGCCGCAGCCGTAGAGCAAATTGTTTCTACGGACTATGTGACTCCCACGGCTGACAGTTATCAAAAACCCAGAGTGACCATCTTGGCGGGTTCGCTGTTGGGGCCAGGAGACGTTCAGGAAACTAAGGACATTGTGGAAGCCTTTGGGCTAACACCCATTGTTGTGCCAGATTTATCGGGATCATTGGATGGGCATCTGGGCGAAGAATACGACACCGTGACCTCTGGTGGGACAACCGTTGAAGATCTGAGTCATTTGCCAGAATCCTGTTTCACTCTGGCTATTGGTGAAAGTATGCGAGCTGCAGCAGAAGCCCTGAAGCGTAAGTTCGGCACAGACTATGAAGTATTTCCTCGATTCGCTGGGCTGGAACCCGTTGATCGCTTTTTAATGCGACTGGCGGAGATTACCCATACTCCGACGGATGTTCACTTTGTCCAACCCGTTCAAGTGCCTGAACGGTACAACCGCCAACGGCGACAGTTACAGGATGGGATTCTGGACACCCATTTCTACTTCAGCCGCAAGCGAGTTTGTCTAGCCCTAGAACCCGATCTACTCTACCAAACTAGTTGGCTGTTGCATGATATGGGGGCAGAAGTTCAAGCAGCAGTAACCACAACAAAGTCTCCTTTGTTGGCAAAACTACCGATTGACTCTGTAACAATTGGGGACTTAGAAGATTTAGAAGATCTAGCAAAAGGAGCTGATTTGATCATTACAAATTCTCACGGAAAAGGAATAAGTGAACGGTTAAAGATTCCGCTCTATCGTATGGGCTATCCAGTCTTTGATCGCCTCGGGAATGGCCAAAAATGTCTAACGGGATACAGAGGAACACTCCGATTGTTATTTGATCTAGGCAATCTCTTTTTAGAAGCTGAAGAATCTCAAACAAAATATTAAGAGCAGAAAATAATTCTCTTTTAATCATTTATATTTGAGTTATCAGCCTAGCAGTTCATCTCAAAAAAACTAGAAATCAGTTATGTAACTATGCCAATCGGCCTTTTCAAACTTGATTCATCCTAGAAGATTAGTCTGTTAACCATTCAAACAGGTCTCACATCATGATTCATCTAGAAGTACTCCCAACTCGCGCCAATCCATTTATCAGTACTCAACTTATCCAGGAGATTCCTCGACAAATTCTAGCTCAGGATCGAGTCTGCGGCTGTCAGGTTTACTCTCACGAATCCTTGATAAATTTACTGCTAAATAACTCAGGTTCAGCTCTCTCTGGACAACAACGAGTCAATGTTTTCTATCAAGCTGTCGCAACCTGCCTAGAGTACAAAACAGGGCGTGATACTGAAACTTTTGTCAACCTGAATTCAGAGGGAGTCGGTTGTGTATTGATCTTTTGCAACCGGGCGTTGGTCTTTTCTAGTTTCTTCCAGGGTGTTGAGAAATTCAAGTTTGAGTCGGTCGAGCAGTTAATTCAAGCAGGAGGAAACATTATTGAACAGGCCCTAAGTGTTGCTCGAAGTTACTTTGATTTCTCGATTCGTTCTGTTCCTGTGAAACAGGCAAGTTAGAGGAGGATGGTGATGAAAATCGCATTTGCAACCCGCGATCGTGTACATATTGACTCCCATTTCGGTTCAGCGAAGAAAGTCGATATTTATACCGTCTCGAAAACAGGATATACCTTCCTAGGTACGATTGAGTTTGGTGGAAATCTGAATGAAGATGGTGATGAGGATAAGCTCGTTCCAAAAGTTAAAGCCCTAGCAGATTGCGCCATTGTTTATGTTTCTGCAATTGGCGGAAGCGCTGCCTCTCGTCTTCTTCAAAACAAGATTACGCCTATTAAAGCTCAGTCTGAAACCGATGAAATCCCAGATGTGTTAGCGGAACTGATTAAAACGTTAAATACGAGTCCGCCACCCCCCTGGCTGCGAAAAGTAATCCAGCAAGAGGAAGGCCGAGACAAGAATTTCGACGATTTCGATGATGACGAATAAGCTCAACTGTTCCCAGTCCGTTTAATTTCCAGCCCGTTTAATTTCTAGTCTGTTTAATTTCCCAGACATTCACCTTACAATTAACTAACGAACCATGACTTCAACTACTGCTAAATCCGAAATCACCCCTGGAATTGTTGCTGAAGCTCCCTTTCTACAGGCTCTTGTTCAGCAAGTCCGCGCCAATGATCACTACGGTGTTTACCGCAGTTGGACAGATGAGTTAGTCCTAGCTCCCTTTGTAGTCAGCAAGGAAAAGAAGCGTTCCATTTCCGTTGATGGTGATGTTGACCCCACAACTCAGTTACGAATTCTCTGCTTCTATCGAGCGATCGCTGCTTTAGTAGAAAAAGAAACTGGAAAACTCTGTCAGGTCGTGATGGACATGAGCCATGAAGGATTTGGCTGGGCTATCGTTTGGACAGGCCGCCTAATCGTGGTCTACCGCACTCTCTGAGATGCCCAACGCTTCGGCTTTGATTCTCTAGAAAAAGTCGCAGCTCAAGGTGAAAAACTTCTGAAGTCTGCATTAGAAACTTTAGAGAAGTATCCGGGTGCGGCGGATGCGTAAATTGGTTATTTGTCATTTGTAGGGTGCCGTTAGAGAAGCGTAACGCACCACTCGTTCGGTCTTCTGAATCTAACGTATCTAAAGAGTAGGGTGCTGTAGCAAAGCGTAACGCACCACCCATCAATCGTTTACATTTCACAACTTTAACCCGACAACTGATAGCTGACTACTGACAACTGACCACTAATTCAATAGGAGTAAAAACAATGGTACAAACAATCGAAACTCCAACTGAAGAAGCAATTCAGGAGTTGAAAACGAAAATCAAAAAACTGAATAGCAAAGCAGGTCAAATCAAGATGGACTTGCATGACATTGCAGAAGGCTTGCCCGCAGATCTGGAACAATTACCTGCGACATCCCAAAAAGCCTACGACATCTATCAAGAGTTGACGAAGCTCAAACAACAACTCAAAACATGGGAGGCACAAGTTAAATGACAATCACAGCAGGAACACCTAGAACTCTAGTCAACTTCAAGCAACTCACAGATGCAGAAGATTATCTTCAATTTTTTGCAATTCCCTACGACCAGGATTTTGTGAACGTCAATCGCTTACATATCCTGAAGTACTTTTCAAAATTACTGACAGAAGTTGACGAAGCCTTTACCGATGTTAACGACGAGGAACGGTTAAGCAAGTACCAAATAGCCCTAGAAGAAGCCTACGAAGTATTCAAGACTTCTAGCCCCTTGGAAACCAAATTATTCAAGGTCTTCCAAGAAAAACCCAGCAACATCGTTATGGTCAGCGAGTTAGTTGCGGAATAAAAGTTATCTTCATAACCCTACAGTCTCCCGCCTCCCTTTTTGACGGGGGATCAAGGGGGGATCAATGCCGGGTCTGTACAACTAACCCGTTCTGAAAAAACAGATAAGAGACGCTAGTAACTTCCCAATTTCAGGAGCAATCAGTGTGATAGAACTAACCCCTACCGAACTCGAACGTTATAGTCGTCAGATGCAACTCCCTGGCTTTGGCCGGGAAGGGCAAGACAAGCTGAAATCAACCACAGCATTAGTTACTGGTGTTGGAGGATTGGGGGGAACTGTTGCGCTGTATTTAACCGTTGCTGGAATCGGTAAATTAATTCTGGTTCGAGGGGGAGATCTGCGACTGGATGACATGAATCGGCAGATTTTAATGACCCATGATTGGGTGGGTCAACCCAGAGTTTTAAAAGCTCAGAAAACTTTAAAAAACATCAACCCAGATGTGGAAATTACTGCTGTTCCTGAGTATGTTACTACCGATAATGTCGATGCTCTAGTGAAACAATCTGACATTGTTCTAGATTGTGCCCATAACTTTGATGAGAGGAATTTAGCCAATGAAGCCTGCATCCGCTGGAAGAAACCAATGGTGGAAGCCGCCATGAATAGTATGGAAGCCTATTTGACCACTATTATTCCGGGCAAGACTCCCTGTTTGTCCTGCATTTTTCCGGAAAAACCTAATTGGGATCGCTGGGGTTTTGGTGTCCTGGGAGCCGTTTCGGGAACTTTAGCCTGCCTGACTGCCTTGGAAGTGATTAAGTTAATTACAGGTCTAGGCACTCCCTTGACTGGTCAGCTTCTAACCATGGATTTAGGTAGTGCTGAATTCAAGAAATTGCGTCCCTATCATGATCCTGACTGCCCTGTTTGTGGCGAGTTGAGTCGAGAGCAGATTAATGATCAGTTTGTACTTCAAGAAAGCACTCACTGAGGTTTGAAAGAGCATGATTGTCACCTCTCTAATTTTATTTTTATTTGCGATCGCTCTGTTTCAGATTACCAAAGTGATTGCTGATGAAGTCGAAAAACTGGTCTTGACTGCTATAGCTGTAGTCAGTTTCGGTGCTAGTTTCGTTATCCTTGTTTGGCCATTGAAGCTAATGGCTCTTACTGGTTTGGGGTTGATCCCACTTTGTGTTGGATTTCAACATTTTGGGATACAGAATCCTCCGGATTTTCACTGTCCAGGTGTCTGCTTCTGGCGATCCTACTGTTCTCGCTCGGACTCAAAATTCAAAACTCACTCAAGTTGAATTTAATGATCATTCAAAGGAGAAATCATGACTATTGCTCTAACTGAAATTGCAGAACTACGTCTGCGTGGCTTCCTTAGAGGCTCTAGAACTGAGGAAAACGCTGACAAACAAGGGGTTCGGCTTGCGGTCAAGGATGGTGGCTGTAGTGGCTACGAGTATGTCCTCAACATTGTCAATGCGCCGAAGCCTAACGACATCATTTCACATGCTGGAAGTGTTCGTCTCTATATCGATCCTGAAAGTGATTCATTGTTGGATGGTGTAGTGGTTGAGTATGTTGAAGGTCTATTGGAAAGTGGCTTCAAGTTTACCAATCCTAATGCTACTGGTGCTTGCGGTTGCGGTAAGTCCTTTAAAGCAGGAGATTGTACGCCTGCGGCGGAGCCTTGTAGTTAGAGTTTTGGGAAATTTGGGCGAGAACTGATAGAAAACTGCCTCCCGTAACTCTGATTCCCCCTTGATTCCCCCTTAATGAGGGGGGCGAGTTCATCCCTAAGAGACCTAAATTACACACTAATACTCAGGAGAACATATCATGACTGCAACTTATCAAGTTCGTTTGATCAAAGGTAAAAAGAACAAGCCCCCAGAGATAGACGTTACCTTGTCTGTTCCTGAAGATACCTATATTCTGGATTTTGCTGAAGAACAGGATCTTGATTTGCCCTCTTCCTGCCGTTCTGGTGCTTGTTCCAGTTGTGTGGGCCGAATCGTGGAAGGAGAAGTCGATCAGGAAGATCAGAGCTTTTTAGATGATGGCCAGATTGAAAAGGGATACGTATTGCTCTGTGTGGCCTATCCCAAATCCGATTGCACCATTAAAACTCATCAGGAAGCCTACCTGGTTTAGAAAAAAAGGCGTAACAGCCAGAGGGTATGAATCATGATGAACTTAAGAATGAATGGCAAAGACTGGTTTGTGACTGACGATGGAGAATGTGAAATCCGTCCCTCTATGCGGGAATGGGATCTGATTCGCGATCGCTATTATTTCCATCAGTTTCTGTCAGAAATTATGGAGATTATCAATGATGTCACAGATGTCAGAGATGAATGGGATCGGCTGCCACAAATTCGGATGCGAGTTCGACAGTTGGTCATGAATTCCTATTGGGTGCAGACGCGATACCAGGAACCCAATCCCCAAACCGGATCATCAGTGGTTATCCTCTATGATGAAATTGGCTATCCCATCTCAGTTCAAAACGTTGCCTTTGCTCCAGGAGTAAAGTCATCCATTCATAATCATGGTACATGGGGGGTAGTGGCCATATTAAAGGGTCAGGAAAAACATACCTTCTGGCGGCGAGCTGCCTACTCAGAATTTCCAGACCAGATTGAACCTGTTGGTGAACGGATCGTCGGGAAAGGCGAAATTATTAGCTTTACCCCTCAGGCAATTCATCAAGTAGAAGCCATTGGGAATGAAGCAGCGATTAGCTTTCACATCTATGGTGATACCCAGCCCAAATCCCGACTTCAATTTAACCCAATCGCTCGCACCACCAAACCTTTTTAGGATCAAGATTTTAGGATAATAACTTAGGACAATAACTATGACTGCTGAACGTCAAGAACGATATTTTTCTCTAATTGAGGAACTGATGAAATGTCCCAATGGCAAAGAACCTGAAGTTCTAGATGCTCAACCTGAGTTACTTGATGCTGACTTTGTTAAGACTGTCATGCAAGTTGCTACGGCCTATGCTCACCAGGGAAATCAAGATGCATCAAAGTTTTTAGTTCATATTGCCCGTGAACTAGCCCGACAGCTTGATGCCTTTCCTCAAGTTTCACCGGAGGTGTAAAAAATGGTTGAATCTACATTTTCTCCCCAAGATGCCGAACAAATCGCTCTAGAATTTCTTCAGAGTGAGTGGAGTTTGTTACCAGAAGAACTGGACTGGTTTACAGTTTTAGAAACTCGATCCGCAGGGGAAAGCTGGTACATTCTAGATATGGGGATTGAAGGCTATCCAGATAAATGGATACTTCAAGTCTATGATACAGGGGTCTGCGATCCGAGCTATACTTTCTATTCTCCGATGTCGGCTTCAGAGGAGAATTCTGATCTGGAGGAGTTACCGGATCGGATTCAAGAAATTCTGAGCCTGGAACGTCGTTCCCGTGAAGGTCTTTCGTTGACTCAATTCCATTAATCATTCCCATAGCATCTGAAAAAAGATGATTAGCCCAGATTATTTAACGCAAGAATTCATTCTGATTGTCAAAAACTCATGTCCGAAGGCGGAAGCAATTTTAAACTGCTGCCATATCAAAGTTCTAGAATGCTATCTAAAACGTTCTGGCAGACAATTGCATTACCTAGGGATCTATTATCCAGAGGAGATTAGACATGAGCTGATTAGCTATCAAAATGAATTTAAAGAGATTGCAGAACAGATGGGATTGATTGAAGTCGTTTGTATTAATGCAACGCGATTAGTTCGAGATCCTATGTCAAGGTTGAAACACGATAACCCTCGATTTTGGCTAGAACTCCATTGGATTGCCTCCTTTTAGGAATTCTTGACTTCATATAATCTGTAGTGTCCAAGCAAAAAAATTACTCAAAATTATTTTGGCATATGAGTACGAGTCGCCGTAGATTATTGAAGTTTTTGTCGATTTACCTGCTGTCTATCGGGGTTTTGCTAAGTTGCAGTCAAGTTTCTGGAATATCAGATAATTCTGTCAATAATCCAGACGCTCCATCCTCCAAACTGATTATTTCTGCAGCGGCCAGTTTAACCGATGTGATGGAAGCCCTTCAGCCTATTTATCAAGCCCAGCAGCCTGTAGCAAAGTCAGCTTATAACTTTGGTTCTTCCGGTTCTCTGCAACAGCAAATTGAGCAGGGTGCGCCAGTAGATGTATTTATTTCTGCGGCTCCTAAACAGATGGATGCCTTGGAACAAAAAGGGTTGATTCTGGCTGAGACCCGTCAGAATTTACTGACAAACCAGGTGGTCTTGATTGTTCCAGGCAATAGCACTAATATCCAGAGTTTTAATGATCTAACCCAGAATAAAGTGGGCAAAATTGCCATTGCAGATCCTGACAGTGCTCCTGCTGGAAAATATGCAAAAGAAGTGCTGGATACTCTCAAAATTTTCGATCAAGTTCAGTCAAATATTGTCTATGCCAAGGACGTACGGCAGGTTTTGAGTTACGTCGAAACCGGGAATGTTGATGCGGGGATTGTCTATCGAACTGATGCAGCAAATTCTTCCAAGGTCACGGTGGTTACAGCAGCACCTGAAGGATCTCATACTCCGATTGTTTATCCCCTGGCAGTGATTCAAGATAGCACCAATCCTGAGGCTTCCCAGGAATTTATTACTTTTCTCTCCAGTCCAGAAGCAAAAGTAGTCTTCGAGCAGTTCGGTTTTAAGTTATCTAATCAGTGAAACCTATGATGGAAGCCCTTCTTACCGATTTTTCTCCAGCCTGGATTTCTTTCCGAGCGGCTATCCTTGCAACAGCCATTACCTTTTTTTTGGGAATTATTGCTGCTCAGTTTATGTTGAACTATCGAGGAAAAACTCAGGGATTAATCGATGCAATTTTCACTGCACCTCTGGTCTTACCGCCCACCGTTGTTGGATTTTTGCTTTTGGTTTTATTTGGTCGGCATGGCTTTCTCGGAAAATTTTTAGGATTCTTCAATCACTCGGTTATTTTTACCTGGTATGCCACCGTGATTGCTGCGACAGTTGTAGCTTTTCCCTTAATGTACAAGACGGCATTAGGAGCCTTTAAACAAATAGATCAGACGGTTTTATCTGCGGCAAGAACCCTAGGAGCATCGGAGTGGGTGATTTTTCGGCGAATTTTGTTACCACTGGCAAAACCAGGACTAATTGCTGGAACCCTATTGGCCTTTGCCCGTTCCTTGGGAGAGTTTGGTGCAACCTTAATGTTGGCAGGTAATATTCCCGGTCAAACCCAAACCATTCCGATTGCTATTTTCTCCGCCGCAGAAGCAGGCCACATGCAGGAAGCTCTGGCCTGGGTTCTGCTAATTTTAGTGATTTCGTTTGGAATCATCACAGCCGTCAACTTCTGGTCAAGACAAGCCAACTCAAACCACAAACTCAAGTTAAAGAAACAACCTCCTGCAAGAAAATCTGCCCGTCAGCAACTCTCAAATTTCGATGTTCGACCGGGTAGTCCTCCCATTCAATACCTGGACAAGCAGCCCCACATTCGATTGATCGTTGATATTCAGAAGCAACTCCCAGAGTTCTCTCTTAATGTTTCCTTCCGTACCAATGGCAAACCCTTGGGATTCCTGGGCGCATCGGGAGCTGGAAAAAGTTTTATTCTCCGTTGCATTGCGGGTTTAGAAACTCCTGACCGAGGCCGAATCACTCTAAATGGTCGAACCCTGTATGATTCTGAGCGGGGAATTAATCTACCCAGTTGTGGTCGCAAAATCGGCTACCTGTTCCAGAACTATGCTCTATTTCCCCATCTAACTGTTGCTGAGAAAATTGCCTTTGGTCTTCCCTCTAGAGCATCTAGGCTCCTGCGCATGCAACGAGTAGAACAGCATCTAACTTCTGTAGACTTGGCCGGTTTTGGACACCGATATCCTCGCGAATTGTCTGGAGGTCAACAGCAACGGGTCGCACTTGCACGAGCTTTAGCCAGTGAGCCAGAAGTTTTATTACTCGATGAACCCTTCTCTGCATTGGATACCTATTTGCGCGATCGCATGGAAAAGTTACTCCGGGCAATGCTAGAAGATTACTCAGGCGTGACATTATTTGTAACCCACAATTTGGAGGAGGCTTACCGAGTTTGTCACAATTTGTTAGTGATTGATACAGGGGAGATTATTGCCCAGGGAGCCAAACATGAAATTTTTGAACACCCCAATTATTTCCGCGTCGCTCAACTGACTGGATGTAAGAATTTCTCAGCGGCAGTTCCGGTAGGACACAATCAGATTCGAGCTTTGGATTGGGGATGCATTCTCGAAACCATTGAACCTGTACCAGAAGGGCTGGCTCAAGTTGGAATTCGTGCCCATCAAATTAGTTTTTCTCCTCCAGATACCTATTTGCAAATGCCAGAATCTTTGAATACTTTTCCGTGCTGGTTAGTGACAACGAGTGAAACTCAGCATCGAATGACATTGTACCTGAAGCTGAATAGTTCCCCAAACAGCCCATCAGATTATCACCTTCAAGCAGAAGTGTTTAAAGAGAAGTGGAATATTATGAAGGACTTGCCATTTCCCTGGCAAGTCCAGTTGAAACCCATACAATTATTACTTTTGAAAAAATAGGACGAGTTGCGAGTATAAGCTTACAAATTTGTGATTTATCACCTGAAAATGTTAAGTTAATTGACATTCAATAAATAAAAAATAAATGCTCAATACGAACATTCTACACAAGAAAAATTATGTTATTAATAGTTTATAGCTCAGAATTATTAAGACATGGATTAGGTCGGGTTTAATTCTTGAAATTACAGGAGTCAAAACGATGGCAAAGATCGGGATTTTTTACGGTAGTACATCAGATCTCACAGAAGAAATTGCAGAAAAAATACACGAAGCAATCGGTGAAGACATCTGTGATTTATATAGCATGGAAGAAGATTTTGATGGGATTGAAGATCTTCTAAAGTATGAATATTTACTTCTCGGTTGCTCAACCTGGGGAGCAGGCGAAGTCCAGAATGATTGGCGCGATCCCCTATTTGATATGGAAGTTGAGAAAACAGACTTTTCTAGAAAAACCATTGCTGTTTTTGGTTCAGGGGATTGCCAGGGTCATGGCAAGCACTTTGTTGGGGCATTGGGAATCATGCATGATGTCTTCAAGTCCCTGGGGGCTAATTTAGTAGGAGCTGTTTCTACAGAAGGCTATTCCTTTGAGCAGTCAACTGCGATTCGGGATGGCAAGTTTGTTGGACTCCCTCTAGACGAGGTAAATGAGAGCGAGAAAACTGATCAGCGAATCGAAGATTGGCTAGAGTTACTGAAGTCTAATTTCCCAATTGAGTCATAAGTAAGGAATTTGCAGGTATTTGAAGTAGAGATATGATGCAGAATATGCGTTTAATTCTTTATCATAAGCAGCCAACTAGTGCCCGTATTTTGTTCTGTCGACGGCAGGGTACAATTTGTCATTTTGATGGCTTGCCGACAGACGCTAAGGTTATTACTAATAATAGTGGTGAGAGTCAATTGGTACCGGAATCTTTAACCATTGAGGTCGAACAACAGCTTCAGTTGAGTCAGGGAAGCTTGGAACTAGAGAGAGATTTTCAAGCGGTTGTCAAGAAAGATACAGAAACTATTAATGTTTATTTAGCTCAATTCACCCAAATAGATGCTCCCCACGAGCAAGTTGCTGAGATGGAAGGAAAGCTGATTTCCATTACTGAAGCTCGGGCTCTTTCTGACTTAGAACTAAGACTTTTAGGTTTAGCCTATACGTTTCTAATGGATGGTTGAGTAAGTAAATCACTATAGCAATCACAAATGATTTGTGAAAAGGGGGTGAAGGGGGCGTTACCCCCTTCTTGGCAAGTCCCCAAACCCCTATATAGTGCTTTTCATGATTGATTCAGGATTGCTATAGGATGTATTGTCAGCGGTGGTAGGATTGGAGTCATCAAGTATGAAGTCAATCAAATGCTGCCAACAGTCAAAGAGCAAATATTTGGTAAGAGCCTGAATATCTTGGAAGCAGCCCTGGCGAGTCCCGCGTTAATTCACGCAACGATTCAGGCTCTACTTTAGAGAGGATCGAGAGATAAGCTTCCGGTTTCAGAAAAGCCCAGGCTGCTAGCTTCACCAAAGCGCCAATATTGTTGATACTGGGTGAGGTAATTCTGACCCACAATCCCTTCGACCCCAAGCAGGTCGAAAATCTCATTGTCCAGCACCACTGCATCCAGATCTCGCTGTTCCCAGCTCTGGAGACGAACGGAGCCTAGCTGAGTCTTTTGACCCAGTTCAACGCCACAAAACCCACGAACATCGACTGATTCGGTAGCATTGGTTGGAATTGATAGCTGCTCAGTCAAGCGCTGGGAAACGACCATCAGATCTGCCCCTGTATCCAGCAGAAATGAAAATGGCCCCTGACCATTGATGTAAACCTGGGTTGTCATTACTCCTAATTTGCACTGTAGGGGAATTGCATCTTCCACAGGAGTAGAGGAAGTCAGTAGCTGTAGGGTTAAGGCTTTGGGATCAACCACCACGTCAAATCCCTTAAGAAAGTCCATCCCCAAAACACCCGTCAGCCCACCAGGAATCGAGTTCTGAGATAATCCCATGCCCATCATGCCTTCCACCACAGCGGCATTGACCTGCACGGGGGGCAACCGATGTAGAGAGGCCGTCACGCTTGAGCAATCATCCCCCACCACAAAATAGGAAAGCAATTCGCTAGGGATCTGAATGCCGAGCAACCCCAAGGGCTGAATAATCTGCTGAGACAGAATCGAATTAGAGGCTCCTGTGTCCAGAAGAAACCGTTGGGATTGTCCTGCAATTTCTACGGGAACCGTAAAGATCTGGCCATCGGGTAGCTTTTCAAGGGAAACAGTGGCCTGACCTCGGCTAGTGGTTTGTGGCACAGATGCCCCCGTAACAGCCAGTAAAGCCGTCATGCGATCGCTAGCATCCGGTCGAACGTTACCTGTCTCATCCAGCAAGATCACCTGAATCGTGCATCGCATCGAAACAGCCTGTAGTTCTGTCGGCGAATCAGATTCTCGTTCTGTAATTGCCCGTGACAAGCATTGGGAAAGCTCCTGCACCAATTGCTGGCCCAATTCTCGCCGTTCATCCGGTTGGGCCTGCACCAGATCAACCGACCGTAGGGTGTCATTAGCGAAACGTAACGCACTGTCATCAACGTCTCGATCTTCAATACTTGACTCTAAAACATCTGATCCTAAAAAGGACTCTGGGAAAACGCTGGAGGTCAATCCTCCCCAAAGGGCAACGCAGGTCAACCCTGATAGAAAAGCTCGAAATAACTTCATGATTAATTAAGGAATGAGTCCGGCCAACCACCTTGCTGGATGCCCTTCTAACCGATACGATCTTAGCTGACTATTCTTTTGCTATTAAAGTTCAGTTTATATTCCCTGATGGATCTGTTTTTGATCTGGGGAACCCTATTGCTCGTGGGATTCAACTCTGTGGATCTTTGAAAACTTACCACTATAAAAATCGCGAGAATTCCTATGTCAGATCTAGCTACGCCCTCTCCCAAGATTGCCGTTGTTATCTGTACCCATAACCGGGATCAGTACCTTGGAGCTGCCATCGATAGCGTTCTTCATCAGAACTTCGAGGATTACGAAGTGGTTGTGATTGACAATGCTTCCACTGACAACACTCGTGCCGTAGTAGAGGAACGTCTGCCCAATTGCCCTAAACTCCGCTATGTCCATGAACCCAAACTGGGATTGAATGTCGCCCGGAATCGAGGGGCTCAGGAGACAAATAGTCCGATCATCGCTTACTTTGACGATGATGCCATGGCTCCACCAGAATGGCTCGATGCCATCTGCCAGGCCTTTCAGAAGAATGAAAAGCTAGGGGTTGCTGGTGGGAAAGTTCATCTGATCTGGCCAGAGGGCTACACGCGCCCGGATTGGCTCTCTGACAATTTAGCCGGGAACCTAGGGGCTTACGATCTCGGTGAACAGGAGCAAAATATTGATAATCCCAACTTCACACCCCGTGGACTCAACTATTGTATTCGTCGGGCTGCACTAGAAGATGTTGGGGGATTTGCTCTGAATCTGGATCGCGTCGGCAAGAACCTGTTATCCAACGGGGAACTATTCATGACTGAGCTGGTGTTGAAAAAAGGTTGGCAGGTTGCCTACTTACCGGATGCAGAGGTGGGCCATCGAGTTTCTGAGGAACGTTTGCAGCAGGGCTGGTATGTTCGTCGAGGATGGTGGCAGGGAATCAGTGAATGCTATCGTGAGCAACTTGCCGGTCAAGCGGGCTGGGGTCAACTTCCCCGAGCGGGCGAGCGAATTGTTAGAGGATTCTACAAATCTCTGAAACACTGGCATGACCCCGCGATGCGGTTTGATAATTTCGTCTATGCCTATGGCCAGTTTGGCTATTTGAAGGCAGCCGTCACAGGCATTATTCAGGGAAAACACCAGTAGCCACTACACAGAATGCAGCTTAGAATGAGCGGTATTGATACTGTTATTGATAAGTTGCAAGCCCACGCATTGTGGCCCGTAAACCCTGGCCCATAAACTCCGACCTGACAGATAGTGATAAGTGAAAATACTATGACTTCAAACGCCGCCAAGATCCCAGTTTCAGTTTTAATTCCTGCCAAGAATGAGGAGGAAAACCTACCCGCTTGCCTGACCAGCGTTGCCAGAGCAGATGAAGTGTTTGTTGTAGACTCCCAGAGCGAAGATCGCAGCATTGAGATTGCCGAGAGCTTTGGAGCCAATGTGGTACAGTTTCACTTCAATGGCGCATGGCCCAAGAAGAAGAACTGGTCGCTGGAGAACCTATCCTTCCGCAATGATTGGGTACTGATCGTGGACTGCGATGAACGGATTACCCCCGAACTCTGGGATGAAATTGCCATCGCCATTCAAAACCCTGAATACTCAGGATATTACCTCAATCGTCGAGTCTTTTTCCTAGGGAAATGGATTCGCCACGGTGGCAAGTACCCCGATTGGAACCTGAGATTGTTCAAGCACAGTCAGGGACGCTACGAAAATCTAAAAACAGAAGGCGTACGGAATACGGGAGACAATGAAGTTCACGAACACGTCGTCATGTCTGGGCCGGAGAAAGTTGGCTATCTCCAGCAGGATATGCTGCACGAGGATTTCCGCGACATGTTCCACTGGATTGCCCGTCACAACCGTTATTCCAACTGGGAAGCCAAGGTTTACTACAATCTATTAACAGGTCAGGATGAAAGCGAAACCATTGGTGCGAGCTTGTTTGGAGATGCTGTCAAACGGAAGCGATTCCTGAAAAAGGTTTGGGTGCGACTGCCGTTCAAGCCAATGTTACGATTTATTCTGTTCTACTTCATTCAGCTTGGATTCCTGGATGGCAAAGCAGGGTATATCTATGGTCGCTTGCTAAGCCAGTACGAATACCAAATCGGTGTGAAGTTGTATGAGCTGCAAGCCTTTGGCGGTAAATTGAATGTCAATGCAACCCAGGCAACTCCTCAACCTGCTGAAACAGAAGACCGGGAGACGGTTGCGAGTCGTTAAGGCTATCCATGAATCCCTAATCCCTCACTATCAACGATGACAAATTCTTGGGTTGATCTGAGCCAATATGACCAGTCCTGGTTTGATCGGGGGCGACCAGGCTGGTTTGTTTTGCTCTGGTGGTTGGTTCAGGCGGTGACTTTTCCGCTCACGCTGCACTCCGCCAGCGGTATTCGCTGCTGGATTCTCCGACGATTTGGTGCAGAGATTGGCCAGAACGTTCTAATTCGTCCCACTGCCCGATTTACCTATCCCTGGAAGGTATCAATTGGAGACTACAGTTGGGTGGGGGATGATGTGGTGTTCTACAGCCTGGATCAAATCAATATTGGTCAGCACTGCGTCATTTCTCAAAAAACTTACCTGTGTACCGGCAGCCACGATATTAAAGACCCGGCCTTCGGCTTGAAAACAGCACCAATCACTGTGAAAGACGGAGCCTGGGTCGCGGCGGATTGTTTTGTGGGGCCAGGGGTTGAAATTGGGGCCAACGCAGTTATTGGGGCGAGAAGCAGTGTTTTCTCTAATATGCCTGAGGGGTGGGTTTGTCTTGGAACACCCTGCGCTCCTCGCTCGGTTCGTCAGATGAAAGCACAAGCATAATCTCCGAGCTTAAGGACGTTGGAAACACCCTGGCAGGTTAAAAATTTTACTACGGCGTTTTGCACGCTGATGAAGTACAGGAGTCAGATCTAGAAAATAAGATAGCTCGTCCCATTTATCGCAGTGAATTCTTCTGGAATGAGTGGGATTTAAAGATTTTTTCTACGGGAAAATACGGAATCAATTGAGTCAAAAACTTGAACCTTTGATTAGGGGTTCTATCCGGATTTGATCATGATTAGATAGAAATCTGAATACAGCATCCGCTGTACAACCGACAGCTAAAACCCCAATATAGAGTGCTTTGACAAATATCTTTGCTAAACTTAGGGAATCACGAGTTGATTTGTTGTTTGTCAACCGAACTCTCACTAAATATCTAAGCTCGTATAGCAAAATATACTATGCATCTACATCTGGGAGTTATAGCTGTTGAGCTGGACGAACGGGTCTATCCTGCCTGCTTAAACCTCCATCTGAACAATGCTAGTGAAAATTAAACTTGACGGGGTAGCTAGCATGGACGCTGAGCAAATTTTTCAACTTATTGATGATATACTTCCCTTTGAAGTTTGCTTACATTACCAAGTCCTACCCATAGCCCTCAATCAAACATCTGTTGCCCTCGGCATGGTTGATCCATCCGATCAACTGGCTCTAGATTACATCCAAAAAATCCTAGACTATCGCAACTGCTCGATCACTGCTCAACCCCTCTCTGCTGAGCAACACCACGAAATTCTGTCCACTTACCTGCGGTTTGTCCAACAAAATCGCTCAGGCAAAACCCAGAAATCGCAGTCTACGGCCTCAACTGTTAGTCCATCCACCAGTGAGACGCAGAAAAAATCATCACCTGTCAGGACAACGAATTCATCGCGAATTCCAGCCTTGAAACTGCGGGCTAGGCACTTGACCCGTCCAGTTGAAGTTCTCAACACTCTATCTCCGGAAGAATTGATTCATGAATTGCTGGCACGGGCAGTATTGGGAGGAATTGGGCGGCTGTATTTTGAGCGTCAAGAGTTCAGTGGCCGGATTCTCTGGAGCCAGGATGGTGTCTTGCAAGCGATTCTAGAAGACTTACCAGCAGATCAATTCAAGTGGCTCCTGAGTGAACTTAAGCGTCTCTTGAGAATTGCTCTGGCCCCTGTGGACAAGCCAAAACAGATCGAACTAGAACGTACTCATCGCGAGGAATACCTGCTGCTGCGTTTGCGTTTGGTACCTGGAGAATATGGTGAGGAGGCCAACTTACAGTTTCTCAGAGGAGCGGCCTTGAAGTTCTACCAACAGCAACAACTCTCAGCTTTGAGCAAAGATGCCTTGAAATTGGCGCAACAGCTTCAGGACAAGCTCACCGATATCAATGAGCGGGTCGCTCTGGCTCCAATGCCCTCTGAAAATCTGCCCCTGCTGAATCAACTCCTGGCAAGCCTGACGGAACAGGCGGAATTGCTCACACAGAAAAACTCAGAATCGGAAGAAGAATGAAAAATAAAATGGTGGGCAGCAATGCTGTCCACCATCCTTAAACTGATTATGCTTCCAGCGCGAAGCCAGAATTAATACACTTCAACGTGCCAGCGGTCTTCGCTCTTTAACTGCTTACGGAAGGTATCCCAATCCAGTCCACGCTCCTGGGCCTCAGCAGACATTGTCTCAGAGATAGGAGGTTCCATTCCCTTCAGTCCACACATATAAACATGGGTTTTAGGCTGCTGCATCATCTCGAAGAACTCATCTGCATGCTCCTTCACCCGAGTTTGCACGTACATTTTGCTACCATCTTCAGCCTTCTGCTCACGACTAATGGCATAGGTCAGACGGAAGTTATCGGGGAACTCTGCCTGAAGCTTCTCTAGTTCTTCTTTGTAGAGAATGTTTTCACTGTAAGGAATGCCAAAGATCAACCAAGCCAAGCCCCGGAACTTATAATCCTCGTGCTGTTCCTTGAACATTCTCCAGAGAAACGCTCGGAACGGTGCAATCCCGGTTCCGGTTGCCAACATAATGATAGTCGCATCTTCATCATCTGGCAGCAGCATTTCCTTACCCACAGGGCCAGTGATTGCCACATCTGCCCCAGGCTCTAGATGGCACAGAAAACTGGAGCAAACACCATAGACAGTTTCACCCGTTTCAGGATGCTCGTACTGCAGCTCCCGCACACAGAGGGAAACCGTTTTGTCATCCAAGTTGTCCCCATGGCGAGTAGAGGCAATGGAGTATAGTCTCAGCTTGTGAGGCTTACCCTTTTCGTTGATTCCAGGAGGAATAATCCCGATACTTTGACCTTCCAGATAGTGCAGGTCACCACCGGACAGATCAAATGTCAGATGTTGTACGATTCCAGAGCCGCCCTCTCTGACCAGGGGCTCATTTGACAAACACTTACCAATAAAGGGTTCTTTAGGTCTATAGGTATTAACTGGAATCTCTTTTTTCTCGTGAGTTTGTGTCATAGATTTAGCTTGTTTCTCAGATTGTTGACTCTGTAGTCCATTCCCTGATGTCGTATTGCTAGCGGTTGGAGCGCTGTCGTCCAGCGGTTGAATGCTGACAATTCTGCCACCCATGCGATTAATTCGCCGCATTTCTTGACCCATGCGGGCATAGGGAACGGTGATGGAAACCCTCCCACTCCGACGAATCGGCACGTCAGATGCACCCGTGCCGTTTCTCTGGGACATTCCTTCAACCTCAAACACAAAGACCCTTTGGTTATTAATCCCTGTGGCAATACCAACTCCAATTGGACTCTTCATTACTCGAACCTTCTCCCTTAACAATACCGAGCAATCTATCCTTAAAAGTGTACTGGCTGACCATTTAAAACTCTCTTAAGGAGTTATCTCGATTGCATTCCCTACAGAGCCACCATCCACAACGCCATATCGGCACTGAGTCGCGGCTTCTGTAGCATTCTCAACTATTCTACCTTTTGGTTATGGGCAGATTGACATTTCTTGCAAGTTTCGGCAAGATTTTAAGATTAGTTTCAGAAAAGCTCCTAGAAGGATGAGCCGGGCTGTTGGAGAAATTCATCTTCTTCCGATGTGTTCTCACGACCTAAAATTCTATTACGGTGGGGAAATCGTCCAAAGCGCCGAATCACTGCCCTGTGCCGTTTTGCGTAATCCAGAAAGGATGCCGTCTCAGGATTCTGATCCAACTGACTGAACAGTTCTACACAACGCGCTTGATCTGCTAAATTCTCGCTGTGCTCAAAGGGCATATAGAAGAAGATTCGCTGGATAACGAGTAACTGCTGGTCAAAATTCCATTCGAGGGCGTGCTTGGCCAGAGCAAGTGCTTGATCGTCGGTGGCAAAGGCTTGGGGTTGACCTCGGAAGAGATTGCGGGGAAATTGATCCAGGAGCAACACTAAGGCGAGACAACTTTTAGGGGTATTATGCCAATGATTTAACTCTCCCTGAGAGGCGCTTTGGTAATCCGTTAAGAACCGTTCCCGAATCTCGGCATCAAATTTAGGGTTTTTGATAAACCAAACTTTGCGTTCCCGACCATAAGCAGGATCATCGGGATGACCAAACCAAAAATTGAGAATTTCCCCTGAAGTCGCCATATTTTTAAAAACTAAAATTATTTTTAAAAACTGAAATTGCTTTGCTAGCGCTGAACCATTCCCATTACAGCGTCAACAGTCAATTCCAGTTGCAAATCCAAATCCGGTAAATATTGAATTTCGGAAAAAATTATTGGTAACTCCTCTCCCTGCCACACCCAAATTCTTCGACGATTTAAATCAATTAACCAGGCCAACTTCGTTTCCTGACGTAGGCAATGCAAAATCTTGTTCTGCAAATCCAGGGTACTTTGATCCGGTGAACGGATTTCAATCAACCAATCCGGCGCGCCATTCAATGGGCCATCTTCGCTAGGCAAACGTTCACACTCAACAATTGCAATATCAGGTACAGGCGAGTAGGGCGGCACAATACAGCGCAGTTCCTGAATCGCTTCAAATTGCATCACTTCAAATTGCCCTGTGCGCTGATTAATATAATTTACTAAATTGCGTTGCAGTCGTGAGTGAAATAGCGTCGGCATGATCTTCTGGATTGCTCGCCCCTCGATTAATTCCCAGGCGGGAGATGCCTCAATATTGGGTTGAGCAAGAAACTCTGACAGCGAAATTTTTGTAATGGATTGCAACATCTTGACGCTGTTTAGGAACAACGATACATTCTAAAATAATAGCCTGGAATTCGTGATTTTGAATCTGGATCTAACTCACAGTTTTGGAGTTCCAAGTCCAGTGAAACTGAAAAGTTCACCGTCCACAAATTAATTGGACGAGACACTCGGTTGAGAATTTGATCCAAAGTATTCACCGGAACCGCTGCATCTCCAGCTTTATCTGCCAGAAGAAACTTCGGTGGAGGAGTGACACCTAGCTGATTTAATTCCCAAGCAATTCCCATCATCTCCCCGGTTTGCTCGTGATTTTTGTAAACCGTTGTAATCAGAGTTGGCACTTCTGGGGTCGAATTTTCAGCGATCGCCTGAGCCACCCAATCCGGTCGATCTGCTTTTTGATAGGCCAGATTATTCACAACCGCAAGGCTACTAATTAAAGCTGCGGTCAAAATCAAAATCACTTGCTTCCGGTCGATAGAGCTTACTTTAGAACTCTGCCAACTCGCAAAGAGTTGAGTCGCCAACAAAACAAGAATAATTGGGAAATAGGTGAACTGATAACGAGCAGCCAGTGTCAAATCAATTTCAAAACCATAGGTTGTGATTAAAAAAATAGCGATTATACCACCCAAAATGCTAAGTAAAATCTGATGACTCAGCTTCCGGGAAAACTGTTGAGAATTTGATAATTTAACACCCGATGCTTGGCTTTCTTGAGAATACTGTTGCAAATCTGTCGGCTGATTGAACCGTTTAAAAATTAATCTAAGAATACATCCGATGATGACTAACATTCCGAATACAGAAATAGCTGTCATCCACCAAGGCTGATTCTCAACTGGAAAAATCACCACCATTGTAATGACCCAGACTAGTAACCGAGCAATGGGTTCAATAAACTGTCGAGTTGGTTCCCCATGAAAAACCCAACTGATCAGTCCTGAATCTGAGCTAGAGATATTAGACAAAATTGGGAGCCAAACCAAACACCCAACGGCTGACCCAACAGCCGCTAGAAGAATATTTCGCCAAGATTTAGCATTTGAGGATTTAAAGTTTCTTTTGGAATTCCATACAGGATTCTCGGAACTAGCATTGACAGACTTAATCCAAAACCAGAATGTAACGATTCCAATTGCTGCCAGAACAATCAAAAAGAAAAAGTGGGTAGCAGTACCCAAGGTATTGACACAAATCCAAACCAATACCATCCAAGCCGGAAAAAGAATTGAGCTTTTGGCTCGCCGCAATGCCAGTATCAAACAAGTTAATGACAGGATAATCCATAGAATGTCGAAGGTATAATGACGGGCTTCCTGAGCCAGATAGACCCCAAAGGGTGAGATCGCCATTAGTAACGCTGAAATCTGCCCAACCCAAACAGATTGAACAGCAATCCAACCCAATCCAAACATGGCTGGAATTGCAATGGCTCCCAAAACCGCACTCAAACATCGAGCCAGACCAATTGAAACGAGTTCTCCTGAATTCCCAAACTCATGTAACCAGAAATGGGTTAAAAGAAAGTAGAGGGGCGGATGATTGCTTTCTGTAAATAGATGGTGCGTTACTCCCTCTAAGTTGAGCTGGGGATCAAGATAGAGCGGTTGTAGTAATTCTCCCAAATCAATCACTCGATCCAGGGGAATTGTTCTGAAACTATGCCCCAGGCTAAAAACTAACGTGGCAAATTCATCACTCCAAATGGGTTTTTCAGACAAATTGAACCAGCGTAAACTCAATCCCAGGAAAAACCAAATTGCCAACAGCAAACCATGAATGATTCGTCGATTCATGGTTTCTAGAAACTCCGCTGAATCACAAGCGGTTGATTCGGCTCTAGCTTCCTTACTTCTGAAGTTAAGTCAAGCCAGGGTTGAAGTTGTCCCGGCTGAAACGTGCGACTCATAACGACATAAATTGAAGTTTGGGCACAATCAATGCCAATGCTGACTACAGGTTTCCAGGAAGGTGTAGACAGTTCATCAGTAACCAACCACTGGCCATTTTTCCATTGAAAACTGCGCTTGAACCGAAAGGGAGCCTCCTTCTTGCCTGTAATCAACAGCGTTTGTAATAACTTGCGAATCAAGTTTGGAAAAAATCGTCCAAAGGTCAACATTACCAGGCGTAAAATCATCAATTTTATCGGTGACATCTGAGTTTGCTTGGCCCAGCCCAGATTCCCTGAAATCACCACCTTGTCCTGCTCTACGCTGACATCATAGGGACTGACCAGATGTCCCACAGCATTTCGGATTTTATTTCCCTGACGCACCTGCAAAGACAAATGGGTATCGGAAGCCACTAATCGATTCCCCCGAAATAGCTTAAATACCCCTCCTTTATTCAGAGCAACGTACAGCTCCGCATTCGGTCGTCGCTTGATCAAAATCTGAGCCTGCTTCAGCCACAAACTGGCCACATCCCGCGAGAGCATCGGAGGCCGTTCGGTAACAAAGTCTCGCCAGGCCAGCAGGTAATTCCAGGTGTGGTGCCCAATAATGTGGTCATCCGCATAGCAGGGAGCCAGTCCATTCTTCAGACCCCGCAAAAACCGATCATTAATCCACAGCGCATCCGGCAACCATCGACCCACCAGCTCAAACCCATGGGGAAAAAAGTTATAGGTATTGCGGCTGGTATATTCTCCGCCGTAGCTGCCATCGGGATGTACGAATTGAGCGGCCAAATTCACCGCACGAGCAATGGCCTCCCGCAGGCGCGGATCAGGCTTCAATTGTTCAATTCTTGCCAGACTGGAAATCGTCAGGGTGTGATAGCCCGGATCACAGCCCTCGTATTCCTGAAACCAACCCTCTTCGTTCTGCCAACTGAGTAATCGTTCCAAACGGCTGGCCGCCACCCGCCGCCACTTTGTCGTTTGCAGCACCTGACCCAAGCGTTCCAGGCACAGCACAATCAAAGCCTCATGATTAGCCAATTGCCCACTTTCGTAGTGATTCGCTAACCAGTTGGCCCGCCGCTCGAAAAATTCCAGCACCGGATATTCCATCAATCCCAGCGCTGTATAACTCTCCAAACAAGCCAGTAGGGAAAATGCTGCGGCCCCCGCTGCCCGTTCGTAGGGAAAGTAATCGTCGCAGGAACCATCTTTGTGGGCCGCATCCATGGCAAAAACAATGCCTGCCTCAGCCCACTCCTTAATTCGAGGCTGTTGATAGTAGGGGTTATTCGGCAAATCAGTTTGGTAGGCTAGAGCCAGGGGCCAGACAAATTCCTGGGCCATGCCGCTGGGAAAGTCAATAATTTTGTAATGCCAAAAGTTGCGATCAAAGCAACCATAGGTCGGACTGTGAGGATTGCGATCCAGCAGGGTTAGAATTTTAGGAATTTGGGCTAGGGCCTCACGGGCAAACAGATCTCTACTCACAATGTATGTCTAGTATTAATGCAGTCAACCGACAAGTTGGCTAGGTTAACCTTTAATTTTATCTTACGAGTTAGTTATGAATGTCTCCAAGGAAACTGTATCATCTGGGTTAGGGCTTGCGATCGCAAGCTTCGCTGCCATTATTAGCACCCTCCTGGTCAATACCCTCTCGAATTTCTTTCCTCCAGGCGGTCAGAACGTGGGTGAAATTGCCAATACAGTTCTGTCTGGTGTCCTGATTACCCCGGCCAATTATGCTTTTGCGATTTGGGGGCTGATTTATCTTGGCCTCATTGCCTACGGGATTTATCAACTTGGCCCGAACCAGCGACGCAGCAAGACCATCCAGCGTGTCAATTGGTTGCTAATCGTGGCCTGTATTGCTCAGATGATTTGGATTTTCCTCTTCACCTTGAAATCCTTTGCCCTATCGGTTGGGGCGATGCTGGTCATTCTGCTGTCTCTCATTGGCGCTTATCTGGCGTTGCAAGCTGACCGATCAGCAGTAAATCGTCAGCGACGATGGTTTGCCCAATATCCATTCAGTATCTACCTGGCCTGGATCTCAGTGGCAACGGTGGTGAATGTAGCGTCCTTTCTCTACGTGGCTGAATGGAACGGCTTCGGCTTGGATGGCAATGTCTGGACTGCTGTAATGATTTTTGTGAGTGCAGTAATTGCTGGTTTAGTTGTCCTGACCCGCCAGGATTTCCCCTTTGCACTGGTGTTTGTCTGGGCCTACGGTGCGATCGCGGTGCGGCATTCAGATGTGAGTCTAATTTGGGGGAGTGCAGTGGTTGCTGGAGTTGCCCTGCTAGGATTACTTGGAATCCGACAAATACAGAGATCTTAGGGTCAATCTCTCCCCAGAAAATTGTCAACTCAGGATAGTCTGCGGAGCGTTCGACATCCAGGTTGTCCCAAACAGTACTAAACCAATCACCAGAACACAGCAAGCTCCGGCAATCTGTAGAATTGCCGTCAGCCGTTGATGTTGCTGCGGGTTTTCGCCAAAATAGTCATTTGCAGCCTGTCGTCCTAAAATCGCTAATACTCCAATTGTTGAAAGGGTGACTGCCATTCCCAGAGAAATTGCCATCACCATAATGATGCTAGGCCACAACAAATTATTGGCTAAACCGTAGACCATGACCAGAATTGCTCCGGTACAGGGAACTGCACCAATAGCCAGGGAAAGCCACCCTCCATTTTTCCCCGGTTCAATGCAGGAAACACAATTGCACCAGATCGCTTGCCGATCTACCCGTTGATCTGCCCGAACATTAACAGACTTTTCCGTCTGTACTAATTCCATCAAAGTGGGTTGCAACAGGGCAACACCGGAATTGATTCTGGCTGAACCAACCCTGGCTGAACTGAATCGGGAACGACGGGCTGAACGGATCGCCTGGAACAACATGTAGGTTCCAATCAAAACGATTGAACCATAGCTGAGCAGCCGAATCAAACGGTAGTCCGATGGCGCGCTGCCCGTTACCTGACGCACTGCGAAATTCATAAACCCTACCACCAGAACTGCAGAGATCACATGGAAAATAGCAATCCTTGCCCCTATGCTGATTCCCCGTGTCAGGCTACCACCTTCCCCCACAAAGTAGGAAGCAATAATCGCTTTGCCATGCCCTGGCCCCAGGGTATGAATCACGCCATAGCCAAAGGCAATCAAAAGCCCCAATATCAGTGAACCCGGAGACTGGCGATCGCGAATATTCGTCAGGGTTTGAGTAAACAGAATGGACACCCGAATTTGGGTCGATTGCCACCAGGGATGATCGGGTGTAAGTTTACCAGGATTGAGACTTTCAATATCCTCCACCTCAGCCGCTGCGATTTGCTTCAAACTCATGGTGTAGCTGGTATCGACTGGCCGCGAACCATCCACTAGGAATAGATTTTGGGTAGAGAATGCCGCACGAATCTGACCCTCCAGCCAAACTGGGGCAAAAAGACCAGGATTATCAATGGCCGTTTCTGAGCGAACATAAACAATTTGGTTCGCAGGGGGTGAAGGAACATGAATGCACGCTCCCACATAGGGAACCAGGAGAAACTGGCTAATTTTTTCAGTTGAGTTCTGTTCTAGGGGCAGAACGTAACCGGGCAGCGTGATGTCTTCCCCGTCAAGTTCAGGGTTTGTTGCTTGAGATTGTTGGAGGAGGTGCTGATCTGAACGAGCTTGAGCCGCTAAAAGCTGATCAACATCTAAGCCCTGTTCCATTAGAGACTGTTCAATTTGTTGCGCTTTTTGCGCGACACCTCCGTCTGGTTTGGCCAACCCTGATTCGATCAATTCTTGAAAGTTTCCTAGTGCAGAGAGATCCAACTGTTGCTTTGGAGTCAGTTGAGCCAGGGGGTCATGAATTGAAGTGATCTGATTTGGGAGCAGATCACTCCAACCAATTACCTGTACATCCTCAGCCAGGGATAGACAAGTTGTGACGCTAATCACGAGCACACAGGTCAAGAAAAAGGCTGGCAGGCGGCTCGAAACCTGGGTTAGGTAGCGCAACACAGACAACCAGAATTTTAAGACTAACTTCTTGAAGCACTGCACCTTACACTAAAACCCCCTGTTAACGACAAAAGCTTATATCATCTCTTTTACAAAGATATCCATAATAGCGTTAACAGGTTGATTTCAAGAATCATTTGGGTCAATCAGCGTAGACCAGATCAGTCGTGACCCGTAGGGGAAACACCGCATATTCTTCCATGGAATTCCACAGAAATGCCCTTAGGGTTCGACGGCGAAAATCGTCAGCGAGTTGGAACTGAACGGGTGCGTCGCTTTCCGCTAAACGATAGGCATGTTTGTCACAGGCGCAGCCATGCTCGACGAATAAACCGTACTGACTTGTAACCGCATCTACCGCCCGGCGCATCATTGACACATTTAGACCATGATTGGCACTGTCCAATTCACGCGCAACTTTCTGATCGCCCTTACGCAAAGATGTTGGCAGAAAGATATCCTCCCGCTCCAGAGGATGAAGAATGGCCCAGTAGAGGAAACTGGAAACTTCATACTGGAATTCTGAAAATAGCGCTTGGGTTGCCTGCACCAACTTTTCAGCCCATGCCTTTTGGGGATGTTGCTTTGCTTTCCACAACATGGCATCAAAGTCTGGGTAGGAGGCTTTTAGAAAAGATTCTCCATAGGCTTCAACGGTCTCCGTTACGAAGCGTTGGTCGTAGGCTACGGTTTGCTGTAGAAAGTCTTGGGCTAGAGCAGCATAGCGTTCGGCATCTTGTACACAGCCCTCGGTTAGAACCTGCTGCCAACTTTGAGGCAGGGTGATTAGGGACTTTTGGATTGTTTGAACCATAACTGTTTTTGGGAATTTATCGTTAGAAAGCTTCAAGAACGGTTATCATTCTCGAAAGCTTAACCATAGTAATTCTTGGCTGGCTATGCTGGCTCAACTCTTAGAGATTACTTTAGCTTTGACTAGCGGCAATATAATCCCAGTCAAACCGATGCCCAGGAAAGTTGCCGGTTCAGGGACTTGAGTTGCAACTAAGCGCTGTCCTAACGGATCGCCTGCGGTGGGATCGGCCAGAGCTTCTGACCTTGTGCGGGTGAAGAACGCGACATCTAAAGAGTACTCAATGTGATGGTCGCTACTCTATATAAAATATTTGACACTTCTCTTTCATTAATGCTTGATTTGTCAGAATATATGCTGGCAGATGGTTGATTTTTGGTCAAAAGACTGCTTGTCAAACTGGCAAACAGGACATGCAGTGATTAATCCGGTAGCCAATTCCAGCCTTATTATTTCGTTAACCTCCACATATCTCTCCCTTAACCTAAGGTATATATCCTGATCACTGTAGTTAAAACTACATTTTGAGAAGACCTGGATTTAGTCCGGTTTTCAGTGCTTTGCTCAGATCGCTAAAGCCTACCTCTTCTTGGGGTGTCAGTCTCTGAAACTGAGGGTTATGACGTCGGAAATATTTTCCAGGTAAGGGGCATTCGTCGGATCCAAATCGATTACGAGTAGTAACAACCTCATCACTTACATACAATGGGTAATAACGTAATTTTCATTCACCCGGATGGAACCAGTCCATCTCATTTCGCCGCAGGACGGTTTGTTCAAGAAGGCCCTGATGGACGCTTGAACTGGGAAAACATGACAAACGCTGGGGTTTACCTGGGTCACATGGAAGACCGCCTGGTTGGAACCTCCAATGCTGGTGCGGTCACTCACGCTACTGGAGTCAAAACCTTTGCAGGTTCCTTTGGTCTGGATGCAGAGGGAAATTCTGTTGAGTCTTTGTCCTCAATCAGCCCTGAATTGGGTGGGCCTGATCTAGGTGTTGAGCCTGGAACCACCATCATGGAAGAAGCGATCGCTGCTGGAAAAGCGACAGCGGTTATCAACTCTGGTTTCATCGCTGAGCCTGGAACTGGAGCATTCTTGGCTGAGGTTGAGAATCGTGGTGCGACCGAAGAAATCACACTTCAAGTTCTTGAATCCGGCGTAGACGTGATCCTAGGCGCAGGTGAAACTGATTACCTACCAGAAGGAACCATTGGTTTCTTCGGAGAAGAAGGAACTCGTGAAGATGGTCGCAACCTGATCGAAGAAGCAGAAGCAATGGGTTTCACCGTTGTTTTCACCCAAGAAGAGTTAGAGAACCTTCCGGCTGACACCGAGAAGTTGTTGGGAATCTTCGCGGCTGAGGACACCTACAACGACACTACCGAGGAAGCTAATCAGGCGGCTGGACTGGACAACTATGGTCAGTTCTTCCCCGATGGAACTCCTACAAATCCTCCAACGATTGGAGATATGTTGGACGCGACCCTTGCTCTTGACCTGTTCTCCGCTGAAAATGAAGACGGATTCTTCATCGTGATGGAGGAAGAGGCAACCGATAACTTCACCAACAACAACAACGGTCGTGGCTTGGTTGAAGCGGTATTGCGAGCTGACGAAGCAATTGGTATTGCTCAGGATTACGTTGACAACGTTGACCCCAACACTCTAATCATCACAGCAGCTGACAGTGATGCCGGTGGTCTAGAAGTTGACGACGTTGCTCCAGACGAGCCTGTCGGCAGCATTCCTGTGAATCCTACTGAAGCTGATCGTTCCGATGCGGTTCTGAATCCTCTAGATGGAACCGAAGGTCTGGGAACTGATCCATTCGTTTCTGCTCCTGATGCCAATGGTAATGAGTATTCCTTTGGTCTAGCCTACGTTGGAACCCCTGACGTTGCCGGAAGCATTGTTTCCAAGACTTATGGTTTGAATGCGGACTTGTTGCCTGCCACTGTGGACAACACCGACATCTACCGCATCATGTATCAAACTCTGTTTGATGTAGAGTTGCCTTCCTTCGTTCCTGCTGAAGCGCCTGAGCCTGCGCCAGAAGCAACTGAGGAAACTGGAAACGTCATCTTCATTCACCCAGACGGTGCTAGCCCTTCCCACTATGCGGCAGCTCGTTTCGTTGAGGAAGGCCCCGATGGTCGCTTGAATTGGGACATGATGTCCGACGCTGGCGTTTACCTCGGTCACATGGAAGACCGCCTAGTTGGAACCTCCAATGCAGGTGCGGTAACTCACGCGACTGGAACCAAGACCTTTGCTGGTTCCTTCGGTTTCGATGAGAACGGAACTCCTGTAATTGCTCGTTCCGGTCAGCAGCAAACCATTCTAGAAGAAGCAATTGATGCGGGTAAGGTTACAGCGGTAATCAACTCCGGTTTCATTGCTGAGCCTGGAACGGGTGCTTTCCTAGCAGATGTGGAAAGCCGTGGAGACACTGAGCAAATCACCCTTGAGGTTCTTGAGTCTTGTGTAAACGTCATTCTAGGTGGGGGTGAAACCGACTACCTTCCTGTTGGAACCGTTGGTTTCTTTGGTGAAGAGGGAACTCGTGAAGACGGTCGCAACCTGATTGAAGAGGCAGAAGCCGCAGGTTTCACTGTTGTCTTCGATTTGGATGAGTTGCTTGCTGTTGGCCCTGAAACTGAGAAGTTGTTGGGAATCTTCGCAGCTGAGGACACCTACAACGACACCACTGAGGAAGCGAACCAGGAGGCAGGACTGGACAACTACGGTCAGTTCCTACCTGATGGTAGCCCAACTAACCAGCCTACTGTTGCTCAGATGCTGGATGTCACTTTAGGACTGGATACCTTCAATGAAAACCAGTTCATGATTGTGATGGAAGAAGAAGGAACTGACAACTTCTCCAACAACAACAATGCCCGTGGCGCAGTCGAAGCTGCAATGCGAGCGGATGATGCGATTGGCGTAGCGATGGACTTCATCGAAAACACCGATCCAAACACTCTACTAATCACAGCGGCTGACAGTGACGGTAGTGGTTTAGAGGTTGATGATGTTGATCCAGATGAGCCAGTTGGCAGCCTGGGTGTTAACCCCACTGAAGCGGATCGCTCTGATGCCGTTGAGAATCCTCTAGATGGTGCTGAAGGTCGTGGAACTGAGCCATTTGTTTCTGCCCCTGACCTGGATGGAGACGAGTTCAGCTTTGGTATTGCCTTTAATGGTGTAGCGGACTACGCCGGTAGCATCGTTTCCAAGGCCCACGGTCTGAACGCTGACCTGTTGCCTCCTACTGTAGACAACACTGAAATCTACGACATCATGTACCGCACCCTGTTCGGGGATGTGTTGCCTGAGCTGGGAGATGGTACTCCTGAAGATGAAATGTTGATCGGTGGAGACACTGATGACCTGATCCGTGGAGATATCGGTGATGATACTGCTGCGGGTGGTGCGGGTAATGACTTCATCTACGGTGAAGAAGGTGATGACCTGCTGCGTGGTGACAACAACGAGCGCGCCACAGGTGGTCTCGAAGGTGGCGATGATACTATCTCCGGTGGTCTAGGCAATGACCGCATCGGTGGTAAGGGCGGTAACGATGATCTACGAGGTGATGAAGGTAATGACCGCATCTGGGGTGACGAAGGCGATGACCTGATTGATGGTGGTCTGGGCGATGACCAGCTCTGGGGTGACTCCGGTGACGCTGAGGGCGGAGCAGATATCTTCGTTCTGATGGCTGGTGCAGGAACTGACACCATTAACGACTTTGAAGTCGGCATTGACTTGATTGGTCTGGCTGGTGGTTTGACCTTCGGTGACTTGAGCGTTGCTGACGGTGAAATCGCACTGGATTCCGAGGTTCTAGCAATCGTTGGAGTTGACCTAACTGAGGACGACTTCACAACTGTTTAATTGCGGTTAGGGGCTGGGTAACCTAGCCCCTACAGGATTTCGGAACCTTCGGTTAACTCGAAATTAGCGATCTGACACAAGGGTGAGCAATGCTCACCCTTCGATTTATATTCACTCGATACATAGGACTTAATTTTCATGTTTGAACTTCAACTACTTCACGCAACTGACCAGGAAGGTGCTGCTGCTGCTTTAGTAGACGCACCCAATCTGAGTGCGGTGATGAATGCCCTGGAAGACGATTTCGACAATACTTTAATCGTGTCTTCTGGCGATCTCTGGCTGCCGGGTCTGTTCTACAGCGCGAGCGCGGAGATTTATGGCTTCACTGACGAAGATGGTGAATTTGAAGGTGTTCCTGGAATTGCCGATGTTTTGATCAACAGTGCGATTGGTATCGAAGCTGCAGCTTTCGGCAACCATGAATTTGACCAAGGTACAGGAGCAATTGAGGCATTACTGGCTGCCAATCCTGAAATTACTGGCCCTGGAATCGGTGAAGGTGGCTATCCTGGAGCTGCATTTCCTTACCTTAGTTCCAACCTGGACTTCTCCGAAGATCCGAATCTAGCGGATTTGGTGACTGAGGATGGTCAAGATGTAGATGATATCGCAAATCAAATTGCCAAGAGTGCGATCGCCACGGTCAATGGCGAACAGATTGGTATCGTTGGAGCCACTACACCCACCCTTTCCAGTATTTCATCCCCTGGAGACGGAGTCGGTGTCAGCCCTGCAAATCCCGATGACTTTGATGCTCTGGCTGAAATCATCCAGGCTGAAGTGGATCAGTTACTCGCCGATAACCCTGGTCTGAACAAAGTGATCCTGCTGGCTCACATGCAGGTACTCGACATTGAAGTTGAGGAACTAGCTCCTCGGCTGTCTAATGTAGACGTGATTGTTGCTGGAGGTTCCGATACAATTCTGGCGGATGATACTGACCGTCTACGGGATGGAGATACCGCAGCAGGCCCCTATCCGATCATTCAAACCGCAGCCGATGGTAATCCCATTGCGATTGTCAATACCGATGGTCAATACCTCTACGTTGGACGTTTGGTTGTCACCTTTGATGAGGCTGGAGTGATTATCGAGGATAGTATTGATCCTGAAATCAGTGGAGCCTATGCGACTGATGCTCAAGGCGTTGCTGACCTGAATGCTGAAGACTTGGTTGATCCTGTCGTCGCTGAAGTGATTGAAGCCCTGAACGAGGTGGTTGAAGCCAAGGAAAGAAACCTATTTGGTTTGACAGAGGAATTTCTGAATGGCCGACGCACAGGTGGCGGTCTGGACGGTGTCCGCACCCAGGAAACCAACCTAGGAAACCTGACAGCAGATGCCAATCTCTGGTACAGCCAACAGGTTGATCCAACCGTAGAAATTTCCATCAAAAATGGCGGTGGAATTCGTGAAAGTATTGGTGCAGTAACCACGCTACCGGGTGACACTGAGCCCTCCCGCATCCCTCCAGAGGCGAGCCCAATTTTTGACAAGCCCGAAGGCGGAATCACCCAAACCGATGTTGAAAGCGTTCTTGCCTTAAACAACGATTTGAGTCTGGTAGACGTTAACGTTGAGGAACTCAAGGACATCATCGAGCACACCATCAGTGGGGCCACACCTGAAACCATTGATGATGACTTCGGCAGCTTCGGTCAATATTCTGGTCTTGAGTTCAGCTTTGACATTGATTTCCAGCCCCGTGAAACGGATCCAATTACAGGCGAAGAAACGGTTGATGGTGAGCGGGTTCGTTCCCTAGCTTTAGTCGATGAAGCAGGTAACATCACCGATGTGTTGGTGGAAAATGGTGAAATTCAAGGCGATCCAGCGCGTTCCTTCCGTTTGGTAACCCTGGGCTTCCTAGCAGATGGTGGCAGTAACTACCCCATTCCTCAGACGGATCGAGTGGACTTGTCTGAAGAGGGATTGATTGATGTGAGTGCGTTAACTGTTGGTGACTTCTCCATTGGCTTTGACCCCAGTCGTGCCAGCGATAGCACTAGTGGTCTGTTTGTGGAGGATACGGTGAGTGGGTTGGGTGTTCTGTTTGACATTGGTTCTCTGCCATTGGGAGAGGCTGAAGTTGATCCTGAAAACACTCTCAGCCTTGGCCCCACTGACCTATTGCTGAGCGATGAAATTGCCAGCTTGTTGGAGCTGCCTGAACTGGCTGGAGCAGATGTGGGAGATGCGCGAGTTGATGCTGTGGTTGAAGCAACTGACACCGCAGATACCTTCACGATTACTGGGGGAACCACCAGTGTGGCACTGGATCGCAACGCCTTCCGATTTGCAGCAGAGCTGAATTTGGTAGGGGCTGACAGCACTGGGACTCCCTTTGATGATTCCTTCCAGGTGGGCTTCCCAATTGAGGAAACATCTACGGCAACCGTTGTCATTCCAGACGCAGGTGGAATTGCCGGATTTGACGGCGTAATTGACCACTCTGGAACGGTCACCTTTAACCAAGAATACGCTAGCTTTGCAGCTCCAGGAACTGAGCAGGATGCCCTAGCTGAGTACTTGGCAGCGATCTTCCCCGGTGACGACAATCCTGATACTCCGGCCTTTACTCAAGCGGATACGCTCCGTGAGGAAGATGAGCGGATTCAGAACCTGCTCTTCCGTGAAGACACGGTACTGGATGGAGACACACCTGAACCACCTGAAGTGATTGAGGGAACAGACGAAGCCGAAGAAATCGTTGGGCCTGATTCTGACGTTCAAATCCTGGCGGCTGGCGGCAATGACACCGTTGCAGGTGGCCTGGGGAACGATGAAATCCTCGGACAGGATGGTGACGATCTGCTGCGAGGCGATCTGAATGAGCGGAACTCTGCCGAGGCGGGCGGCGACGACACCATTCGCGGTGGTGCTGGCAATGACCGCATTGGTGGTAAGGCTGGTAATGATGAATTGCTGGGTGATGAAGGTGATGATGAAATCTTCGGTGACCAGGGCGACGACCTACTGGATGGTGGACTGGGTGACGACATCCTTCACGGCGATTCTGGAGATATCTTTGGTGGCGCAGATATCTTTGTTCTGGCGGCTGGAGCAGGAACCGATACGATTGTGGACTTTGAAATCGGCCTTGACCTGATTGGTCTAGCGGGTGGTTTGACCTTTGATGATTTAACTGTTGCTGACGGTGAAATTGCTTTGGGTTCTGAGGTTCTAGCAATTATCGGTGTAGACTTGACTGAGGATGATTTCACTACAGTCTAGGCTTGTGATACAGCATTGCCAACGCTGGTGGAGTACAGAAGTTTGGGGCGCAGGGGATACACACCTATCAGACATCCCAATATGAAGACGTAAGGCCATATCTAGAAACACCATAGAGCTTATGATTAGGACAGATTTCAAATCTGTCCTTTTTATTAACTCCACAAGCTCACATCAAATCCGTTTAATTGCCCATAATGACTCAACAGCCTCTGCCCAACAATTGACTGATCACAACATCGCCTAATTGCCGATTTCATCGCAAATCTGCCCCCAAGCTGTTACAGGATCTGCTGCCGCTGTAATCGGTCGTCCAATCACTAGATAATCGGCTCCGGCATTTATGGCCTCGGTAGGAGTCATAGCTCGCTGTTGGTCACCGGATGCGGCCCATTTGGGTCGGACACCGGGGCAAACTAGCAGGAAATCATCTCCACACACCTGACGCAGTTGTTGGGCTTCCTGGGGAGAACAAACAATCCCTGGTAATCCTGAATCCTTGGCTAGAAGTGCCATCTGCAAAGCGTATTCTGGCAACTCAGTCGGAACTTTCAGGTCAAAGGCCAAATCTCTGGAATTCAGACTGGTGAGTAGGGTGATTGCAATTAATCTTGGTGCAGGTTGACTGAGTTCCTGGGCTGTAGTTTCAATGGCAGTCTGGGCCTGTTTCAACGCCAGTTTCCCGGCTGTGGCATGAATCGTGATCAGGTCAACACCGTGACGGGTGGCTGACCGACAGGCTCCAGCAACGGTATTGGGAATATCGTGAAATTTCAGATCGAGAAAAATTCGTTTCTGTCGCTGCTTGAGAATCGTTAAAATTCCTGGCCCCACACTGACAAACAGTTCTAGGCCAACTTTCCAAAAATTCACCTGAGGCAATTGATTCAAAAGCTGGATTGCTTGCTCTAGATCAGGAACATCAAGTGGAACAATAATCCGATCAGAATTTTTCATTCAAATTTTTCTCATCTTTGACTATTTCTGAGTGAATACCCCAAGAAGCAAGTTGAGTGAAACGAACCTGTTCAGGGTTTGGCCCTTCAATCAATGTATGCAATTGATTGGGTATATATCCGTGCGTATTCTATCAGATCGCTATTTGACCCCAGCCTTAACCCTGATTAAAACAGTAGAGGTTTTGCCCTCCCTTTTCAGCCAGCTTCTTAATCGATAGTGTTAATTGATTAATGAGTAGGAGCAGGGTTGCAGTCCCCGTCAAAGTGGATGTAGAGGGCTAAAGCGTCAATCTCATCCGCTGTTAACGGCTCGAACACCAATCTCGGCAAAGGTTAGAGTGACTTCGCTATCATTGCTTGCATACAAATAGTCTAGGAGTGGACAGTTGATATCGACCCCCAAACTTCATGTCAGCGATAAGCTATTCTGGGAAATCTGCCAACAGAATCCAGAGCTGAGGCTTGAACGCACCGCCACAGGAGAATTGATTTTGACCTCCCCCCTGCCGGAGGTGAAACAGGCAGTTACAACGCGGATTTAACCATAGACTTTGGAATCTGGAACCGCAGAGCCAAACTTGGTAAAGTCTTCGATGATTCCTTGGGTGATGTCCAGGAAAAAATGCGTGAGTACATGGCTAACGGGGTTCAGTCGGGCTGGCTAATCAATCGTGCTGACAAAACCGTTGAAATCTATCGACAAGGTCAACCTGTTCAGGTTGTGAGTATACTCTACACATTCAGCGGTGAAGATGTATTACCCAGGTTTGAATTGGAGGTTTAGAGATGCAAGCAACTGAAAAATTTGTCTGGACGTTGGATCACTATCACCGGGCCGTCAAAGCAGGTATTTTTGACGATGAACAGATTGAATTACTTGAGGGAGAGTTAATTGAAATGGCTCCAGAGGGGGAGCCGCACGCAAATCGTAGCAGTGGATTACATCGGTTTTTGACACTCAGTTTGGGGGAACAAACTGAAGTTCGAGAGAACCATCCAATCACTTTAGAGAACTCTGAACCGCAGCCTGACATTGCAGTGGTGCAACCGCTGGGCCGAGAATATGACATTCACCACCCCTATCCTGAGAATATCTTCTGGATTATCGAATTTGCTGAAACCAGCCTGGAAAAGGATTTGACGGTCAAGCGCAAACTCTATGCAACGGCTGGGATTCCTGAGTACTGGGTCGTAAATCTAAAACAGCGTCAAGTTCATCGATATTGTCAACCGGAGCAGGGAGAGTATCAGTGGAGTGACATTGTGCAGTCTGGAACTCTCAGCCCCAATGTTTTTCCTGAAGTGCAGATTGATTTCGAAGCCTTGGTTTAAGGGCAATGGTAGCTTTTTTCCACGTCAAACAAAGCTTAAGATTCCACCGCTGGAAAATGGCGATCGCCTCCCCGTCGAGAACTTGACCACATCTCAAGAACCAGCAGAGGTCAGATTGCAAATATTCAACCATCTTCTAGCAGCAACCTTAATGTTTCCGCCATCTCCTCAACGGTTGTCGTTGCCGTTCCGAATTGCCGCACCACTAAACTAGCGGCTAAATTACCTAAAATTGCCGATTCCCACATAGAAGCTCCGACGCACAAACCCAGGGTCAAGGCAGCCACAACTGTATCCCCTGCCCCGGTGACATCGAAGACATCCGTGCGGTTAAAAGCTGGGATTTGTTGGGCGATCAAGTTCAGGTCAGATTCCGATTGCTCAGGAACCTGCCGCTCAAATAGCGTCATTCCCTCATCGCCCTGGGTAATCAAAATCGCTGTGGCATTTGTCAATTGAATCAAATCTTGGGCCGCGCAATAGAGACTTTGATCATCGGTAATTGGGTAGCCAACCGCTTTCTCCGCTTCAGGAATATTAGGAGTGAATAAGGTCACCGATTGAAATCGGGGCAGATCCTTTTGCGTATCCACAATTACCCGTTCATGCTTCAGAACAGCCTCGATCACAGGAGCCGTCAATACCCCATCCCCATAGTCAGAACAGATCACCGCATCCACGGTCGAAAGTTGTTGCGCGATGTAATCAGCCAACTGAAGTTGCAACTCCAGTTCCGGTAAATCATCCGACTTACGATCCACGCGGACAATTTGTTGGGTTACAGACTGACGGGCATGGCCTGAAATTCGGGTCTTAGTGACAGTCGGGCGTTGAGCTTCCAGCAGAATTCCCTCAGTATCAATTCCCGCTTCTATGAAGATTTTCCGCAGGGCCTCCCCTTGCTGATCCTTGCCCAGAAACCCTGCTACCTTGACCTGGGCTCCTAACTTGGCAAAGTTATAGACCGAATTGGCTCCGCCCCCTGGAATTTGACGAGTTGCTTCATGTCGCAGGATCAAAACTGGCGCTTCACGGGACATGCGTTCCACCTGACCCACCAGGAATTCATCCAGCGTTAGATCTCCCGCCACCAGAACCCTTGCCTGGGAGAACTTTTCCAGCGTTTGAAATAGCGAGTCCGATACCTGATTCAGGCGATCCAGAAATACCGCATCAAGGGCCATGCTGAATACTATGAACCGGACTTGACTTTCTTGAGCACAAACGCTTTGAGTTGCGCCATTTGCTTTTTCATCGCCACCACTTCCTTCTGTAGTCTGATGACCTTCTGCTCCAGTGCCTTGATCTTTGCGGCATCTGCGGGAGACGTAGCCGCCGCTGTTGCAGTTGCCGCAGGGGTGGTTGTGGCAGGCTGAGCCGCTTTCGGACGCTCTTTGTTGGCCTTAATAAAGGCAGATTTGATCGCGTCTAGGAGTTGCTTCTTCTCAAAGGGTTTCTCGATAAATTCAAAAAATTCAAAGGGTTCTGCAATCTTCTCCGTGACCTCTTCCTTGCGCCCTGACATCAGAACCAGGGGAATTTTCTGAAGATCTGCCTGGGCCTGAATCTGCTGAAACACTTCCCAACCGCTGAGTTTCGGCAGTAGGAAATCCAACATGATCAGGTTCGGCTGTTCCTTGCGAACCATGTCCAAGCCTTCTCGGCCATCCTTGGCCTCCAGTACTTCAAAGTTTCCGGGGGGAAGCATTTCTCGAACCCTTACCCGAATGACCTTACTATCATCGATCACTAAGATTTTCCGACCTGCCACGACTAGCTCCTCTACTGGTGAGAATTGGGGTATGAGTAAGGTCTAGTGTAACCTACCGCTAAAACTGTAGCTTAGTTCCGGAGCATAGACTAGCCCAATGACTCAAAAATGAGGCAAAACGCGGGAAATCCGACGCCTTGAGCCATCCTTAAAGTTGTTAGGGTGATTTTCAACATTTAAAATACCGGATAGGCGATACACTACGCTTTCAAACTGAAATCTCAATTCTATGTCAGCTCAGACTTCTGCTTCCCAGTCCACTCCAAAGCCAATTGAACCCATACCATCCTGGCTCAAGCGACCGATTGGCAAGGCCAGTGAGATTTCTTCTGTGCAACGAATTATCAAGCAACGCCAAATTCATACGATTTGTGAAGAGGGCCGCTGTCCCAACCGAGGTGAATGTTACAGCCAGAAAACGGCAACCTTTTTGCTGATGGGGCCAACCTGTACCCGCTCCTGTGGGTTCTGTCAGGTGGATAAGGGCCATGCACCGATGCCGCTCGATCCAGATGAACCGAAGAAAGTGGCTGACGCAGTTCAACTTCTAGGATTACGCTACGTCGTGCTGACGGCAGTGGCAAGAGATGACCTGGCAGATGGGGGAGCCGGATGGTTTGTCGAAGCCATGCATCAAATTCGCCAACTCAGCCCTGAAACCCAGATTGAGGTTCTGACACCGGATTTCTGGAGTGGGCGTGGGGGGGAAAATATTGCAGAGAAACAGTTCAACCGAGTTCAGAGGATTGTCCAGGTGCATCCCGCCTGCTACAACCACAACATCGAAACCGTTAAACGCTTACAAAACCCGGTGCGTCGAGGAGCGAAGTACGAGCGGTCACTGGATGTTTTGAGAATTGTTAAACGGCTTGATCCAACAATTCCAACCAAATCGGGTTTGATGCTAGGTCATGGAGAGACAGAAGCAGAAATCCTTGAGGCCATGCAGGATTTGCGACGGGTGGGATGCGATCGCCTCACCCTCGGCCAATACATGCGTCCTTCTTTGGAGCACTTACCTGTGCAGAAATACTGGACACCAGAAGAGTTTGAACACCTGGGAAAACAGGCCGAAGCAATGGGATTCAGTCACGTTCGTTCAGGGCCGTTAGTCCGAAGTTCTTATCATGCTGGGGAAACTTAGGAGCAGAGGAGTCAAGATCCTCAGTCGTCATATTTCTTACGGGAGGAGTATGTTTAGCAGAACTCTGAAATGATATATTTGCTGCAAAACGCAATTTGTGGAGAACACTATGGTTGGTAGCAAGCCTGAGAACAAAGCGGGTGGGAATCCCCCCTACACCTATCGTCTTTTCTGGGCCATTGTTTTGTTGGCTGGAAATTTCTTGGTTGCCTTTTATTACTTCAAGGGAATCAGCTAAAAATTGAACGAATGACCTACAGCCTTTCCAGGTTTAGTGAGGTAGAGATTTGGGAAATTTGGGCGCGCTGCGTCCTGGTCTCCTGCCCTCTATCAGCATTGGAAACGTTGTAAACAGCGCACAAAGCGTTGAAAGAGTTACAAATCTATGGGAAGGGAGAAGTACGTTCTGCGACAAAGTAGATGGTTTCTCCCTCTTGTTTTTCCGTGTTAATCTCGGCCCAGGTTACTCTAATTCAGGTACGCTGAAATAGTTCGGCTTCTGCTGCTGTAATCCGGTTAGCTTGACAGAGTGTTTCAGCAATTTCAGCCAGAGTTAGCACAGCGTAGCCTCGATAACCGGATTGTTCTAGCCGTTGCATCGCATCTCGACCATGATCTATCAAAACAACAATATCTTCGACCTGTAACCCAACTGACTTGAGCTTTTCTGCTCCCTTAATCACACTGTTGCCCGTAATTAAAACATCATCGACTACGACAATCTTCTCCCCAGATTGATAGTAACCTTCCACTAACCTACCTGTACCATGAGCCTTGACTTCCTTTCGCGGGAAAATCATCGGTCGTTCCAGTTGTAGGGCCAAGCCTGTAGCTGTCGGTAGAGAACCGTAGGGAATCCCAGCAATTCGGTCAAAGGTGAGATCCTGTAAAACCCCTGCGTAGGCGTTAACAACTTGATAAAAGACTTGTGGAATTGAGATAATCCGCCTCAAATCGATGTAATAGGGAAAAACTTCTCCCGAAGACTGCACATGATCACCAAAAATAATGCAGCCGATGTCATAGAGTTGCAGGATGAGATCTCGATGGGGTTGATTGCCCAGGAAACAGACGTTAGACAACCAAAGCTGACAAACCGGATTTTGCTCGACAACCTGTTGACGGATTTGATTAACTGTTTTTCGCAGTTGATCAATGGCTGCGGAGGGATCATCTTCTACCAAGAACTGATGGGGAATCGGAAGTAATAACCCCGTACCGTTCTCATCCAAACCTGCGGTTAAAATTCGACCCAGGTGATCGGAATTAATTGAATTCGAGTTTGTATCTGAGGGATTAGCTTCTAGTAGACTGTCTTCGATTAGAATCAACCGTTCTGGAGCAGCTTGTCTCATCTGTACTAGCCCATCAATCATCAGCCCCACCGCCAAACCGATTTGGTTGGGTGTTCCCCAGGTCTGAATCATCCGAACCATTTCCAGATACAAAGGCTGCTGTAGACTGGGGTATTCCTGAAATTGCGGTGCAGAAGGATTAGCCGTCATTCCTAACACAAAGACCATTTTGCCAGGGTAGAGCAGGAATGGAACTACCTGATCCTGACCACAGTAGGCGGATAGGGTACAGGCATCGACTTGCCAGGATTCAAAGAATAGTTGGGCCAGGGCATTACTACTGGTGAGATCGCTATGCTTTGCATCCAGAATGGTGGATAGATTGCTAGGAATCCGTTTCAGAATCCATTCCAAAAGTTCTATCCCAGTCATGCCAAGGGCTTGATACAGCCCCAGATTCAGTTTGTAGGCACAAACATGGTCTTTTGTTTTTTCCAGCTTTGACCGGAGCGAATCCTGCCATTGTTCCAATGACTGCTTGAGATTAAAACACCCATCAGGCTCCGGTTCTGGATCAAGGTTGACGTACAGTAAGCTGTGATGATGTTCAATCGCTGCTAGAAGTTTGTCAGAAAAGTTCATCATTCTGGAATTTTGGAAATTTGCGACATTGCCAAACTCTGTAACAATAGTGGGTGTTCCTTGATAAAACCTATTTACCGAGAGTTTTTGAAGCTGAGCTATGAAACGTTATCGTTCTATTTTGGCCTGCATTTTAGCCCTGTTAGTAACATTTGTTGTAAGCTGTGGTGCTCCAGAGGTTGCTGAGCCTCCAACCTACAGCAGTACACAGATTGAACAAATCCAGAACTACAGTTCAGAGATTACCGCGCTGCGCGATCGCATGACCAGTGAGCTGTCAACCTATATCCAGAAGCGTCAGTGGGTTGAGGTGGATAACTTTATCCATGGCCCCCTGGGTACGATGCTTCGTACCATGAACTATCTGACCCGGAATTTGCTTCCAGATGATCAACCCGCAGCTCAGAAATTGGCAAGGGAAACCTTTGAGTATCTAGTGCAAGTTGGCAAGGCGGCAGAAGTTGGTGATCAATCACAGGCCGCGTCAAATTATCAGAAAGCGCTGGATGATCTGAATGCTTTTCTGAAGAGTGTGCCTGATTTCACCGTAACTGAACCCGCTGCATAGAAGATTTAGTGATCGGCAATCAGTGATCAGCTAAGTAAGATGACACGAATTGCAATCGTGGGTTGTGGAGTTGTCGGCGCAGCAATTGCCTATGAGCTGAGCCGGATTGATTGCTTGAGTCTAATTGTCTTTGATCAACAGTCCCCAGCTCAGGCTTCAACGGGAGCCGCGTTGGGGATTTTAGTTGGGATTATCAGTCAAAAGACCAAAGGGCGGGCATGGGAACTGCGTCAGCGTAGTATCCGCCGCTATCACACCCTGATTCCTGAGCTAGAATCCATCCTGGGTCAATCAATTCCAGGAAATCGCCACGGTTTGCTCGATTTACAGTTTGCGGGCGCAAATTTACAGGTTTGGCAAAACCTAATCGAGATTCGCCGAGAACAGGGTTGGTGTCTGGAACTACTTGATCCTGAACAGGTTCAGGCTCGCTATCCCAAAATCAATTGTGAAGGGGTAACGGGGGCGGTATATTCTCCCCAGGATCAACAGATTGAGCCAATTGCCCTCACCCTGGCCCTGGTAGAAGCCGCTAGGAAAAATGGTGTCAATTTTCAGTTTGGGACAACGGTTCAACCGATTGCTTCAAAGGATCACTGGCAATCCCCCCACGTTCTGAAAGGGTTGCAAACGTCTCGCGGTAATTGGCCAGTCGATGCGGTGATTCTGGCTTCTGGTTTAGGAACTTCAGCAGTTTCACACACTGCCCCTCGAATGCAACCGGTTTTGGGACAGGCAATGCGGCTAAGACTCAATACAACACTTGATCCGAATTTACCTGTGGTCAGTGGCGAAGATGTTCATATTGTGCCGCTGAATTCCCACGAATGCTGGATTGGGGCAACGGTTGAATTTTCCACTGGAGAGGATTTGGAGGAAGTAACGGCAGACCCCGAACGGATGACAACGGTTCAGGAACAAGCAATCCAGATGTATCCTGATCTGGCTCATGCAGAAATGGTTGATTATTGGTCTGGACTGCGTCCTCGACCTGTGGGTCAATCGGCTCCAGTCATCGAACCGTTGCCGGGATTTAGCAATATCCTACTGGCCACTGGACATTATCGTAACGGCGTTTTACTGGCCCCTGCTACTGCGGAAATTGTTCGAGATCGTCTTGGAGAAATTCTTGAGCACAGGAAAAGGCAATGATAAATGTAATCCTCGAAATGATCCCAATGATGTTGGGTGCTGCGCTAGCTCCAGTTTGGATCATCCTCATCTTGCTCGTGTTGCGCAGTCGCAATGGACTGGTTAAAGCCACTGCATTTGTGACCGGAGTCACCCTGGTTCGACTACTCCAGGGAATCGCATTTGGCTATCTTTTCAAAGCATCAGAAGATGTCGGCGGCACAAGCGGCCCCTCTCCGGTGGTTTCCGCTCTACTGATGATTGTGGGAATTTTGCTACTGATTCTTGCGGTCAAAACCCTGCGTCAGGAAGATGATCCCGATGCTCCTCCGCCCAAGTGGATGACGCTGGTAGAATCAGCAACGCCTGCAAAATTATTGGGTTTAGGTGCGATCATTACGCTGGTTGCGGCAAAACTCTGGGTGTTTACGCTCTCCGCATTAGGAACAATTCGAGCAGCAAATTTGGGGGAAGTTGAAAGCTGGATTGCCTTCGCAATCTACATTCTGGGTGCAGAGTCTTTAATTTTACTGCCAATACTGGTTTATGCTGCTATCCCAAAGCAATCGGAAGCTCTGCTCAATTCAGCCACAGCATGGCTCGAAAAATATAACCGACCTATCACTTTGGCGGTTTCCCTAATTTTTGGAGTCCTGTTTCTTGGAAAAGGGATTACGGGTCTTTTAAGTTAAGTCTGCATTGAGTCTGTTCACTCGGCAGCATGGGCCTTCAAATCTGCCAGTGAGACGTATTCCGTGGCTAGGGCATGGGTCGCTTCTAAAACAACGGGAGGCGCGACCCCCGCTTCTAGTGCCTCGCGCCAGCGGGGCGCGCAGAGACACCAACAGTCGCCCGGTTTCAAGCCTGGAAATTGATATTCAGGACGAGGGGTGATCAGATCATTTCCCTGAGCTTTTGAAAAGTCTAGAAATTCCTGAGTGAGTTGAGCACAGACGACATGGGCTCCCGCATCTCCCGCCCCTGTATTGCAAACTCCGTCTCGATAGAATCCTGTCATGGGAGAGGTACAACAGGTGGCTAAATCGCTACCCAGAACATTTTTTGCTGTAGACATTGATTCGGTTTTCTAGCTGGCAATGCTATCGTAACGCGAACCTGAGAAAAGAACACCCCCCTGAAATCACATCATTACATCAATGCTAGTAACCGAATCCTACAGGAAAGGCATCACCAATAATGCGGAGAAAAAGTACAGAACAAACCTAATTAATCACCATTCCCCCAGGGATCTTCACATCCCATATAAACCACGTCCAATGTTTTTCCCTGGCGTTCTGCTTTTGCCTCTAGTTGCTCAATCACTTCACGTCGCTGACGCTTTGCCCGTGCTCGAGTAGTACCGCTTGCACTCGCCAATCCTCCTAGGTCATCTCCCATCTTATACCTAAACTGGCATACAATATCATTGGCTGATACACTATACGAAGGAGCCTGAAAGTAGGGAGTCAATCCCAATCCTAGAACGGCAGCGGCAGTGTAAGTCAATAGCTTTTTCATCATTCTCTTCCTTGCCAATCGGCATTTTGTTTGTTTATGTGTCTATATTTCCTATGCTAAAAAGTATTCTGAATTGCGAATGAGTTGGAGTTTAATCCAGATTTAAATTAATGTGATTTTTTGCTGAGTTTTAATTAACCCTTCTCCTCTCCTAAAGCAAGGATATCTTGTAAATCATTTTGTAAATATTTGTTTCGATACCTCTTGATCGAATTGTTAATCTTTTTATCTGTTTCTGTTTATTTCTGGAAATTTGAGCTAGGGTACTTTGCCTCAATTGAGATTGCTATAATTTTATTAGCGTGGAGAATCAAAATGACTGAATGTGATGATTTTCTCTATCCTCACAGGCGCTACCACGGCCAGCTCACACCCCAGAATCTAGCCTTCAATGCTAATTTGCAAGAATTTGCTCAGAAGGTCAGTTATATCTCCAGTTTGGAAACCAGTGGCAAGCTTGCAACGATTGATGCCTATCATCAGATTAAGTCTCTCTGGAAGCAGCTCAAGCGAGCTAGACAAGAGTTGGGGATTGGCCAGGAACCGCCAGAGTCTAATTCTGACTTCAAATCCGGTCAATAGGTCAGAAGTACGGCGTGGAGAACCCAATTGGCAGATCAACCGTGTAGAAATCGAAACTCTGGGGATAAACTGAAGGGGTGTTTTAATCTCTGTTTTAATCCTTCCTTCGTTCTACCGTCCCTATTCATAAATTCACTTGAGCCATGCCAGAACGTGACGATTTTCTCTATGCCCGCAGCCGCTACCATGGAGAGTTCAACCCGCAAAACCTCGTTTTCAATGCGAATTTACAAGAATTTGCCCAAAAAGTGACCTATCTCTGTGCCTTGGAAACCAATGGAAAAATCCCGCCAGAGGACGCCTATCAACAGATCAAGTCCCTCTGGAAAGAGCTGAAGGTCTCGAAAAGGAATCTGAGCATTGGTGAGGAGCCACCTCAACTGGATACTGGGGATGAGCCTACGTCATAGTTTTTGGTTTTCAGGTGTTGAGGGACTTCACAGGGACTCTTTAGGGGGACAGACAATGCTAGTCTGTAGGTTTGTGATCCTTATCCTGTCCACCTGTTCTGTCCACAATGCCTTCATCAACGACCGTTCTTGTTCCGGCGACAACTGCCAATATCGGCCCTGGGTTTGACTGTCTCGGCGCTGCCCTCAACCGCTACAACACGCTGAAATTTTCTCCCCTTGAAAATTCTCCCCTTGAAAATTCTCCCCAGAACTTTGAAATTGTTGTTCGGGGGGCAGAGGCGGAGCGAGTTGCAACGGATCAACAGAATTTGGCCTATCAAGCTTTTACTCAGCTGTACCATTTTCTGAACCTGTCCCCTCCTGCCGTCCGCATTGAAATTGAGTTAGGCGTTCCTCTGGCTAGGGGGTTGGGCAGTTCAGCCACAGCAATCATTGGCGGATTAATGGGCGCGAATCAATTGGCCAATCAACCCCTGGATACTCAGCAGTTGATGCAGTTAGCTATTGAGATTGAGGGGCATCCCGACAACGTCGTTCCTGCCCTGTTGGGCAATTGTCAACTTTGTGTGGCCTCAGAAGAATCCATTGCATCGTCCCAGTCCTGGCAAGTTTGTCAAATCCCCTGGTACGAAGGGCTGGTGCCAGTGATTGCTATCCCCACCTTTGAACTCTCTACCGCAGAAGCCCGGCGTGTTTTACCCAGTCAGTACAGCAAAGCCGATGCCATTTTTAACGCGGCCCATCTCGGTCTACTGCTGCGAGGATTGGAAACGGGCCATCCGGATTGGCTGCGAACTGCGATGGCGGATCGGATTCACCAGCCCTATCGTCAGGCTTTGATTTCAGGGTATGAAACGGTTCAGCAGGCAGCGCTGGAAGCGGGAGCATACGGTATAGTGATTAGCGGCGCAGGGCCAACGTTACTCGCCCTGACAAATCCTGAATCAGCGCCTCAAGTTGCTCTAGCTATGGCAACCGCTTGGAATTCAGTGGGGATTCGGACGGAGGTGCAGGTAGCTCAGATTGATACCCAAGGCGCTAGGGTAAGTTGAGAAGGCTTAACTCGTTCGGTTACTGCTCTGACCAGGCTCGCATTTTGCCTGGATTGAACAATCCATGGGGGTCAACCTGTCGCTTAAATTCTAGCTGTTCTACGTTGACCGTTTTCATGCCGCCATCTTCCAGGATGAAGGTGTGGGGATTGAAAATAATCGCTCCATTCTCTTCGTGATACCGAATAATTTCGTTCAGTCGCTCCTCCGTCGAAAATCGCACGATTTGTAATGATGCGGGCGCAATCGTACCGTGAGAACGAATGAATTCTAGATGGTGGACAACTTCTTCGCCAAAGTGGTGATGGCACTGTTCGACCAGCTCCAGATTTGGATCATTGGGAAACAGGGTTTGTAGATAAGTCAGAGACGAATCAACACTCCGGGCGTGCAAGGTTGTGTGGTTCCAGGTATATTCCAGTACCGTTGTTCCCTTACTGGCTTCTTGGGCGGATTTCTGGTAACTGATCGTGCCCTGAAATTGCTTCACCAGATCTTGAAAAGGTTCCAAACTAGAATCAGCAATCATCAGTAAGGCGCAGGCTTGTCCCTCTGGAATCACTTCCCGAAACGCCGCAAAGTAGGAGGGAATTGGCCAGGCGCACACACAAATCAGCTTCTTCACAATTCCATCCGCATGTCCCAGGGCTTGACCGAAACGGGCTGCCGTCATGAAATCTTCAAAGCTGACGATCAATTCTGCCCAGTCGTAGGCCGGAGCCAGAGGGAGTTCCAAGGCAGTAATGATGCCATTGATTCCATAGGCATGGTTGACTTTCTGAACGTCATCTCCCCGCAGCTCCAGAACTTGGGGCGTTTCCTCCAGGGTCACAACCCGTACCGCTTGCAAGTTGCCGCGATCGCGCAATTGACCATAGTTAATTGACCCGATTCCACCACTTCCGCCGCCGATAAATCCCCCAATGGTTGCGGTGCGATAGGTAGATGGCACCATTCGCAGTTCCCACCCCTGTTCCCTAGCCTGTTTATCAAAGGCCGCCAGCTTCACTCCGGGTTCTACACAGGCCAGGCCAGGCTTAATCCAGTGAATTTGATGCATCCGGGTCAAGTCCACGACAATGCCTCCCTCAAGCGGCACACATTGACCATAGTTCCCGGTTCCAGCACCACGAACCGTGAGGGGAATTCGATGCTGCACACAAACCTGGGCCACCTTGAGAACCTCAGCTTCGCTCGTGGGACAAACGACCAAATCGGCAACTTTCTCTTGAAGTTGAGGCTGGAGAATCGGGCTGAAGTGATGATAGTCCTGGGACAGCTTTTTCACTTGGGCGCGATCGCGAATAGTTTCAAGCGTGTCAAGTTCGCTGCAAATTTTGTCCCAGTTAAGGTTGAGGGTGGAGGGTGCCATTGGTTCTCTGAGTTACTGTGGTGGAAAAGGGCTGATTGAGCCTATCAACAATGAAATGTCATAGACTCTAGAATAAGAAATTTTCCTTAATCTTGCAGCGTAATCGCTCTATGACCAATCCGTCAAAAACTGCTCAACTGGAGCGCTATACCGAAATCTTTCCCCAGGAGGTTCTGGTGATTCGGGCAAAAATTGGGGATGAGCTGGATGAGATTCTGATTTTCAGGGGATTTTCCAGCTCTCTAATGCGACCTACGGCCTTTGATCCAGATGTTCCAGTCTTGCCAGAGGAGGCGGAAATTCTCGGAATTGATCGGGCAGAAAGCCCCTACAACGCTGAACAGCCCCGCTATATTCAACAGAACTTAACCTGGGAAGACATGCAGGATTTACTAGCAAAATCTCTGTAAGAGGCTCGCAAAAAGCTGAAACTTGTAGATTGCTGGAATCTCATCGGCATTCCTGAGATCGGGCGTCGTTCTTTCTGATACAGTTTTTAGGGTTCTTTTCTTCAAGAATAGAAAGATTAGGTCAGTGAGGAGCTAGTGGTTCATTGATTTGGGTTTGGGATGTAAACTTCTGCAGATGAAACCGTACATTATTGTCTGTGGCCTGGGACGCACAGGTTATCAAGTTTTTCGATTGTTGGTTCAGCAGGGATTTCCCGTGACTGGGATCAATGAGACGCCAATTCGGGGGGAGGTGCCAGAAGTTATTGTGGGAAACCCAAGATCTGAGGCAGCCCTGATCTCGGCTGGAATTCAAGCCGCTCAAGCTCTGGTCTTAGCGGGAAATGACGACAGTGAAAACCTTGCGATCTTGATGCAGGCCCGCATCCTCAACCCCAAGATTCGGATCATCAATCGCCTGTTCAACGCTAACCTCAGCAATCGACTGGATCAAATTCTGGTTGACCACATTAGCATGAGCGTTTCGGCATTGGTGGGGCCGGTCTTCACCTTTGCTGCCCTGGGAAAGCCTGCAATTGGTCAGCTCAAACTATTTCAACAAACCTGGCCTATTCGAGAGGAGGTCATCACTCCCCAACATCCCTGGTTTGAGAAGGATTTAGCAGAACTATGGGCCGATCCCAATCGGATGCTGATCTACTATCTCCCAATTCAGGGGCAACTCAATCTGGTTTCAGGCGTTTTGGAAAACCGCACCCTGGCCAGTGGCGATCGCCTGATCATTGCCACTAAACCAAAAGCCCGAACTGCCCAGGAAACATTGATCCAGAGGTTAGTGAGCTTGGGCAAGCGCTTGCAGAAGTTTCAGCAACACGGTCGTTCTGCCCTGCTCGTTGCTCTGGTTTTGCTGATCACTATTTTCATATCGGCTCTGACCTATGTCAGTATTAGCCTGGACACTTCATTTATCGATTCCCTCTATTTCTCAGTGGGGATGATTACTGGTGCAGGGGGTAAGGAGGAAGTGGCCGAGAATGCCCCTGATGGGATCAAGCTAATCACAGCCATTATGATGTAGCTAGGGGCCGGAGTGATTGGCATTTGAAATGCCCTGTAGAATGATTACGTTCTAGGGACTCGCCTAACGGAAT